>CAVPBY010000117.1:0-12905 GCA_963702225.1 uncultured Solirubrobacteraceae bacterium | reverse complement strand
TGTGTGGGCGCCTGACTAAATTATGGTGCTTGCTTCGGAAAGCAATCGGATCAGGTGCCGTCATCCCTCTTGCGAGACGACAGCGCCGAGAGATCTGGCTGATTGATGTCAAAGCGACGGTGGCGGCAAATCTTGGTGGCCGGCCGGTGGCGCCGGCGGTGGCTGCTCCTGCACCGGTTGACGCCCACCCACCTGGAGCACGCGCCCGAGGTTGGTGCAGCAGCTGCGGTGGATGAAGATCAAGCAACAGGGTCTGATCGGTGGGCGCGCGCAATGATGATGGCGCGCGCGCATGTGGATCTGGCGGAGGTGATGTTCCGGGCTCGGCGCGCTCCACGTCAGCACGACAGCCCGATGGCGTTGGCCTTGGTACCGGGTGTGCCACCCTCGATGATGGCGCGCGGCGACATGTCAGTGCTGGTGGAGTGACGGGGTCCAGCACCCGCACTGCGCTACAGACGCCATGGGGGTCACAACCAAGATGGTGGGCGGCGGCAGTGGGTGGAGGCAGGCGGCACAGCCCGAGGCATGATCCTCCCCTCGGAAGCAGCAATGAGGACAACTGGGCGCGTGGTCAGACGTGGCCGCAATCGGCACCCGTTCTGGTGGGCGCGCCAGCCCAGTCCCAGCAGATGCTCAAGGCAGCGCCATGCCAGATGAGCAGGCAGCAAAATGGCTGCGGCGACGCTCACCTGCTGTGGCGGTGGCTGGGCGCCGGCCGACTGCCTGGCCCGCCTGCGCACCCTGATGAGGTCCACTGGATCCAAGGTGCTGGTGCTGCCCTGGGGTCCATGGCGAGGTGGATCGCTGCGCTGCAGCGTGGCAGACCACTGATCCAGTGATCCTGACGCCGCCAATTGAACACAGCAGCGGGAGCGCAAGAGCAGATGCAGCAGCAAAATGGAAATGTGGGCCACTGGACACGGCATAACAGTCCCAACTCGATCAATGACCCCAAAGTGGCAGCCCGCACAGACAACGCCGCCTCGCATCTCATCCATCACCAGCAAATCCAGCCATCGAGCATGGCCAGTGCTGGTGCGGGGCCTGGTCAAGGCCTTGGCAGCAGCAGCGGGCGGCGCGGCAAATCGCTGGCAGGCTCGGCGCGGCAAATCCTCGTTCTGCGGCCTCACCACAGCGCAGCCAGGTGAGCAGGAATGCCGATCAACAAGGCAACAGCCCTCCAAGGTGATGCGGCAGGCCGCTGCAATTGGGATGACAGCAGCCATCACAGCAGCCCTGTGCAGTGGTTGTTGCGGCGACGTGGCAAAATGCAGGTTCCAGTCAGCAATCATGGCAGTGAACTTCAACAGTGCGACAGCCCAATCAGGCCTGGCAATGCGCCCACCTGGTTTGCAGCAGGCGGCGCGCCGTCAATGGTCAAGCCACCGCCTGAGTGGGCGCCCGGCGCGGTGACCCAGTGAGCCTGCACTGCAGATGCTCACCCGCCACATCGAGGTGCCGGATGACGGCCATGTTCGAGCGAGCAGCCTGGTGCAACAGCAACTGATCTCCTGCCACTGAACAGCCCCCGTGCAGTTGTCCAGGCTCTCTGGTCCAGGTTGCGGCGGGCGCTGTGGCCCCGACTGCAGGATGAAGTGAGCAATCACAGACACCTTGCACCCAGGGGCGTGCAGGCCGTGTCGCCGGCCCGGCACACGCATGAACAGATCCCGGCGATGCCGTGGCGCTCGCGCAGTTGCCGGCGTAGAGCTCGCTGCCCAGCTGAACGGTGGCGTGGCCCGGCTCGGTCGTCGGACGCACGATGCCGCTCGGCGGTTGGGCGCTCGCCGGGCCGGCGCCGGCCAGGCAGCCGACCGCGGCGACGGCGGCGATGAGCGCGAGCCCTCTCATGAGGACTGCTGGCAGAACGCCAGCTGGGGCGCGGCGACCGCGGTCATGATCATGATCGCGATGGCCGTGAGGTTGACGAGCAGTCCGCAGACGGCCAGGAAGTGGATGCGGCCGAGCGGCGGCTGGTGTCCATCGCCGCGGCGCTCCTCGCCGGCGAGGTCGTCGAAGTTGTGCGTCTGCAGGTAGATCCGCAGGCACACCAGGAACGAGATCACGCCGACGACCGCCCCGCCGGCGGCGAGTCCCGTCTGCCAGTCGCGCAGCGCGAGCTCGGTGCGACCGTCGGGCTGGTTGCACTGCGCCCAGGTGAAGAACAGGCCGGTGAAGAACTCGGTGATCCACGCCGCGCCGCCGCCGAGCACGCCGAACCACAGCAGCAGGTTGGACGGATAGCGGTAGACGTTCACAGTGACGGCGTGAGGGTGACGAAGAGCACGATGACGGCCAGGGTGTCGATGACATACCAGTACAGCGCCAGGCCGCGCAGCCCGATGAACCAGTAGTTGCGCAGCCCGTGGCGCCACAGCTTCCACAGGGAGGCGAGGTCGAGCACGAGGCCGAGGACGACGTGGCCGTCGTGCGCGGCGAGCAGGGTGAAGTAGATCGACCGTACGCACTGCCCCGGGGACTGAAGTCCATCAGGTCCGAGCGGAAGATGGCGATCTGAATGCCGAGGAACGCCGCTTGGATCAGCAGGGAAAGGGTGACCCATCCGATCGCCCCGCCGCGTCCGCCGTGGCGAGCGGATCGGACCGCGGCCCACATCATTCCCACCGTCAGCATGAGGATCCCCGTTGAGCGGCCGCCAGCGTCACCTTGGGGGGCGCGATGGAGCCCGTCCGGAGGCAGTGCCGGACGCGGAAGTCGAGGTAGTAGTAGGTGCCGAACAGGCTGCCGAAGATCGTCACCTCCGAGCAGAGGAACAGGGCCATCCCCCAGATGCCGTTGGGCTGGGCGGCGCGCCGCTGGGCGACGCGGGTCGCCGGCGGCGCGTCGCTCAGGCGCGGGACTCCGGCGGCGTCGGTCACGCGCGGCGGGACTCCGGCGGCGTCACTCATGGGCCCCGGCGGCCGCCGCCGCGTTCTGGTGCCAGCCGACCACCGTCAACAGCAGCATCGCAGAGGAAGCCGAGGACGATCAGTAGTTGTCGAGCACGACATCGCGAACACCCCGAACAGCGAGAGCGCCACCAGCGGTGGCCAGGGCGAACTCGACGGCATCGACACGATTTCGTCCAGGTCGGCGTCCTGGGTGGTGGTGGCCGGGGTCTCGTGCCCCTGTGACAGCAGCCCCTCGCCGCGCGCCAGTCGTCGATTGTCGTGCTCCCGGTCGGCGGTGTCCCACATCGCGTACGGGCTGGAGACCGTGGGGATGACCGCGTAGTTGTAGGGCGGCGGCGGCGAGGTCGTCGACCACTCCAGCGTGTCGCCGCACAACGGATCGTTGCCCGCGGGTTCGCCGTGGCGAATGCTGTAGCGCCAGGTTGACGAGGATCAGCAGCATCCCGGCGGCGATCACGTAGCCGCCGATCGTCTCGATCAGGTTGTAGCATCCTCCCAGCCGAGCCCGGGCTGGTAGGTGTAGTCGCGGCGCGTCATGCCGAGGAGGCCGACGATGTGCATCGGGAAGAACGTCAGGCGAACGTGCCGACGAAGGTGAGCCAGAAGCTGACCTGCCCAGCCGCTCGTGGTACATCCGGCCCGTGACCTTCGGGAACCAGTAGTACATGCCGCCGAGGAGCGGGAACACCGCCGCGCCGAAGATGACGAAGTGGAAGTGGGCGACGACGAAGTAGGTGTCGTCGCCTGCCTGGTCGAAGGGGATCGCCGCGAACATGATCCCGGAGAGGCCGCCGATCATGAAGTACGACGATGAAGCCGCCGATGAACAGCATCGGCGCCTTGAAATCGGAGTCCCGCTGAGCACGGTCGTGATCCAGGCGAAGATCTGGATCGTCGAGGGGATCGAGATCATCAGGCCGCGGCGGCGAAGAAGATCAGCGTCCGGTCGCGAAGCCGTCGTGAACATGTGGTGGGCCCAGACGCCGAAGCCGATGAAGCACGACCAGGATCTCGGCCATCGCGACGAGCGGGAAGGCAGCATCCGCGCGCGCGCGAAGGTCGGGATGATCGAGGTCGCGATCCCGAACGCGGGCAGCACGATGATGTAGACCTCGGGATGGCCGAAGATCCAGAACAGGTTCTGCCAGAGCAGCGGCACGCCGCCGTGCGCGGGGTCGAAGAACTGGAAGCCGAGCTCGCGCTGCAGCTCGAGGAAGACGAGGTCGACGCTGAGCGGCGGGCAGCGCGAACACCAGCGCGACCGCGGCCGCAGATCGCGAAGCAGAACAGCGGCATCCGGTTGAGTGACATCCCGGGCGCGCGCAGCTTGAACACGGTGACGATGATGTTGATCGAGGCCCGGTCGTCGCGATCCCGTTGAAGATCAGCCCGAGCCCGTAGAAGTCGATGTTGTTGCCGGGGTCGTACTGGCTTGAAGGCGAGCGGCACGTAGTCGAACCAGCCCGCGTTCGGACCGTGGCCCATGGCGAGCCCCGCGTACATGAAGCAGCCCCGAGCCGAGGAAGATCCAGAACGAGAGCGCGTTCAGGCGCGGGAACGCCATGTCGCGGGCGCCGATCATGAGCGGCAGAGGTAGTTGCCGAACGCCCCCGATGGTCATCGGGATGACGAACAGGAAGATCATCGTGATCCCGTGGATCGTGAACACCTCGTCGTAGGCCGCCGGGCGACAGCAGGTGCTCGTTGGGGCCGATCAGCTGGGTGCGCATCAGCATCGCCTCGACCCCACCGGCGCAGAACAGGCGCCGGCGCGGCGAAGAAGTACATGATCCCGATCCGCTTGTGATCGACCGTGGTCAGCCAGCCGAGGATCCCCGGGCGCGCGACCCAGACCCGCTCCAGCCGTCGACGTCGCGCTGGGCGCGCGGCGCGATCGACGTCGCCATCAGCGCAGCTCTCCAGGTAGGCGACGATGCTCGTTGACCTGGCGACCGCGAGAGCCCGATCGGGCATCCGGTCGCCCGGCTTGATCGCCTGCGGGTCGTGGATCCAGCGCGCCAGCCAGGCGGGCGTGTTCGGAATCGTGTTGCCGGCGAGCGTCGGCGGGTCGCCAGGTGGGTGAGTTCCGGGCCGATGTATCCCGCGGCCCGGCGTGCCGGGATCGGGTGACAGCTCGCGCACTGGTCGGCCATGAAGACTGCTGCTCGCCCGCCGCGCGGCCGGCGCCACGGGCGGGCCGCCGGCGCCGCTGTCGCGGCAGCCAGGCGCGGAAGGCCGCCGTCGGCTGCGCGATGACGCGCACGCCATGTGCGCGTGCTGGAACCCGCAGAACTGCGAGCACTGGCCGCGGTAGACGCCGGGCTGGCTCGCGTCGAGCAGCACGCGGTTCCGACGCCCGGGGATCATGTCGATCTTCCGGTTCAGCTCCGGCACCCAGAAGCTGTGGATCACGTCCGCGGTCGTCGCCGACCACGTTCACCCGCGTGCGACCGGGATGTGGATCTCGTTGGCGGTGATCGCCGGCTGCCGTGGGTAGCGCACCTCCCACCACCACTGGTGGCCGATGACGTCGATCGTCATCGCGGTCCTGCGCGCGGGCGGCGCCGCGGTCGCATTGACCAGGTACACGTCGGCGAACGCGAACAGCACGACGAGCGCGAGCAGGGGGACGCCGATGCCGAACGTGAGCACCATCGCCTGGGCGATGCCCTCGCGCTCTCCGAATATCGGCAGCCCGGGGACGCGGCGACGCAGGTAGGCGGTGAACAGCAACGCGACCGCGCCGAAGAACACGACGACGCCGCGCCGAGCATCCACCACCACAGCAGCCCGATGTCGTGCGTCGCCTTGCTGTGGTCGGCGAGGATCGACTGCCGGCTGCACCCGGCCAGGGCGATGGCGGCGATCGTCGCCGCGCCGAGGCGCCGGGCACGTGCCCGCCAGCAGAAAGGTGTCCGCATCTGTCAGAGCAGCATGGGTCGATCGAGGACCAACAACCGGCGGGCGTCGAGTACCCGGTCCCCCTGGCGGTAACAACGCGTGTACCGCAGATGACAATCGGCGCTGGAGATCGTGCTGAGAGAGCTCCCGCGGACGTCGCGCGCCGCTCGAGGCCGCGCCGAGCCCGGCGGCGAGGGGCCGCGTATGGAATCGGACAGTCGCCCTTGCCCATGGCCGCGGCCCGTTGAACGATGGAGCCGTGCTCGACATCGACCCGCCCACCAGGCCCCGCGACCAGCGCTTCGTGCGCTACGCCAACGCGATCACGCAGGCGGAGATCCGGCGCCTGTCCTCGTCTCAGCCGACGGCGCATGTGGAGCCCGACGGCCCCGTCGGCATCGTCCGGCAGGAGCTGCGGCGCCTGGGCGGGTCCCGCTCGCGCACGAAGCCGGCGCCGCGCCAAGCGGGCCTGAACGGACGGGTCAGCCCGGCTGCGGGCGCCCCGGCGCGGGCTCGCCGAGCTGGGCGGGCGGGCGGAGATCCCACAGCGCCTGCATCGCCGGTGCGAGCTGCGCCAGCTCCCGGAGGTGGGTCTCCGACAGCTCCTGGAGCGTCTCACCACCGCGCTCGGTGAGGGTGAGCCGCACCTGCGAATGCTGGTCGCGGTCGCGGCGGCGGGCGATCAGACCCGCGTCCTGGGCGCGGCCGGCGAGCTCGACCGCGCTGTGATGGCGGATCAGCAGGTCGTCGGCCACCTCGCCGACGGTCGGCCCGTCCGGATGCGACGACGCCCGCACCGCGAGCAGCAGCTGGTGCTGCGCGGGGGTCACGCCGGCGCGCCGCGCCTCGTCCCCGCTCCAGCGCAGGAACGAGCGCAGGGAGCGACGGAGTTCGCCAGGTGCTCGTAGTCGCCGTCGGACAGATCGGATTGCGGAACGCCGGTCACGCCGCGCATAGTATCGTTTCACGACATCGTGACGCGATACATGGACTCCACGCACGCCGGCAGTTCCCGCGCATCGCGGCCGCGCCGTGGGGCCCTCCGAGGCCGATCCGCGTGACCGCCCGCCGCGCCCGCCACGACGTCGTGTCGCTGCTCGACGAGGACCCCGACCTCGGTGCCGGGCTCACCGGGGAGAGCGGGCGCTCGCCGACCGCCAGGCGATCGCGACCGTGGTCGCGACCGAGCCGCCCGTGTGGGACGTCGGTCCCCTGGCCGGCAACTCCAAGGAGGGCTGGCTCGGCCTGTACATCCTCGACGGGATGCTTCTGCGGCGGGTCCGGTCGGCCGCCGTCCCGCGTGCGAGCTGTTCGGGCCCGGCGACCTCATCCGGCCGTGGGACGCCGACGGCGTCTACGCGCCGCTGCCGATCACGGTCGACTGGAGGGTGCTGGGCACCACGCGGGTGGCGGTGCTCGATCGGGGCTTCGTGCGGCGCATCACCCGCTGGCCGGAGCTCAACGCCGCAATCGCCGGCCGCGTCGCGCAGCGGGCCCGCTCGCTCGCGCTGATGGGCGCGCTCACGAATCTGCCGCGGGCGTACGAGCGGCTGCTCGTCCTCGTCTGGCTGCTCGCCGAGCGCTGGGGCACGGTCAGCCCCGCCGGCGTGCAGCTGACCCTGCCCGTGACGCACGAGGTGCTCGCGATCCTGATCGGCACGCAGCGGCCGACCGTGACGATCGCGCTGCAGCGCCTCGCCCGCGCCGGGCTGCTGCGCCGCGAGGGCCGCGACCGCTGGCTGCTCACGACCGAGGCGATCGACGTCCTCGGCACGCCCGAGAGCCTCGACCTCGGCGAGCTCGCCGGCGTCTGATCCGGCGCCCCGGGCGATCAGGCCCGGAGCCGGGCGTCCCGGTAGAAGCCCCCGGGAAGCTCGTCGATCATCCCGGCGGTGATCGCGGCCGTGAGCGCCGCGCTGAAGCCGCCGTCGTGCCAGGTCGCGGCATGACACTCGTGCTCGAGCGCCTCGCGCGACAGGATCCCGAACGGCGCAAGCGCGCGCAGCAGCCGCTTGGCCTCGGCCTCGGCGATCAGGTGCTCGTGAGCGAGGGTGTCCCGGAGCGGGGGTCGGGAGGGATGCTCCTCACCTCCCCGATGATGGGTTTCGCGCATGAGCAGATGATTCGCCGTTGTGTGGCGGGTCGCCAGACGGAGGTTGCCTGGGACACAAGTCGATCCGCCACACGTAAGAATACTGACAATCCGGGCGGGAATTCAGTGCACGCGCGCCGGCGGCCGCGGCCTGGGGCGATCCGGGATGGTCGGCCCGACCCGCAGCGGTCGCAGCAGGCGCTCGGCGTGCCGCTCCTCTACGAGCAGCTTCTGGCGGGCCTCAGCAGGTCGAACTGGGTGATGAGCCCGTCAAGATGCTTCGGGTCGGGGCGATCGACGACCGGGAGCACGCCGACCCCGAGCTCGGCCATCCGGTCGGCCACCGGACGCAGGATCTCGTCGGGGTGGGCGACGGCCACCGACGGATCATCGCGTCGCGCGACGGCCTCGGGCCGTCCTTGCCGCGAGCACGGCCGACCAGGGGAGGACCCGATCAGGCCGCCCGTCCTGGTCGAGCACCGGGTAGAGGCGCTGGCGCCGCTCTGGCGAGCCCCCGGCAGGGCCCGGTAGAGGCCGCCGAGCCCCCGGTCGGGCTCGACGGTGTAGATGTCGGTGTCCATCACCTCGCGGACGAAGGTGGCCTCCAGCGGGTCGACGGCGTACTCGCGCATCACGTGGAAGCCGCGCCGCGCGACCTTCTCGGTGAGGATCGAGCGCTTGAGCACGAGCACGCTCACCAGGTGCGCGACGGTCGCCGTGATGAGCAGCGCGAGGAGGCTGTTCTGGTCGTGGGTGAGCTCGAAGGCGAAGATGATGGACGTGAACGGGCGAGCGCGTCACCCCGCCGAGGGCGGCGGCGAGGCCGAGCGAGCGCCCACACCCCGGGCGATGGCTCCGGGCAGGACGTGACCGAGGATGCCGCCGATAGCGGCGCCCATCATCAGGATCGGCGCCAGGATGCCGCCGCTCGTGCCGCCGCCGAGCCCGCAGGACCAGATGACGAGCTTGACGACGAACAGCGACGGCGAGCGCGCCGATGCCGAGCTGGCCGAGCAGCTCGGCGTGGATCGTGTTGTAGCCGACGCCGAGCGCGCGCGGGTCGATCAGCCCGCCGATGCCGATGATCAGGCCGCCGATCATCGGCCACCACATCCAGTGCAGGTGGCCGGTGAGCTTCTTGAACGAGTCCTCGGCGCGGTAGACCGCCTGGGTCATCACCCAGGCGCCGCAGCCCGACGGCGATCCCGACCGCCGCGGCCCCGAGCAGGGCGACGCCGTCGAGCGGCGGGATGCGCGGGGATCGGGAACAGCGGCTGGGGCGCGACCAGGCCGGCGCTCGCCATCAGCATCCGCAGCCCGTCGGCGGTCGCCGGCCGCCAGGCCGATCAGCACCATCGAGCGCGGCTTGAACTCGAAGGCCAGCAGCTCGACGCCGAACAGCGTGGCGGCGACGGGCGTGCCGAACACCGCGCTCATGCCCGCCGCGGCTCCGGCGACGAGCAGGCTGCGCCGTTGGGTGGCGGTGAGCCGGAACAGCTGCCCGACGATCGACCCGACGGCGCCACCGGTCAGGATGATCGGCCCCTCGGCGCCGAACGGGCCGCCGGTGCCGATGCTGATCGCGCTGGAGATCGGCTTGAGGATGGCCAGTCGCGGCTGGACCTGGCTGCCGTTGATCAGGATCCGCTCCATCGCCTCCGGGATCCCGTGCCCGCGGATCTGCTCTGACCCGAAGCGGGCCATCAGCCCGACGATCAGCCCGCCGCCGACCGGGATGACGAGCGCGAGCACGCCGAGCGTGTTGCCGTTGGGGGAGACCAGGTGGACGCTGATCCGCTGGTAGTAGAAGAGGTTCGTGAAGAACCCGATCATGTCGAGCAGCGCCAGCGAGATGCCGGCGCCGAGACGCCCCCACGAGCACCGCGAGCGGGACCAGCCGCAGCAGCGCGGGCGTCGCGGTGAAGTCGCCGAGCGCCTGCTCGGCCAGATCGACCTGATGTCGCGAGGAGCCGGGGAACGTGGCCTCGCCGGCCGGATCGCGGGGCGCGTCGGCGCCGTCGGCCGTCGCGGCCGGATCGGGGGTGTGGTCGTCGGAGAGGGCCACGAACGGTCGAGTGGGAAATTTCATCGCGAGACGATATTATCGTGCCGAGTCCTATGTTGTCCGACGAGGCATACGCGAGGTTGCTGACGCTGCGCACCGGTCTGCGCCGCTTCGAGCGCTGGAGCGAGGAGCAGGCGGCCGACGCCGGTCTGACGGGCGCACAGCACCAGCTGCTGCTGGCGATCCGCGGTCACCCCGACCCGCGCGGCCCCACGATCGGGGAGGTCGCCGACTATCTGCTGCTGCGCCATCATTCGGCCGTCGGTCTCGTCGACCGGGCCGATGCGGCCGGCCTCGTCAGCCGCGAGCGTGACGCCGACGACCACCGAGTCGTCCGCCTGCGCGTCACCGCCGCCGGCGCCGAGCGGCTGGAGGCGCTGTCCGCCCTTCACCTGCAGGAGCTCGAGCGGCTGTCGCTCGACGTCGCCGCCGCCTGGGACGGGCTGCGGCTGCGGCACGGCACCCACGGCGCGCCGGCCCACCGCTCCGAGTGACCCGGCCCGGCGCGGTCGCGCGCCCGCGGCCCGAGCGGACCCGCGCGCGCCACCAGCCCGGCCCGCTCCGTACGCTCCAGGTGGATGCGGACGCCGTTGGGATGCAGGCGGAGCGCATCTGTGAAAACCTTGAGGAGCGCTCATGACCTACGTGATCGCGGAGCCGTGCATCGGCACCAAGGACAACTCGTGCGTCGAGGTGTGCCCGGTCGACTGCATCCACCCGACGCCGGACGAGCCCGGCCATCCCGAGGCCGAGCAGCTCTACATCGATCCCGAGGAGTGCATCGACTGCGACGCCTGCGTCGAGGCCTGCCCGGTCGACGCGATCTTCTCCGAGGACCAGCTCCCGGCCGAGTGGGAGCGCTTCACGCAGATCAACGCCGACCACTACCGCTGATCGGGCTCGGGCGATGAGCGCAGCGAGGCGCTCCCGATCCGGCCGGGCCGGCCGGTCGCGCCGCTGACCAACGACCGGCACGCGTCCACGACGCCGGATCGCCGGGTCGGAGATGATGCGTGTGCACCACGGAGCGGCGGAGGAGGAGATCGTGACGGCGACGCAGCGCTACTGGAACCCGAAGGTGGAGACGCTCACGCGTCCTAGCTCGAGCGGTTGCAGCTGGAGAAGCTCCGGCGCCAGTGCGCGTGGGCGCAGGCGCGCAGCCCGTGGTACCGGCGCGCGTTCGCCGAGGCGGGCGTGTCGGCCGGCGACCTGCGCTCACTGCAGGACCTGCGGCGCCTGCCGCTGCTCACCCGCGAGCAGTGGATGGCCTCGCAGGAGGCCCATCCGCCGTTCGGCGAGCTGCCGACGCTCGGAACCGAGCAGGCGGTGCGGCTGCACACGACCTCCGGGACGTCGGGGCGGATGCCGCTGCGGGCGCTCGACGGCCGCCGCGACTGGACCTGGGTGGCCGAGATGTGGGCCTACGGCCTGTGGGGCTGCGGGGTGCGAGCGAGCGACATCGCGTACGTCGCGTTCGGCTACGGCTCGTTCATCGGGTTCTGGGGCCTGCACTACGCGATGGAGAAGATCGGCGTGCTCAACGTCCCGGGCGGCGCGCAGACGACCGAGGCCCGCGTGCGGCAGATCATCGACTTCGGCGCCACCGTCGTGGCGTCGACCCCGACCTACGCGATGCGCCTCGCGCAGGAGGCGGAGCGCCTCGGGATCGATCTGGCCGGCTCTCCGGTCGCGCGCGTGATCCTGTCCGGCGAGCCGGCGGGCTCGATCCCCGAGACCAAGCGGTTGATCGAGCGCCAGTGGGGCGCGAAGGCGTTCCGACACCGCGGGGATGACCGAGGTGGGCACGATCGTCATGTTCGAGTGCTCTGAGCAGCCGGGCGGCGCGCACATCATCGAGGACCAGGTGCTGGAGGAGGTGCTCGACCCCGAGACGCTCGAGCCGGTCGCCTACGGCGAGCGGGGCGAGCGCGTCGTCACGTCGTTCGGCCGCGGCGCGATCCCGCTCATCCGCTACCGCACCGCCGATCTGGTGTGCCGCGTGCCCGCCTCCGAGTGCGCGTGCGGCCGCTGCTTCGACCTCTACCGCGGCGGCATCCTCGGTCGCGTCGACGACATGAAGCTGGTGCGCGGGACGAATGTCTACCCGCGCGCGATCGAGGGGATCGTCCGCGGGCTGCGCGGCGTCGAGGAGTTCCAGATCCAGATCACCCGCGAGGGGCTGCGCGACGAGATCACCCTGTTCGTCGAGCTGACCGCCGACGTCGACGACGCGGCCTGGTCCGACGCGGCGGTCGAGCTGCGGCGCGAGCTTCGCCGAGGCGCACGAGGGGCTGAACTTCCGCGTGGAGCGCGCCGTCGGGGGCGCGCTGCCGCGATTCGAGCTGAAGGCCAAGCGGGTCGTCGACCTGCGCGACGCACCGATGGGAGTGGCGAGCGATGGCAAGTGACCTGCTGGGACGCGACCTCGATCCGCTCGAGCAGCGGCTGCTCGCGGTCTACACCGAGATGAAGTCGCTCTGCGAGGAGGACCTGCCGCCGCTCGGCACGCGAGCCCGTGGCGAGACTGATCCTGGCAAGGCTTGCTTAGAAGGCTCGAACAGGGGCCCAATAATGGCCCTCTTCTACTCGTCCAGAATGTGTCCGACCTGGAGAGCTTTATCACGGCATTATATAGGGACATATCGCAGTTCTTTGATGGCTTCGGATTCATTGATTTGCTGAAAATCGAGCCGATGCTAATAGCTGTTGAGTTGCTTCAAAATGCCGGCGAAGAGGATGATAGCAGGAGATCGCGGGTATGTCATGCTATTTAAAGGATGTAGTATTTACAGGCTAATCCTAATTTAGGTCAGGCATGCTCTTCAAATCTTAGCAAGCCGTGCATATAGTGGTGCGGAGAACGGGCAAAAAAGAGGCAATCTAGTTGGGCCGTTTCTGGAGTAGAATATTCTCCCGATTGTGGTTCATTTTT
>CAVPBY010000116.1:0-31147 GCA_963702225.1 uncultured Solirubrobacteraceae bacterium | reverse complement strand
TGCTCACGTCGGCGACTTCGATCGCGACTCGCCGGTTGACGCCGGCCGCGGCGAACGCGTGGTCGACTGCGGCGCGAATTCCCCAGCCGGACGGGAAGTCAACGAAGCTGGCGTCGGACAGGTCGCTCAGCTGAATCGGGGCGCGCCGCGCGGGAGTAGCTCCGCCGTGCCGACCAGGTGCAACTCCTCAACGGCCAGTTCGGTGCACGACACGCCCGGTGGGTCCTCCCTTAACGACACGAACGCGATGTCGAGGCTCCGGTTGCAGTTCTGCGGCCAGGGCCACCGAGCCGCCGGCTGATGGCCGAACCTGAATCTCGACGGCGGGGTGTTGGCGGTGGAACTCGCCGAGCAGGTCCGCAATGTCGAGGAAGGTGAACGACTGCATCAGGCCGATCCGCAGCGTGCCGCGCAGCACGCCTCTCAGCGCTGCCGCGACGTCACGAGTCTCCTCGGCCGACGCCAGCGTTTGCCGGGCGGACGGCAGCAGCGCCTCGCCGGCATCTGTGAGCTGCACTTGGTGGGTCGTACGGTCAAAGAGCCGGACCCCGAGTTCGCGCTCGAGCGACTGGATCGAGACTGAGAGGGCGGATTGCACGTAACCGAGACGTTGCGCCGCGCGGGTGAAACTTCGCTCTTCGGCGACGGCGACGAACTGCGCGAGCTGCCGGATCTCCACCGTTGCAAGCATAGTCATTCCGAGCAACGAATTACTGCATTGCTATTTGTTCGTTGGACAAGATGACTATGGAGGCGCATCCTGATTGGCATGGACAAGACATCGCGAGCATTCTGACGGCCTTGCGGCCGGTCGGCTCGCGAGCGATCGCGTCGGCACCACTCGATCGGCTTCTGGATTGCGGCGGTCGCGTTCCTGCTCAACATGGCGTTCTCGGCCGTGCCGACGCCGCTCTACGTGCTCTATCAGCAGCGCGACGGGATCTCGAATTTCATGGTCACGGTCGTGTACGCCGTGTACGCGGTCGGGGTCATCGCAAGTCTGTTCCTGGGCGGCCATCTGTCTGACTGGATCGGGCGCCGCCGCGTCTTCGTTCCCGCGTTGCTGGTCAACGCCCTCAGCGCCATCGTGTTCGTCGTTGATCCGAGCTTGGCGGGTCTGATCCTCGCGCGGATCGTCTCCGGGATCTCGGTCGGGCTGACCACGGCCACCGCCACCAGCTATCTCGCGGAGCTTCACGCCTCCGCCCGGCCAACCGGCCTCGCAACGCCGATCCGAGGTCGTGGCGACGGCCGCCAACCTCGGTGGGATCGGCTTCGGGCCGTTGGCCGCCGGGCTCCTCGCGCAGTTCGCCGCTGCGCCGTTGCGTCTGCCGTACGTGGCCTTCGGCATCGCGCTGATCGTGCTCGCGGCCGGGGTCGCTCTGTCGCCGGAGACCGCGAGCCGCGTCGAGCCCCGGCCGCGGTACCGTCCGCAGCGGATCGCGGTACCCGAGAGCGCTCGCCCGATCTTCTATGCGGCGACGCTGGCCGGGATAGCGGCGTTCGCCGTGTTCGGCGTCTTCAACTCGCTGGTCCCGAGCTTTCTCGCGGGCACGCTGCATGAGCAATCGCATGCGGTCGCGGGTGCTGTGCCGTTCGCCGCGTTCGCGGGTGGCGCAGCGCACAGATCATCAGCGCCCGCACACCGACGCTAGCGCTGCTGCGGCGCAGCGTCCCGATCATCGTTCTCGGGATCGCCCTGACTGCCGGTGCGATGTGGTCGGCCAGCTTGGCGATGTTCGTGATCGGCGGAGTGATCACGGGGCCGGAGGCGGCATGGTGTTCAAGGGCTCGCTCGCGGTCGCCGCATCGACTGCACCGCCGCAATCTCGTGCCGAGGTCCTCGCGGGATTCTTCCTCGGCGCGTACATCGGCTTGTCAGTGCCCATCATCGGTCTCGGGATCGCCACGATGTACGTCCCCGCGCGCGACGCGATGCTCGTCTTCGGCGCGTGGCGGCGGCCGCGATCGCCGGCTCGGTACGGGCTGTCACCCAGCGATCCACCCGAGCCGCGGCCCGCCGCCGGCCCCAGCGATCCGATCGCACCGTTCCCGAGCATCCGATCCCCGTGGAGGCGTCGCGATGAGCTCTCTCGCCGAGGTGGCTGCGAGATCCGGGCGACTGGTGCCGCGACCCGCGACGCTCGTGCCGTGTCGCTGCGTCGCGGCGGGATCGACTACGAGGGGCTGCCTCCGGCGCTTGCCGCAGGGGCGATCGAGCCGGGTGATGTCGCGTATGCCGAGAAGCGCTCGTCGGCGATGCGGGCGGGTTCGCCCGGGTTGATCCTTCCGGTGCGGACCCCCGCCGAGGTGAGCGACGCGCTGGGATTCGCGCGGAGTCAATCCGTTGCATTGTCGATCCGCAGCGGCGGGCATGGTTTGAGCGGCCGCTCGACGAACGACGGCGGCATCGTTATCGACCTGTCGCCGATGAACACGATCACGGGGCTTGACCGGGTAACGCGGCGGGTGCGGATGGAGCCAGGAGCGAACTTCGGGCAGGTCGCCGCGAGCCTCGCGCCCCACGGCTGGGCGTTGAGCTCCGGCGACTACGGGGGTGTCGGTGTCGGAGGACTGGCGACCGGCGGGGGCATCGGCTGGCTGGTCCGGGAGCACGGGCTGACGATCGACCATCTCCTCGGCGCCGATGTCGTGCTCGCCGACGGCACGCACGTCCATGCCAGCGATGAGGAGAATGCCGAGTTGTTCTGGGGGTTGCGCGGCGCGGGCGCGAATTTCGGCGTCGTGACCGCGTTCGAGTTCGAGGCCGCCGAGGTCGGGCCGATCGGGTTCGCGCAGATGGCATTCGACGCCGAGGACCTCCCCGGCCTGCTGCTCCGATGGAACGACGCCATGGCCGACGCGCCGCGCGACCTGACCACCAGCCTGATCGTCGGTGCGCGCCGCAGCGGACGTCCACAGATCGCTCAGCTGTCAGCCGTCGTGGACTCGGCCGATCCAGACGTCGTCGCTCAGCGGGCGGAGCGAATCGCCGAGATCGCGCCGCTGCTGGATGCCCGCTTGCGGATCATCCCGTACTCAGAATTGATGCGCGCGCACCCTGGCTCGCATGTCGGCCTTGGGGAGCCGGCGGTGCGATCCGGACTTGTGGAGGAGATATCTGAGCAGTTCGCAGCGGCCGCCGAGCGGCTCCTCGCAAGCGGCGTCGTGTTCTTTTTCCAGATGCGCTCGCTCGGAGGCGCCGTCGCGGACATTCCCGTCGACGCGACCGCGTTCGCCCATCGCAGCGCGCGTTTTCAGCTCAACGCGTTCGGCATCGACCGGGCGCGGCTCGATGCCCTTTGGGACGACGTCTACCAGCACCTCTCGGGCCTGTACCTCAACTTCGAGACCGACCGTCGAGCGCAGCGGCTGCACGACGCGTTCCCGCCCCGCACGCTGCGACGATTGCAGCGACTCAAGGCCCAGGTCGACCCCGGCAACGTCTTCCGCGACAACTTCAACATCGCCCCCCAATTCGACGGTCTCGCGAAAGCGGCACGCTCATAAGCAGGAGGACCTCATCACCGCGGTCCAATTCGGCGAAGGCCGGCTGTGGCCGCAGGTCGCCCGCGCTCGGCGGGCCTACCCGCAGCCCAGGCGAGGTCGTTACGTCCGTAGAGGAAGCCATCACCGTGGCTCGCGCCCTCTGTGTACCCGGTCAGCGGGCCACGCCCGCTCAGGCCGGCGGCGCTCCGGGCGAGTTGCACGCCAGCATCTGAAGGGCAGATCGACAGCACCATTTCACTCGTCCTGACGAGTGCCTCGGACACTGTTGACATCTCGCAAGCCCGCCTGACGCGCACGCTCTCGGCTGTGCGCTGGTGGCTCCTCCGATGCCCAGGATGACCTCATGCCCGGCTGACACGAGCGCAGGTCGATCAACCGCACTCCGGCGTGTGTACATTCGCCGCCGCAGGGCATTGGAGCCAAGGCTGAGCAAGCGGCGGGGACTGCGAGCCCGCGCTCATCGAGCCAGATCGCTCGCCAGTTCGCCGGCGCGTAGCCCAGTCTCGATCGCGCCGTCGATGAACCCGGCCCACCCGTTGGCCAAATCGCTCCCGGCGAACACGACGCCGGGTTCCGGCGTGCGCAACGCGGTGTGATGATGCTCGTACCAGCCGGGCCGGTGGATCGCCCAGGTCCCGCGCGCGAACTCGTCGGTGAACCAATCGTGGTTGGCCACCCCGAGCAGCTCGTAGCCGGGCATCAGCGCATCCAGCTCGCGCTGCACCGCCCCCAGATCGTCGACGTCGAGCCCCTGGGCGTCGTAACCGAAGCCGATCATCAGCTGGGTCCGGTCGCCATCGAGCTCCTCGCTCGCGAGATAGCCGAACGGGTGACCGGGCGCGACTGCGTTCTGGAGGACGCGCTCTCCCCGCACCCGCAGCATCAGCTTGACACCCCGGCTGGCTTGCCCGAGCGCGATCGCCCGCTGCTTGGCCTCAGGCAGCCCGGGCTCGAATGAGATTGTGGAGAGCACGTTGAGCGGCATCGCCATGATCGCGACCCGCGCCCGCACGCCGCCACCGGCCCGTGTCTGGACCTCGATGCCGGAACCGGTGCGGACGATCGCGGCGACTGGCGCCGAGAGCCGGCACTCGAACGGTGCGGCGCTCGCGATCCGGTCCAGCAGGGCGCCAGTGCCACCGATGATCGTGACCCGGCCTGCGGTCTCCTGCGTGAGCCTGAGGCTGTAGCCGGAGAGCGCGTGCCAGCGCAGCACTGACGCCGCTCCCGCGTCGTCGAGCGGCGCACTGGCGAGCGACTCGAGCTCCGCCGTGAGCACCGCGCGCTCCTCGTCAGACAGGTCAAGCTGGTCGATCCGCTGAGAGATCGTGAGACGGTCGTAGGCTGCCAATTCCTTGATCGCGGCGAGCGGGGCATGCGGCTGCGGGAGCGCGGCCCGCACGCCCTCGACGAAGGCGTCCCATCCCCGCTGCGCGATCGCGTCGCGCTCGTCCATCGTGCCGCTGCGTCGCTCCGGTCCGACCCGCCAGTGAGCGCGTTCGGCGTCATCTGAGGACCGAACGGCGAGACCGGCGCGCGTCAGCTCAGAAAACGTGTGCGGTTGATGCCAATGGACCCAGGCACCGCCGTACTCAATCTGGAAGCCCTCCCACTCGGAACTCCAGGTTCGGCCGCCGAGGCGATCCCGCGCTTCCAACAGGACGACCGTCCGTCCGCGTAGGGCGCACTCGCGTGCCGCGGTCACCCCCGCGAAGCCGCCACCAATGATCGCGACATCGAATCTGTCACGCATGGGCCCGACTCAGTCCCGATCCCTGCTCGCACCGGGCATGCATCGGGCGACAGCCTCTCCCCTCGTCGCCCCACGGGGGAACGCGCCGTCGGTCACTCACCGGCGGCACCGAGTGCTGCCTGTCACCGATTCGCTCGTGCTTGCCGGCGATCTCCGCCCCGACGGTTCGGCGCCCAGGAGCCCCATTGGGTGGACGGTTTCCCCGTTGGAGAGATGCGAGCGAGCCAGGTGTCCCGCTCAGTCACCTGTCGTACGCTAGCGACAACTGACCACAAAGTCAATTTGCGGGCTGATCGGCCCGCACGGCGGCAGGTTTGACAGACGCCTGGGCCGCGCAGTAGTTTCCTGTCTGAGTGTTCAGGTTTCAACGGAGAGAGCTCTCGTGAGTCCACGCCCCAAGCTGGGTCACATCCGCCGGCCCCAGATCATCGAGGCCGCGATCGCGACGATCTACGAGCGGGGATTCTCGGAGACCCGGATCATGGACATCGCCGAGTAACGCTGGGACCAGTGCGCCTTCGATCCTCTACTACTTCGAGTCCAAGGAGAAGCTCCTCGGAGCAGGCGCTCACCCACTCCGATGAGGCGTTCTACGCCAAGCTGCGTGATGAGATCGAGGCTCTGGACACCGCGAACGCCCAGCTCGTGCACATCGTCGAGCGGTGCGCCGCGCCTCCCGATCCCCAGGGCGACTGGACGCTCTGGATGGAGATGTGGCTCCAGGTCCGTCACCGCCCGCATCTGCGCGGCACCTATGAGCGGCTCGAGCGCTCCGGGCAGCAGCCGTTGATCGCCGAGGTCATCCGCCGGGGACAGCGAGACGGCGAGTTCTCGGTCGAGGTCGACGCCGGCGATGTGGCAACGATGCTCAGCGCTCTCATCGACGGCCTGGGAGTCCAGGTCACACTCCGGCATCCCGACGTGACCGCGGAGCGGATGACGCGCCTCTGTCTCGAGGCGGCGGCCCTCACGCTCGGGTTCGAGCCCGTGCGGCTGACCAAGGGCCATGAGACCGGCTCCGCCCCCCGGATCCGGGCAGGCGCAGGCAAGCGCTGACCGAGCCGGGGAAAGCACGCGTCGGCCCGTCGCGGAGGCGAGCCCGCGCGGAGGGCACCGGCCGGGTGTCGGGCCGCGACCGGGACGTCAGCCGCGCGTGGGCGCGCTGTCAGCGAGCTCGAGAGGCACCTCGCTGAGCGTTTCGTCATGGATGTCGCTGACGCTGACGCCCGGATCGGGCAGCACCCTGAGCGCATCGGCGGGCAGCGCGATGCTCACCGGGGTCCCCTGGGTGTAGCTCAGCGCCGTGCCGTCGTTTCGCTCCAGCGTTTGCAGCGCAGCGCCGTTGGCGAGCCGCACGAAGATCTGCGTGGTCGGCCCGAGGAATACGAGCCGCTCGACCATGCCCGGCATCCGATTCGGGCCAGTCGAGTCGTGCGGGTGCAAGCGGACCCGCTCCGGTCGGATCGCGAGCTTCACGCTGCCCGTCGCTCCCAGCTCGCCGGCGTTGGCGTCGAGTACGAAGTCGCCGAGGCGCACGCGGCAGGGTGCTGTGCCGCCGCCGGACGCCTCCACGCTCGCATCCATCAGATTGGAGACCCCGAGGAAGTCGGCCACGTACGCGTCCACCGGCTCGCCGTACACCTGCTCGGGCGTTCCAAGCTGAACGATCTTGCCGTGGCTCATCACCGCCAGGCGATCGGACATGGTCAGTGCTTCCTCTTGGTCGTGGGTCACATACAGGAACGTGATCCCGACCTGCTTCTGCAGAGCGTTGAGCTCGATCTGGAGTGCGTGTCTCAGCTTTGCATCGAGCGCCCCGAGCGGCTCGTCCAGGAGGAGCACCGCTGGACGCAGGACGATCGCCCGCGCGAGCGCCACGCGCTGTTGCTGACCACCTGAGAGCTGGTTGGGACGCCGCTTCTCGTAACCGTGGAGCTGGACGAGCTCGAGTGCCTCGGAGACCCGCTTGGCGGCCTCGGCCTTCGCCACCGACCGGTACTTCAGCCCGAAGGCGACATTTTCCGCGACTGTCAGGAACGGGAACAGCGCGTAGCTCTGGAAGACCGTGTTGACGTTGCGGCGGTGTGGCGCCAACCGCGCGACGTCAACGCCATCGAGCAGGATGTTGCCGCTCGTCGGCTCCTCGAATCCGGCCACCATCCTGAGCGTCGTGGTCTTCCCGCATCCGCTCGGACCCAGCAGCGAGAAGAACTCTCCGGCCTCGATCTCGAGGTCGATGCCATCGACCGCTGCGATCTCGCCGAACCGCTTGGTCAGCGACTGGAGCTTGACGTGTCCTCCGGGCATTCCCTCGTTCTCCCAGCTCGCTTACATACCTGGATGCTCGTCAGCGCCTCGGTCGCGCCCTGATTGCGCTCGCCCCTGGTCATCCATCGGTACGCCAGGAACCCGGCGACCGCGACCACAAGCGAGAAGAACAGCATGATCGTCGCCAGCGCGTTGAGCGCCGGTCCCTGAAGCCCGCCGTGAACGTTGGAGTAGATCAGTACCGACATCGGCTGCGTGGCGGCGGTCGACGAGGTCTGCTCGACGATCACGAAGTCGTCGACGGTGCTGGCGAACACCAACACGACACTGGCGAAGATGGCGGGCATCAGCAACGGCAGTAGTACCCGGCGGATCGCGCTCAGCCGCGACGCGCCCAGGTCGGCCGCCGCTTCCTCATAGGCTCGCCCGATCGTCACCAGACGCGCGCGCACGATGATCGCCGGCCAGCTCAGGTTCCACACCACCAGCCCGGCGACCTCCGCGGTGGTGCCCAGGGTGATGAACGTGAGCAGCTGCGTGACCAGCATGAAGAGGGCCACGGCCAGTAGCAGCTCCGGGATCACGAACGAGAAGATCATCACGACGTTGAGCCCGCCGGAGACGCGTCCGCGCCAGCGGTCGATCCCGATCGCGAACGCGACGCCGATCGGCACGCAGATCACCGTCGTCAGCACCGACAGCCGCAGCGTCTGGATCACCGCCGCGTGCAGCTCTGGGTTGTTGGCCACCGACCGAATCCAGCTGCCGACGTACCACTTTGTCGAGAACCCCTGCCAGGTTGTCTGCGACGCGCCGCGGTTGAACGAGAACAGGACCGCGAAGGCGATCGGCAGCAGCGACCACACGATGTAGAGCCACGTGAACCCCTCCAATCCCCACGGATGGCGCCACGGGTTGCCCCACGGGCGGCCTCGCCGCTTGATCGCCGTGTCGGCGGTGGGCACGGAGATCGGCTCGCCGACGACGCTGGCCATCAGGCGTACTCCCTGGAGGCTCGCGCGGTGCTGATGACGTAGTAGACCATCGGCACCAGCAGCACGACGAGCAGCATCAGCGACAGCACGGCGCCCTGCCCGGTTTCGCCCGGTGAGGAGAGCTGGCCCTCGATGACGGTGCCGATCATCGTCGTGCTCGGGGCGCCGAGAGCAGCTGGGTGGTGAAATAGTCGCCGAGCATCGGCAGCACGGTGATGAACGCCCCCGCGATGATCGTCGGCTTGGACAGCGGCACGGTCACCCGACAGAACGTTCGCCATCTGCCCAGGCCCAGATCCCGTGCCGCGTCCAGCAGGCTCGCGTCGATCCGGTCCAGCCCCGCGTAGAGGACCAGGATCAGATACGGGATGTAGCCGTAGACGAGCCCGAGGATCACCGTGATCGACTTACCGCCCAGCCAGTCGGTGTCGCCCGGCAGGGCGAAGAACGACAGCGCGGTGTTGAGGAACCCGTTCTGCTGCAGCAGGTCGATCCACGCCAGCATCCGCATCATGTAGCTGACCCAGAACGGCGCGATCAGCAAGACCAGATACAACGCCTTGCGCCTGCCCGCGTAGCGCGAGACGAAGTACGCCACCGGATACGCGATTGCCATCGACAGTGCTGCCGCGACCGCGGTGTACCACAGGGTGCGCAGCGCCGCAGGGCCGATGAACGCACCCGCCCCGAAGAGGTTGCTCCAGACCGCGTTCAGGTTGGCACTCGACCAGCTGAGCGGGTTCCACGTCGGAGTGGACGTCTGGAAGAACGGGTTGATCCCGCCGCCGGCGACCGACAGCATCGCGTAGAACGGCAGCACAACAGGATCAGCAGCCAGATCGCACCCGGCGTGGTGAGGCTGATCCACAGCCAGCGAGCCCGTCGGTTGGCACTTTGATTCGAGCCGGTCACGCGCCGGCGCCCGATCGCCCGTCCGTGCGCTGCAGTCGGCGCATACTCAGTCCTACGACCCCTTCGAGAACTGGTTCCAGGTGCTCTCCCACAGGGCGGTGCTGGCTTCCGGCAACTCGAGCTCGAAGAGGCCGTTTGGAAGTAGCTGGGAAGCACCACCGTCGAGGCGAGCGACCGGGGCAGGAGCTTCTCGGCGATCAGGCGCTGGGGCGTGACTCCCTTGAGCGGCGTCATGTACCCGTAGTAGCTGTAGTTTTCGAGCGCATTGTGCGTATCGAGGAAGTAGTCGATGAACAGATGCGACAGCACCGGGTTGGACCCGCTGCGGAGGTTGACCATCAGGTCGTTGGCGACCGGACCCCTGTGGTCAGACGGGAACCAGTAGCCCACGTCCTTCAGTTGACTCCTTACCCACATACGAAGCCGCGGATGACATGTCGCCCGACCACGCCTGGTGAACCCAGGTCTTTCCATCCGGGACGTCGGTGTAGTCATTGTTGTCGATTCGCACGTTGACCAGCGACGTGAGCTGCTGAAGCGCCTTGCGGCTGCCTGAATCTGTTTCGTGTTCGTCGTGTTGAGGTCGAAGATGCCGGCCTTCAGCAACGCGAGGCTAATCCCCTCGCGGTCGTCGTCGAGTACTGCCACCTTGCCCTTGTATGCCGATGCCTGCCACGGCATATCCCAGCCTGGCGTGAGGTTGACCTTGTTCTTGAGCCACGCCATGCCGGTCGTGTAGATGGAGTACGGCGTCGTGTACTGCGAGCCCTGGTCATAGAACGGACTGTGGTAATCGGACCAGGTATTGGACATGTTCGGGATGTAGCTGTGGTTCAGCGGGCGGATCAACTTCGACTCGACCAGCTGACCGAGGACGTCGACGGTGGGGAAGAAGATGTCGAACTTGAGCTGGCCGCTGCCCAGCTTGGCGATCGCCTCCTCCATCGTGTTGAATGTCGTCAGCTGGTAGTTGCACCTGTACTTCTTGCAGAAGTTCTTGATCGTGGCCTCGTTGATGTACGCGACCCAGTTGTAGAGCTGCAGTGTTGCGCCCTTCTCCGGCTGTAGGCCGGAGGCGATCGGCTTGTTGCTCGAGTAGATCGGCCACTTGACCGGGGCGTTCTGCCGGGGCAGCGGGATCCCGCCGCTGGAACTCGCGCCGCCCGAGCCTCCGGAGGAGTTGCTCCCGCAACCGGCCAGCACCGCGCCAAGCGCGACACTCGCGCCTGCGCCCAGCAGCTGGCGGCGGGAGATCGCTCCGCCCTCCTCCCGCTCCGGTCGACGCCGGACGCCTTCCTCAGACCACCCCTCACGTGGATGCATCGCCTCTCCTCACCTCTCCTGAGCGCTTGGACGCCCGGCCACACTTGAGTTCCCGGAACGCCTGCTCGCGACGCTGCCGGCGACGCTCACCGCTGGTCAGACATCACACACAATTCGCCTACGAATCCTACGGTCGAGCGCGCAGCACGCTGCAGGCCAGGCCGGTTCTCTCCTCGA
This sequence comes from uncultured Solirubrobacteraceae bacterium, assembly GCA_963702225.1. GTDB lineage: Bacteria > Actinomycetota > Thermoleophilia > Solirubrobacterales > Solirubrobacteraceae > Palsa-465. Next base: position 20,209 of record CAVPBY010000116.1, on the reverse strand, counting down.
AATCTGAATGGCGACTCAGTCTATAGTCGTGCGGCCACGGCCGCAAGTCGAATGAATAAGTTCGCTCGACGCTCCAAGGGCCGGTCGACCGGGCCCCGCCTTACTCAGGGCAGAGCGATGCGCTCGCGTTGATGAGGCCTGCCTGGACCGCGAGCTCGGTGACCGTCGGCACGCCGCCGTGCACGGTGGGGATCCCCGCCGTAGCGTCGCGGCCCCAACGTGCGATCGAGCCGCCGACCGTGTCCAGCAGGCCGGTACCGTCGCGCGCCCAGGGTTCCATGAGCTGATGCTCATCGTTCGGCGTGCTCACCGCGTGGCGCTCCCGGGCCGGGCGGCAGCTCGATCTCCCCGCGTGCGGGGTGTCTACCGCAGCGGTCGCAGCGGAGGTCTGGGCCGATGCTGCCTCCGCAGCCGGCGTGGAGGGTGAGTCGGGGTGGGCCGCCGGGGGTCGGGTAGTGGCGATCGCCCCATTTCATGAGCACGATCAGGGCGGGCCCGAGCTCGCGTCCCTTGTCGGTGAGCACGTACCTCGGTCGGCCGGGCCGCTCCGGGTCCGGTAGGCGTTCGAGCAGCCCTTCCTCACACAGCCGCTTGAGCCGGTTGGTGAGGACGTTGGAGGCAATCCCGAGCTTCGCTTGGAACTCATCGAACCGCGTGAGGCCGACGAGGGCGTCGCGGAGGATCAGCAGCGTCCAGCGCTCCCCGATGACCTCGAGGGATCGGGCGATCGAGCAGACCTGGGTTGGATAGTCGCGTTGGAGCACGCTGCAATCGTAGCTGACTTGCTTGACAAAAGCTACACTGCTGCGTAGTCTGGCTTGCGTGACGAAAGCTAGATATTCCGAGGAGGAGTCGTGAAACGAAAGCCCTTGATCCTGATCTCGCTGCTGCTGGCGGCGTTCGTGATCAATCTCGACACGACGATCGTGAACGTCGCGTTGCCGTCACTCGTGCGCCAGCTGCACGCGTCTGACTCCCAGCTGCAGTGGGTTGTGGACGCGTTCAACTTGCTGTTCGCTGGTTCGGTGCTGGCCGCGGGCAGTCTGTCTGACCGGTTCGGGCGCAAGGGGATGCTGCTCGCCGGCCTCACGGTCTTCGGACTCGCGGGCCTGGCCGGGGGGCTGATGGACAGTCCCGGCCAGCTGATCGCCGCGCGTGCGGTGATGGGCGTCGGCGCCGCGATGGTGTTCCCCTCAACACTGTCGCTGATCACAAACGTGTTCATCGAGCGGGGTGAGCGCGCCCGGGCGATCGGCTTGTGGGGCGCGATCACCGGCGCGGCGATCGCGCTGGGGCCGATCGTCGGCGGCTGGCTGCTCGAGCTCTCTGACTGGCGCAGCATCTTCTTCGCGATGGTGCCGATCGCCGCCGCTGCCGGCGCCCTGATCGCCCGGTGGGTTCCGACTTCGCGTGACCGATACGCGCCCCGCACCGACCGGGCCGGGTTCGCGCTGTCGACCGGGACGATCGGGCTGCTCATCTACACGATCATCGAGGCCCCGAACCACGGCTGGGGCAGCGCGCGGACGCTCGCCGGTTTCGCCCTGAGCGCGGCGCTGGCGGTGTCATTCGTGGCCTGGGAACGGCGCGCCGAGCAGCCGATGCTCGACGTGACCCTGTTCGCCAACCCACGGTTCACCGCCGCCAGCGCATCGGTCGCGATCTCGTTCTTCGCGCTGTCCGGCTTCATCTTCCTCGTCACCCAATACGCGCAGTTCATCAAGGGGTGGGGCCCGCTGTCGACCGGCGTGCGGCTACTGCCTGTCGCGTCATTCGTGGCGATCTCGTCGATCGTCGGCACGAAGCTGGCTCTCCGGCTCGGCACGAAGCTCGTCGTCGCCGGCGGGCTGTTGCTGATGGCCGGCTTTTATCTGTGGGTCACGACGGCCACCGCGAGCACCAGCTACCTGACGATCGCGGCGCAGATGGTCGTGCTCGGCACCGGCATGGGGCTGACCAGCGCCCCCGCAACCGAAGCGATCATGGGCGTCGTGCCGCAAGCCAAGGCGGGCCTCGGCTCGGCGGTCAACGACGCCACCCGACTGCTCGGAGGCACGCTCGGCGTTGCCGTGATCGGCAGCGTGTACGCGTCGCTGTACGCCAGCCGCCTGACCAGCATGCTGCCGAGCGGATTGTCGGCGGCGGTCGCGCGCACCGCTCACGCATCCGTCGGCGCCGCCCTTACGGCGGCAGGCAAGCTCGCCGGCCTCGGCCATCCGGCGCTCGCTGCAGCCGTCCACAGCGCCGCCAGCTCAGCCTTCTTCGACGGATTTCACACTGCCGACTACGTCTCCGCGGGCGTCGCCGCCGCGGGCGCCGTGATGGCGCTGGCTCTACTGCCCGCCCAACCGACCACCAGCCGCGACGAAACGCCAGAGGTGCCGGCACCAGGGACGCCCGCCACAGCCGCAGCGCACAGCTGACCCGTCACCGAGCGACAAGGAGCACCGGTCGCCCCGCGGTTTCTATAGCCGGCCGGCCTGCGCCGGTAGGGTGCGGGTCGAATGCGAGGGCGGAACGCGGGAGGTGGCCTGTCGATGCGACAGGTGAGCCGTCGATGAGCGTCGAGGCCGAGGCGGCGACCTACGGTGGACGGACCGCGTGGGCGCGGAACCTCGCCGCGCCGGTAAGGAGCTTTCTGAGCACCGAGGAGGGCGGGGCGATCGTGATGCTCGCGGCCGCGAGCGCGGCGATGGTGTGGGCGAACGCTCCGGGGTGGCACTCCTACCAGTCGGTGTGGACGACGAAGCTCGCGGTTCGGATCGGGAGCATGGGGATTGCGACGGACCTTCGGCACTGGGTCAACCAGGGCCTGATGACTCTGTTCTTTCTCGTGGTGGGCCTTGAGGCCAAGCGCCAACTCGACCTCGGGGAGCTGCGGGAGCGCCGGAGACTCGCGATTCCGGTGGTGGCGGCGCTGGGCGGAGTCACCGTGCCGATCCTGATCTATCTCGCGTTCAACGCGGGGCGGAGCGGCGCGCACGGCTGGGGAGCGGCGATGTCGTCCGATACCGCGTTCGCCCTGGGCGCGGTGGCTCTGGTGACCCCGCGGACCGCGACCCGCATCCGCGTCTTTCTGCTGACGCTGGCCGTCGTCGACGATCTCGCCGCGCTGGTGGTGATTGCGACCGTGTACGCCGGTCACGTGTCGTTCGTCGCGCTGGGGGTTGCGATCGCGCTGTTTGCCGGGTTGATCGCGCTGCGCTACGCGCCGTTTGGCCGCAGGGCGATCTCGATCGGGTTGGCCGTCGCGATGTGGGTCGCGATGTTCAAGTCGGGGATCGACCCGGTGATCTCCGGCCTGCTGATCGGACTTGCCACCAGCGCGTACCCGCCGGCCCGTGAGGATCTCGAGCGGGCGACCGCGCTGACTCGGTCGTTCCGGGAACAGCCGACGCCGGAGCTCGCGCGCTCGGCGCAGCAGAGCCTGCAGGCGGCGATCTCGGCAAACGAGCGGCTGCAGTACGACCTTCACCCCTGGACCAGCTACGTGATCGTCCCGCTGTTCGCCCTCGCCAATGCCGGCATCCATCTGAGTGGCAAGCTGATGAGCGACGCCGTCTCTTCGCCGATCACGCTGGGAATCCTGATCGCCTACCTGGTCGGCAAGCCGATCGGCATCTACACCGGCTCCTGGGTCGCGACGCGCCCCGCCCTGCACGGTCCACGCGCACTGATCAGCGGGCCGGTGCTCATCACCGCCGGTGCATGCGCCGGGATCGGCTTCACCGTCTCCATCCTGGTGTCGAGCATCGCGTTCACTGGCGAGCACCTCGACGAGGCCAAGCTCGGGGCGCTGGCGACGGTGGTGCTCGCGCCCCTGATCGCGTGGGTCATGGCCCGGGCGATCAGGCGCCTGCCGAGCAATCTCCGCGCTCGGCAGGTCGGCCGGACCGCCCACGACATCCTCGATCTCGTGGAGGATGTCGACCCCGATCGCGACCATGTTCGCGGCCCCGACGATGCGCTCGTCACGCTGCTCGAGTACGGAGACTTCGAGTGTCACTATTGCGGCCAGGCCGAGAGCGTCATCCGGGAGCTTCTCACCTCACACGGCGACGTGCGCTACGTGTGGCGGCACCTCCCGCTCAACGATGTGCACCCCATGGCTCAGCTCGCCGCCGAGGCCTCCGAAGCCGCCGCCGCCCAGGGCAAGTTCTGGGAGATGTACGACGCCCTCCTGCACCACCAGGAGGCGCTCTCGATGCGCGACCTCGCCCGCTACGCCGGCGACCTCGATCTCGACGTCGACCGCTTCAGGGACGATCTGCGACGGCGAGAGTACGGGCCGAGGATCAGCGAGGACGTCGCCAGCGCCGACGAGAGCGGGGTGTCCGGCACGCCGACCTTCTTCATCAACGGGCGCCGCCACTACGGCGTCTACGACATCGACACCCTCACCGATGAGGTGCGCGCGGCCAAGACCCGAGCCCACCAGCTCCGCACCGCCGCGCCCCTGTGACCGGTCCAGCGAGGGCCGGCTCGGCCGCTTACTGCCCCTTCCGGTCCGCTCCGTGGCCCTGACCAGGAGGCAGCGGCCCACCGGGGTGGCTCTCGCGCGGGATCGGCGGCTAATCCCGCTCCCGGCGCCGCAGCGGCAGCACGGACCAGATGCCGGCGATCAGGCCGCCGGCGCACACTCCGACGATGATCGGTGCCGGTTCCCCGAGCACGACGGCCGACACGAGCACCAGGATCCCGACGAAGCCGAGCCCCATGCACGCCATGCCGGCGATCGCGAGCGGGTTGGCGGTCTGCAGCAGAAACGGCTTCTCGCCCTCGCGAAACAGGATCCGGTGATGGATCGCCGGAGCGATCAGGAGGATCGCCGCCAGCGCGACGAACAGCAGCGTGATGAAGTAGATCGTCCTCTCGGTTGCGTCGACGCGCCGCCAGCCGGTGTTGAACGGGACGACGAGCAGGAACGCGAACATCACCTGAATGCCCGTCGCCGCGACCCGCAGCTCGTTGAGCAGCTCGACGGTGTTGCGATCCAGACGTTCGGGCGGGCTCTCTTGCCGCTGCCGCTCGGCCGCCTCGCTCCTATCGGTCATCGGGCGCTCCGATCTGGAGCCGCCAAGCCGTCAGTCGTCATGGCGCTGAGGCTCGCGCTGATGCCCCGGCGGACGGCTCATGCCGCGGGAACGGCAGTCGAGCGCCGTTCGCGCAGCGGGGGTCGCTCGAGCAGCGGAACGGTCGAGATCGCGCCGTCCTCCCATGGCTTGAGGTAGCGGCCGGAGATCGGGGTCCGGGGCGCGGACGGAAGCCGGCGCTCGACGGTGGCGAGAACCGCGTACGCCATCTCGCCGAGCGCGCGCAGTGGCTGGTGGCGGTTCTGACGCGTCCCGAGGTCGGTCTCGGCCAGCGCGTCGAGCCCATGGACGTGCAGCGCGTCAACGAGCGTCCCGATCTCGACCCCGTATCCGACCGGGAACGGGATCTCCTCCAGCAGTGAGCGCCGGGCGGCGAATTCGCCGGCGAGCGGCTGGCTGAACCCGGCGAGCAGCGGGAAGTGCATGTTGATGAGCGGGCGCGCCATCAGCTCGGTGACCCGACCGCCCTCGTGCGCGACCCGCCGGCCGGCGGCCTCGAACGGACGCTCGAACGCGCCCTTGACCAGGGCGATGCTCGGGTCGACCAGCAGCGGCCCGAGCAGACCGAGCAGGTGCGCGGGGGCGGGGTCGGTGGTGTCGCCGTCCATGAAGCAGACCAGCTCGCCGCTGGTCGCCTCCAGCGCACGCCACATCGCGTCGCCCTTGCCGGCGGCCGGGCCGAGCTCGGGCGTCAAGTCGTCCTGTTGCAGCACACGTGCCCCGCGCGCCGCGGCGACGGTGGCGGTGCCGTCGCGGGATCCGGCGTCGATGACGACCAGGTCGTCGATCAGCCCCGCGTCGCGCGCCGGGCCGACGGCGCGCTCGATGATCGGGCCGATCGTGGTCGCGCATTCGCGGGTGGGGATGATCACCGCCACACGGGTGTTCGGGCGCTTGTGGCGCGACAGCTCCTGCAGCGGGAACTGCTCGGCGCGGTAGCGCCGGGTCGCCAGCCACCGCCCCACCGCCAGATCGACCGACAGCCCCCGCTGGGCGCGTCCGGTCGTGCGGGCCGAGGTCGTCACGAGCACGTCGGGGGCGCGCAGGATCGGGATTCCGTGCGCCGCCAGCCGGGTGCCGAACGCCTCGTCCTCGAGCGCTCGGAGGGGCTCGAGGCCGCCGACCGCGTGATAGGTCTCGGCGGTGATCGCCAGCGACGCGCCGGCGAAGTGGTGGTGGGCCGCGTCGGGGTCGTCGCGGCGCACGAGCCGAAGCCGCGCGGCCGCGTCGCGCTCGCGCTGGGTCCGGAGGGCGGCGGGGAGGGCGTCCGTCTCGCGTGAGTCGAGCTCGATCCGGCCCGCGATCACGACCGCGCCACGGTCGCGATGAGCGAGTTGCCGGGCGAGCCAGTCGGGTGCCGGACGCGTGTCGGCGTCGGTCGAGACGATCAGCCCGTGCCGCCGGTCGAGCTCGTGCAGCCGCCGGCACGCCGCGTCCATCCCAAGCCGGCGAGCCGGGCCGGTGCCGTCCCCCGGGCCCTCGAGCTGGGTGAGCGTGAGCCGGAGGCGCTCGGCCTCGGCCGCCGCGATCTCGCCGGTGTGGTCTGAGCAGTCGTCGAGCACGATGATCAGCTCGAACCGGTCGACCGCGATCGTCTGTGCGGCGAGCGCCTGCAGGCACGCGGCGATGTGCGTCTCCTCGTCGCGGGCCGGGATGACCAGGATGGACTCGAGCCGGCTCATCGGGCGGTGAACACCTCGAGGAGATAGTCCTCGGTGCCCTGGCTCGACTCCGGCGACAGCCACGGCTGTGCGCGGAGCGCCGCGTGAACCTCGGCGGCGCAGAACGGACGCTCGGCTCCCGGTGGCCGCCAGTGCACGGCGACCAGCCGCGCCCGAGCCGCGCTGAGCGCGCGCAGACGGGCGAGGGTCGAGGCGAGCGCGTCAGGCTCGAGGTAGTAGAGGATCTCGGAGGCGAGCAGCAGGTCATAGCGGCGGATCGGGATGGCGTCCGGGATCGGGCCGAGAATCACCTCCACGCCGGAGTGGCGGGCGAGGCGACGGCGTGCGGCGGCGACCGCCGTGGGTGCGCCGTCGATCGTGGTGAGGCGAGCGCAGCGGTCGGCCAGCATCTCACTCAGCACTCCGATCGAGCTGCCGAGCTCGAGCGCCTCGCGGAACGGACCCGGGCCGCAGGCCTCGAGCGTGGCCGCGTACTTGGCGTGTTCGTACCGGCTGTGCTCGTAGGACCATGGGTCCGGGTCCGACCGGTAGCGCGACTCGAAGTCGTCCTGTGTCATGTGGTTCACGGCACGCGCTCCAGTGCCGCCGCCCCGACGCGGACGAGCAGCGGATCGAGACGGTGCTGGAGCAGGAACAGCTCCAGATCGCGCCGCGCTCGGTCGAGATCGGTGGCCCGGGCGAAGGGCGTCGACCCGCACGCCTGGGCTGCCTCGTGCAGGAGCGCGCGCGAGGCGTCGGCGACGGCGACGCGGGCGTGAATCGCGATCGCCGGCAACTCCGGGTCCTCGCCGTCGATAGCGCCGGCCGCGGTCGATATCCATGCGTCGATCGTGCGATGGGCGGTGAGGATCCGCCCGGCCGCGAGCGCCTCGAGGTCTGACCGCGACGCGCGCGCGGCCAGGGTGGCGAGCGCGCCGCGCACGGCCGTGTCCGCCATCCCGGCCCAGCTCGCGGTGGTGCGCAGGGCGTCGCGTGCGAACCACGGCTGCGCGGCGATCGCGCCCGGCGGGCCGAGGCGAGCCATGACCGGCACCTCGTGGAAGACGACGCGGTGCGACTCGGAGGCGACCAGCCCGGAGGCGCGATACCAGGACCGGTCGACCTCGACCCGCTCGTCGCGCAGGTCGATCCAGACGAGCGCCGGCGCATCGGCATCGGGATCGCGGACGAGCACCGCCGCTCGGTCCAGGCCGCCGGCGCCCGAGCAGAACGTCTTGACCCCGCGGACGACCTCCGCTCCGGCGATCCGCGCGATCACCGCCGGCGGGCCGTCGTCGGCGCCGGGCTCACCGCCCCAGACGCCCGCCAGCAGACGCCCGTCACACACTGCCTCCAGCTCGCCGCTCGCCAGCTCGGCGGGGCCGTGTACCGCGAGTCGCTCGACTGCGTTGAGGTGCCCGTCGAAGATCCGTCCCACCGAGCCGTCCGCGGCCGCGACCCGGCGCACCAGCGAGAGCTCGAGGGCCGAAGGCGGGCGGCGTTCGCCGGGATATGCGCCCCAACCGAGTACGCCCGCCTGCCGCAGCAGGGCGAACGCGTCATCGGGGAACCGCCGCTCGACCGCCTGGTCGCGGGCTCGGGCCCGATGCGCAATGCGCTCGAGCGCCGCCTCCAGCGCCTGCCAGAAGCTTGGCGCCTCGGCGGGCGTGCGATGCGAGGCGATCGTCGTCACAGCGACGTGAGCGCGAGCTCCGCGCGGGCGGCATGGGCGGCGACGAGTGCCACGTAGGCGGCGGTCTGCGCGCAGTCCGTCCGCAGGGCCCCCGGGCCGATCCCGTCATGGGCGAGCACGACAGCGTGGGGGGCGAGGGCGGACCGGGAGCGGGCGAACATCTGCCCGGCGCCGTCGCCGCGCCAGTCGTGCGTGTCGACGTCCCAGCCGACCAGCAGCAGATCGAGGTCGGCGGCGACCGCAGCGCTCGCCTCCGTGCGCACCCCCCAGGGAACGCGCCACAGCGTGGGCTCCACGCCCAGGCGCGCGAGCCGCTGAAGCGCACGCTCGGTGTCGTCGCGGATCGCGCGCTCGTCCAGATCGGAGTGGCGGACGTGCCGGTCGCAATGCAGCGCCATCCGGTGCCCGCACGCCACCGCGCGCCGCAGCAGGTCGGGGTGACGCTCGGCGGCCGAGGCGATCACGAAGAACGTCGCACGTGCCCCGGCCGCGTTTAGCGCGTCGAGCACGGCGGGGGTACCGCGAGGATCCGGTCCGTCGTCGAACGTGAGCGAGAGCCCGCCAGCGCGCGTCCGCGCCGGCGGCATCTCCGGCCGACTCGAGGCGATCAGACCCATGCCCGATGGCTACCCGGGCGCCCGTCGGGCAAGCAGCGGATCTCCCCGCCTCAGCGCCACGGTCACGAGGCTCAGGCCTCGCTCGACCGCTGCCAGGCCGCGCGGGCGTCGGCGACGCACCGCCACGCCGCGTCGCGGTCTCCCCAGTCACCGACGCGCGTGTAGCGGTCGTCGTCGAGGTCCTTGTAGACGTCGAAGAAGTGGCTGATCTCGGCGCGCAGCTGGCGCGGGAGGTCGCCGACGTCGTGGACGTCCGCCCAGTTGGGGTCCTGGCAGGGGACGCAGACGACGTGATCGTCGGGTCCCTTCTCGTCGGCCATCCCGAACAGTGCCACCGGCCGGGCGATGATCACGCAGCCCGGGAACGTCGGCTCCGAGACGCACACCAGCACGTCGAGCGGGTCGCCGTCGGGCGCGAGCGTGTCGGGGACGAACCCGTAGTCGGTCGGATAGACGACCGAGGCCGAGACGAACCGGTCGAGGCGGATCGCCCCGATCTCGGGGTCATACTCGTATTTGTTGCGGCTCCCCTGCGGGATCTCGATCACGCAGTGCAGCGTCTCGTCTGGCATTGCCCTCCATTATCGGGTCGACCGGCCGCGGCGGCACGGCGCCGTCGCTCACCAACCCGCGACGGGCCCTTCCTGCTTGAAGCGCGCGCAAGCGGGCAGCACTCCATCTTCATGCGCTCATCCGAGAAGTCAGCCTCGATCGCGATCCTCGACATCGACGGGACGCTCGTCGATACCAACTACCAGCACACCATCTCCTGGGCACGGGCATTCGCCGCCCACGACATCGACGTGCCGTTGTGGCGTGTTCACCGGCACATCGGGATGGGTGGTGACCAGGTGGTCGAGGCGCTGTGCGGTCGCGAGGTCGAGGAGCGGCTCGGGGACGAGATCCGCGCCGCCGAGGGTGAGCGCTACATGGAGCTGATCGACGAGGTCCGGCCGATGGAGGGCGCGCGCGGGCTGATCGAGGCGCTGAAGGATCGCGGCCATCGCGTGGTGCTCGCCAGCTCGGCGAAGGCCGAAGAGGTCGAGCGCTATCTCGACATGCTCGATGCGCGGGAGCTCGCCGACGCGTGGACGACGTCCGCCGACGTCGAGCGCACGAAGCCGGCGCCGGACCTCGTGCATGCGGCGCTCGTCCGCGTCGGTGGCGAGCCGAGCTCCGCGGTGATGATCGGGGACACCCCGTGGGACGTGCGGTCCGCCGGCGAGGCGGGGGTGGAGACGATCGCCGTGATCACCGGCGGATTCTCCGAGCAGGAGCTGCGCGAGGCGGGCGCCGTCGCGGTGTTCGAATCGGTGGCCGAGCTCGGCGAGCAGCTCGACACCACCGCGCTGTGATCAACGAAAGGAGATCCGTATGACGGCGTTCGGCTACACGATGATGACCGAGCAGGCGCGCCCCGACCAGCTGGTGCGTGACCTCGTCGGCGCCGAGACGGCCGGCTTTGACTTCTCGGTCTGCTCTGACCACTACCAGCCGTGGCTGGCCGAGCAGGGCCACGCCGGGTATGCGTGGTCGATCCTCGGCGCCGCCGCCCAGGCGACGGAGCGGATCGGCCTGATGACCTACGTCACCTGCCCGACGATCCGCTACCACCCGGCCGTCGTCGCGCAGAAGGCCGCCACGCTCGGGATCCTCTCGGGGAACCGGTTCCGGCTCGGGCTCGGCGCGGGCGAGAACCTCAACGAGCACGTCGTCGGCGAGCGCTGGCCGGCGGTCGGCGCCCGCCACGAGATGCTCGCCGAGGCCGTTGGCATCATCGGATCGCTGCTCGACGGCGAGCAGAGCCTGAACGTCCGGGGCGAGCACTTCACGGTCGAGCAGGCCAAGCTCTGGGACCTGCCGTCCGAGCGGGTGCCGATCGGGATCGCGGTATCCGGGGAGCAGTCGTGCCGCCTGGCCGGCCGCCACGCCGACCTGATGATCGCGGTCGAGCCGCGCGCCGAGCTCGGCGAGATGTTCGACGCGGCCGGCGGTCAGGGCAAGGGGCGCGTCGGGCAGCTCGCGCTCTGCTACGACGCCGACCGCGAGACCGCCGTGCAGCGTGCGCACGACCAGTTCCGCTGGTTCGGCCTGGGCTGGAAGGTCAACGCGGACCTGCCGAATCCCGAGTCGTTCGACGCCGCGACCGCGTTCGTCACGCCCGATCAGGTCGGCGAGGCGATCAGCTGTGGCCCCGACCTCGAGGAGCACGTGGAGGCGATCCGTCCGTTCCTCGACGCCGGCTTCACCGAGATCGCGCTCGTGCAGATCGGGGGCGGGCACCAAGCGCCGTTCCTGCGCTGGGCGCAGGAGACGCTGCTGCCGGCGCTGCGCTCTCTGTAGGGCGCGGCGCCGCGCGTGGCACCTCGGACTGTGCAGCGGTGAGCCTGCTGAGCAGCCGGGAGGCGATCGCCCCGCCGCCGGGCAAGGGTGGGGCACCGGGCGCGCGGGTAGCGGTGGGCCATGAGTGAGACCTATGAGCTGCTGGCGATCGGCGGCGGCGCCGCCGGGCTCGCCGCGGCGCGCGCGTTCCGGGATGCCGGGGGAGACGGACCGGTCGCGATTGTCAGCGACGAGCAACGGATGCCCTACAACCGGCCCCCGCTCACCAAGGACCTGCTCCGCGGCGACAGCGACGAGGAGTCGCTGCCGATCGAGAGCGAATCCTGGCTGCACGAGCGCGAGGTCGCACTCGTCGGCGGCCGGGCGGTCCACGTCGACGTGTCGGGACGGACGGTGTCGCTCTCCGGCGGCCGCGCGCTTGCGTATCGCCACTGCGTGCTCGCCACCGGGGCCGAGCCGACGCGGCTGCCGGTTCCCGGCGCCGACGATCCCGCGGTCCGCGTCCTGCGTACGCTGGACCACCTGCGTGAGCTGCAGGCCCGCCTGCGGCCCGACGACCCGGTCGTCGTCATCGGCTCCGGGTTCATCGGCTGCGAGATCGCCGCGTCGCTGCGGATGGGCGGTCATCCGGTGACCCTCGTCTCCGACGAGCCCGCCCCGAACGCCCGGCGGCTCGGGCGCGCGGCGGCGGCGATGATCGCCGGCTGGCTACGTGACCTGGAGATAGTGCTCGTGCTCGGCAGCGAGGTGGATCGGATCTCCCGCGAGGACAACCGGCTCACGGTGAGTGCGGGCGCTCGGCAGCTGCGTGCGCCGGTCGTGGTGATGGCGGCCGGCGTTGCCCCGCGTGGCGAGCTCGCGGCGGCGTGCGGCCTCGAGCTGCGGGATGGCGCGATCCCCGTCGACGCCGCGATGCGGACCAGGACGGAAGGCCTGTTGGCGGCCGGAGATGTCGCCTTCGCGTTCAACCAGACCGCAGGGCGGGCGCTGCGCGTCGAGCACTGGGGGGACGCGCTCGGTCAGGGAGCGGTCGCCGGCCGAACCGTCGCCGGGGACGAGACGGCGTGGGACGCAGTCCCCGGGTTCTGGTCGACGATCGGGGAGCACACCCTCAAGTACGCGGCATGGGGTGACGGCTTCGACGCGGTGTCGGTCGACGATGAAGACGGCCGGTTCTCGGTGTGGTACGGACGTGAGGGCCGGATCGTGGGCGTGCTCGCGCACGACTGCGACGAACGCTACGAGCGCGGCCGGGAGCTGATCGCGACCGGGGCCGCCTGGAGCGCCCGAGACCCGGCCTGATCGTCGTTGCGGGTATAAAGGACGCAGCGACCAGGAGAGCGCATGTCCGAATCGAGCGTCGACCGCTATGAAGAGGCTGTGGCCGGGCACCGCTGGGAGGTGCCCGAGCGCTACAACATCGCGGCGGACGTCTGCGACCGCCATTCGCGCGAGAAGGCGGCGATGATCCACGAGGACTTCGAGGGCAACGTCCGCGAGGTGAGCTGGGGTGAGCTCCAGGATCTGTCCAACCGGTTCGCCAACGTGCTCGTGGCGCACGGCGTGGGTAAGGGTGACCGGGTGGCGATGCTGCTGCCGCCGACGGCGGAGACCGCGGCCGCGTTCTTCGGCACCTGGAAGGTGGGGGCGATCCTGCTGTCGATGTCGATCCTGTACGGCGACGAGGGGATCCGCCACCGGGTGAGCGACTCGCAGGCCAAGGTGCTCGTCACCAACGCCGCCAACGCGGACCGGATCGAGCGGTCGCTGGTGGAGCACGTGATCGTGCTGGACGACAGCCTGCTCGCGAGCGCCTCGAGCGAGTACGACTGCTGCGACACGAGCGCTGAGGATCCCGCGCAGCTCTATTACACGAGCGGTACGACCGGGCTGGCCAAGGGCATCCTGCACGCGCACCGCTACGTGCTCGCCCACGAGGAGTTCGTCTACTGCCACGACGTGCAGGACGGCGAGCGCTTCCACGGCATGGGGGAGTGGGCGTGGGCGGCGGGCATCTGCCCGCTGATCGGTCCCTGGCGCTACGGCGCGGTCCAGTGCGTCTATCAGCGAGAGGGCGGCTTCGACCCGCACAAGCAACTCGACTTCCTCTCCCGCCACCGGGTCTCGAACGTCTTCGGGACGCCGACCGCGATCAGGTCGATGATGTCGATCGCCGACGCCGCGACGCGGTACCCGTGCCGGTTCCGGATCGTGTGTGCCGCGGGGGAGCCGCTCAACCCGGAGGCGATCAAATGGTTCCGGGACCAGTACGGCGTCACCGTGCTCGACTACTACGGGCTGTCGGAGTCCTACCCGCTGTGCGGCAACTTCCCGTTCATGACGGTGCGCGAGGGGTCGATGGGAAAGCCGCTGCCGGGCTGGGACGTGCAGATCCTGGACGAGGACGAGCGACCGGTCGCCCACCGCGAGCGCGGCGAGATCTGCCTGCGGGCGCGATCCAACCCGCACTACCCCCTGGGATACTGGAACAACGAGGAGGCCGGCGAGGAGACGTTCGGCGGCGAGTGGTTCCACACCAAGGACGCCGCCAGCCAGGACGAGGACGGTTACTTCTGGTACGAGGGCCGCGCCGACGACGTGATCATCTCCGCCGGCTACCGGATCGGTCCGTTCGAGGTGGAGTCGGCGTGCCTGGAGCACCCGGCGGTCTCGGAGGCGGCCGCCGTCGCCTCGCCGGACGAGCGCCGCGGCTTCGTGGTGAAGGCGTTCATCATCCCCGCCGCCGGATATGAGCCCGGCGACGAGCTTGCCGAGGAGATCAAGACCTACGTGCGCGGCTCGCTGTCGGCCTATGCCTATCCGCGCAAGATCGAGTTCGTGACCGATCTGCCCAAGACCTTGACCGGGAAGATCCGGCGCATCGAGCTCAGACAGCAGGAGACCGACGCGTCGGGGTGATCGACGCGTGGGCTCGCGGGCGTGACGCCGGGCGCCTCGATCGCCCGGACCTGCCGAGGGTGATCCGGCACGCTCGAGGGTCAGTGCCCGCTGGGGGCGATGTTGTGGTTGAGGTGAAAGACGTTGTCCGGGTCGTAGGCGTCCTTGACCGCGGTCAGGCGCGCGAGCTTGGCCTCGGAGTAGGCGCGGCGCACGCCGGAGGCGCCCTCGTCGCTGAGGGCGTTGACGTAGGCGCCGCGGCGAACGGCTCCAGCTTGGCGGCTGCGCGCCGCGCCGCGCCCATGCGCAGGCCGTCCTCGTCGGGATCGGTCCACTTGCACGCCGGCGACGTACTCGAAGCGGGTGCGGCGATGGCTGAACGCCGTCGCGTCGTCGTCGACGTCGGCGATCGCGCCGCCGTAGGCCTGGAGGCTGACGCCGGGCAGCGTCGGGTCCGCCGGGTCGCGATCCAGGAGCGCGCGCGATCGCGCCGTCGGACAGCGTCGGGAGGTAGTGGCCCTTCCAGTAGCGCCGGTACGAGTGACCCTCGATGCTGTCGTCGCGGCGTCTGGAGCTCGAGGTAGGAGAGCTCGCGTGACGACCTCGGCGGCGGCGCGCCGATCGACGCGCAGCGCTCGGCAGCAGCGCCCGGCCCGCCTCCGGGTCACCGACCCACACGTACCCGAGGGTGACGGTGTCGCCGGAGATCGTCGGCGGTCAGCGTCGCCTGGCGCGGAGCCTCGTCCGCCAGGTCGCGCCACCCGCGCATGCGCCGCGGCGCGCGCAGCGAGCGGGAAGGTCAGGTCGGCGACCAGCGCTCGCGTGCCGACGGGGTGCAGCCGGAACTCGAACTCGACGACGATCCCGAAGTTGCCGCCGCCGCCGCGCAGCCCCCAGAACAGCTCGGGGTGCTCGTCCGCGGACGCGCGCACGACCTCGCCGTCGGCGGTGACGACGGTGTAGGAGACGACGTTGTCGCAGGTGAGGCCGTGCCGGCGCGCCAGCCAGCCCATGCCGCCGCCGAGGGTCAGCCCGCCGACGCCGGTGTGCGACACGTTGCCGGCGGTCGTGGCCAGCCCGAACCGCTGCGTGGCGCGATCCAGCGCGCCCAGCAGCGCGCCGCCCTGCACCCGGGCGCGCCGCGCGATCGGATCGACGCTCACCCGGTCCAGCGGTCGAGGTCGATCATCAGGCCGCCGTCGGGGACGGCGAGCCCGGCGATGTTGTGCCCGCCGCAGCGCACGCCGACCTCCAGGTCGCGCTCGCGGGCGAAGCGTACGGCGGCGATGACGTCGGCGACCGAGTGGCAGCGGACGATGACGGCCGGCCGGTGGTCGACCATGCCGTTCCAGACCGAGCGGGCGGCGTCGTACCCGGGCGCGCCGGGATGCAGGACGTCGCCGCCGACGGCGTGGCGGCGGGTGGTGGGGAGCTGCGGCGTGGTGGTCATGGGCTCAGCGTCTCCAGGCCGCGGTCCTGTTGATAAGGTCCGTTTTGGTGGCCGGTTCGAGGACCAATCTGTCGCCGGTCTCGGAGCTGGCGATCGAGCTGGACCGCTCCGGCGGGGACGCGCTGCACCGCCAGATCGAGGCCTCGATCCGCGAGCGGCATCCGCTCGGGAGCGCTGCCGGCCGGCGTCGCGCTGCCCCCCAGCCGCGCCCTGGCGACCGACCTGGGGGTCTCGCGCGGGGTGGTCGTCGAGGCCTACGCCCAGCTCGTCGCCGAGGGTTACCTGACGAGCCGCAGCGGCGGCTACACGCAGGTGGCGCCGATGCCGGCCCCGGCGCCCGCACAGACCGCGGCCCGCTCGCGCCGCTCCTCCTCGGACCGCGCCCCCGCGCGCGCCACGGGCTGCCGTCGACTTCGGCTACGGCCGCGGCAACCTCGCGGCGTTCCCGCGCGCGGCATGGCTGCGGTCGGTGCGCCGCGTCCTCACCGAGGCGCCCGACGACCGGCTCGGCTACCTCGACGGCCGCGGCGCGCCCGAGCTGCGGTCGGCGCTCTCCGCCTACCTCAACCGGGTCCGCGGCACCCGCGCCGACCCCGAGACGATCCTCATCACCAACGGCTACGCGCAGGCGGTGTCGCTGCTGATGGGGGTGCTGGCCGCCCGCGGCGCGACGCGGCTGGCGGTGGAGGACCCGTCGGCCTCCGACGACGCCCGGCCGCATCGCGGCCGCGCTCGGTCTGACGCTCGTCGGCGTGCCGGTGGGCGAGGACGGCGTGCGCGTCGACGCCGCTGGCGGAGCTGCGCGCCGACGCGCTGGTCCTCACGCCGTCGCACCAGTGGCCGACCGGCGGCGTGCTCTCGCCCGAGGCGCGCGCCGCCGTGCTCGCGTGGGCGCAGCGGACCGGGGCGCTGGTCCTCGAGGACGACTACGACGCCGAGTACCGCTACGACCGCGCGCCGGTCGGCGCGATCCAGGGCCTGGACCCCGACCGGGTCGCCTACGCCGGCACCGCGAGCAAGACGCTGGCCCCCGGCTTCCGGCTCGGCTGGATCGTCCTGCCCGCGCGAGCCTCGTCGAGCCGTTCGCCGAGGCCAAGCTGCTGGCCGACCGCGGCTCGCCGATCCTCGACCAGCTGACGTTCGCCGACTTCCTCTCCCGCGGCGAGTTCGACCGCCACCTGCGGCGCATGCGCCCGGTCTACCGCGCCCGGCGCGACGCGCTGCTGGCGGCGCTCGCGCGCAGCACCTGCCCGAGCTCGAGCCGGCCGGCATCGCCGCCGGCCTGCACCTGGTCGCGTGGCTGCCCGACGGATCTCGACGAGGCGACGGTCATCGAGGCGGCGCGCGCGCGAAGGGGTCGCGGTCGCCGGGGTGTCGCCCTACCGGCTGGCGCCGCGGCGGCGCGGCGGGCTCATCTTCGGCTACTCGACCTCAACGAGCGGGCGATCGCCGACGGCGTGGCCGGCTCGCCCGGGCGATCGCGACGTTGCGGTAGGCGGCTGACCGCCACCGTGCGGCGACCGCGCCGGCGGGCCCCGCGCCGCCAAGGCGAACGCCGCGGCCGGACCGACGTCCTGCACGAGAGCTCCGCCGATGGCGGCGCCGATCGCCGCGCCGGTCGAGCCCGCCGACGCGAGCCACGAGAACGCCTCGGTCTGGTGCCGGCCGGGGCGGTGCGGTCAACCATCGCGTACACGATCGGCAGGGTCGGTGCGATCGTGGCGCCCGCCAGCAGGATGATCGCGCCGGTCACCATCAGGCTCCCGGTGCAGACATCAGCGCGCCGTGGGTGAGCGCGAGCGCGGCGACGAGCGTCACCAGGCCCCGGGCCGTGCCGGCGCCGCCCCCGAGGCGGGTGGCCACGAGGCCGCCGATCACCGATCCCACGCCCCACAGCGCGAGCACGGGCGCGGCCGCCGCCGCGCTCGCGAGATGCTGGGCGGTGGCGGTGACCCCGACCTCGGTCGCCCCGAACACGACGCCCATCCCGAACGTGATCGCGACGAGCGCCCGGATCGCCGGCGAGGTCAGCGAGCCGGACGGCCGGGGCGCTCCGGCCGCGACGGGCTCAGGGCGCCAGCGGCGCGACGGCGGCTGGAGCGCGAAGGCGACGCTGCCGGCGAGCATCACGCCCCCGCTTACGATCAGCGCGCCGCCCGTCGACCAGCCGCGCCGAGGACGAGCGCGAGCGGGGGCCCGAACACGAACGTGAGCTCCAGCGCGGTCGACTCGAGCGCGAACAGCTTGGGCAGCTGCGTCCGGTCGGAGACGATCGCCGGCAGCAGCGCCCGCACGCACGCCGGCAACGGCGGCATCGTCAGTCCGGCCGGCACCCGCGAGCGCGATCAGCAGCACCGGCGGGCGCCGCGCCCGATCAGTCCCAGGCAGATCAGGATCCCGGCGGCTGACGCCGAGCCGGCGAGCAGCACGCGGGTCTGCCGGTGCGGTCGACAGCCGGCCCAGCGCGGGCGAGGAGACGGCGCCGCACCATCGCGTAGGCGCTGCTCGCCAGCCGGCGACGGCGAACGACCCGGTAGCTCTCGCGCGTGAACGAGGATCGCGAGGCTGAACATCGCCAGCGGCAGCCGGGCGAGGAGAGAGCTGGCGAGCAGTGAGCGGGCGCCCGGCGCGGACAGCAGCGTTGAGGAACGGCGATGCGAGTTCATGACCGGCACGGTAAGCCGCTATTGGACCCCTGATAAGAGCCAATTGTCGACTACGTTCGGGGTCCGATTTCGCCATCGCGAACCTCGGGGCGACGAGCTGCGCCGGCGGCTCGAGCCCCACCCGTGATTGTGACCTCGTCACTCCAACCACTCGGTAACGAAAGTGGGGTTGGCGTGGATGCAGACGAGGTTTGCGCGCCCGAGCCACCAATGGTGAACTTGTGCGGCGTATCCGGCGGGACGATCACGATGTCCCCAGGCGAGGCGTCGAGTCGCTGATCGCCGGCCTGGAAGGTGACCTCGCCGTCGATCACCACCCAGGTCTCGTCGTACGGGTGCTTGTGCAGGCGCGGCCCGTGACCGGGCTCGGAGTGGTCGAGAATCAGCGAGATCGTCGCTCCGTGCTCGGCGCCTGTGACGTTGGCACCCTGGCGCACGGCCGCCGTGATGACCGGCATGGACGACTCCTCTCGTCGTGCTGGGTTCGGTTGGCGGCCTGCACCACTATCACCTCGGCCAGGCGTCGGGTCATCGGGTGGAGGCGAGGGCAGGCTGCGGCTCGCGCGACGATCGTCTTTGTCACCGCGTCGGAGAGCTCGTTGCGGCGCACGAGCGTGAAGATCGCCGGCACGGCGAGCAGGCCGATCGCGCCGAGCACCCAGAACGCCTGTTGGAAGCCGCCGGTGAGCGCCGCGGGGGCGCGGCCGCCGCGTGCAGCAGCGCCTGGGTGTGGCTGGCGGCCACGCTCGAGGCGATCGCGATCCCGATCGCGCCGCCGAGCTGCTGAGAGCGTGTTCAGCAGCCCGGACGCGAGCCCGGCCCGTTCCTCTTCGACGCCGGCAAGCGCGGCGATCGAGATCGGGATGAACGCGAACGCCGTGCCTGCGCCGGCGACCACGAACGGCCCGAGCAGGTTGCCGACGAAGTGGCCGTGGGCGGGCACCTGGGTCGCCCAGAGGGCGCCCGCGCCGATCAGCGTCATCCCGACCGCCATCACGATCTTCGCCCCGCCGCGCGTGACGAGCGACTGCGAGAGCCCGGCGAGTGCGATGGATGTCAGCGACGCCGCCAGCCAGGCGACGCCGGTCTGCAGGGCGCCGTAGTGCAGAACCTGCTGCATGTACAGGGTGCCGACGAAGATGAACGCGTAGAAGCTGCCGCCCAACAGCAGCCCGGCGACGTTCGCGCCCGCGAGCGTCCGCAGTCGGAAAATCGACAGGGGAAGGATCGGGGACGCCTCGGCCCGACGCTCGACGACCAAGAACCCGGCCAGGAGGCGGCCGCGGCGGCGAGGTACGGCGACCGTCCGGGTCGCACCCCAGCCGCACCGGGTGCCTGGAGATCGCGTCCACGAACAGCACGAGCCCGCCGGTCGCCGGAGACGCGCCAAGCGCGTCGAACTTCGCCGGCGCCCCGTCTGCACCCGGCTTTCGGCACGATCCGGGCGCGAACATGCAGCGCGACCGCGCCGATCGGGACGTTGAGGTAGACCTCCAGCCGCAGCAGCTTCCGCCCGTCCGGCGCAACCGTCACCCCCCGAACATTACGCCGGCGACCCACGTGAGCGGTGTCACTCGGGATCCGGGTCGACCTTGGTCAGCTCGGCGGTCAGGTCCCACAGCTTGGCAGCCACCTCGGTGTCCTGGCCCGGTGTCGGGATCGGCACTCGGCGCGGGGTGGCCGCGTATCTCCCGGAAACCGTCCGGCCCTGAGCACTCGCCGCCGCGCACCTCCGGCGCCGTGGCCGCGTACAGCAATACGCGAGACCGGTGCCCAAGCGGCCACACA
>CAVPBY010000115.1:0-17299 GCA_963702225.1 uncultured Solirubrobacteraceae bacterium | reverse complement strand
CACTCGCCGGGCGACGGCGGTCGCCCACCGATCCTCGTTGATCGTCCAGTTGTCGTGGGTGTCGTTGGTGAAGAACCCGCGGATGTGGTGAATGCCGATCGCCTTCAGCACGCGCGCGGTGTAGCCGACCGAGTTGGAGTCCGAGTAGCCGCCCTCGACGTAGACGACCGTGTGGGGCTGCTTCTGGATCGCGTTCATCTCGAAGCGGAGCGCCGCCTCCCATTCGCGCAGCGCCCCGGTGTGCACGATGCCACGGGTCGAGCCGATCCCGTCGAGCTCGAGCAGCACGACCGCGGGCCGGCGGCCGATCCCGGCGGCCATCGCGTTCACCCGCGCCTCGAAAGCGGCATATAGGCGCGCACCTGGGCCGGGGTCGGGTGGCCGCCGAGCGTCTCGTGCAGGAAGTAGGTGGTGAAGATCGGGATCGTGCCCGGATCGGCCCGCAGCGCCCCGCAGAAGATCTTTTCGGTCTGCTTGAAGATGCCGTCCGGGGTGCCGCCCCACGAGCCGCTGGAGATCCGCTGCGTCTGGGGCTCGGCGGCGATCTTCGACAGCAGCTCGACCTTGCGGGCAAGCGACGGGTCGCGGCGAGCTTTGCGTGCAGCCCGCCCCGGCTGAGCTCCTGGGAGAACTGCGCCCACGACTCGCTCGGGCTCAGCGTCGAGGTCGAGGCCCACGCAGCGTCGCGATCGCCCTCGCCGCGTTGCCCTCGGCGGGGCCGGGACGAAGAAGTGGCGCCGTTCAGCGGGTCGGCCCCCGGCGCGGTCTTTCAGGTCGAGCGGGTTGGCCCGGTTGCGGGTCGCCGGGTAGCGCTCGGGGCACTGCTGGGCGAACGCGACGTGGGCGACGGTCGTGCGAGACCTTCCGGCGGCGTTGCCGTAATCAGTGCCGCACCGCCGGCGCAGAGGGCGAGCAGAGGAGCACCGCAAACCTTTTCGTCATGTGCAAAAGCTGCATCTTCGCGAATCCTTGCGCGTCGGGGACCCGCGCAGCTTACCGGGCCTCGGCACCCGAACACGCGGATTGGACCGATGCCGGCGTTCGGGCGTGACAGGGAGCAGCCTTCGATTAATGTCCGCCGCCGATCGTCGGACGGATCAAGGGGACGGATCGTGGGCGGTGGCGAGCGAAGTGCGTGAGATCTGGGCGACCGCGGCGGTGGCGATGCTCGGGTTCGTGCTCGCCGCGGCGGGGCTCGCCAAGCTCAGCGGCCGGCCCGGGCGCGAGCGATCGGCTGCGCGCCCTGCAGGGCGCCGGCGAGATCGCGCTCGGCGTCGGCGCGCTGCTCGCCCCGGTGCGGATCGCTCGCGATCGCGCTCGCCGTGATGTTCGCGGGCTTCGCCGCGGTCCACGCGCGCCACCGCGGCCGACGCAGGCCGGCGGACTGCGACTGCTTCGGCGAGCCGACCGGGCTGCGTCGCACGCCGGCCGTCGCCGGCTCGCGCTCACCGCGCTGTCGGCGGCTCCTCGCCGGGGCGGTCGCCGTCGTCGCGGGCGGCGCCCGGCGCGCGCTTGCTCGCGCTCTCCACCGGCCGGTCGGCGGCGCTGGCGGCGCTGCCTGCGCGGCGGCGCTCGCCTCGCCCAGGCGTGGCGGGCGACGTTCGCCGCGCCCGGCCGACGGCCGGCGCCGGGCCCGCGCGAGCGACCGGCTGGTGACGGGCTCGGCGCTGTTCCTCGAGCGCCGTTTCTCGCGCCGCGGGCTGCTCGTCCGGCTCGCCGCGGCCGGCTCCGCGCTCACGGTCGCGCCGCTGCGCTACCTGCTCTACCCGGGCACCGCGCTGGCCGCGATCACCCCCGGCGAGTGCCCCCACGGCGCCTGCACCGACGGCTACACCGCGTTCTGCTGCGAGATCAACCACGGCCAGAACAGCTGCCCGACGGGCACATTCCCGGGCGGCTGGTGGATGTGCACCGACTACCCGGGCCACAAGCTGTGCTCCGAGCGAGGGCATCCGCTACTACGTCGACTGCAACGCGCTGCCGGGCACCCGTACCCGGGCGGCTGCCGCTGCGCGGGCTCCACGCTGCGACGACCGGCGGTCGCCTGCAACGTCTTCCGCTACGGGCAGTGCAACACGCACGTCGCCGGCGTCACCGCCGTCGTCTGCCGGATGGTCGTGTGCGAGAACCCGAGCACGATCTCCGAGCTCGGCTGCAGCGCTTCGATGGCCGTCGACGACGCGGTCTGCGGCCAAGAGGCGCGCTGCCTGGAGCCCGCGATCCAGGTCGGCGCGCCGGGAGGGGCTCTGAGTGAGCGCGACCGATCGTGATCGCCGCCGCCGGTGTGCTGCTCGCGCTCACCTGGCTGTTCCTGTCGCGCTGCTGCGCAGCCATGCGGAGATCCTGCGCCGGCTGCACGCGATCGAGGACGGCGATCGGCCTCAGCGCTCGCGACGCGCCGGGGCCGGCGTCGATCCGCGCGGCGCGCGCCGGCCCGCCGGGGCGGCGGCGCCCGACATCGTCGGCGAGACGCTCGCCGGAGATGCGGTCAAGCTCGCGCTCGGCGCCGGCGCGCCGCGCACGCTGCTGCGTTCCTCGGCACCGGCTGCTCGGTCTGCGGCCCGCTGTGGGAGGAGCTGCGCGCGGGCGGGCCGGCGGCGCCGGGGATCGGATCGTCGTCGTCACCAAGGGATCGGACCGCGAGAGCCTCACGCGCCTGACCGGATCGCGCCCGCGCGGGGCGAGCTCGTGATGTCGAACGCCGCCTGGAGCGACTACGGCATCCCGGCGACGCCGCACTTCGTCCTGATCGACGCCGACGCGCGGCGGATCCTCGGCCGCGGCAGCGCCACGAGCTGGTCGCAGATCCTGTCGCTGCTCGCCGACGCGCAGTCCGACACCGAGCTGCACCGGGCGCGCTCACCTCCGGCGCGCGGCGCAGCGCGCCGAGCAGGCGCTCGCCGCCTCGGGGATCGGCCCCGACCACCCGCAGCCTGTATCCGTCCCGCCGGGAAGGAGAGTCACGATGAGTGAGTCGCGTTCGCCGCCGTCGCCTGCCTGCTCGCCGCCTTCGGCGCGCTGCGCGCGACCTGGTCGCCGTGCGGCCAGTCGATGCTCGCCAGCCTCACGCCCGTCGGCGAGCGCAGCCGCGGCTTCTCGTGGCGGGTGACCGCGAGCGCATACGCGCTCGGCGCGATCGGCGGCGGCGCGCTCACCGGCGTCGTGCTCGGGGCGCTCGGATCGCTGCTGCCCGGCGGGCTGGGATGGCGCGGCCCCGCGCTGCTCGGCGCGCTGCTGGCGGCGCTCGTGATCGACGCGACGCCGCTGCGCCGCCGGCTGCTGCGAGCGCGCGGCCAGGTCAACGAGGACTGGATGGCCCGCTACCGCGGCTGGGTCTACGGCTTCGGCTTCGGCGCCCGGCTCGGCGTCGGCTTCACGACGCTCGTCTCCTGCGCCGCGGTCTACGCGACGTTCGCCAGCGAGCTGCTGTCCGGGTCGCCCGCGGTCGGCGCGCTCGATCGGCGTCGACGTTCGGCGCGGTCAAGGCGCTGGCGCTGCTGCCCGCACGGACGGGCCGCGACCGCGTTCGCTGCGCGCGCTGCATCGCGGCACTCGCGTCGCTGGGACTCCCCGGCGGCCCGCGCGGTCGTGGCGGGCGAGCTGATCTGTGCGCTGGCCGTCGATCGGCCAGCTCGCGTGAGGCTCGACGGGCACGGCCTCTCGATCGACGTGCCCGGACGGCTGGGAGGCGCGGATCCTGCGGCGGGCGGGCGGCGGGCCGGTGCTGCACGTCGCGACGTTCGCGCTGCACGAGCATGACGGCGACTTCGGCGCCGCCGCGACCGGCCGGATGCGCGGCGACGACATCTTCTGCGCGCTGCTCGAGTTCGTCGGCGACGACCGCGCGCGGGCGGGCGTCGGGCTGTTCGAGCCCGCCGGCCGGCCCGTGCCCGACCCGACCGAGTTCCGCACCAACCAGCTGCAGGTGACCCGTCCGGGCCAGTACGGGTGGCAGCGGTTCTACACCGAGGAGGGGCGGCTGTGCTGTGCCTACGCGGTCGTGATGCCACGGCGGCGCACCGTGCAGCGGCTGGTGGCCGACCTCAACTGGGTGCTGGCCACGGTGCGCCCGGCCGGGCGCCGAGCGCCCGCCGGAGGCGGCGCCGGGACGGTGACCGTCTGTTGGGCCGACGCCGCAAGGCCCGCGTGGTCGATCGCCGTGAGCGTCACCACGTAGCTTCCGGGTGCGGTGTACTGGTGGGTGGGCGCGGAAACGCTCGAACCGTCGGCGGCGCCCGACGCCGGGTCGCCGAAGCTCCACCGCCAGGCCACGACCCGGCGTCCGGGACCGGCGCCCGGCCGGACGCGTCGGCGAACGACACCACCTCGCCCGCGCCGACGGTCGCCGTGAACGCGGGCCGGGGCGGGGACGGCAGGCCGCCCCGCAGGCGGCCCCGGTAACGGGCGGCGTCGTAGCTGGGCCCGAGCGAGCAGCCGGTCCGGTCGATGCGCGTCCGGTTGACGTACGTCGCCGCCAGGCGCTGCGCGAAGAGGACCCCGCCGACGGCGCGGGTCGCGGTCACCCGCAACCGGATCGTGTAGGGCGCGCGGGCGCCATGGGGATGGGTCCGCCCGCGGCAGGAGAGCGCGACGAAGAACGCGCCGCGGCCGACATAGCCGCCGCCCGGCGCACGGCGCAGCGTGAGCCGGAGCGTGCGGCCGTGGCCACGGGTGCGGCGCAAATGGAGCACCCCGCAGACGTCGCGCCGGCAGCGCCCGGGCCGGATCCACCAGCTGCGGGTCAGCCGCTCGCCGCGATGCTCGCCGCGCACCCCGACCGCTGTCGTGATCACGGTGCGCATGGTGAAGCGGCCCTGCACGCGAGCGGGGGCGGTCGCGGCGAGCGCACGTGGGGCCGCCGGCTCCGCGGCGAGGACCGACAGGCAGGCGAGCGCGATCGCGAGCCGGGCGGATCGGGTGGGTCGGGTGGAGCGGCTCACTGCACTGGGAGGCGCATCCACAGGAACTGGACGGTCGCGCCGTGGCGGGTCAACTGCTCGAGCGAGGTCGCCTTGAACCCGGCGCGCTCGTAGACGGTGATCGCCCGGGCGTTGAACGTCGCGACGCGCAGCGTGATCGTCATCGGGCGCAGCCGCACCCGGTCGATCAGCCATTCGCACAGCAGCGACACGAACGCGACGCCGAGACCGCGACCGGCGCACTCGGGCCGCAGGCCGAGGCCGATCTCGACCGAGCCGTCCTCGCCGACCGGCCAGGTCTGGACGAAGCCGATCAGGCCGTGCTCGGCCAGGCGCACGCCGAAGTACAGGCCGGCGCGGCGGTCGCCGTCGAGGATCTCCGCCAGGTCATCCGGGTCGGTCCCGAAGTCGTAGAACGCGTAGATCCCCGGATAGGACCAGCCGCCCACCTCCTCGGCCTCCGGCTGCGTGAGCGGGGCGATCTCGGCGCGAGCGAGGTCGGCGGGCGCGATCGCGTCGTAGTTCGGACTCACCGGCGCAAGCGTACGCCCGGCCCGCCTCGCCGAGCGAGACACTCCGCGACCGCCCGGCGTGGCGACCGGCTCGGACCGGGGCTAAGGGAGCGCTCAGCGTCGCCGGTCACGGGCGGGGCGGGAGGCAATGTAGCCGGCCAGGTCACGCTCGAACTGCGGCCACCAGTCGCCGCGCAGGAGCGCCGGATGGCGTCGCTGCCAGCAGCGCCTGGCGACGAGCGCCGCGAGGGCGCAGAGCACGACGGCGCCGATGACGATGGCCATGATCATCGGGTCACCTTGTCCTCATCGCGACCCGAAAAGTGAGAGCTGGGTCACCGGCGCGCTGATCGTGCGTTGTCGACGGGCGCGCCGTTCGAGCGATGACAAACTCCAGCGCATGATTTTCGGATAACCGGCGGCGCGCGCCGGCAAACCGTGGCTCGGCGGTCGCCGAGCGCGGCGCGGCGCGTGGGGGGACGAGCGGCGCCGTCAGCGACGGCGCACCAGGCGACCGACGGCGGCCATCAGCTCCTCGGTCTTCGCGTCGCGCTCCGCGGGCTCGCGGGCGCCGAGCACGCAGTGGTGGGCGTGGTCGTCGAGCAGTCCCAGCGCGACCTTGTCCAGTGCGGCCTGCGCCGCCCCGATCTGGGTGAGCACGTCGATGCAGTAGCGGTCCTCCACGACCATGCCCTCGATCCCGCGGATCTGGCCCTCGATCCGGCGCAGCCGCGCGAGGAGCTGATCCTTGGTGGCGGTGTAGCCGCGCGACGGAGCGGCGGTCGGTGTCGGTTGGTCCATGATGGGGCAGTGTACCACGTACCCCATAGGGGTATTTGCTAGGTCGTCGACCGTGACCGCGTCCTCGACGTCATCTGGCACGGCCTGCGCGACGCGCTGCTCATGGCCTGGGAGGTGGGGTGGGCGCTCGTGCTCGGCTTCGCGATCTCCGCGATCGTCCAGGCGTGGGTGCCGCGCGAGCGCATCCAGGCGCTGATGGGCGGCTCGGGGCCGCGCTCGGTCGGCTGGGCGACGGCGCTCGGCGCCGCCTCCTCGTCGTGCTCCTACGCCGCGGTCGCGATCGCCAAGTCGCTGCTGCAGCGCGGCGCCTCCGCCGCGTCCGCGCTCGCCTTCCAGTTCGCCTCGACCAACCTCGTGTGGGAGCTCGGGGTCGTGCTCTGGCTGCTGATCGGCTGGCGCTTCACCGTCGCCGAGTACCTCGGCGGGCTGGTGATGATCGCGCTGATGGCGCTGCTGATGCGGCTGTTCGTGAGCCGCGAGCTCGAGGCGCGGGCGCGGGCGCACGCGATCGACGCCGAGACCGGGCACCAGCACCGCTCCGCCGGCGAGGACGAGCGCTCGTGGCGCGCGCGGCTGCGCTCCGCGCAGGCGTGGTCGGACGTCGCGCACAACTTCCGCGGCGATTGGCGGATGCTCTACCGGGAGATCGCGATCGGCTTCCTCATCGCCGGGTTCGTCGCCCAGCTTCCCAACGGCTTCTTCGGCGGGCTGTTCCTGCGCCACGGGCCGGCCGCGCTGCGCACGGTCGAGAACGTGGTCGCCGGTCCCGTGATCGCGATGCTGAGCTTCGTCTGCTCGGTCGGCAACGTGCCGCTGGCGGCGGTGCTGTGGTCCGGCGGGATCTCGTTCGCCGGCGTGCTGTCGTTCCTGTTCGCCGACCTCGTCGTGCTGCCGATCCTCGCGATCTACCGCAAGTACTACGGCACCGCGTTCGCGCTGCGGATCACCGCGCTGATGCTGGTGACGATGGTGCTCGCCGCACTCCTCGTCGATGCGCTCTTCGCCGGAGTGGGCCTGGCGCCGAGCGGCCCCCGGCCGACCCGCACCGCCATCTTCAGCTCGCTCCGCCTCGACCACACGTTCGTGCTGGACGTACTCGGCCTGGCCGTGTTCGCGGCGCTGTTCGCGCTCACCGTGCGACGCGGCGCGCGGGACCCGGTGTGCGGCATGCGGGTCGACCGCGCAACGGCGGTCCGGGCCGAGCGCGCCGGTCGCACGTGGTTCTTCTGCTCCGAGCACTGCGCCGACGCGTTCCGCGTCCGCTCGGGCGCCGGGGCCGCAGATCCGGACCGCGCCACCCGCTGAGCCCCATCGGCCGAGCCTCGTCGCGGCGCCGCGGGGCCCCGGCCGCCCCGCCGGACCCCAGCCGCGCTGGAACTGCACCCCCACCCCTCCGATCCGCGATGTGCGCCCCCCGGCGCCGGACTGCGGAAGAGATGCGCCAAAAATGAGCGGATCGCGACCATATCCGTGTTGCACGGTGTTGCAGGTGTGCGCCGCCCCTGCCCGGCCCGCGCCATGGGCGCCGCATTCGCTCGGATGAGCGGCGATCATCGATCAATCAGCGACATCTGATCACTCGGCGCGCCATGATCCGTTCATGTCCACCCCGACGCTCTGGCTGAGCTTCCTCGACGGAGCGATGGGCGGGCCCGCCCCGCGACTCCGCGCCGGCCCGGGCCCCGGCGCCTTGCGTGATCGAGCCCACCGACCGCGCCCGCCGGGTGCTGGCGGCGATCTCGCTGCCCCGCGAGCTCGCCCCGGAGACGGTGTCCGGCGAGCTGAAGCGCACCCGGCTCGGCTCGGCTCAGTGGAGCTCGGGCGAGATCCTCGCAAGGGGCACGAGATCTTCGGGGGTGAGCGGGTGGTGATCGCCTGCCGCACCCACGACTTCGTCGTGCA
Source organism: uncultured Solirubrobacteraceae bacterium (assembly GCA_963702225.1). Classification (GTDB taxonomy): domain Bacteria; phylum Actinomycetota; class Thermoleophilia; order Solirubrobacterales; family Solirubrobacteraceae; genus Palsa-465. The sequence goes on along the minus strand of CAVPBY010000115.1, from coordinate 9,165 downwards.
GGACGGCAACCGCTGGTGGTACCTGATCGACTCCAAGCCGTGGTCGCGGCACTTCTTCGTGACCGCCGACGCGTTCTACAACAACGGGCGCACGAGCGGATCCCTGCGCGGCTCGGCGTTCGTCGACCCCAAGGTCGCGACCTGCTCGCCGCTGCCGCGCTCGATGCGCTGACGCGCCGTCCTTTCGGGCTGGGACTCCCCTGTCACGCCGAGCGGCGGTTCCGGGGTTGATCGTCGAGCAGGTAGGCGGCCTCGTCGCCGGGGTCGAGATCGAGGATCTCCAGGCGCCGGTCGGCGCCGGTCAACGCGAGCAGCCGCCGGGTCTGGCCTGAGCCCGGGACCAGCAGCAGCCGAGCGTCCTGCCGGCGAGCCCGCATGTGGCCGTCGAGGATGGAGTGCAGGCCCGCGCTGTCCATGAAAGCCACGCCGCGGAGATCGACGACGACCAGACGCGTGTCGGACTGGGCGGCGGCCAGGGTTCGGTCGAACTGTCCTCGGGCGGCGAGGTCCAGCTCGCCCTCCGCCCGAATCCAGGACGCGCCGGCTCCCCAGCTGACCGCATCGCACCCGAACCCGTCGACGTCGGGCTCGGCGATCGCCCGCGCCCGCCGGCGCTCCGGGATCGGTGAGCAGCTCATGCGATCCGCGCTCGCTTCCTGGCCCTGAGGCGGCGGGTCAGCGCCGGGCTTGTGTGGATCCGCTGCTGGGGGTCGGCGAGATCAATCTCGCCTCGAGCGAACGCCGCGATGACGTCCAGCACGACGGCACCGGTCAGGCACAGCACGCTGTCGGCGACGCCGAGCGCCGACCGGCGAACCGTGGCCTGCGCCGTCCTGCGGCCCCGGCTCTGGGGCGAGAGACACACGGTCACTGCTGTTCGTCGGTCAGGGTTTGCCGGTCAGGGCGCCGGCTATCGCCGGGGCTCATCGGGCCGGTCGAACCGCTCGTCGCGGACCTCTTCCGGTACCTCGCGGTTGATGTCACTGACCGGCTCACGCTCGATCGTGACCTCCTCGCGCTGTACCGGGCCGGTCTCGACGACCGTCTCGGTGACGACATATCTGCGCAGCCGCTCGCGCCCGGCGGGCTCCGGGTCGGTCTCCGAGCGACCGCCCCCGCTCGGCTCGGCGCCGCGCTGCTGCTCGGCGCGCTGCTGCTCGGTGCCGGGCGCGACCTGCGCGATGGTGGACCCGTCGGTGATGTAAGGGACGCCGTAGTGCTCGAACAGACGCCGCTCCTCCGGCTCGGACAGCTGGCCGTCACCATCGACACCGGGCGCGTCCTTGACCTGCGTCTTGGTCACCCCCGCGCGCACATCGTCGCCGTCGGATGAGGCACCGGCGAGCGGCACGAAGTTGGACTTGTTGCCGAACAGGCCACTCGAGACGGTCGCCCACTCCGGCTGACCGGTGGCGGCATCCTCATAGATCTGCGAGATCTTGCCGATCTTCTCGCCGTCACTGCCGATCAGTGTGCGGCCCTGCCACTCATATGCGTCTGCCATCTGGGGCATGCGGTCTCCTTTATCGAGGCTCGGGGGTTAGCCCGGTCAACTCCGCACAGCGCGAGCACGCCCCCGGGATCAACGTCACCCACGACGGCGACCGTCCACGGATCTCCGAGTCGATGGACGTCATCGCCGGCATGCGGCGGACCGGTCCCATCCGGTCGCACGATCAAGCTGGCATGCGTGCGGAACGGGCGAACGGCGGGGTGGGACACTGACTGGCTCCTTGTACGCGGGTGTACAGCGCACAAGGAAGTCAAACGACGTTGCTCGCGAGCCGCGAACCTCGACGTATGCCCTCCGAGAAGTGTCACGATAACGTGCCGTGTCCCAGCTCGCAACCCCAAGTGCAACAACTTTTCTAACTGACACGACGTGTGTCAGTTAGAGGTGCGGGGTCGGTGATGGGAACTACTGGGGACTCATGGGAGCGAATACGACGATCGTCGCGTCGTCCTCCAACGGATCGACCGAGGCGGCGGAGATCGCATCCTCAAGCGCCCGCACGGTCGACGCCGCCGCTCCATCGTTCGCGTTGGCAAGCGCGGCCCGGACACCGTCCAGCCCGAAGCTCTCCCCCGCGCCGGTGCGGCGCTCAAGGACGCCGTCGGAGAGCAGCAGCAGCCGCTCCCCGGGCGCCAGACGCAGCCGGTCCACCGTGAATCGCCGCGCCGATTCTCCGAGGCCGAGCGCGGGATGCTCGGTGTGGGGGATCTCGGTCAGCACGCCCGCCTCGTTGACCAACAGCGGCGGTTGGTGACCGCAGGTGATCGAGCGAAATGTCGAGGACGGACCATGCCAGCGGCCCAGCACGACGTTGACGAACGCCCCCTCGACGGCGACCTCGAGCATCGTGTGGTGGATCGCCAGCGCGGTCGTGTCCAGTTGTGCATCGACGCGGCGCTTGGCACGAAACGCACCCAGCGCAACCCCCCCGAGCGCCGCCGCGGTCGTGCCCTTGCCCCTGCTGTCGGCGACACCGATCCAGGCGCCGTCGGCGTTCTCGACGTAGTCGAACCAGTCGCCGCCGATCTCATAGCCCGGCAGCACGTTCCCGGCCAGGATCCCCCCGGAGATCCGCGCGATCCGAGGCGGCAGCAGGTTCTGCTGGATCTCCGACGCCGCAGTGGTCTCCTTGCGCCGACGCGTGGTGTCGAACACCTCGGTGTAGACGTTGCCCAACGCCAGCGCCGCGGCGGCCTGGCGCGCGAGCGCCAGCAACGGCGCTTCGGGCCCGTCGATCGCCAACCGGACCCCGAGCGCCCGCCCGCGCAGCAACAGTGGAGCCACGACGCTGCCGGGGAACTCATCCTCGACCAGCGCGCGCAGCCGCGGCAGCCCCTCACGCGGGATCTCGGGACCGACCGCCCACGGCACCTCCAGCTCGGCGGGGAACTCCTGCGAGCCGGCCAGGCGCAACAACTGCGTCCCGTCGATATCGACCAGATACAACGCCACCGAGGTCACACCCGCCAGACGGTGGGCCTCGGCGACGATCTGCTCGCCCAGCAGATGCGGCGACACCTTGTTGAGCACGTCTGCGACGTCCAACGGCGTCGGCCCTCCGGCCAGCTCACCGGCCGGGCGCAGCACGTCGGCCTGGTTGGCATCGGCACTCTCCCGCCCGCGCTCGGCGACGATCCGCACCAGCTCCTCCCGGGATGAGAAATGGCGGTAGATCGTCGACCGTGACACGCCGGCCGCCGCGGCGATCTCCTCAAGGCCGGGCGTCGGGCTCGGCGGCCAGCAGCTGACCGCCAGCGACCAGGATCCGCTCGATGTTGTCCTCGGCATCCGAACGTCGCCGCCGCCCGGCGGGCTGATCCTCCGACGAGGCGCCGTTCTTCGCCCGGCATCACTTCCCAGTCGCCGCACCGGAACGGCGCGCGGACGGTGAGGGGCCAAAGCTTGTCGCGGGCGCTGCGGAGCGTGAAAGGTTCACCGGTTTCCTCGAGCCTTCGTCGAACCCGGGAAGTCACCCCGAGTTGCAGGCTCCCGGCCCCCGCCCGATCTGCCCTCCATCGTCAGGAATACCGACTGTAGCGCCGCGCTCGAGGCGCGACGTCAGAGGATCGGATCGACCAGGTCGGACCCGGCGAGGATGAACACCTCACAGATCATTTCGGGCTCCTGCTGATTGCCGCTCATGAACCCGATCACCTCACGACCTGTGGCGTCATGGATGACGGCCTCGAAACGGTCGCGCATCAGCTCCTGAAACTCGATTCGCTGTGCGATCACCGCCTCGCCGCGCCCGCCTTCGAGCAGCGTCTGCTCCACCCGGGAGTAGCCGCCGCGCAGCAGGCAGACGACCAGATCGTCTTCGTAGTAGGTCTTGGCCCGGGTCGGCCCGCGGCCGTAGTACTCCTTGAGCAGCGCCACCAGGCCGGCGGAGATCCGCGTCAGGATCTCCCCATGCTCCTGGCGACTGACCGTCGGATGCCCGTGGCGCTCTCCGCGATCTCGCTCGCCGCTGTCCCTCTCAGGCGACACGAATACGAAGTGTAGTCAGACCCAATGAGGCCCCGCGTGGTACTCCGCCACCCGGGGGATCGGGGCTCGGAGTGCCACGTGGTCTACGCTGTGGGAGACTGTCGTTCGCCGGGTCCTCATCTCCCTCTGCCTCGCCGCGCATCTGCCCCGAGGGCGAGAGAGGAACGGGCCCGTCGGCGCCCCCGCCATCACCCCCTGCTGGCGACGAACTGCTCGATGCCGTCACCGTGGCGATGGTCGCGCTGCACGAGCGCTACCACGGCCGGCGTCCCGTCACCGCGAAATCGCTGCTGATGGGCGACGACCTGCTCGTCTGCGTGATGGGCGGCATCTACACCGAGGTCGAGAAGACGTTCATCGAGATCCAGCGCAGCCGCCGTCGTCCAGGAGACCCGCAGCGCCTTTCAACAGGCGATGCAGCACCGCTTCATCGACGACGTCCAACGCCTGTCGGGACGCCGCGTGCTGGCCTTCATCTCCAACCAGCACGTCGGGCCTCGACATCGAGATCGAGGTCTTCGTCCTCGCGCCGTCCGATCCCGAGCCCCAGCCCGCCGAGGCGTGACGGTCAAGGCCGGCGCCCCCGAGCCGGCCGGAGCCCGTCCGCGCTTGGCCAGCCGCCGGCGCTTGACGACTCGGCGAAGCGGTACGAAGGTCACCTGCTTTGAGAGATGGCCCTCGTTGACCGAGCCGAACGCCGGCGCATCGGTCTCAAGCTCGAGCGGGGTCACGCCGACCTGGCTGAGCCCTCGACAGGTCGGCGCTGCAACTCGTTGCGGCTCCCTGATCCGCCTCCGCGGCTAGCCGGCGACCTGGAGCGCTTACGGCTTGGCTTCGCAGCCTCTTCGTCCTCGTCCTCGTCCTCGTCCTCGTCCTCGTCGGAGTCCTCAACGTCGTCGGTTGGCTCGGAGTCCTCGTCATCGACATCTTCCGCATCATCGGAGTCGTCTTCGGACTCCTCGGTTCGCTGAAGGTAGAGCTCCTCAAGCATCAAGCTCCTCTCTTGATCGATCGAGTCAGCCTCGTTCAGCGTAAGCCCGCGCCACTGCCCCGGTTCCTCACGCATATAGATCCGAAGCTCGTCGTCGACGACGACTATTGTCCAGGTGCTGGATTCGCTCTCGATGATCGTGAGCATGCCTGCTACCTCCTGTTTGGGATCCTGGTGGTCTACCCGCTCCAGATGCGACGAACCGCGACCTTCGTTGTGGGTGAGCCACTGACACTTATCCACACCCCGAGCCGCGTCGGAGCTCTCTGGTTTTTGGCGCGGTGACCGCAGGACCGCCGGCGACAAGAGCTGTCGCACCTGCTAGGCCTGCCGGCTGCGACGGTCGACTTGCCGTGTTCGCTTTGACAACGGGGCCGCGCTGCCTGACACGTCGGACTTGTTTCTACATACCAAGTGTCTTCCGCTGACGTCGGAACACGGTTCGCGCGAGGACGAGTCCCCCGGCAACACCGGCCCCGGCGGTGATTGCGGCAATTTTGAGTGTCTCGACAAGCGAATCCTGGAGTTCAGGGCTGGTTTGCTGCCTCGACTTTCGCACCGTGATGCTCGCGACGACTGTCCCCCCGCTTCCTGGTCGCGCTGGCTCCCATGCTGGACCCTGCGCGGTGCGCCTGCTTTGTTTCCACCGCGAGGGCGTGGTCCCGCGAAGAACGCCGCCGCGCCGCTGCTTGGCGCGGTGCGTCACCTCGCCCGCTCGTCGCTCGCGCGCCGGCAGATCTCACCCCCGCCTTCTTCGGATCAGCCTTCGGGCTATTGGCCTGATCACGCTGTGGCCGCTCGGATGTCGGCGGCTTCCATGGGCGCTGCGGCGTGCGCGTCGACCGTAGCTTCGACGTGTAGATGCGGACCGGCTGCTCGGTCCGGCGCCGTCCCGCAGATCGTTCCGACTTGCCGTGCGACCGCGAGGTGATGACTTGCCCGGCGGCGCGGCGGGAGCTTGCCGCTCGACTGGGCCTTTTCTCGCGGCGCTTCCGAGAGGCTCGGGGGAGCTCCTGCTGTGTTGTCGTCCCCTGCAGCTTGAGCGTCGTCTTCCGAGCGCGGCCTCGTCGCGGCTTTCGTTGTACCCCCATCGTCATCGTCCACAGCAACGTCGGTGACGTCCACCAATCCAAGCTCAGATACAGGACGCAGCGGCATCAACCTGCCCTCCGGCCGTCACCTGAACGATTCTTCCTCTGCGACCTGATTTCGCTGGGAAACGGAAACGCGATCCCTGGCCATAGCTCGCTGGCCAAGTGGTGAAGGTCTGTCTGCGCTTCATGCGTCCCACGGTCAGTCTCGGCAAGAAGAATCAACGGAACGTCCTGCGTTACCGCCGTTCGCCAGGCGGCTCGCGCGCGGAGCTCTGTGTCTGCCACTGGCAGCTCGAGCCGTGCCGCGAGCCGTTGCAGGGCGTCGTGGTTCAGACCGTAGCTCAGCTGGCCCGGATCACATTCGACTCTCACAAGACTCTTGATCTGGACGCGTGCGTCTCTGCGGTTGAGCTTCTCGACTGTTTGCGCCAAGCGGTTGAGTCCACGGAGCGCGTTGCTATCGGCCATCTTGACCGGACACACGATCTCGTCGGCGACGAGCAGCGCAGAAACCGTTAGTTCGCCGACGTTTGGTGGGCAGTCAATTAAAACACGATCGTAGTTCTCGAGAACAGGCTCCAGCGCATCTTTGAGCTTGAAGACACCCATGGTCTCTGACCGCAGCTGTGTGTCCAGGGCCTCAGCCCGCTCATCACATGGCAACAGGTCCAGTCCTCGAACCCCGTGAACGTCACGAACGATCGCTTCTTCGGGCAAAACGGGTTTGCGGGGCGCCGAGCCGTCTACGACTGTCGCGTCAAGGACCGTAGGGTCCACAGCAAACGCAAAGGTCAGATTCGCTTGTTGGTCGAGTCCGCTGCCAAAGTGCGATGGTTCGCGTATGCCCATTGTGCGGCTTAGCTTCCCGCAAGCGCGGTCTTGCCGGTCCCCCCTTTCTGGGATGCAATGGCTGTCACCACGGCTCGCGTCATTCTTACGCCCGGTGCGCCATCTGGTACGGGCCGACCCATCACCAAGCTCATTTCCGGAACGTTACCGCCCGAACCGGCGGCGTCGACGCCTGGCTTGCGGCGTGCACCTATCCCAAGCGCCTGAGTCGCCCTCGCCCAGCGGCGGCTGGTCCAACTGGGCCTTTGCCGTCTTGGCGCCGATCTTCTTCAGCGCGCCCGTCGAGCAGGGCGGGGGCGCGGTCGCCGGTGAGACGGGGTGTCAACAGGAGACGGCCGCACCAGGGAGAGGCGGCGGTCGTCGGCAGCACTCCTCCCGACGCCATCGCTCCATGCTCTCGTGCCGGCTCTGAAGGGTGTGAGCCCCAACCGGATCGGGACCACTCGTGGCATCCGATCCGGAGGCTCGCCGTCACCGGACCGGAGTGCGCGGTAGCTCGCAACCGCCGCACCGACGCCGACTACGGCGGCGACTCCAGCGGCGCGAAGCGGCCCTGGCTTGGAGCCGCCGAGGCGTCGAGCGACCGTCTTGCGCACAAAGCGCATCGTCGAGTGCCACCATGGCCAGCATCCGCTGCACGCGATCCATGAGCTGCCCACTCGGGTACTGTGCCTGTATCGGTTTTCGACAGCAGTAGGTCCACATATTCGGTCGCTGCTCAGCAGTCCACAGCACTGCCTCGATTCGATCCAGCAGGTCAGCACTGGGGTATCGGGAGGCGCCCGCGCCGCATCAACAGTTCAATGTATTGCTCCTGCATAGTTGGCATTCTCCGCTCCTTGTCTTTACAGCAGGTCGCCGAGCGGACCGAGGTTGAGGTTGAGATCCTCGGTCTCGATTCCAAACTCGTGCTTGAGTTCCTCCATGCGCTCGGCTAAGGCCATGAAGGTCCGTCCGAGCCGCTCGACCTCCTCATCGCTGAGCTGGCCTCCCTCGATGCGGTGCAATGCCTGGCGCTCCATCAGTTGACGCAGCAACTCGATGATGGTCATGACCGAGCTGTGCAAGCCCCTTCTCAACGCTCTCGGGATCAGCGTTCACGCGCGTCGCCATTAGATCTGCTCCTTTCACGAAGCTATAGGGGGGCCAAGGCCCGCTCCAAGTGATAGTCGCATCATGGATCGTCGCATCTCGAGCTTCGACGGCGTCGATGAAGCCTCCGACACGATCTCGATCGATCAGATACGAGGCTTCGACAGGGGCCTGTGGGCGCAAGAGGTATTGGAGGCGCGCGCGCGCCGAGTGTCCCGAGTGGCTGGCCCAGCCGGTCGGCGATCTCCTCAGCACGCCGCTTGAGCCGCAACTTTTCGAGCATGTCGTCGGTTCCGGTCGGCGCGCCGCCGGGGCTTGGGAGATTCCTTTCCCAAAGCGCACGAAGGCCCATTTCAACGGCCCCCTCGATAGCCGCGAGTGACTCCCCTAACCGCACATGACTGTCATGAAGTCTCGCCGCGACATTTTCGTCGCTCCCGAGCACCGTCCCAAGACGTTGCTGGCAAGATCGTCGTCATCGACATGAGCGCGTCCATGACCCGCTCAGCGTCGCGCAGCGTCGGCTCGTCAGGCCCTAGCATCTCCGGGCGCTCGGACACGATCGCTGACAGGTCATCGCCAAGAACCACGCGCAATGGATATCCGCCCAGACCGGGTTCGGGCGGTAGCCTCGGGTCATGGGGCTGGGGAACGGCGTACAAAATCACGCTCATCTGCCGGCTGCCTTATCGACGGCCGCGATGAGCACACGCAGGTCGAGTTCGACGAGGTCCACGCCCACTGCCAGCAGCGAGGGTGACATCCCCCTGAATTGTCACTCCTCCTTGAAGAAGGCGGTCTAGGAGATCAATGAGTGCCACTTCGCGGCCAACCGCGTGCTGCCGGTCATGACCGGCTCCCCGGTCTCGAAGCAGCGCTGGATCAGGAGCACGCGCCCGTTCACTCACCAAGCTGCTCCGATCGTTCCCGGGACGAAGTTTTCGGAGCCAAGGCCCAGTAATCTCGATGTCAACGCCTACGTCCGCAAGTTCAGGACGCATGCGCTCGGCTTCGGCATGGAATCTGTCAGCGCTGTCGTGGCGAACGAGGTAGGATGCATTCAGGACCATCGGCTGATCGCGACCGCTGACTTCTGGTCGTTGAACAGGCGCGGTGCGACCGTCATCGGCGACGTCACG
>CAVPBY010000114.1:0-80328 GCA_963702225.1 uncultured Solirubrobacteraceae bacterium | reverse complement strand
GCGAGCGGACCCGTCCGCCGGGTGCGCGCCTCGTCGCTCAACGGCGCGTCGCGTGAGATGCTTCACGGCGTGTCGATCCGCGTCGCCTCCCCGCAGTTCGTCGGACGCGCCGCCGAGCTCGCCACGCTCGAGGAGCTGACCCGGCAGGCGGCGGGCGGCGAGCCGGGGTTCGCGCTCATCGGCGGCGAGTCGGGCGTCGGCAAGAGCCGGCTGATCGACGAGTTCGGCGCGCGGGCGACGGCCGCCGGAGCGCGCGTGATCGCGGGCGACTGCATCGACCTCGGCGACGCCGAGCTCCCCTACGCCCCGCTCGTCGGCGCGCTGCGGGCGATCAGCGGCGAGGAGCTCACCGAGCTCGTCCCGCGCGGCGCGCGCGACCTCGCGCCGCTGCTGCCCCAGCTGGAGAGCGAGGGGTCCGACCTGGGCCCGCCGTCGCTCGCGCAGGGCCGCCTGTTCGAGCTGCTGCTCGGGCTGCTCGGCGCGCTGGCCGCAGAGCGGCCGCTCGTGCTCGTCGTCGAGGACGCCCACTGGGCCGACCCGTCGACCCGCGACTTCCTGTCGTTCCTGATCCGCAACCGCCGGCGCGAGCGGCTCGCCGTGGCCGTCACGTTCCGCACCGACGAGCTGCACCGCCGCCACCCGCTGCGCGCGTTCCTCGCCGAGGCCGACCGGACCCGGACGGTGACGCGGCTGACGCTCGGCCGCTTCACCCGGGAGGAGATCGCCGAGCAGCTCACCGGCATCCTCGGGCAGCAGCCGGCGCCGCAGCTCGTCGAGGACCTGTTTCGCCGCGCGGAGGGCAATCCGTTCTTCACCGAGGAGCTCATCGCCGCGGGCGGCGACCGCGCCGACGGGCGCCTGCCCGAGAACGTCCGCGACGCCCTGATGGTCCGCATCGAGGCGCTCGGCCAGGACGCGCAGGCGGTGCTGCGGGTCGCCGCGGTCGCCGGGGCACGGGTCCGGCACGCGCTGCTGGAGGCGGCGGCGCCGCTGGACCGCGACACGCTGCTCGGAGGCGTGCGCGAGGCGGTCGCCAACCACGTGCTCGTGCAGGAGCACGACGCCGACGTGTACCGCTTTCGCCATGCGCTCCTGCGCGAGGCGCTCGTCGACGACCTGCTGCCGGGCGAGCGCGGGCCGCTGCACGGCGCCGTCGGGCGCGCGCTCGCCGCCGACCCGTCGCTGTCAGCGTCCGGCCGCGGGGTCGCCGCCGAGCTCGCCGCGCACTGGTCGGCCGCCCACGACCTGCCGGCCGCGTTCGCGGCGTCCGCCGAGGCGGGCGCGGAGGCCGAGCGGATGGCGGCGTTCGCGGAGGCCAACCGCCACTTCGAGCGCGCCGCCGAGCTGTGGGACGCGGTCTCGCCCGAGCAGCGGGCGGGCGGCCCGGACCGGATCGAGCTGCTGCGCCGCGCCGCCGAGGCCTCCAACCTTGCCGGGGACGCCGACCGGGCAGTCGCGCTCGGCCGCGGTGCGCTCGGGCTGGTCGACGCGGCGGCCGACCCGCTCACCGCCGCCTCCCTGCACGAGCGGCTCGGCCGCTACCTGTGGATCTGCGGGGAGCAGCGCGACGCCGTCGCCGAGCTCAGCCGCGCGGTGGAGGTGATGCCCGAGGACGCCCCGCCGGCCGACCGCGCCCGCGTGCTCGGCGCCGAGGGCCACCTGCTCACGCTGCTCGGCCGCGGCGCCGACGCTCGCGCGCGCTGCGAGCGGGCGCTCGAGCTGGCGCGACAGGCTGGCGCGCGGCTCGAGGAATGCCGGATCTCCACCAGCCTCGGGGCGGCGCTGATGATGACCGGCGAGCCCGAGGCCGCGGTCGCGGCGTTGAAGCGCTCGCGTGCGGTCGCCGAGGAGCTCGGCGACGCCGAGGAGCTGACGCGCTCCCACATCAACCTCGCGGAGGTGCTCGACCAGATCGGGCGGCTCGCGGATGCGGTCGAGGTCACCCGCGCGGGGGTGGCGGTCGCGCGGCGCGAGGGCAGCCCCGGGGTGCTGCCGATGCTCATCGCGGAGCTGGCGAGCCGGCTGGTGCGCCAGGGCGGCTGGGACGAGGCCGACGAGATCCTGCCCGAGGCGGTCGCCGCGACGACGAGCTGGAGCGTCGGGCGCGCGGATGCGCTCTCCGTCGTGGCGCAGTTGCAGGCGTTGCGAGGCGATGCCGAGGCGGCCGAGCGGTCACTGCGGGAGGTCGACGCGGCGATGCGAGGGGCGGTCGGCTCGATGTGGACGGCCCCCACCGCCACCGCCCGGGCTGATGCCGCCCTCTGGGACGGCCGCCCGACCGACGCACGCGAGGTCGTCGCCGCAGAGCTCGCCCGTCGCGAGCAGACCGACGACTCCGAGACCGCCTACCTGGCGCCGCTGATCGCCGCCGGGACGCGTGCCGAGGCCGATCTCGCCGCCCGGGCGCGGGTCACCGGCGAGACCGACGCGCTCGGGACGGCGATCCACCGCGCCGGCGAGATCCACGAGGCCGGTCGGGCGTTGATCGCCTCCGACCCCTTGCCGGAGGCGAGCCTGTTCGTCGAGCTCGCGGCGCTGGAGGCGGCCCGGGCGGCGGCTCGCGCGTCGGCCGAGCAGTGGGCGGCGCTCGCCGAGCGCTGGGAACGACACGGCGCTGCCTTCCAGGTCGCCTACTGCCGCTGGCGCGCCGCCGAGCTCGTGCTCGCGAGCGGCGGCCCACGCGGGGAGGTCCCTGGGATGCTCGCGGCGGCCCATCGCACCGCCGAGCGACTCAGGGCCGAGCCACTGCGACGGGAGATCGCCGACCTCGCGCGGCGGGCGCGGGTGGTGCTCGAACCCGAGGCGTCCGCCGGCGGGGACGAGGACGACGCCGTCGCTGCGCCGTCCGCCGCCGACCGGATCGGCCTCACCGCCCGCGAGCTCGACGTGCTGCGGTTGATGGCGCAGGGCGCCACCAACCGCGAGATCGCCGCTGAGCTCTACATCTCCCAGAAGACGGTCACCGTGCACGTCACGCGCATCCTGTCCAAGCTCGGCGCCCGCACCCGGGTGCAGGCCGCCGGGGTCGCCCAGCGCCTCGGCCTGCTCGCGGGCGACCCGGCGTAGGGAGGGAGTCGGCCCCGGCGGGAGATCCGGCCCCAGCGGGCGACCCAGCCCCGGCGGGAGGCCCGGCGTGCCGATGCCCCGCCGGGCTCAGGACTTGGCCGGCTCGGGAGCGAGCTCGCTCGCGCGGGCGCCGGCCGAGCGCACCGCGAGCGCGGCGGCGAGCGTGAGGACGAGCGCCGCGACGATGCACAGCGCGCCGGCGAGACCGGCGACGGCGACGAGCAGCGGCGCGATCAGGCCGCCGAGCGCGATCCCGCCGACCGACGCCGCGAACGCGAACCCGTAGGCGCAGCCGAGCCGGGCCTGGTCGAGCGTCTGCTGCAGACGGGTGTCGGCGACGACCTCGACGACCAGCGCGCCCGCCCCGCCGGCAACGCCGGCGGCGATCGCGACGATGGCGCTCGTGGTGACCGCGAGCACGGGCAGCGGCAGCGCGACGAGCACGAGCGCGGCGGCGAGCGTCGAGCGGCGACCGGCCGCCGGGCCGAGCCGGCCCGCGAGCGTGGCGCCGGCGATCCCGCCCAGGCCGAGGCCGGCGAGCAGGTAGCCGTAGCCGCCCGCGCCGAGCCCGAGCCGCTCGGCGACGAGCAGCAGCAGGACGGTCTGGGCGCCGTACACGAGGCTGCCGGCGGTGTCCGCGCCGACGATCCAGCCGGCCTCGCGCACCGCGGCGAGCGCGTGAGCGCCGGCGCGCAGCTCGGCGGCGATCGCGGCCACGCCGTCCGGCCGGCCGGCGTCGGGCTCGCCGTCCGCCGACGGGGTGCAGGCGAACTCCGGCCCGGCGGGGATCGAGGCGACGAGCAGGCCCGAGACGACGAACGTCACCGCGTTGATCGCGAACGCGATCGCGGGCGGGCCGATGAGCAGCAGCACGGCGCCGAGCGCCGGCCCGAGCGCGACGCACGCCGGCGCGATCGTCCCCCGCGCCCCGTTGGCGGCGGCGAGCTCGTCGGCGCCGACCAGTCGCGGCGTGACGGCGGCGACGCTCGACGGATACGCGATGCCGGCCAGCGTGGTGGCGGCGGCGAGCACCGGCGCGAGCGCGACCGGCAGCCCGGCGAGCGCGACCAGCACGAGGCCGCCCATCATCGCGGCGCGGGCGACGTCGGAGGCGATCATGAGCCGCCGGCGGTCGAAGCGGTCGGCGATCAGCCCGCCGAGCGGGCCGCCGACGACGATCGGCCCGATCCGGGCCGCGGTCGTGACCCCGAGCCACACGGTCGAGTGCGTGCGCTCCTGCACGTAGGCGAGGAGTGCGAGGTTGTACAGCCAGTCGCCGAGCTGGGAGGCGGCAAGGGCCGCCAGCAGACGGCCGAAGCGGGGATGTCGAAGCGCGATGTGCATGGCTCGAGCTTCCTCGCCCGCGGCGGTTCGCACATCGGGCAACCGAGCAGACCTGGGGCGCGCCACCCTCCTACGTGCGCCCACGCGGGGTCCTAGACGGCCCGCGCACCGCCCCTACGGGTGGCGCCGGGCGGTAGCGTGCGCATCCATGTCCGACCGCCCGACGATCGACCTCAACAGCGATCTCGGCGAGGGCTACGGCGTCTGGCGGCTCGCCGACGACTCCGCCCTGCTCCGGATCGTCACGAGCGCCAACGTCGCCTGCGGGTTCCACGCCGGCGACCCGTCGACGATGCGCGAGGCGGTGACCGCCGCCGCGGCACGTCACGTCGCGGTCGGCGCCCACGTCTCGTTCCCCGACCGGCGCGGGTTCGGCCGGCGCGACATGGCGATCCCGCCCTCCGAGGTCACCGACGACGTCGTCTACCAGGTCGGTGCGCTCGACGCGATCGCGCGAGCGCACGGCACGCGGGTGTCGTTCGTCAAGCCCCACGGCGCGCTGTACAACCGGATCGGGGACGACGCGGAGATGGCCGCCGCCGTCGTGGCGGCGATCGCCTCGCACGACCGCTCGCGGGCGCTCGTCACGCTCCCCGGCTCGGCCGCGCAGGCCGCGGCGCGTGCCGCGGGGCTGCCGGTGATCGCCGAGGCGTTCGCCGACCGCGCCTACGACCGCGACGGCCGGCTCGTGGGCCGCGACCGCCCGGGCGCGGTCATCTCCGACCCGGGGGCGGTCGCCGCGCGCGCGGTGCGGATCGCGACCGAGCACGTCGTGGAGACGATCGACGGCGACATGATCGAGCTGGAGGCGCAGTCGCTCTGCGTGCACGGCGACAGCCCGGGCGCGGTCGCGCTCGCGAGCGCGATCCGGTCCGCGCTGGAGCGGGCCGGGCTCGCGCTCGCGCCGTGGGGCGGCTCACCGTGAGGGACATCGGCCGACTCCGCTATCGTGTGTCGTCGCCAGGCATCCGCCTGGCACTAGTGCAGTGCCCGCGTTTCGCCAGCTCGCTGTTCACAGCGCCGTGTGTGTCACGCAGCGCACATGAACGAAGGAGGGGCGAGTATGCCCACAGGAACTGTGAAGTGGTTCAGCGACGAGAAGGGCTTCGGCTTCATCACCCCCGATGAGGCGGGCAAGGACCTGTTCGTCCATCACTCGGCGATCCAGGGCGACGGCTACAAGTCGCTCACGGAAGGCGCGAAGGTGAGCTACGACGCCGAGCAGGGGCCGAAGGGTCCGGCGGCGGCGAACGTCGTCCCGGTCTGAGCCGGGCGCGCATCACCCGGCACGGCCTCCGGGTTGGAGTCGATGAGCACGTAGCGGCGGCCCAGCTGCGCGGCGACCGCGCCGAGGGTCCCGCTGCCTGCGAAGAAGTCCAGGCACCAGTCCCCGGTCGGCGTCGAGGCGACGACCATCCGCCGCACGATCCCCTCGGGCTTCTGGGTCGGGTAGCCGGTCTTCTCACGGCCGTTCGTGGGCACGATCGTGTGCCACCAGACGTCGGTCGGCAGCTTGCCGCGGGCGGCCTTCTCCGCGGTGACCAGCCCCGGCGCCATGTACGGCTCGCGGTCGACCTGCTCGGAGTCGAACTGGTAGGCGCTCGGCGTCCCTCACGTAGACGAGGATCGTGTCGTGCTTGGCCGGCCAGCGCCCCCGCGTCGAGCGCCGTAGTCGTAGGCCCAGATGATCTCGTTGAGGAAGCACTCGCGGCCGAACACCTCGTCGAGCAGCAGCTTGCAGTAGTGCGCCTCGCGATAGTCGATGTGGAAGTACAGGGTGCCGGTCGGTGCAGCAGCCGGCGCGCCTGCTCCAGCCGCGGCCCGATGAACTCGAGGTAGTCGTCGAACGCGTCGCCGTAGGAGGACTAGGCGAGCAGCCGGGTCGCGTAGCGCCGGCCCTGGAAGCCGGCCCGGTCGCCGGCCGTCGGGCACCGTCGCGAGCGTCGTGCGCCGCTGGCCGCGCCCGGTGTTGAACGGCGGGTCGATGTAGATGAGCTGGAAACTCCCGTCCGCGAAGCGCGGCAACACGTCGAGGTTGTCGCCGAGGATGATCTCGTCACGCGTCGGCGTGCGCAGCATTGCGCGAACCTAGACGACCGAGCGGTCGGCGCGGTGATGATCGCGCCGGTGTGACGGCTTCGGCGCGAGCAGCTGCGACAGCGCGCCGTCCAGCGCGCCGAGCGGTTCCGCGATCCACGGCAGCGCGGCCGGGTCGGGGTCGGTGAGCGCGCGCAGCCGCTGCTCGTCGGTGTCGCCGTACAGGCCGCTCGTGGCCACCCGCAGCGAGAGCACGTCCTCGCCCTCGCCGAACGCGCTGCCAGGCAGCGTCGCCACGGCGTGGCGATCGAGCAGCGCCGCCGCGAGCCCGGGGCCGGTCGTGACGGAGTGTGCGCTCGCAAGCCGCTCGCGGTGCGCCTCGAAGCTCGGATACAGGTAGAACGCCGCCGTCGGCGCCCGCAGCCCGACGCCGTGGCGCGTGAACACGCCCGCGATCGCCCGTGCGAGTGCGCCGTGCAGCGCCCGGCTGGCCGCGATCCGCTCGCGCACCGGGCCGGGCTCGGTGAACGCCCACGCGGCCGCGCACTGGACCGGGTGGGCGGGCGACGACCAGACCTCGCTGGCGATCGACAGGACGGCGGCGTGCAGCTCTCGGCCCGCGGGGCCGTCGGGGAAGCGCGCGGCGCCGATCCGCCACCCGCCGAGCGCGAGGTTCTTGCTCAGGCCGGTGGTGACGATCGTGCGCTCGGGGATGAGCTCGGCCGGGCTGAGCACCGGGCGCGCGGGGTCGTGGACGAGGTCGCGATAGATCTCGTCGCAGATGACGAGCAGGTCGTGGCGCGCGGCGACCTCGCACACCGCGGCCACCGTCTCCGGCGCGGCGACCGTCCCAGTCGGGTTGTCGGGCAGGGTGAGGATGACCGCCCGCAGCGGCGCGCCGCCGGCGCGGGCGCGGCGCGCCGCGTCCTCGAGCCGGTCGGGCTCCGGCACGCCTCCCGCCTCGGAGCCCACTGCGACGGCGACGACCGGCGCGCCGACGAGCGCGGCCTGGGCCGCGTAGCTCACCCACGACGGGCGCGGCAGCGCGATCGGGCCGCCGATCGCCTGCACGAGCGCGAACAGCAGCGGCTTGCTGCCCGGCGCGGCGATCACCCGATCGGGGGCGGCGTCGATCCCGCGCCGCCGCCAGTAGCCGGCGATCGCCTCGCGCAGGTCCGGGATCCCGGCGACCGGGCCGTACGCCGCTCGCGGCGCGCCCTCGGCCAGCCGGGCGATGAGCTCTGGCAGCACCGGCACCCCCGCCTCGCCGAACCCGAGCGCCACGATCGGGTCGCCCGCGGCGCGGCGACGGGCGGTCTCCTCGTTGATCCACAGCGTCGGCGACAGGCCGGCGGGCGTCACGCTCATCGCTGCATCCTGGCGCATCGCGCGCTGGACGTCGCCGGCGCGGTCCTGCGCCGGCGAGCCCTCAGCGCACCGTGACCCAGCGCGTCGATGCGGTCCTGGCGCCCGCGGCGTTTCGCGCCGTCACGCGGCAGCGGACATGGCGCCCCTTCAGCGAGCGACGCTCGACCAGCCCGCGGCCCGGCGCGATGGTCCTCGCGCGACCCCTCACATACCACCGGTAGGAGAGACGGCTCGGCGAGTTCGACCATAGGCCGCCGTGGCAGACGAGGACATGGCGCGCGCGGGTGATCCGGGGGGCGCGCACGAGCGCGGGAGCGAGGGCCGTGGGCCGGGTGGGCTGCGCGGGGCCGGTCGGATTCGTCGAGGGCGCCGCGGTGACGACACCGCGCAGTTGCCCGCTCGCCACGCTGGAGAAGTCGCTGTCGACGTAGCCGCAGAACAGGTAGGGCCCCGGACCGGAGAACGTGAACTTGAACGGCACGCTGAAGGTCCCCGAGGTGCCGGCATAGAAGCCGGTGGACGGGCTCACCCAGGCCTCGTTGCCATTCGAGCCCATCGCGGTCGCCTCCTCGGTCGCGAGGTCCGCCGCGCAGGTGGGGTCGAGATCTGGGTCCTTGACGAAGATGTAGACGTTGAACCCGAACATCGTGTCCGCGGGGTTCAGGGTGCCGGTCGCGGTGAAGTTCACCGCCTGTCCGACGACCGCGGCGGGATCGTTCTGGACCATCGAAATCGATTCTCCGTCGGCCTTCGCCTGCGTGGCGCAGACGGCGAGCGCCGCGGGCGCGGCAAGCCCAAGGATCACGGAGCGGCGGAGCGCGGAACGGCGGTGGCGAAGCGGGATCGGTCTCATGCGGCGCATCGTGCGTCGCAGCGCTCAATGAACGCTCAACGAGTACGCTGCCCGCCTTGGAACCGTCGGGACGTGGGATCGTCGGGGAGGGACCGTGGAACTGCTCATCCTGGGGCCGCTGGAGGCGCGCGTCGAGGGCCGTCCGGTCGAGCTCGGACCACCGCGCCAGCGGCTGCTCCTGGGGGCGCTGCTGCTCGCGGCCCCGTCCCCGCTGCGCCGCGAGCAGCTGATCGAGGAGGTCTGGGGTACGGCGCCGCCCGCGTCCGCCCGACACGCCGTCGAGGTGTACGTGAGCGGGCTCCGGGCGGCGCTCGGCGCGGCGGCGATCACCGGCGGGCCGAGCGGCAGCTACGCGACCGCGGCGCCCGTCGATGCGCGACGCTTCGAACACCTCGCCGCAGGCGAGTCCGACGAAGCGCGACTCGCCGAGGCGCTGGCGCTCTGGCGCGGGCCGGCGCTCGCGGACCTGGGCTACGAGGGTCCCCTGCGGACGGAGATCGCCCGCCTGGAGGAGCTCCGGCTCGCCGTCCGCGAGCGAATCGCCGATGCGCGTCTGGAGCGCGGCGACCACGCGGCGGCGCTGGCGGATCTGGGGCGGCTGGTGGCCTCCGAGCCGCTTCGGGAACGCGCCCGCGGGCTGTTCATGCTCGCGCTGTACCGCGCCGGGCGCCAGGCGGCGGCGCTCGACGTCTTCCGCGCCGGGCGCCGGCACCTGATCGACGAGCTGGGGATCGAGCCGAGCCCTCAGTTGCGCGAGCTGCACGAGGCGATCCTTCGCCACGACCCGTCGCTCTCTGAGCCGGCCCGGCGCCGGTGGCGGCGCGCCGTCCTCCCCGCTCCCCCCACCCCGTTGATCGGGCGCGCGCGCGAGATCGAGGAGATCGGCGCGCTGCTCCGCGGCCCGGCCCGGCTCGTAACCCTCACCGGACCCGGTGGGACGGGCAAGACGCGACTGGCGCTGGGTGCGGCCGAGGCGCTGCTGGACGATTTCGCCGACGGGGCGCATTTCGTCGATCTCGCGCCGCTGTCCGAGCCGGCAGCGGTGGCGCCCGAGATCGCCCGAACCCTGGGCCTCGACCCCGAGAGCGAGGTCGTGGACGAGCTGCGCCACCGCAGCGCGCTGCTCATCCTCGACAACTTCGAACAGGTGCTCGATGGGGCGACCACCGTCGGCGCCCTGCTCGCGAACGCCCCCGAGCTGCGGGTCGTGGTCACCAGCCGGGCCCGCCTCGGCATCTACGGCGAGCATGAGTTCGCCGTCGATCCGCTCGGTCAGGACGTCGGCGTGGAGCTGTTCTGCGCCCGTGCCCGTGCCCACGACCGCCACTTCGCAGCGACCGACGGGGTGGACGACGTCGTGGCGCGGGTCGAGCGCCTCCCGCTGGCGATCGAGCTCGTCGCCTCGCGAATCGGCCGCGTGAGCATCGAGGAGATGGCCGCCGGCCTGCCGGTGCTCGAGCTGGCCAGCGGCGGACCACGCGACGCACCCGACCGCCACCGCGCGCTGCGCGCCACGATCGACTGGAGCCTCGACCTGCTCGAGGACGGCGACCGGCGGCGGTTCGCCGCCCTCGGCGTCTTTGCCGGAGGCCTGGATCCGGCGGCGGCGGCCGCGGTGCTCGACGCCACCCCCGCCGCTCTCGACCGGCTCGCGGACCAGAGCCTGCTGCGCCGTCGTCCCGGCCGTTGGGTGATGCTGGAGGTCCTGCGTGAGCGGGCGCTGGAGCTGCTCGGTCCGGCCGCAGAGGTGAGAGCTCGCCACGCCGCCCACTACCTGGAGCTCGCCGAGCGATCCGAGCCGGCGCTCAAGGGCCCCGAGCAGGCCGCCTGGCGCGAGCGGGTCGAGCGCGAGCACGAGAACCTCCGCGCTGCGCTGGCTCATGGGGATCCGACGACGGCGCTGCGCATCGCCGCCGCGCTGGGGTTCTTCTGGTACACGCACGGCGACAGCGCCGAGGGCATCGTCCATCTCGAGCGCGCGCTGGCGGCGGCCACAGACGCGCCCCCACTACTGCGCGGGCGTGGATTCCACGCGCTCGGGATCCTGCGCGCGCAGCGCGGAGACGAGCGAGCCGATGCGACGTTCCGCGAGGGGCTGAGGCTGTTCCGCGCCGCGGGCGACCGGGCGCGGATCGGCGTCGCGCTCAACTCGCTCGCGATCATCGCCCGCGATCGGGGCGACCCGGCGGCCGCCCGCGCCGCCTTCGAGGAGGCGATCGACGTCCACCGCTCGCTCGACGACCTGCGCCGCCTCGCGGACACGCTCTCGAACCTCGGCGTGGTGGCGGTCGACGAGGGGCGCCTCGACGAGGCCGCCGCGCTGTTCGAGGAGAGCATCGCGCTCGACCGCGGGTTCGACAACCAGTGGGGCATCGCGCAGACCCTCAGCGGGCAGGCCGCCCTCGCGCTGGCCCGCGGCGACCCGGGTGGGGCGGCTGCACGGCTCTCCGAGGCGGTCGAGCTGTTCGGTCGCCTCGATGACCGCCCGTCCTTGATCAGGACGCTCGACCAGTTCGCGGCCGCGGCCTCGGTCCGAGGGGACGATCTCCTGGCGGCCCGCGTATGGGGGGCCGCCACCGCCCACCGCGAGGCGGTGGGCGAGCCGCGCTCACTCGGCGAAGCGGCGGCCATCGACCCCTATCTCAACCGTTCACGCGCCGCCCTCGGCGGGGAGAGCTTCCACCGAGCCGCGAGCGCGGGGGCCGCGCTCGAGCTCGAGACCGCGCTCGCCGACGCACTGGGGCGCTGAGCTCCCCGCGCACGGCTCGGCGTTCACGCGGACGGCGCGGCGCTCACGCACACTGGCCGGCCACCTCGAACCAGACGGTCGTCGTCGGGCCCGGGCCGACGCCCCAGCGCGCCGCCTCCCGCTCGACGAGATACAGCCCGAAGCCGCCATCGAGGCGGTCCGGATTGCGAGGTGCCGGGGTGAACCGCGGACCGGCGTCCTGGACCTCGACGTGGACAGTGCCCCTCGTCAGCCACGCGTGCAGCGTGATCATCGCGCGGCGCTCGGCCTCGGGATGGATGACGGCGTTCGTGACCACCTCCGAGACGAGCAGCAGCAGGGTGGCCACCGCGCTCGGTGAGACGTCCTGGCCCTCACAGAACCTGTCGACCGCAGCCCGCGCCCGCGCGGGCGCGCCCACGTCTCGCTCCAGTTCGATCCTGAGCGGCCGCGGGCCGCGGTCGCGCGCGCTCTCGGCCGGTGCGGGCATCAGGCTCCAGGCCCGTCCTCGAACGGCAGCGCCCGGTCGGCTCCGGTCGCCCGCAGCACGAGCGCGGCGGCCTCGGCCCGAGGCGCGATCAGGCGCAGCACCCACCCCTCGCCCCGGGCACGGTCGTGCAGCTCGATCAGCAGCCGCAGCCCCGAGGAATCCATGAACGACAACTCGCGCAGGTCGAGGGTGAGCTCTCGGGCGCCTTCGTCGAGCCGGCCGCTCACGCGCTCGGAGAGCTCGCCGGTCGTGCTCAGGTCAAGCTCGCCGGCAACCGAGAGCATCGCCCCGCGTCGATCGTCGCGCTCGACGATCTCGAATCTCGGCGGGCGGGCCATCATGCGGACGAGACCGCGGCCCGGCGTGCGTCGGCGGGGTCTCGATCGGCGGCCGGATGACCCAGGCCGGGCCGGCGGCGCAGCGCGAGGACCGCCGTGTCGTCGGCGTGCTCGCCGATCTGGAAGGCCTGGATCGCGGCGGTCACCACCTTGATCAGGTTGTCCGGGGGGTCGTCATGGCAGCGCTCGAGCGTGTCGCGCAATCGCCCGAGGCCGTATCGCTCCCCATGCTCACCGACGGCATCGGTGACCCCATCGGTGAACATCACCAGGGTGTTCCCGGGCGCGAGCTCGAGCTTGAGGTCGTGCCACTCAACGTCATCGAACGCCCCGAGGAGCGCACCGAACTCACCGGCCTGGCTGGCGCCCGACGATGCGACGCGGATCGGGAGCGGATGCCCGCCGATCGCCAGCGTCACACCGTCCGGCTCGACGCGGGCGCAGATCGCGGTGCAGATCGAGTGGCTGCGCTGCTTCTTGAGGATCGAATCGAGCTGGGTGAGCAGCTCCGCCGGGCTGGAGAGGAACTCCGAGGTGGCACGGAGCGTGTGGCGGACCAGAGAGGTGAGCGCCGCCGCCTCGACCCCCTTGCCGGTGACATCGCCCATCGCGAGCATCCACTGTCCGCGCGCCTGCCAGACGTCGTAGAAGTCACCGCCGACCTCGCTGTGCTCGAACGCCGGGATGTACGCGCTCGCGAGCTCATAGCCGGGGATGTCCGGCAGCTCCTCGGGCAACAGGCTCTGCTGGAGCGTGTGTGCGATCCGCGACCGCTCGCTGTAGATCCTCGCGTTCTCCATCGCGACCGCCGCGCGCAGTCCCACCTGCTCGGCGAGCTCCAGGTCCGATCGGTCCAGCGTCCGTCCCGACTCGGCGGTGACCAGCGTCATCGCGCCCAGCACCCGCCGGCCGAGCCTGATCGGAACGATCGCGACCGACCGGAACCCGACGGCCCGCAACAGCTCGCCGTGGCGCCCGTCGACGGCGGCGGCGCCGATCAGCTCGTCGGAGATGTCCGGGTACAGCAGCGACTCGCCGGTCGCGAGCACCAGCCCCAGGCCCCGCTCGGGGTCGGGACGCGTCGGCTCGTACGAGCGCAGCTCGTCGGCCAGCCGCAGCTTCCCGGGATCGACGTGGGCCACCGACACCGGGATCCGGTCGCCGTCGGCGTCGACGAGATCGACCGCGCACCAGTCCGCGATCTGCGGCACCGCCAGGTCGGCGACGTTGCGCAGCGTCGCCTGATAATCGAGCGAGGACGCGAGCGCGCGGCCCGCCTCGGCCAGGAACTCCGCCCGCCGTTCGGCCCGCTTCTGCTCGGTGACGTCCTCGATCATCATGATCGTCGACTCCACGCGGCCGGCGTCGTCCACGATCGGCGCGGCCTTCAGCACGATCCAGCGCGTCTCGGCGGTGCGCCGGTGGATCGTCTGGATGAGCAGCGACGCCGGCGTCTCGCCGCGCAGCAGCCTCACCGACGGGATCGCGTCCATGGCCACCTCGGCCCCATCCTCCCCCAGCACGATGTAGTCGGACATGATCTCGGCAGGCGGCGTGCTCCGGAGATCCTCCGTGGACTCGAAGCCGAGGTGGGTGAGCGCCGCCCGGTTGGCGTAGATGATGCGGTCGTTGCGGTCGCGGATCGTCACCGCGTCGCTCAGCGAGCCGACGATCGTGTCGAACCGCCGCTCGCTCCCCGCGAGCCCGTCGCGCAGCTCCTCCACGAGCCGGTCGCGCTCACGCTCCGCATCCCGGCGGTCCGAGATGTCCTGCAGAAACGTGGTGAACGCCCAGCGGGATCCGTCCCGGATCGCCGAGATCGTCATCTCGACCGGGAACTCCGAGCCGTCGGCGCGCAGCGCGCGTCATCGCGATCCGGCGGTCGAGCAGCGGCCCGGTGCCATCCGCCAGAAACCGCGCGAGTCCGACCCGATGCGCGTCACGAAGCCGCTCGGGGATGATCAGCTCGGCGACCTCCCGCCCGATCGCGTCGCCGCGCCGCACCCCGAACACGCTCTCGGCGCTCGGGTTCCAGTACGTGACCAGTCCGCGCTCGTCCATCGAGATCACCGCGTTGTGCGCACGATCCAGCACCAGTTCGGTCTGCGTGGGCGCAGCCATCCGCTCGATTATCCGCCCCCGGGCGGTCAGCCGCGACCGCCCGGGCGGACACGGCTCTGCAAAGCCCGGCGTTGGGTTCACGAGCGCCCGATCGAGCGCAGTGTGCTCGCCGACACCTCGCCTACAGACAGCTAACCGCGGGGTCCTCGGGGTCTGTTACTTTTGCCCCTCGTTTCGTGAGGAGAGAGGAGATGTCGTGAACCCGAGGATCGGGCGGACTGGGGCGCTCATCGCGCTCACGATTGTGCTCGCGCTCGCTGTGGCGGCGTGCGGCAGCAGTAAGAAGGGCGGGTCGGGGAGCGCGGGCGCAAGCTCGACGAGCTCCGGTGGCAGTTCGACGAGCTCGAGCGGGGGCTCGTCGGGGGGGAGCTTCAAGGTCGGCCTGGTCACCGACATCGGCGGCCTCAACGACCATGGCTTCAACCACCTGTCCTATCTGGGGTTGCAGCAGGCCGAGTCCCAGCTGGGGGTCAAGGGCACCGTGCTTCAGTCGAGCTCGGGCGCGGACTACGTCCCCAACCTGAGCAAGCTGGCGCAGGCCGGCAACAAGCTCGTGGTCGCGGTCGGATTCCTGATGGCGGGCGACCTTCAGAAGGTCGCCAAGCAGTACCCCAAGACGCACTTCGCGATCGTCGACAGCCCCGGCGGCACGGCTCCGGACACGGCCAAGAACATCGAGGGCATCGACTTCGCCGAGCAGCAGGCGGGCTACCCGGCCGGCTACATGACCGGGCTGTACCTGAAGGCCCACCACTACACGACGGCGTCGACGGTCGGCGGCCAGCCGATCCCGCCGGTCACCCTCTACATCGCCGGGTTCCAGGCCGGGGTGCGGGCCGCGGACCCGTCGGCCAAGCTGATGAACGCGTACTCGAACAACTTCACCGACGAGTCCGCGTGCAAGGAGCTCGCGCTCAACCAGATCAACGCGGGGTCGAAGGTCGTCTTCCAGGTCGCCGGGGCGTGCGGGCTGGGCGTCATCTCCGCCGGCCAGCAGATGCACACCCAGGTGATCGGCGTCGATGCCGATCAGAGCTACCTGTCGCCCACCTTCGTCTTGACCTCGGCGATGAAGAACGTCAACACCGGCGTTTTCACCGCGATCAAGAACCTGAAGGCCCGCAAGTTCTCGAGCAACCTGCAGGAGAACATCAACAACGGCGGCGTCGGGATCGGCAAGATCGACGCGGCCGGCGCCCCGTACAAGGCGCAGATCGACAAGATCATCGCCGAGATGAAGTCCGGGAAGATCAAGCCGCCGACCAAGCTCCTGGTCACGAAGTAACCAGGCGGCGGTCGCCGTGGCGCAGACAGGTCCTCCGGCCCTCGAGCTGAAGGGCGTCACCAAGAAGTTCGGCTCGGTCGTCGCCAACGACCGAGTCGACTTCGACCTGCTGCGCGGCGAGGTCCACGCGCTGCTCGGCGAGAACGGCGCCGGCAAGTCGACGCTCATGTCGGTCCTGTACGGCCTGTACACGCCCGACGCGGGCGAGATCCTGGTCGACGGGCGGCCCGTGGAGATCGGCTCGCCATCGGCCGCGATCAAGCTGGGGATCGGCATGGTGCACCAGCACTTCATGCTGATCGACGTGATGACCGTCGCCGAGAACATCGTGCTCGGCCAGGAGCCGAGCCGGAGCGGCGTGCTCGACCTCAAGGCGGCCCGCGCCCGCGTCCGAGAGCTGTCCGATCGCTACGGGCTGGCGGTCGACCCCGACGCGCGCATCGAGGACATCACCGTCGGGGCCCAGCAGCGGGTCGAGATCCTCAAGGCGCTCTATCGCGACGCGCGGATCCTCGTGCTCGACGAGCCGACGGCCGTCCTGACCGCGCAGGAGGCCAGAGGGCTCACCGGCGTGCTGGGCCGGCTGAAGTCGGACGGGGCGGCGATCGTGTTCATCAGCCACAAGCTGGGCGAAGTGCTCGAGGTCGCCGATCGGATCACCGTGCTGCGGCGCGGCAAGCGGGTCGACACCGTTCCACGAGCGGGCGCGACCGAACGGAGCCTCGCGCACCTGGTCGTCGGCCGCGACGTGCTGCTGTCGGTCGACAAGACCCCGGGCCGGCCCGAGCGGCCGATGCTGGAGGTGCGCGATCTGCACGTGCGCGACGACCGCGAGCTGCCGCAGGTGTCCGGGTTGTCACTCTCGGTGCGGGCGGGTGAGATCGTCGCGCTCGCGGGCGTCGACGGCAACGGCCAGCAGGAGCTCGTCGATGCGATCACCGGCCTGCGAGCGCCGGAATCGGGCGCGGTCACGGTCGACGGACGGGAGATCGCCGGCCGGGGCGTGCGCGCGGCGACCGAGGCCGGGGTGGCGCACATCGAGCAGGATCGGCAGCTGCGCGGGCTCGTGCTCCCGTTCACGCTCGCCGAGAACCTGGCTCTGCGGGAGTACCGCGCGCCGGAGCTCAGCGGCTGGGGGTGGCTGCGCATCGCCCACATGAAACAGCGCGCCAAGCAGCTGCTCGACGAGTTCGACGTCCGCGGCGGCGGCGTCGACGCCTACGCGGCCTCGCTGTCGGGCGGCAACCAGCAGAAGGTGTGCGTCGCGCGCGAGATCGCGTCTGACCCGAAGCTGCTGGTCGCCCACCAGCCGACCCGCGGCCTGGACGTCGGCGCGATCGAGTTCGTGCACCGCCGGCTGATCGCCGAGCGCGACCGGGGTCGGGCGGTGCTGCTCGTGTCGCTCGAATACGAGGAGGTGAGGGCGCTCGCCGACCGGATCCTGGTGATCTACGAAGGCACGATCGTCGGCGAGTTCCCGCCCGACGCGAGCGAGGAGGAGCTCGGCATCGCGATGACCGGCGGCACGTCCCAGCGGGCCCAGGAGGCGACGTGAGCCTGCTCAAGGAGGAGCTCCAGGCCGAGGCGGACGAGACCGGCGGCGCCGCCGCCCGGTCCCCGGCGAGCCTGACCGCGTTCCGGCGCGGCCTGTCCGGCGTCACGATCCCGATCCTGACGGCGGTGATCGCGTTCATCGCGGGTGGGCTGATCGTGCTCGCGACCGGTCACGACCCGCTCACGACCTACTCCTCGATCTTCGACGGGACCGGGCTGAACTGGCTGTTTCCGTGGGTGGGCGGGTCCCAGCGCGCGACCGCCGCCGGCAACCTGCAGCAGACGCTGATCCAGGCCACCCCGTTGTTGCTCGTCGGCCTGGCGGTCGCGTTCGCGTTCCGCGCCGGCATGTTCAACATCGGCGGCCAGGGCCAGTACACGGTCGGGGGGATCGTCGCCGTCTGGATCGGCTCCTCGTTCAGCGGGATGGCGCCGGTGCTCCACATCGCGTTCGCGATCGTGGCCGCCGCGATCGCCGGGGGTGCATGGGCGGGGATAGCCGGGGTCCTGAAGGCGACCACGGGCGCCAACGAGGTGATCTCGACGATCATGCTCAACTGGGCCGCGATCTGGTTCGGGGTCTACTGCTTCCAGGTCGGCGGCCCCCTGCACAACCCGTCGACGGCGACGGCGACGGTGCCCGTCTCCTCGAACGTCGTCGCCGGGGCCAAGCTGCCGGTGTTCTGGGGCAGCGCCTCGCTGCAGGGCCTCGACGTCGGGATCTTCATCTCGCTCGCGCTCGCGGTCGTGTTCGCGCTGGTGATCAAGCGCACCCGGCTCGGCTACGAGGCGCGCGCCGTCGGGTTCAACCCGGACGCGGCGCGCTCGGCGGGGATGAACGCCGGCCGCACCTGGGTCCGCGTGATGCTGATCTGTGGTGCATTCGCGGGAATCGCGGCCTCGCTCGACGTCCTGGGCTGGAAGTTCAGCCTGTTCACCAACGACATCCAGACCTCGCAGATCGGCTTCTACGGGATCGCCGTCGCGCTGCTCGGGCGCAACACCGCCGGCGGCACGGCGATCGCCGCGCTGCTGTTCGGGGCGCTGTTGACCGGCACCTCGAATCGCAACATCAACCTCAGCATCGACCCGACCCTCGTCCAGTACCTGACGTTCATGATCGAGGGGCTGATCGTCCTGCTGGTGTCGACCGACGTGATCACGATCCGGCTGCTGAAGGGCGGGCAACGGATCGGGGTGGCGATCAGGCGCAGGCCCGCCGAGCGGACCGGCGCGGATGAGGGCGGTGGCGCGTGAGCGTGCGGGTGAGCGCGATCGCGCCGTCGCCGGCCGTCTCGCGCAGGCAGATCGGGGTCGCGGGCGTCGTCCTGGGTGCGATCGCGTGGGTGATCACGATCCCCCCGATCGAGGTTCGCTCGCTCGTGCCCTCGATCGTCCTCGCCGTCCTCGCCGTCTGCGCCGGCGCCTGGTCGGTCGCCGGCGGCGAGCGCAAGCTCGGGATCGAGGCGATCGTGGTCGCGCTGGTCGCGGTCGCCGGCGCGGAGGCGTCCGCGCAGTCGGCGCTGGGGACGCTCGAGTCCGTCTTCACCTGGTCGGCGCTCGTCGCCGCGACGCTGCGCTACATGACGCCGCTGCTGCTCGCCGCCCTCGGCGGCGTCATCTCGGAGTCCAGCGGGGTGATCAACATCGGCCTGGAGGGCATGATGCTGATGGGCTGCTTCTGGGGCATCTACGGCGCCGACGTGCTGCACTCCTGGGTGTGGGGCGTCGTCATCGCGACGGTCGCCGGCGGGGCGCTGGCGCTCGTCCACGCGGTGTTCTCGATCCACCTGCGCGCCGACCAGATCGTCTCGGGCTTCGGCATCAACTTCCTCGCCCTCGGGATCACCGGCTACTTCCTGGAGTACCACTACGGACCCAACGGCACCCCGCTGAACATCTCGATGATCCCCAACCTCCGGCTCCCGATCCAGCACGTCGCCTTCTTCGGCACGGCATTCGGCGACGCCAACCTGATGACGTGGATCGGCGTCGCGCTCGTACCCGTGCTCACCTTCTTCCTGTTCAGGACACGCGGGGGCCTGCGGCTGCGGTCGGTGGGCGAGAAGCCGCGGGCCGCCGACACGCTCGGACTGCCGGTGCTGCGGATCCGCTACGCGGCGGTGGTCGCGTCCGGCGTGCTCGCGGCGCTCGGCGGCGCTTACCTGTCGGTCGGCTTCGTCGGATCGTTCTCAAACGACATGACCAACGGCCGGGGGTACATCGCGCTGGCGGCGATGATCTTCGGCAAGTGGAAGCCGTGGGGCGCCCTGTGGGCGACCTTGCTGTTCGGGTTCGGCAGCGCGATGGCCGATAGGGTCTCGAGCGTGAATCCGACACTGGGGACCCTGTTCGAGGCGCTGCCCTACGTGGTGACGCTGATCGCCGTCGCCGGCCTCGTCGGGCGATCACGGGCCCCGGCGGCGGACGGCATCCCGTACGTGAGGGAGTAACCGCCGATGGCGATCGCACGGCTGTCGATGGCGAGCGTGAGTGAGGGAGACGTCCGTCTCAGCGACGAGGTCGAGCTCTACCAGCGCACCTACAACACGCTGCTGCGCTCCAGCGGCGAGACGCACCTGCGCGTGCTCGAGTCCTCGCACCGGGCGATGGGCTCCAGCCTGCATCCGCTCGCCGCCTCGGACGAGATCGACCTCGGCGCGTTCATCTACGCGATCCGCCGGCTGCCCGACGGGATCGTCGACGCCAACCTGGTCGCGATGGGCCAGGATGTGCAGGCGCTGGTCGCCGCCGGGATGGACGTCGAGGACTGGACCGAGACCGAGGCGCCGGCCCGGCGCCGGCGCTGGTACGACGACGGCGCCGGAACGCTCGCGGTGCTGCTGGCGAGCGCCTCCGACGTCGACGACCTGATGCCGACGCTTGTCGCCTTCCAGATCGAGCACAACAAGATCCGCGTCCGCCAGATCGCGGCCGGCTGGCTGCGGCGGATCGGCGACGGCGACCCCGACCCGGAGCGCTGCGCGTCGCTGCTGGGCGGCGGCGCCGAGGACTGGGCGCGCCTGCACGCAGCGTGGGGCGACCGCTTCGCCGAGCGCCTGCGCACCATCGCGCGCCGGCGCAAGTCGCTGCGGGTGCGGATGCTCGGCGGCACGAACACCGGCTACGCCCGCATGACCAGGCGCTGGTGGGCCCCGGTCCGCGCCGAGCTGGCCGACGAGGGATTGGCCGAGCGCCCCGTGTACTTCGTCAGCTCCAACACGCACAGCCTGGTGAACATCGTCACCTCCGTCGCCCAGGAGCGCGAGGCGGAGCTGATCGCGTTCGTCGAGACGATGGACTCCGACGACATCCTGCGCCGGGAGCTTGAGGCGTTCCGCGAGGGCCGCGCCGAGGGGTCGTGGGAGAACTTCCTGTACTTCGTCGCCCGGCTGTACTTCTCCGCCCGGGGCGAGGCCGGGGCGGCCGAGCGCCGCAGCGCCGAGCAGGCCGTCGGCGTCACCCACCTACCCAGCCACACGGCGCTGCGCGTGCCCGCCCAGATCATCCCGCTGGCATCGCTGCGCGCCGACGGGCTCGACGCCCGCGTCGGCCAGGTCGAGGCCGCCGCGCTGGCCGCCAGCGATGCGGTGATCGTCAACATCGACTATCCGCTCGGCGTGGCCGCCTACAACATCCTGCGCGAGGTGGCCGTCGACCGCGCCGCGCTGCGCGGCGTCTACGTGCTCGGCAAGGCCGCGACCCTCAACGCCGACGTCGGCGACGTGATGATCTCCAGCGTCGTCCACGACGAGCACTCGGGCTCGACCTACTGGCTGGACAACGCCTTCATGGTCGACGACCTGGCCGCCGACCTGCGCTTCGGCTCCGGACTGGACAACCAGCGCGCGGTCACCGTCAAGAGTACGTTCCTGCAGAACCGCGCCTACCTCGACTTCTACTACCGCGAGGCGTTCACCGTCGTCGAGATGGAGGCGGGCCCGTTCTGCAACGCGGTCTACGAGATCGCCGACCCCGACCGCCACCCCGCCGGCGAGGCGGTGAGCTTCTCCAAGCTGCCGATCGACCTCGGGATCATCCACTACGCCTCGGACACCCCCTACACGCAGGCGCGCACGCTCGGCGCCCGCGGGCTCAGCTACTACGGGATGGACTCCACCTACGCCTCGTCGCTGGCGATCCTGCGGCGGATCCTCACGCTCGAGGGCGTGCTCGGCGAGGCCGCCGCCCAGGCGCAGCGCGCCGGCGCCGCCGGGCGATGAGGCGGGTCCTCGTCTTCTGTGGCTCGAGCCCCGGCGCCCGGCCGGAGTACGCCGCGGCCGGCGCCGAGCTGGGGCGCCTGCTCGCCGAGCGCGAGCTCGGGCTCGTGTACGGCGGCGCGAGCGTCGGCGTCATGTCCGCCGTCGCCGACGGCGCGCTCGAGGCTGGCGGTGAGGTGATCGGGGTGATCCCCCGGCTGCTGCTGGAGCGCGAGATCGCCCACACCGGCCTGTCGGACCTGCGCATCGTCGAGACGATGCACGCGCGCAAGGAGCTGATGGCCGACCTGTCGGACGCGGTGATCGCGCTGCCCGGCGGGACGGGCACGATGGACGAGCTGTTCGAGATGTTCACCTGGAGTCAGCTCGGGCTGCACCGCAAGCCGATCGGGCTGCTCGACGTCGCCGGCTACTGGGGCGGGCTGCTCGCGTTCCTGGACCACATGGTCGACGAGCGGTTTCTGTGGGGCGAGCAGCGCGACACGCTGCTCGTCGAGCGCGAGCCGGAGGTGCTGCTCGACCGCTGCGCCGCGTACGTTCCGCGCATGCGGGAGAAGTGGGTCGGCGCGGAGCGCTCGGTCGACCCGGAGCGTTCGGTCGACGGCGCCCAGGTGCTGCTGCGGGCGGCCGATGCGGCGATGCGCCACGCCTACGCCCCGTACTCGCGGTTCAAGGTCGGCGCCGCGGTGCGGGCGCCCGGCGGGGCGATCTACACGGGCGCGAACGTGGAGAACGTCGCCTTCCCGCAGGGGGCGTGCGCCGAGGCGTCGGCGCTGGGGGCGTTGGTGACCGCGGGCGAGACCGCGATCACCGAGGTCGCCGTCGTCGCCGAGCGGGTCGAGTTCTGCCCGCCGTGCGGCGGCTGCCGGCAGCAGTTGGCCGAGTTCGGGGATCCGTCGACGCCGGTCCATCTCGGCCGCCCCGGGGACGAGCCGCGGACGATGACGCTCGCGGAGCTGTTGCCGGGCGCGTTCGGCCGCGGGGAACTGGAGTCGTGAGCGCCGCCGCGGCTGCGGCGGTGCTGTCCGCGCGGGCGGGCGAGGGGCGGGCGCCGCGGGTCGGGGTGGTGCTCGGCTCCGGCCTCGGCGCGGTCGCCGATTCCGTGTCCGATCCGGTCGTCGTCGGATATGAGGAGCTGCCCGGGTTCCCGCACCCGACGGTCGAGGGGCACCCCGGACGGGCCGTCCTGGGCCTGCTGGGGGGCGTCCCGGTCGCGGTGCTCCAGGGCCGGGCGCACGTGTACGAGGGCGGCGACCTCGACGCGGTCCGCACGCCGGTGCGGGCGCTGCGCGCGGCGGGCGCCGAGATCCTCGTGCTCACCAACGCCGCGGGCTCGCTGCGGCCCGAGGTCGGGCCCGGCGGCCTGATGGCTCTCCGCGATCACATCAACCTGTCCGGGGTCAACGTGCTCGTCGGACCGAACGACCCTCGGGTCGGCCCCCGGTTTCCGTCGTTGCGCGATGCGTACGACCCCGCGCTGCGCGCGTCGTTGGGTGCGGTCGCCGAGGCGCTGGGAATCGCGCTCGCCGAGGGCGTGTACCTCGCCGTGAGCGGCCCGAGCTTCGAGACCGCCGCCGAGATCCGCGCCTTCCGCACGCTCGGCGCCGACGCCGTCGGCATGTCGACCGTCCACGAGACGGTGCTCGCGCGCCACTGCGGCCTGCGGGTGGTCGCGATCTCGGCGATCACGAACCCCGCCGAGGGACTCGGCGACGTCGAGCTCAGCCACGAGCTGACGCTGCGCGACGCCGAGCGAGCCGGCGCCGATCTGACCCGGTTGCTGCTCGGGTTCATGGAGCGGCTGTCCAACGACCCGGCGCGCTGATAGACCTCGCGACATGCCCCTGCCCAAGGCCGAGCTCCACGTCCACCTCGAGGGCACCGCTCCGCCCGATCTGGTGCGGCGGCTGGCCGAGCGCAACCGCCTGCCCCTCCCCGACCGGATGCTCGGCGACGACGGCCGCTTCCGCTACACGGACTTCCTCGACTTCCTGCGCACCTACGACCTCGCGGCGAGCGTCATCCGCACCGCCGAGGACTACCGCGACATCACGTACGAGTACCTGTGCGGGTGCGCGCGGGACGGCGTCATCTACGTCGAGCTGACCGCCTCCCCCGACCACGCGGCGCTCGTCGGCCTCGACGAGTCCGACCACCTGGCGGGCATCGCCCGGGGGATCGACGACGCCCGTGAGGAGCACGGGATCGAGGGCCGGATCCTCATCTCGGCGGTGAAGAACTTCGGCCTGGAGCAGGCGGTGCGCGTCGCCCGCCACGCCGCGCAGCGCCCCCACCCCTACGTCGTCGGGTTCTCGATGGCCGGCGACGAGGCGGGCTTCCCGAACCGGGACTTCGCCGAGCCCTACGAGATCGCGGCCGCCGCCGGGATCGGCTGCACCGTCCACGCCGGTGAATGGGCCGGCGCCGACAGCGTCCGCGCCGGGCTCGCGCTCCCGGTGACGCGGATCGACCACGGCGTGCGCGCGATCGAGGACCCCGAGCTCGTCGCCGAGATCGCCGCCCGCGGGATCGTGCTCAACACCTGCCCGACGAGCAACGTCGTGCTCGGCGTGTTCGCAAGCTACCAGGAGCACCCCCTCCCCCGCCTGCGCGACGCGGGCGTGCGCTTCACGCTCGGCTCCGACGACCCGCCGTACTTCGGCGCGTCGGTCGGCGGCGAGTACCGGGTATGCGCCGAGCGGATGGGCTTCACCGAGGACGAGCTGCTCGGTGTCACATCGACCGCGATCGATGCCGCGTTCTGCGACGACGAGCTGAAGACGTCGCTGCGGGCGCGGCTGACGGAGGCGGCGGGGTGAGGATCCTGGTCACCGGCAGCTCCGGCCACCTCGGCGAGGCGCTCGTCCGCGTGCTGCGCGAGCGCGGCGACGATGTGGTCGGGCTTGACGTGCTCGAGTCGCCCTTCACCGATGTCATCGGCTCGGTCGCCGACCGCCCCGTGGTCCGCCGGGCGGTCGAGGGCGCCGACGCGGTCGTCCACTCCGCCACGCTGCACAAGCCGCACGTCGGCTCGCACTCGCGCGGCGAGTTCGTCGAGACGAACATCGCGGGCACGTTGAATCTGCTCGAGGAGGCGGTCGACGCGTCCGTCGCCCGCTTCGTCTACACGAGCACGACGAGCGCGTTCGGCCGTGCCCTCACCCCGGGCCCGGGCGCGCCGGCCGCCTGGGTCACCGAGGAGGTGACGCCACTGCCGCGCAACATCTACGGGACGACCAAGCGGGCCGCCGAGGACCTGTGCGAGCTGACCGCACGCGATCACGGGCTGCCCTGCGTGATCCTGCGGACCTCGCGGTTCTTCCCCGAGGACGATGACACCGAGACGGAGCGCGCCGCCTACGACAACCTCAACCTCAAGGTCAACGAGCTGCTGCACCGCCGCGTCGACATCGAGGACGTGGTGAGCGCCCACCTGCTCGCGCTGGAGCGCGCCGACGAGCTGCGCTTCGCCCGCTACATCATCACCGCGACCACGCCGCTGCGCCGCGACCAGGTCGACCTTCTGCGGCGTGACCTGCCGCGCGTCGTCGCCGAGCTGTTCCCCGATTACGCGGAGATCTACCGCGCCCGGGGGTGGTCGATGTTCCCCGGGGTGGACCGCGTCTACGACAACGCGCTGGCCGTGCGGGAGCTCGGGTTCGCGCCGCGGTACGACTTCCGCTACGCGCTGGACCGGCTCGCCGCCGGGGAGGACCCGCGCAGCCCACTGGCCCGGCAGGTCGGCGCGAAGGGGTACCACGCGGAGACGACCGGCGTCTACACGACGCGGTAGCGGGGCCCCGGGTGCGGATCGCGGTCATCGGGGACCTGATGCTCGATGTCCTCGTCGAGCCCGCCGGCTCGCTGAACGCGGGCGACGACACGCCGGGGCGCATCGCGATGGAGTGCGGCGGCCAGGCGGCGAACGTCGCGGCCTGGGTGACGGCGCTGGGCGGGCGGGCGCGCCTCGTGTGCGCGGGGGCGCGCGATGAGAACGGAGCTCGGGCCCAGGCGCTCGGGCGGGCTCGGGGAGTCGAGCTCGCGGGCCCGTCGGTCGACGGCCGCGGCGGCGTCGTGGTCTCGATCATCGCCGACTCGGGTGAGCGTACGCTCGTGTCCGATCCCGGCTGCGCGCGCTCGCTGCGGCCCGAGCACCTCTCCGGCGACTGGTTTTCGGACTGCGCGTGGCTGCACGTCTCGGGGTACCACCTGTTCGACGACGCGGCGGCCGACGCGGCGCTGCGCGGGGCCGAGCTTGCCCGCGCCCACGGCGCGCGGGTGAGCCTCGACCTGTCGTGCGCCGCGCGCCTGCGTGAGCTCGGCGGCGGCGAGGCACGGCGGCGCGTGTCGGAGCTCGGTCCCGACCTCGTCTTCCAGACCGCCGGCGAGGCCGAGGCGCTCGGAGGCCGGGGGCCGGAATCGGTGTGCGTCATCAAGCGGGGAGCCGACGGCTGCACCGTGATCTGTGGCGATGAGCGGCTCGACCTGGTCGCCCATCCCGCCGTCGCGGTCGACACGACGGGCGCGGGAGATGCGTTCGCCGCGGGCTTCCTCCTCGGCGAGGGGGTGCGAGGCGCCGCCGAGAGCGGGCTGGCCGCGGCCGCGCGGTGCGTCTCCGTCGTCGGGGCGATGCCGGGCGACCCGGCGGGGATCGCGGTCGGGTCGCGATGAGCGCACGCATCGCGGTCCATCCCGAGGTCGCCCAGGCGCTGCGCGAACGCCGAGCGGTGGTCGCGCTGGAGACGACGATCGTCGCCCACGGGTTCCCGCCGGGTGAGGGCGTCGAGGTCGGCCGCGCGTGCGAGGCCGCGGTGCGCGAGAGCGGCGCCGTGCCCGCGACCGTCGGGCTGATCGAGGGCTCGCTCAGGGTGGGGCTCGACGAGGCCGAGCTCGAGCGCTTCACGAGCGCCGCCCGCAAGGTCGGCCCGCGGGAGCTCGGCATCTGCGCCGCCCGGCGCGGGCTCGGCGCGACGACCGTCGGCGCGACGCTCGCCGCCTGCCGGGCGGCCGGCGTGCGGTTCATGGCCACCGGCGGGCTCGGCGGCGTCCACCGTGGCCTGGCGACCCGGCCGGACATCTCCGCCGACCTGGTGGAGCTCGCCCGCAGCCCCGCACTCGTCGTCTGCTCGGGCGTCAAGTCGCTGCTCGACGTCGACGCGACGTCGGAGCTGCTGGAGACGGCGAGCGTCCCGGTGCTCGGGTTCCGGACCGACGACCTGCCGCTCTTCTACCGGGCCCACGGCGGGCCGGCGGTGTCCGAGCGGATCGAGCAGGCGGCCGAGGCGGCGGCGATCGCCGCGGCGCACTGGTCGCTGGGCGCCGGATCCGCGGTGGTGCTCGCGCGCCCGCCCGCGACCGAGGTGGACGACATGGACGAGCTGATCGCGGCGGCGCTCGAGGACGCCGAGCGCGAGGGCGTCACCGGCCAGGCGGTGACGCCCCGGATCCTGTCCTCGCTCCATGAGCGCAGCGGAGGCCGGACGCAGGCGGTCAACCGTCAGTTGGCGATCGACAACGCCCGGCTCGCCGGGCAGGTGGCGGCTGCGTTCGCGTCGCTGAGCGACTAGGCAAGCGCGGCGACGGCCGCGAGCACCCGGTCCCAGAACCGGGCCACGTCGAGATCGACGGCCACATGGTGCACCCGGTCGGTCGCGCGGAAGTCGACGACCGTCATGCCCCGGGTGAGCCGCCCGGCGGTCTCGATCTCGACCCGGGCGTCGCGGGTCGTCACCAGCGACGGATCGATGACCGAGGCCACCGCGACCGCGTCGTGGATCGGCGGCGTCCCCATCCCGCCGCTCGTCCGATAGGTCTCGGCGAAGAAGGTGAGCAGCTCGGCCATCCAACGGGCGGCACGGGTGTCGATCGCCGCCAGGCGCTCTCCTACCTCCGGGGTGTAGAGCGCCAGATGGGTCACGTCGAGACCGATCATCGTGAGATCCCAGCCGGCGGAGAAGACGGCGTCGGCCGCCTCGGGGTCGACGTAGATGTTGAACTCCGCCGCCGGGGTCGTGTTGCCGCGCGTGTAGCTGCCGCCCATGAGCACGACCCGCTCGACCGCGCCGGCGATCTCCGGATACAGCCGCAGCGCGAGAGCGACGTTCGTGAGCGGGCCCGTGGGGATGAGCGTCACCCGGTGCGCCGGGTTCGCGAGCACGGTCTCGGCGAGGAAATGCGCCCCCTGACCCGGGGTGAGCTCGACCGTCGGCTCGATCGGCGCCGGGCCGTCGAGGCCCGTCTCGCCATGGATCTCGGGCGCGGTCCGGAGCGCGCGGGTGAGCGGCCCGGCGCTTCCGGCCACGATCGGGGTGTCGGTGAGCCCCGCGACCGTGGCGACCGCCCGGGCGTTGCGGGTCACCCGGTCGAGCGTCTGGTTGCCGGCCACCGTCGTGATCCCGAGCAGCTGCAGTCGCGGATCGCCGGCCGCGAGCAGCAACGCGACCGCGTCGTCGTGACCGGGGTCGCAGTCGATGACGACCCGGCGGGGCGCACTCGCCTCCACGTGGTCAGATGAGGTTGCTCGACAGGCCGCGCTTGACGAACTGCCCGTGGCCCTTGCGCCCGATGTAGCCCGACGCGTCCTTGACCACCGTGCCGCGGGACAGGACGACGTCGACGTGACCGTCGATCTCCCAGCCCTCCCACGCCGAGTAGTCCATGTTCATGTGGTGCATCCGGCCCTCGCCGATGCCGATCGAGGTGTGGCCGCCCGGGTCGTAGACGACGATGTCGGCGTCCGCGCCGGGCGCGATCACGCCCTTGCGGCCCTCCAGCCCGAACATCCGCGCCGGGGCGGTGCAGCACAGCTCCACCCACCGCTCGCGGGTGATCCGCCCGTCCGCGACCCCCTGGTAGAGCAGGTCCATGCGGTGCTCGATCGAGCCGATGCCGTTCGGGATCTTGGAGAAGTCGCCGACCCCCATCTCCTTCTGGTCCTTCATGCAGAACGGGCAGTGGTCGGTCGAGACCGCGGTCACGTCGCCGGTGCGGATGTAGCGCCACAGCTCGTCCTGGTGGCCCTCCGCGCGCGAGCGCAGCGGCGTCGAGCACACCCACTTCGCGCCCTCGAAGTCGCCCCAGTCCACGCCGGACGCGCCGAGCTGCTCCTCGAGCGACAGGTACAGGTACTGCGGGCAGGTCTCGCCGAACACGTTCTGGCCGCTGTCCCGGGCCTCGGCGATGCGGGCGAGCGCCTGCTTGGCCGAGACGTGCACGACGTACAGCGGCGCGCCGGTCATGTCGGCGAGCATGATCGCGCGGTGGGTCGCCTCCTGCTCGGTCTGCCACGGCCGGCTGATGCCGTGGAAGTACGGCGCCGTGTTGCCCGCGGCGAGCGCCTGGCCGACGAGCACGTCGATCGCCGAGCCGTTCTCGGCGTGCATCATCACCAGGCCTCCGTTGGCTGCCGCGGTCTGCATCGTGCGCACGATCTGCCCGTCGCTGGACAGGAACACGCCCGGGTAGGCCATGAACAGCTTGAAGCTCGTGATGCCCTCGTCGATCAGCTCGGACATCGCCGCCAGCGACTCGTCGTCGACGTCGCCGAGGATCTGATGGAACGCGTAGTCGATCGCGCACTGGCCCGACGCCTTCTCGTGCCACACCGCCACCTGGTCCTGGACGCGCTGGCCGTGCGCCTGCACGATGAAGTCGATGATCGTCGTCGTCCCGCCCCAGGCGGCGGCGCGGGTCCCGGTCTCGAACGTGTCCGACGCCTCGGTGCCGCCGAACGGCATCTCCATGTGGGTGTGCCCGTCGACCCCGCCCGGGATGACGTAGCGCCCGGTCGCGTCGATCGTCTCGTCGGCCGTGATCGACCGGCGGACCGCCGAGCCGGGTGCCAGCAGCGCGGCGATCCGCTCGCCGTCGACGAGCACGTCCTGCGGGGAGGAGCCGGTGGCGGTCACGACGGTGCCGCCGGCGATCAGCGTCGTGCTCACGGCGCCACCGTCCGGGTGTAGGACTCGGGCCGGCGGTCGCGGTAGAACTGCCAGTCGTTGCGCGCTTGGACGATCTCTGAGAGATCGAGGTCGCGGACGACGATCTCCTCACGGTCCCGGCTGGCGATCTCGCCGACGAAGTTGCCGCGCGGGTCGACGAAGTAGCTCGAGCCGTAGAAGTTCGGCGCCTCCGGGCCGAACTCGTCGACCTCGTGGCCGATCCGGTTGTTGGCGGCGACGAAGTACTGGTTCGCCGCGGCGGCCGCCGGCTGCTCGAGCTCCCACAGCCGGTTGGACAGCCCCGGCTTCGTCGCCGACGGGTTGAACACGATCTCGGCGTCAGCGAGGCCGAGCTCGCGCCACCCCTCGGGGAAGTGGCGGTCGTAGCAGATGTAGACGCCGACCCGGCCGACGGCCGTCTTGAACACCGGGTAGCCGAGGTTGCCCGGCCGGAAGTAGAACTTCTCCCAGAACGCGGGGAGGTTCGGGAGGTGGTGCTTGCGGTACTTGCCCAGCAGCGCGCCGTCGGCGTCGATCACCGCCGCGGTGTTGTAGTACTCGCCCACATTCCGGACCTCGTAGACGGGCAGGATGATCACCAGATTCAGCTCGGCGGCGAGCTTCTGGAACCGCTGGGTCGTCGGTCCCGGCACCGGCTCGCTGTAGGCGTAGTACTTCGGGTCCTGCACGGCCCCGAAGTACGGCCCGTAGAACAGCTCCTGGAAGCCGATGATCTGGACGTCGTCGGCCGCCGCCTGCCGGGCGAGCTGCTCGTGGCGGTCGATCATCGACTCCTTGTCTCCGGTCCACGCGACCTGGGTCATCGCGGCGCGTACCACTGCCATGCGGGCTCCTTCGTCAGGCGGGCGATCTGGGCGGGTTCTCGACCTGCTGGCGGTCTGCTGCTGCCTCGGCGGCGCGGACGCGCGGGATCACGTGCTCGCCGTAGGCCTCGAGCGTCTCCTCCATCTGGTCGTGCATGAGATAGATGTTGAACTGCGTCATCCCACGGCTCCTCAGGTCCAGGAGCTTGCCCACGTGCTCGTCGACGTCGCCGAGCACGCAGAAGCGATCGACGATCGCGTCGGGCACGAACGCGGTGTCGGGGTTGCCGGCCCGCCCGTGGTGGGAGTAGTCGTAGCCCTCGCGCGCGCGGATGTAGTCGGTGAGCTCGCGCGGGACGTCGCTGTCGGAGCCGTAGCGGGAGACGATGTCGGCGACGTGGTTGCCGACCATGCCGCCGAACCAGCGGCATTGCTCACGCGCGTGGTCGTGGTCGGAGGTGACGTAGGCCGGCGCCGACACGCAGACGGCGAGCGCGCCGGGGTCGCGCCCGGCCTCGCCGGCGGCCTGCGCGACCCGCCCGAGCGTCCAGGTGAGCAGGACCGGGTCGGCGAGCTGCAGCACGAACCCGTCGGCCTCGCGGCCGACCGTGGCCAGGGCCCGCGGTCCATAGCCGGCCATCCACACCTGAAGCTCACCGTCGGAGACCCACGGGATCCGGACCTCCCCGGCGGGGGTGTCGATCGTCTCGCCGGTGGCGAGCGCGCGGATCACCCGGATCGCCTTGGCGGTGTCGGCGAGGCTGGCCGGCTTGGAGCCCAGCACGCGGCGGGCGGAGTCGCCACGCCCGATCGCGCAGACGGTCCGGTTGCCGAACATGTCGTTGAGCGTCGCGAACAGCGAGGCGGTCACCGTCGGGTCGCGCGTCGTCGGGTTGGTGACCAGCGGCCCCACCTTGATCCGCTCGGTCGCCGCCAGGATCTGCGAGTAGATGACGTACGGCTCCTGCCACAGGATGTGGGAGTCGAACGTCCACACCATGTCGAACCCGAGCTGCTCGGCCCGCCGGGAGAGCTCCACGACCCGGCTCGCGGGCGGGTCGGTCTGCAGGGTGATCGCGAACTCCATCGCTACCTCACCGCCGCGATCGAGTCGGGCGTGCCATCGCGCGCCTCCTGTGGTCGGATGAGCGTCGACAGCCCGTAGTAGACGAGCGCGGCGACGCAGATCGTGAAGAACACGCCGTAGGAGTAGAGGTGGTCGAGCGTATCCGGGTGGCTGATGACCCCGCCCGGCGTGGTCGCGGCGTGGATGAAGCCGGGGAGCACCGGGATGACGGCAACCAGCACGGCGGCGATCGCCCGTAGGTTCCAGCCGTGGAAGTAGTGGTAGCGGCCGTTCATCCGGTAGAGGTCGACCGGATCGAGCCGGCGGCGATTGAGGATCCAGTAGTCGACGATCATCACCGCCGCGATCGCCCCCAGCAGGCTGCCGTACCCGTCCAGCCAGGTGAAGATGTAGGAGCCCGCGTCGCGGTAGAGCACCCACGGGAAGGAGACGACGCCGATCAGCGCCGTGATGACCCCGCCGGTCCGGAAGGAGATGACCTTCGGCGCGAGGTTGGAGAAGTCGTTGGACGGCGAGACGACGTTCGCGGCCATGTTGACCGAGACCTGCGAGATGAGGATCAACACCATCGCGATCACCAGCAGCACCGGCAGACCCCTGAGGAGCGTGGAGATGAGAACGACCGGGTTCCAGACCGGGTGGCCGTAGATCACCACGGTGGCCGCCGTGACGGCGATGCCGACGAACGAGAACGCCGTCATGATCGTCGGCAGCCCCGCCGACTGGCCGATCACCTGCGCGCGCTGGGATTTGGCGAAGCGCGTGAAGTCCGGGATGTTGAGCGACAGCGTCGCCCAGTAGCCGAAGTTCGCGGCCAGACCCGGCCAGAACAGCGACCAGAACTGGCCGTGACCCTGCTGCAGCCGCGCCGACGCGGAGAACACGTGCGCGACGCCGTGGCCGGCGTCAAAGCCCCAGACGAGCAGCGCGGCCGCCCCGGCCAGCAGCAGCGGCGCGGCGATGCTCTCCAGCAGCCGGATGCCGGCCACACCGCGCAGGATGATCGCCAGCTCGATCACCCACAGCAGCGCGAAGCACACCGCCTGGTGGATGCCGAGCGTCGGCCAGCGATGGTCCAGCGCGGTGATCAGCGCGTCGATCGCCGTCGCGCCGATCCAGGTCTGGATCCCGAACCACCCGCATGCGACGAGCGC
The DNA here is from genome assembly GCA_963702225.1 of uncultured Solirubrobacteraceae bacterium. Classification (GTDB taxonomy): domain Bacteria; phylum Actinomycetota; class Thermoleophilia; order Solirubrobacterales; family Solirubrobacteraceae; genus Palsa-465. The sequence continues at coordinate 47,919 of CAVPBY010000114.1, read as the reverse complement.
CCGGGCCATCGCGGCGAAGTTCGCGCCGCGGGTGCCGAACATCGAGCGCACGAACACCGGGAACGGGATGCCATAGCGCGTCCCCGCGTGCGCGTTGAGCAGCATCGGGATGAGCACGAGCAGGTTGCCGCCCGCGACCGTGATGAGCGCCTGCCACCAGTTCATCCCCGCGGTCATCAGCGCCGACGCGAGCGTGTACGTCGTGATCACCACCGAGATCCCGACCCACAGCGCGAGCAGGTTGTACGTTCCCCACGTCCGCTCGGCCGGCCCCACCGGCGCGAGATCGTCGTTGTACAGCGGAGAGTCCGACACCTCGCGCCGCAGGGCCTCCACCTTGTCCTGCGGGTAGAGCTGGTACCTCTCCGAGGCCGCCGTCGCCGAGCCGATCGAGCCTTCCGTCATCGATGCTCTCCTCCCAACCGAGTCGCTGCGGCCACCTTACCGCTCCGAGGAATGACTCGCTGCCCAGGTCGGCGCGGTCGATGAGAACGGCCGCCGGCTGAGCAGCGCCGGCGGCTCAGCTCGCGGATCTTGCCGGCGTGGGCGCGGCGGGCGCGCGTCGGTCGCCGAAGCTGACCGGCGCCCTGCCGATCCTGTACCTGCGGGGCTCAGGCCGGCGCTCCACGCCGCTCAGGAGTGAAACCGACACTGGCACGCGGCGTCCGCTTAACCGTCAACGTTCGCAACGGCCAAAAGCATGCGTCGGACGCATCGCTCCGACTCAGGTACCGGACCGATGGGTAGTCGAATGTGGTACACTCACGGTTGCGCTCAGAGAGCCGTGCTCTTCTCGCTTCCCGAGCGACGTTTTCGGTCAGAAGGGCAGAAAGGGCGTCGATGCCGGGGCGGACATGCCCTGCGGGTGTTCTGAACCGGACGACACCGAGTGTATTTCCAGTTTGCCGGCGCGCGGCTGGACGATTCAGTGATGAACGGTGGCTGCCGGGGTTGCGAGCGCGTGTAACCGGCAGGCGCCGATGGTGAGTGTCAACCTTGCAACGATGTAGGAGGAGACAGTGATGACTGCCAAGCAGAAGGTGACCGTATCCGTGCGACCGGCGAACCACCGGCCCAGTGTGGCGGAGCGACGCGCAGCCGAGACCGCATTGCTCTCGACCCAGCAGGCGAAGCTCAAACAGGAGGCCGCGGACCGTCGCGCCCAGCGTGCCAGAGAAGATTCCGCGGCTGCAGCGACTCCGCGCCGGGCGAGCCCGGCCAGGCGCAGCACCTCGCGCTGAGCAGATGACCGGGTTCGTCTTTTAGTTCGCGGCCCGCTGCCGGATTGCGAACGTCGCCTCAGGGCTTGGGAGTTCGGTGTCGGTCGGGACGGGCATGCCGCCGCGGTGGCGCCCGGGCAGCAGCGCGGCGCCAAGGATGACGAGGCTGAAGGCTGCGACCCGCGCGGCGACCTGCAGCGGCGTGTGGCCGATTGGATCGCGGAAGACGAGGATCCCGCCGAGCAGCGCGACGATGTTGCCGCTGACCGAGGTGAAGGTGAGGACCGCGATCGCGGGGCCGAGCTGCAGGCTTCGCGCGGAGGCGTAGAAGGCGACGACCATCGCGATCAGCGCCGAGAGCGTCCACGGGTTGACGAGCAGCATCACATCCGTCAGCGCGGGATGCACGAGGTGCTTGATCGCGATGTCGGATGTGCCGAAGAGCGCGCCCGCGCCCGTCGCCAGGAGAATGCCCTTGCCCGGATGCAGCCGCGCGAGGTGGGTCGAAACGCCGATCAGCAGGCCGCTGGTTGCGATCACGGTGCTCTCAACGGCGATCAGTGCGGCAGGCGATGCGTGCTCGTGCGTGGTGGGCGGCTGGGTGAGCGCCAGCACGACCAAGCCGGCGGCAGTGACCAGCACCCCGGTCCACTGCCGCCGGCCGAGCTTGAAGCCGAAGAACCGCTCGCCGAGGATCGCCAGGAACACGAGGCCCCCGGAGATGACGGCCTGGACGATCGAGAGCGACGCCAGCGAGAGCGCACCCACGTGCAACAGCCAGGCGGCGAGCGCGACCAGCCAGCCCATCGTCCACCACTTGGAGCCGAACAGATTGAGTGCGCTACGCACGGGATGACGCGCGAGCACGGCCGGTGCTGCGACCGCGCCGCGCTGCTTGAGCAACATCCCCACGCTGCCGGCCAGCGCGGAGCCGAGCGCCAGGAGCAGGCCGTCGATCATCCGCTCGTTTGCGACCGAGAGCCGCGCCGGTCGCTCGCCGGGGGGCGGGTGAGGATCGCCAGCAGCTCTCCGACCTTCTGCTCGCGCACGATCGGATCGGGAAGGGGGAAGTGCGTGTTGACCGTGTAGTGGTTACGGCGGCCGTTTCGCTCGCGTGAGATGTAGCCGCCGTCAGCGAGCTCGGCGACGATGCGGTGCGCGGCGCGCTCGGTGATCCCGACCCGCGCGCCGATGTCGCGCAAGCGGACGCCGGGATCGTGAGCGATGCAGATCAACACCTGCGCGTGGTTGGTCAGGAATGCCCACGCGGGCCTGGAATTCTCAGCCATATATTCAGAATATCAATTCTAGACTTTGTTTTCATGCTATCGTGGACAAGTAACTGGGAGGATCCGAAGATTCCCTCGATGACTCTGAGGAGGCCCTCGGCACATGCCGTCCAAGACCCGCAGCACACCGGTCGACCCGTCCGCGCCTGGAGTGATCACCGACAGGATCAGCCAACCGGTGAGCAACTCACCTGTCGCGACCGACCCCGACGCTGAGCACGCGCGGCCTTCCCCCGCAACGGGAAGAGAGACACGGCGCGAGCGTTCTCGCCGCAGAGCCCACCGGTTCCGGCTGCACGGCTACGCGATCCTGGCCGTCGTCCTGGTCGCCTTCCTGATCGCCCTCGCGGCCACAAACACCGCCGCTGTGAGGGTCCACTGGGTGTTCGGCAGCTCACACGTGGCACTCGTCTGGCTGGTGCTGGCCGCCGCGATCCTCGGCTGGCTGCTCGGCCTCGTCGCGACCGGCGCATTTCACTGGCGCACTCGCGCGCCGCGCCGAGGCGGTAACTCATGACCGATCGCCATCTGCACATCCTCCGCCGGATAGCCCACCAACGTGGGCGGGCGCTGTGGGACCATGATGCCGTCGATCACGCCGGCAAGGCTGAATCTGCAGCGCTACGGCAACGTCTGGCGCGAGCCGTGGTGGCCGGCGTCGTCAGATTCCGCGATGCCGAAGGTCGTCAGCGAGCGCGGCGCCAATCGCACCAGGCTGGATCTGCGCGTGGAGCTCGGCGATGAGCTGTTCGTGCCGCTCTGACTCCCGGTGAACTGAGTCCTGCAGCCCTTCGACCATCTGCTCGAGGTGCGCCACCCGCGTCTCGAGCGAGCGCAGGCGCTCGGCCTGGGGTGCGTCGGTTTCGGGTTCGTCAGTTTCGGCCGAACGCTCATCGCGGACTGCAGCGACGCGGCGGATCTGCCGAATTCGAGCGATCAGCCCCTCACGGTCGCCGGAGGTCATCGCCGTCGGCCGGTCTGCGGCGGCCGGGGCCGGGCCGGGTATCGCCGGCGCTCTTCGTCGGTCATCGGGCGGATCACCAGGGACCCGGTCTCCACCTGGTGGCGGACAGCGGCCAGCTTTTCCTGGCGCTTCTCCTCGGCGCGCTCCTTCGTCGTCTTCATCGAGCGTCGCCTTCGGCGCCCAGGGCGCCGTCGTACGTCTCGGCCGGGGAACGGTCGTGGGCCTGTGAGGCTGCGGCCTCACGCCGGGCCTCCTTCTTGGCCTGCTTCTCGCTGCGGCGGTCACGCAGGCGGGCTTCGCGATTGAGCTTGCCCATCGTGGTCTTCTTCTTGCCACGCGAGCTCATGAATGGAACGTCTCCCGGTCGGGGGCGCCGTCGCGGCGGGGGACGGACGTCCCCCACCGAGTGCTTCGGCTCATACCGGGACGACGTTGGCGGCCGCCGGGCCCTTCGGGCCCTGTTCACTGTCGTAGCTCACCTGCGCGCCCTCGCTGAGCGACCGGTAGCCGTCGCCCTGGATCGCGGAATGATGGACGAACAGATCCTTGCCCGGCTCATCGGGGGTGATGAACCCAAAGCCCTTGTCGTCGCTGAACCACTTCACTTTTCCTGTGGGCATGTGCGCCCTCTTTCGTTCACGTGCGCGGCGTGACACGAGGGGCGCTGTGAACAGCGAACTGGCGAAACGCGGGCACTGCATCAAAGGTCAGGCGAACACCTGACCACCACTACCGTAGCGGAAAAGCGCCGCGCCCATGACATTTTCTTCCTGCAAAGCGCCTCCCGCTGCCGGACGATGGAGTTGATACGGGCCATCGAGGTGGTACGGTGGTCGTGGGGGATTTCCTCCCGCGTACCGAGCTCAACTGATGGGCTTTCTCATTCGACGCACCCGTCGCGATCGGAAGGAGCCGGAATGTTCGCAGGGTCGGGCAATACTTCCGAGCGTGCGTCTCATCGTCCCGGGCCGCGATTCTTCATCCCAATGGAGGATGGTCCGGCCGGCGAGGAGATCTACCAGGACATGCGCCGGGAGGTCGAGTCAGAAATGGGACGGCCGCCCAACCGACGGCGGATCATGGAATTGTGGACCCGCCGCGGAAACCTGGACTGTGTGACGGCGGTCGGATCCCCCGATCCGGTCACGGGCGCCACCGTGACCGCGATCTTCGACATGGGACCCCATCAGCCGTTCATCGTCTTCCACCAGCACGCCACCGATTCAGAGCGCCAGGCGTGCGACGTGTTGGGGTGCAGCGCCTACTCGGTCTCGGAGTTCTCAGCGTGAGCACCCTGCAGGAGATCGAGGCAATCCAGGCTGAGGTCAACTATTACCGTGACAGCGTCGCCCTGCTCCGCGCCCGCCTGTACCGCCGGGGAGCCGGAGCCACCCCTCGGTTGCAGGCGCTCCAACGACGGCTGAGCAGCGCCGAACAGCGTCTTCGCGCCGCTCGCGACCAGCTGGGATCGGCGCCCCGGCTCTGATCACGGTGGCCGCCTTGGGGTCAAAGTTCGGTGACGATGACAGGGCGCGCCCCGTCGAGTCGCAGCGACCGGCTGCGATGACCGGCGTGGCCGATACACCGGTGACCGAGATCACGCTCACTGGGGATGACCGCGTGCGCGTCGAAGGAGACCCGCACACCGTCGAGCGTGCGATCGTGTCCGCCGCAAGAGGATCGATCATGGAGATGGCCTGGCTGACGGAGGCGCACACGGGTCTTCAGGTCGCGGTCAATCCGGAGCACGTATCGATGCTCCGCGTCCTCGACCCGGGCTTCGAGCGCTAGCCACGCGAGCCGCGGAACGGGTGTTCCGTGGTGTGCGACTCTCAGCGCCGTGACACTCCCGAATGGCACAGTCTGCGTCTCTTCGGTCGCGGACGCCACCCCGGCACCTTCAGCGGCGGGACGCCGCTGCATGACACGCCGCGACCGATCGCTGAGACTGTCGGTTTGGGCTGCGTGCTCGGGTTGCAGCACCGAGCCGCGGGCACCACATCAGGGATTGTGTCCGGCCACGACGTGTCGTCTGTGTCAGCGGTCAGTGTCCGGTTGATTCCACGGGTCGAGGATCTCGATCCCGGTGTCCCGGAAATCTCGGACGTTCCGCGTGGCGAGGGCGGCATCGTTGACGCCGCAGATGGCGGCGATCTGCGCATCTGCGATGCCGATGGGGCGACCTGCACGTTCGCGGGCGGCAACGATCAGGCCGTAGGCGTCGGCGCTTGTGACGTCGAACGCGAGCACCAGACCGTCGAGGTCATCGGCGAGCAGCTCGTCGATCGCCTGGGTCAACCCTGTCTTTCGCTGGCCCTCAGGGAGTCGAGCGACGCCGAAGCGGAGTTCCCCCACGCTTGGCGCCGTGATCGCCAGATCGATCTGGGCATCCACCCACGCGACCACCGCCGGATTCGGTCTCGGCTTGGCGAGCTCGGAGACGACGTTCGTGTCAAGGACGATCACGCTTCGAGATCCGGCACTCGCGCCACCTGGTCGCGCGGTGGGAGCTCAAGCTCGTCGAGGCCGAGACCGGCGAATCGGTTGTGGATTCGAGTCCCGAGACCCGTGCGGGGCTGAGTCGTCAGCGACGATCGGAGGATCTCTCTCGCCTCGGCCTCCATTGACCGTCCGTTCTGCGCGGCACGAACTCGCAGCCGCGTCTTCAAGTCATCGTCGAGGTTGCGCACAGTGAGGGTCGACATCGATCGTCGCTCCTTCGGACGAAGGGATGCTTGCAATGCAAGCAATGCTATCGCTCTACAACGCTCACCGGAGGCCTCACACCGCGATTCCTGGGGGCGGCGGCTCGTCCACAAGGTCCTCGACGCTCGACAGCTCGTCGCAGAGCACGCCGACCGCCGCCCACGCCTCGCGACGCGCCTCCGAGAGGGATTCGCCCGGCTCGGTCGGCGCAAGGCCGGCCAGCGCGCGGGCCGCACCGAGCGCGAGCGTGCCGAGCGGCGCGCCGTCGTCCAGGGCGTGTGCGCGTCCCAGCACCTGGGCCGAGGACGCGTTGATCGAGGAAGCGACCGTCGACTGCTACAACGACCAGGAACAGGTCACCGGCCTGTTCACGATGCTCGACGAGCACCTCGACGTTCGGTTCGATACCGAGCCGCTCGGGATGTCCGTGACGGTGTGGAGAGTCGACTTGATCGTCGCTCACGAGATCGTCGCGATCTGCCACCGCGATGGGCACAAACAGACGATTCCGATCCTCGACGTGTCACTCCCCACCCCACCGCCCGACGGTGCGGAATGCATCGACGCGTACCGCCACTGGCGCATCTGATCCCTTCGGCGGGCGCGATCGCCTTCACCACATGGCGGCACGGCCACACCTGAGCGACGAACCTCAACGAGGATGTCCAGGTTCACGAGGCCCCCGATCACGGCCTGCGCCCGGTTCCGCGATCATGACGGTGTGGAGCCTGGCTCAGTATCCGAGCGTGCGACTCCAGCGGGGTGCGTTGCGCCGGAGCCGGGCCCGGCAGTCGGTAATGTCCTCGACCAACTCCCAACCCGCCCGCGCCGCGTCGAGATCGGTGTAGTAGCCGGGTGCCTTCGTCGGTTGGCCGTTCCAAAAGGTCGGCACGTAGAACGGCATCGGCCTGCCGGTCTGGCGATCGATCACAGATCGGTCGCGCAGCGGCACCTCGAGCCAGACGTGGTGGCGCTCCTCGGCGTCGCCGGGGTAGCCGAGCCGGTCCATCGGATCCGCGGACCGGCACGCGATCACGCAGATGGTCACCAGCGATGCGTTCTCGTCGACGAGGACGGTGCAAACGCCCTCGTCGGCGCGCATCAGCATGCGGATCTGAAGCCGCTGACACTCGCGCTCGTAGTGGCCGAGACACGCCCGCGGATGCTGGTTGAGGCCGAGCGGACAGGGCGGAATGATGTTGGTCGCGGTGGCCGCGACACGACGAGGGGACGAGGCGTTTGATGCTGTCATGGCTCCATCGTCAGCGCCCCGCCGTCCGGCGAGGTGACGAAGGCCCCGATTGGCACAGAGTTGATACGGGATGGTCGGCCGGTCGTCGCAATGCGACACGATGCCGTCACACTCGCCCGGCAGCGGTGCCGGGCCGCGGTTCAGCGGGCGATCCCGACGCCGGCGGCGGGGGGACATTCTGCACGCCCGGATTACTGTTGGTCGTAGTGCCTGGACGGCCACCGTGGTGCCGTTCAGAGGGCCTGTATGGCTGGCGCCACTGGATACCCGCTGTGAAGCGGCGCGGTTGCCAGATCGCGGTCCCAGGTGACGACCAGGAGTTGGGGGTCGTGGATGCTGAGCGCGGTCGAGAGATGCAGCGCGCTCGTATTGAGAGGGCGACAGCGCTCAAGCGGTCAGTTGCCCCGGGGTCAGGGCAGCGGCTGCGCCCATTCGAGGAGGATCTGGGTGAAGCGCTCCGGATCGTGCACGTGCATCGAGTGCGGCATCTCGGGCAGGTCGACGATCTCGAAGGCCTGTCCCGCGGCGGTGACGAGATCCCGGGCCCGCTGGACCTGGGTGTCAGACACCGCGCCCAGTAGGTCGTCGGTCGCTGGATCGATCGATCGGACGTGATGGGTGAGCAGGATCGGAGCCTTGGCGCTCGCGAGCATCGTCAGGTGATCGCAGCCCGCGCCGGCGGCGCCGCTCCAGAAGGAGCGCGCCCACTCGGGGTCGTACTCGCGCAGGTTCTGTGGCGGCTCAGGCGACGGTGGGCCTCCGAGGCGCATCTGTGCCAACCCGCCGAGGATGTGAGGTTCGAGCTCGCGCGGGGTCGCCGCCTGCATCCCTGCCCAGTCGCCGACCGACCACCCGTCGCCGAGCCACTTGCTGAACACCCCGAACATCTGGCCGATCGACTGGCGGATCGACTGTCCACAGGCCGGGGTGATCTCGGAGGCGAACAGTGGCGGGTCCTCGCAGAGCGAACCGCGGATCTGCCCGGGTTTGGCGTAGGCGGCCAGCCAGGCGGCGAGTACGCCGCCGGACGAGTTGCCGCTGACGATCGTCGGGCCGCCGAGCACCTGGTCGATGAAGCGCACGAGATCGTTGCCCATGTTGTCCAGCGTGTAGCGGCCCGGCGTCCGGCTCGAGCGGCCCTGACCGCGCAGGTCGACGGCGTAGACGGCGAACGAGTCGGCGAGCTGGGTCATCGCCGCCTCGTAGCCCCACCACGACTCGGTCTGGGCGGGGACGAGCAGCAGTGCGGGACGTTCGGGGTCTCCGGCGGTCGCGTAGTTCATGTGGATCTCACCGAGGTCGACGCGCTGCTCGGCGAACTCGTGGTCGACGAACACGTCGGGTGGATCGAAGGCGGCTCGGCTGCTCATGTCGCTCCTGGGGATTGGTGGTCAGTGGGTGGTCGTGGTCGATGCTCTGCTCGCCGCCGGCGTGGCGCTCGGGCCGGCCGCCCGCGGCGGGGATGGCTCCACTCCGCGGACGAGGTCAAGCAGTGCGCCGCAGTCGTCAGGCAGAGCGTCGCCGCACCAGGCGACGTGCTGGTCAGGACGGACGAGCACCGCGGCCGCGGCGTAGCGATCACGCAGCGCAGGCTCGCGCCGGTGCAGCATCCGCAGCGGCAGCCCGCGCGCGATAGCCTCACGCTCGCAGGCGCCGCGACCGGGATCGGGCTCCTCGCCGAGCGTCAGCAGCGTCAGGCCGTCGCCGAGCTCGTCGTAGATCGAGCGCCCCGGAGCGACCCAGGTATGAGGCAGCCGCGCTCCCGGGCGCGCCTCGACGAGAGGCTGGTCGTCGTCTGCCAGCACGCGCCCGGGACCGGGTGACGCGATAACCGGCGACCCTTCGTAGGCAAGGTCGAGCACGAGGCTGAGCGCGTGGAACTCCGCCCGCTTGGCCGCCTGGATTCTCTGACCGACCGCGCGCCGAGCCAGGTCACCGGCCGGTCCGTCCACCTCGACGCCGTCGCCGAGCAGGTCGGTGGCAAGCACCCGGTTGTTGGCCACGGCGGCGGCGATCACCCGGGTCTGGATCGGTCGGCGCTCGGCCTCGTAGCTGTCGAGCAGCCACGGACCGCCCCAACCCCGTAGCACCGCCGCGAGCTTCCACCCCAGGTCGACCGCATCCCCGATGCCGGTGTTCAGCCCGTGCCCGCCAAACGGGGGATTGAGGTGCGCGGCGTCACCGGCGAGGAACACGCGCCGGTCACGCAGCCGGTCGACGAGCTGCATGCGGGCCGTCCACGGATCGTGGGAGAGCACGTCCGGCTCGACGTCCATGCCCGCCGCGGCCCGGATGATCCCGAGCGCGTGGGACTCCCCGGTGGCGCGGTCGACGCCGAGCGCGATCAGCCACCAGGTGCCGTGACGGTCGATCGGTCCCATGAGGGCCGGCGCCGCCCGGTTGAGGATCCAGTACTGGACCGCGGGACCGTGGGCGGTCCGCTCGAGCAGCCCGGGCGCCCGGAAGACCATCCCGAAGTTGGGGGCGAGTGCCCGTTCGCCGACGTAGGCCGCGCCGATCGCCTTGCGCACCGCGCTGCGCGCGCCGTCACAGCCGATGGCATGGGCGCACGCGATCGTCGCCGACGATGCGGCCTCGTCGGCGACCCGGATGCGGACCCTGTTGTCGTCCTGGTCGAGGCCGACGACCCGCCAGCCGGTGAGCAGCGTGACCGCCGGTGTCTCGGCCACGACGTCTCGCAGCAGCTCCTCGAGCACGTACTGGGGGCTCTGCTGGCCTAACTCGGCGAAGCGGTCGCCCTCGGCGGCGAGGCCGAGCACGCCATGGAAGCGCGACAGCTCGTGGCCGGCCAGCGAGGTGCAGAAGACGATGTCCTGCGAGAAGGAGACCGGCAGGGGCGCCCGCTCACGGAATCGCTGCGCGATCCCCCAGCGCCGGAGGTGCTCCATCGTGCGGATGTTGACCGTCTTGCAGCGCGGCCGGGCATGCGACACGGTGGCGCGGGGCTCGACCACCACGCACTCGATGTCCCGGCGACCGAGCTCGACCGCGGTGGCCAGGCCCACCGGGCCGCCGCCGGCGATCACCACCTCGGTCCGGTCGGGGATCGCTCCCACACCTGTATCGGCCCGCGTGGACGCGCGCGCTGGACCCACCGTGCTCTCCCTCACCTCGACGACGGTGACGGCGATCATAGATCATCGATTAAGTGTCCGGGATGGAGTAGGCTGCCGCGAGTCTGAGAAGGGAGTGAGATGCGATTTGCCAATCTCGATGGGCGGTTGACGCTCGTCCACGGCGCGACCGACGACCCGCTGCGCGCCCCCTCGCCTCGGCCCGCGCAGATATTCGGCATCGGCGTCAACTACGCCGACCACGGTGCCGAGGCAGCGATGGAGATCGGCAAATCGCTCGCCGGCTTTGCGCCCCTCGGCACCATGTCGCACACCTTCGTGTCCGCGCTGCTCCAGGCGGAGGCGGCCCGGGCGTCAAGCACCAAGGAGGACCGATGAGCACCACCCCCACGACGAACCCGATCCTGCACCACGTCACGCTGAAGACGACGCGCGTGCAGGAGATGATCGACTGGTACGCCACGGTCGTCGGGATGACGCTCAATCACCACAGCCGGTTCGGGGCGTGGATGACCAACGACGCCGCCAACCACCGCGTGGCGCTGCTCGCCCATCCGGCGCTGTGCGACGACCCGGACAAGGTGCCGCACACCGGGATGCACCACCTCGCCTTCGAGTACGCCGACGTCGGGCAGCTGCTGGACACCTACGACCGGCTCCGGGAGGACGACATCCGCCCCCACGCCTGTCTGGACCACGGATTGACCACCTCGCTGTACTACCTCGACCCCGACGGCAACAGCGTCGAACTGCAGGCCGACAACTTCGGCGACTGGGCCGCCTCCGCGGAATGGATGCGGACCGCGCCCGAGTTCCAGGAGAACCCGATCGGCGTCCACGTCGACCCCGAGCAGATGCTGGCGGCGTGGCGCGAGAGCGGCGATGCGGCCCAGCTGCATGCCCGCAGCTTCGTGGGCGAGTTCGACCCCGGCGTCGAGCTGGATCTGCGCCTGCCGCCCGAGACCGCGCCGCTGACCTAGGTGCAGCCCGTGATGAGTTGCGGCGACGACCCATCTCGCACGATCGCGAGGTGCGGATGGTGAGGACCCGGACCGCGATCGCCGATCCACTCACGGGATCGGAGTCGCTCGTGGACCGCGTCGGCCACGCCGTACGCCGCGCGATCCTCGACGGACGTCTGCGGCCGGGTGAGGCGTTGTCGATCAGCGATCTTGTCCGTGATCTGAACGTCAGTCACAGCCCGGTGCGCGAGGCCCTCCAGCGCCTCTCCGCCCAGGGCCTGGTCGTCCTGCGCCCGGCGCGCACGCCCGTCGTGGCCCCGCTGGACCTCGGCGAACTGGAGGAGATCTACCGCCTGCGCGTGCTCATCGAGGGCGACGCGCTCGGCCGGGCGGCACCACTGCTCTCAGAGCTCGACCTCGAGCGGGTGTCCCGCCAGTTCGAGCTGCTCTCAGGGACCGCATCTGACTCCGACGCCTTCTGGGACGCCCACACCGCGTTTCACCGCGACCTCATGGTCCCGGTGATGACGCCGCGGCTTGACCGGGTGATCACCGAGCTCTGGCACGCGGCCGAGCGCTACATCCGCATCGTCTACATCGAGACCGACGTCCTGTTCACCCGTCCCCCTCGTGACCGGCACGCGCCGCTGATGGACGCCGCCCGCCGGCGCGACGCCGACGGGCTGCGCGCGCGGATGACCGAGCACCTTCACAGCAATCACGACGAGGTCGCCGCGAGCCTGCGGCGGATCCTGCCCGAGTCATCAGGCGTTCCCGAACAGACGCCCGCGACCGGCGAGCCCCGCACCACCCTCTGAGGAGAGGAACCCGATGACGACGACATCTCCCCCCACAGACCCCGTCGTTCTCCGAGCTGCTCGCCCGCATCGAGGCGATCGCACCGACGCTGGCCACGCACGCCGACGAGACCGAGGAGGGCCGCCGGCTGGCCGACGCCAGCGTGCACGCGCTCGCCCAGGCCGGCGCCTTCAAGGTCACGATCCCGCGCCGCTACGGCGGCTATCAGATGACTGATCCGCGAGCAGCTCGAGGTATCGGCCGCCGTCGCCGAGGCCTGCGGTTCCAGCGGCTGGGTGGTCGCGCTCATCAACGTCTGCAACTGGATGGCCTCCACGCTGCCCGAACAGGGTCAGGACGACATCCTCGCGACCAACCCCGAGGCCAGGGTCGCCGGCGTTCTGAACCCATCGAAGGAGGTGCGCCGCGTCGACGGCGGCTACCAGGTCAGCGGCCAGTGGCCGTGGGCCTCCGGCAGCTGGCACGCCGACTGGGCGCTCGTCGGCATCGTCGTCCCTGACGAGGACGGCGCGCCGGTCGATCAGGCGCTCGCGTTCATCCCGATGAGCGAGCTGTCGATCAAGGAGACCTGGTTCGTGGCCGGCATGAAAGGCACCGGCGTCCAACACGATCATCGCCGAGGACGTGTTCGTCCCCGAGCACCGCCTGCACTCGGTCCCGAAGGCGATCGACAACGACTACCGCACCGAGCACACCGACGAGACGCTGTACCGGTCCTCGTTCATCCCCGTGCTCACCCTCGTCCTGGCCGGCCCGCAGCTCGGGCTCGGCCGCGCCGCCCTGCGCTACGTGATGGAGAAGGCGCCCGAGCGAGGCATCAGCTACACGAAGTTCGAGCGCCAGACCGACTCGACCGCGTTCCAACTGCAGATCGCGAACGCGGCGACCCTGATCGACACCGCCCACCTGCACACCTTCCGTGCGGCCGACGACATCGACCAGGAGGTCTATGGAAAGGCGCTGCTCGGCTTCCCGTATGAGGAGAACATCACGCCGCATCTGACCCGGCCTTCTTCCCCCGCTAAGCCCCCGGGAGCGCTGATTTCGGCCCGCAGGATGATGTCTCTGCCTGATGTGGGGTCGGCGGGCTTAGGCGCACTATCTGCTCATCACCAAACACCGGCCACGCCGCCGGAAGAGCAGAGACGAGAGGAGGGACCATGTTCCGCATCGAGCTGACGCACCGCACGTACTGATCGACAGCGACCGAGAGGGCGCACAGATCTCACATCCAGCCCGGCGCGACCATCGCGCCGGGCTTTTTTGCGCTCGACGCCAACGCACACCTAGGATTGCGGTGCGATGGCGACGAGTCTTGTGAGTCCCGTCCTCGTCGGGCGGAAGACGGAGTCGGCGGCGCTGGACGCGGCGCTGGCGCGTGTCCTCAAGGGCGACGCGGTGACCGTGCTCGTCGGCGGAGAGGCGGGCGTCGGCAAGTCACGGTTGGTGGGTGAATGCGTCACCCGGGCGCGAGCGGCCGACGCCCGGGCGCTCGTCGGGGGCTGTGTGGAGCTCGGCGGAGGTGGGATCCCGTACGCACCGGTGGTGGACATGCTTCGCATGCTCGCCTCGGAGCTCGACGAGGAGGAGCTGCAGGAGCTGCTCGGACCGGCCCGGGCGGAGATCGGGCACCTCGTGCCGGAGCTCGACGACGGACGAGAGGCGCCGGGCCGCGCCGACCGGGACCCTTCACGGATCCTGGAGCTGCTGCTGGGCGTGATCGGCCGGCTGGCGGCAGCTCGCCCGCTGCTGCTCGTCTTTGAAGACGTCCAGTGGGCTGACCCCGCCACGCTCGATCTCATCGCGCTCCTCGTCGCGGGCCCGGCAGGACGCCGGTTGATGCTTGTCTTCACCGTTCGCTCCGATGAGCTTCACCGCACGCATCCCTTCCGCCGGATCTCGGCGCGATGGGAGCAGCAGCGCACGGTGGAGCGGCTGGAGCTGGAGCGGCTGTCGGCGTCGGAGGTCGCATCCCAGATCGCCGCCATCCTGGGCGAGCGCCCGAACGGCGCCCTGATCGAACTCGTCTCGGAGCGCTCCGAGGGGATCCCGCTGTTCGTCGAAGAGCTGCTGGGGGCGATGCGTGACGGTGGGCTGGATCAGGAGTACCTGCCCCCATCGTTGCGCGACGTCCTGCTCGCCCGTGCCGAGCAGTTGGCGTCGGACGCCGAGCATGTCCTGCGGGTGGCGTCCTGCGCCGGCCGCTGGGTACCGGAGCGTCTGCTCACGATCGTGGCCCGGCTGCCCGAGCACGAGCTGTATGCCGCGCTCCGCGAAACGGTCGAGCACCAGCTGCTCGTCGTCGACCCATCCGGCCGCGGCTACGGCTTTCGTCACTCGCTGGCCCGAGCGGCGATTCACGACGACCTGCTGCCCGGGGAGCGCTCCCAGCTCCACCGGCTGTACGCCGAGGCGATCGACGGCAACACCGAGCTCGGCGACCTCGGGCTGGACTCGATCTCGATGCTCGCCCACCACTGGCTGGCCGCCCACGATCTGCCGCGCGCCCTCGCCGCTTCGGTGCGGGCCGGCCGGGCCGCCGACGGGTACGCGCCGTCCGCGGCCCGGCGCCACTTCGAGCTGGCCCTTGAGCTATGGAGCCAAGTGCCCGACGCCGACCAGCGCGCCGGCATCCAGCATCCTGAGCTGCTCGACGCCGCCGCCGACGCCGCGTGGCGCGAGGGTTCGGTCGATCGGGCACTGGCCCTCGTCGACGAGGCGTTGGAGGAGGTGGGCTACGGCGGGCCGCTGGAACAGCGCGCCCTGCTGCTCGCGCGGCGGGCGTCGATCCTGCGGGAGCTCAGCCGCGACGACGAGGGCATCGCCGTCCTCGAGCAGGCCGTCGGCCTGCTCCCGCCTGACCTTCCGAGCCGTGCGAGCGCGCGCGTGCTGGGTCAGCTCGCGGCGGCGATGCTCCGGGTCGACCAGATGCAGCGCGCCGGGGAAATCGGGGCGCGGGCGATGCACGCCGCCGAGGCGGTGGGTGCGATCGAGGAGCAGCTCGACGCCCAGATCACCGTCGGCCACGCTGCGGCGTTCGCGGGTGAGGTGGAGGGCGGGATCGCCCAGATGCAGGGCGCGATCGACCGAGCGCGTGCTCTGGGAACACGCTGGAACTGGGTGGCCGTCCGCGCGTTCGTCAATCTCTCGGACCTGCTGGTGATGCTCGGCCGCTACAACGAGGCGGTGGCGACGGCCGAGGAGGGGATCGCGATCGCGGAGGAGGTCGGGGTCAGCCGCGCCGCCGGCGCCCTGCTGCGCAGCAACAAGGCCGAGGCTCTCCTGCGGGCGGGGCGCTGGTCCGAGGCACTCGCTGCCGCGGCGCCGGGGCGCGAGGCGAGCGGCACATTCACCGCCAGCCTGCTCCTGCTGCGGATCGAACTCCACTCGCTCGCCGGTCGCACGGAGGCGGCGCGCGCCGATCTGGCCGAGGTGCGCCAATACCTCCGCAGCACCACGGCGCCGCAGTTTGCCCTCCCGCTGGCGACGGTCGAGGCCGAGCTGGCCCGGGCCGCGGGCGAGCTGGACGTGGCGCGGGCGCGTGTCGAGGACGCGCTCGCGCGGACGGCGCCGGGCGAGGAGCCGAGATACCGGTGGCCGCTGCTCTCACTGGGAGCACGGATCGAAGCCGAGCGAGCGATCCGCGCATCGGATGAGGGCAGGGCCGCCTTGGGCGATGCGCATGAGCGCGGGGCGGCGTTGCGGGCGCAGGCCGAGGAACTGGTGGCGCTCGGACCTTCGGCCCGGGGTCATCTGGCGCTGGTCCGAGCGGAGAACGCCCGACTGACGCGCGCCGGGGAGCTGGAGGCGTGGGCCGATGCGGTCGGTACCTGCCGCGAGATGAACGAGCCCTTCCCGCTCGCCTACGCGCTCCTGAGACAGGCGGAGGGACTGGTCGCGGAGGGCGGCGCGGATGGGGCGGCCGCGGCAGCCGGTGAGGCGGCCAAACTCGCGAAGGGGATGGGAGCGGCGCCCTTGCTGGGCGAGATCGAGGCCCTGATCCGTCGCGCTCGTCTTCGCATCCCCGGCGCCGGCACGGACTCTGCGTCGACGCCCGTCTCATCAGGCTCCGGCGCGGAGGATCCGTTCGGGTTGACGGCCCGAGAGCGCGAGGTGCTGGAGCTCGTGGCCGACGGCCGCTCCAACAGCGAGATCGCCGCCGAGCTCTTCATCTCCCGGGCGACAGCCAGCGTCCACGTGTCCAACATCCTCTCCAAGCTGGGGGTCGCCACGCGCGTGCAGGCGGCCGCGCTCGCCCATCGGCGCGGGCTCGTCTCGTTCACCGCGCCTGAATCCACCGGTACGTAGCCGCTAAGCCCCCCGGGTCGAGATCTCAGCTAGCTGACGCGGTGAGACTGTGCGCCGGCCCGATGTGGGAGCCGGGGGCTTAGACGCATGCTGCTCGCATGCTCTCTTCACGTCCAGTTCTCCGGCGACGGCCGCTCGGCGGTCGCCCGTTTCAGCTCCTGCTCGCCTCCCTCGCGGTCTCCTCGTGCGGGGACTGGATCTACAACGTGGCCCTGCTGGCGCTCGTGTTCGAGCGGACACACTCCGGGACATGGGTCGCAATCACCACCGCCGCCCGCGTCCTGCCGATCGTTCTCCTCGGCCCGATCGGCGGGGTCATGGCCAACCGGCACAACCGACGGACCCTGATCATCGGCGCCGATCTGGTCCGGACGGCGCTGATGGTCGCACTGGCCGTCGTCGCCGCCGCCGGCCTGCCGGTCGTCCTGGCTCCGCTGATCGCCGCCGCAGCCACGGCGGCCGGCTCGGTGGTTCCGCCGTGCGTCGCCGCCAGCACCGCTCGGCTCGTTCCCGGTCCGGAGCTCCAGCGAGCCAACGCGCGGCGGTCCGCCGTCGGCCAGGCGGCGATCGTCGTCGGTCCGGCGCTCGGGGCCCTGGTCTGCTCCTCTCCGCCCCGGCGGTCGCGATCCTCCTGAACGCACTGACGTTCATCGCCTCGGCCGTTGCGGTCTGGTTGATCGGGAGCAGTCCGACGTTTGTCCCATCAGGTGCCGGCGGACCGTCCCCGGCGTGCTGGACGGCGTCCTGGCGGGGGCCCGGGCCCTGCGACGGGCCCCGGGCGCCACCCGGCTGATCGCCGCCGACACGATCTGCAGCGCCGTGTACGGAACCTTGACCGTGCTCTTCGTCTTGCTGGGTCGCCAGCTCGGTGCCGGCAACGGTGCCTACGGTCTGCTCATGGGCGCATACGGCATCGGCGGCGTGCTCGGAGCGCTCGTGACCGGCCGTGTCGCCAACCCGGCGCGCTGGCGCATGGTGCTGATCGCCGCGCTGCTGCTGGTGGCCACGACGCTTGTCGCCCTCGGCTCTGGACCGACGCTGCTCGAGGCGCTGGCGGCAGCGCTGGTCGGCGGCGGCGGACTCGTCGTCGGTGAGGTCCTGGCCGACACCGCCCTGCCCCACATGCTCGACGACGACATCCTGGCCAGCGCGTACGGGCTCGCGGTGCCCGTCTCGATCGGAGGGATCGTCATCGGCTCGCTCCTCGCCGGGCCGCTGGTGTCGTTGCTGGGAGTCGGCGGTGCGCTGACCGCCGTCGGCCTCGCTGTGTTGGTCGCCGGCGGAGCGCTGGTGGGCCGGCCGCTGGTGGTGGCCGTGCCGGAGGTCGCGTGATACGAGCAGACGCTGGCCGTCCGCCCTCCACGCAAAGGCTCCGTCTGTTTCGTGCGCGGCCTCGGTCGCCTGGCAGCAGCAAGTCGTAGCCCGTAGGCTCCAGCGCACCCTCCGCGAAAGGCCACCACGCCCATGAGCGACCTAGAGACTGAGATCAAAGAACTCCTATCGGGACACAGACTCAGCCAAGACCAACTCCAAGGCTTGCAGTCAGGCCAGTCTGACTCCGACACAGTGCGCAGCCTCCAGCGAATGCTCGCCAACACGCAAAACGCACTGCTCAGACTCGCCCGCGAGATCGACGAGCTTCGGGCGCGGTGACGGCGAGGCCGCAGGGCGCATCGCGCCGCAGCCCGACTCCGTCAAGTGCATCTCAGCGCACTCAACGCAGGACATCACGTCCCGGTAGCGTCAGGTGACGAATCCCTCTTTGCGGCCGCCCTTGATCGCTGCCGCGACGTTCGGTGGATCCTCGAGGCGGCCCCGCCCACGCGATGGACATCGCAGCTCCGCGGGACAGGATCGGCGCCAGCCGGCGTGGCGTCGGCAGCCTCGTCGCGTGACCGGCGACCGCGGAGTCGCTCGGCTGGAGGCGGCATCCGGAATTTCGTTTCGGCACGTCACTGCCGCGCGCGCTGAAACCGAACGGCGGTTGGCGGTTCTCGACGACCGCGCGAAGCGGCGGGAGCTGAGCGACCTCGGAGTCGAAGCTGCGGCCGAGTCGCCACTATTGGCCCGGATCGCCGAGCTGTTTTCTGACCCTGCAGTCCTACGCGGCGTCGCCCAGCTCGTCGAGATCGGTGAGTGTGGCGGTGTATCAGTAACCGTCACCAAGTCCGTCGGCCTGCCCCAATGTGACGTTGTAGCGAAAGTGTCAAGGATGCTTCTATGAAGTCAAGGGGATGGCTGCGAGGCGGTGGTAGAGCTCGCGGGAGATGTGTCGTTTGAGTGAGCGAAGTGCTTCTCGCCGGGTTTTCCTTCTTTGATGCGTCGTTCGAGGTAGGCGCGGGTTTCGGGCTGGTGTTTGGCGCGGATGATCGCGATGGTGTGGATCGCGTTGTTGGCTTGGCGGTCGCCGCCGGGGTTGAGGCGGTAGCGGACGGTCTTGCCTGATGAGGCGGGGATGGGTGCGGTGCCGTTGCAGCGCGCGAACGCCCCCTCGGTCTTGAAGCGGCTGGGATCGCAGGCGAGGAGCTTGGCGGCGGAGATAGGTCCGATGCCCGCCTCGTCGAGCAGCGTGGGATCGAGCGTGGTGATGAGTTCGGCGAGCTGCTGCTGGTAGCGCTTGGCGTCGGCTCCGAGCGCGCGTGAATGAGCGGCGAGGTCGCGCATGACGGCGAACACGGTGTGTTCCTCGAGGTTGGCGTTGGGGCGTGTGCGCATCGCCAGGAGCCGACGCTCGAGTTGTTTGCCGGTGCCGGCCCCGATGCGTTCGCGCAAGCCGGTCGGTGCGGAGGCGTTGAGGGCTTGGATCTGGTTGAGCACCCGGGTGCGTTCGGCGACAGCGGAACGGCGGGCGATGAGCAAGGCCCTGACGGCGGTGAGGATTCCGCGGCTGCGGGGCGTTGCGACGCGCTCGTCGGTGAGCACGCTTTTCGCTGCGGCGATCGCGTCGATGCGATCCGACTTCCGGCTCGTCGGTCGCGTCGTCGTGGGCGCTCGACCTCCACGACCGGGTGTCCGGTGCGCTGCAGATGTTGGAACAGACCGGCGCCCCAGCTGCCGACGCCTTCGAGCCCGAACACGAGCTCGTCGGCGTCGGCGAGCGGCTCTGCCCAGTGCTGCAGCTCGGCGTAGCCGACGCTGGTCGCCGGAACCGAGAGCTCTGCGACTATCTGCCCGACCTGGTCCAGCGCGACGGCGTAGTGGCTGTCTTTGTGGGTGTCGACCCCGACTGCGATCATCGGTTCTCCTCATCGTCTGGCGTGGAACCCTGGTGATGTGGAGGCCGTCGGACAGAGCTGTGTTGAGTGATGTCCAGGCTTCTATGAAGTCACGGCGGCATCCGTGGACGGCGGCGGGAGACAGATCCTTGATAGGGCACTGATCGGCCAGCCGGTTGGTGAGTCATCCCGCCGCCGACCACACCCTCTCCGGGGCCTCGGACGCCACGCCCGGCAGCCACCTCGCTACGCCCTACGGGCTTCGCTCCGCGGCCGCCGGCTTGCCGAGCCGACCAGGCCCAGCAGGCAGATCGAAATTACACAGCCGGTCGAAACCTAGGCCATTGAGACCGGGGTGGGTTCTAACGATCGTCGCAACACTGCCTTTCCCCCTTAAGGAGGTTGTGTTGTCCGATCGACGAGTCAAAAAAGGTCCGGGCCGCCGTCCGCAATCGGAGAAGCGCCGGCGGTTCATGGAGCTCCGAGCTCAGGGCTGGAGCATTCGTGGCGCCGGTCGAGAAGTGGGAGTTCTCTCGCGCGACGGCGAAGAACTGGACACGTGGGTACAACGTCTACCGCGACGGAAGGTCGTGCGGTTCGTCCCGCCGTTGGATCGGTTGGAGGTCCGGCAGATCAGTGCTCGGTTTCTGTCGCAGGACGAGAGGATCGAGATCGCTGACCTGCGCCACTCGGGGATGAGCATGCGAGCGATCGCGACGCGGTTGGGGCGGGCGCCGTCGACGATCTCGCGAGAGCTGCGCCGCAACGCGCATCCAGGTCGTCGCGGTGGCTATCGGCCGTTTGACGCGCACCGCCGCGCCGCGCAACGCCGAGGCCGCGTGCGGGGACTGCGGGTCGATGCCAACCTCCAGCTGGGACGGGTTGTCTCAGAGCTGCTGCTGCAGCGCTGGAGCCCGGAGCAGATCAGCCGCCATCTCCGCGTCCGCTTCGTCGATGCGCCCGAGATGCGGCTGTGTCATGAGAGCATTTACCGTGCGGTCTATCGGCCGGGGTCGTGGTTGATGCGGCCGACCCCGTTGGCGCCCGGGCGTCGCTCGCCGCTGCGGACCGGTCGTGATCACCGCCGCGCTCATCAGCATCCCGGCCGGCGTCGGCCGCGGTTTGAGCAGCCGATGCTGACCGTGCACCAGCGTCCGTTCGTCCCCACTGATCGGTCCCAGGCCGGGCACTGGGAGGGCGATCTGATCATCGGCAAGAACCAGGGTTCAGCGATCGGGACCCTGGTCGAACGCCAGACCCGGCTGGTGCGTCTGCTGCATCTACCCCAGCGCGACGGCCAAAGCCTGCACGCCGCCCTACGCGCCCGCACGGCCGACCTGGGGCCGGCGATGTTCAGGACGATCACGTGGGACCAGGGCACCGAGATGGCTCGCCACACCGAGATCGCCGAGTCGCTCGGTGTGGCCGTCTACTTCTGCGACTCGCGTTCGCCGTGGCAGCGCGGGACCAACGAGAACACAACGGCCTGCTGCGCGACTATTTCCCCAAAGGCACTGACCTCCGCGCGCACTCTCCAGAGCACCTCATCGCGGTCGAAAACGAACTCAACCGACGCCCCCGGATCATCCTTGGCGATCGATCCCCACTCGATCTCTTCACCGCTCTGTTAGCGTCGTGAACCCCGTCCCCGTTGCGACGATCGCTGGAAACCACCCCGGGTCGAAAACTAGGCCAGTTGAGGGTTGATGCCCCAGAGCGACCGTCGTCGCGAGGCCGAGCCCGTAGGGCGAGGCCGAAGCGGCGATGGTCGCTTTAGCGCCCTTCGGAGGGCCTCCCGGTTGGGATCGGCGCGTTGTGCGGCGTTCTAAGGGCCTGGGCGACGGCGCCGAGGGTGATCGGTCAGCCATTTCGGCGGGTTTGGCGCCGATCCGGGTGTCGAGGTCCTTGCCGCGCAGCCGGAAGCTATCGCCCTTGAGGCTGAGGATCTCGCTGTGATGGATGAGCCGGTCGATCATCGCGGTCGCGGCCATGTCGACGCCGAAGATCTCGCCCCACTTCGAGAACGGCTGGTTGGAGGTGACGATCATCGACGCGCGCTCTCCAATGGCAACCAGCCCAGCGCCGGAACGCTGTCGACGATCGGGTACAGCTCCGTCACGCAAGGGGCTTACCGGATCGCCAACGCTCCGCTGAACTTCGAAGATGAACCGAAGAACGCCCGCCTCGTCTTCCACCACGCGAACAGGATCAGCGGACTGTTCGTACTCCTCCCCGGCGCAGCTTGAACATCGGAGGAAGGGTGACCGCTTCGCTATCGGTGCGCGGTCTAGGGCCACGCGGTTGCATTGGCGAGCGGCTGTCGGGTTTAGGTGGTGTCGTCCGGCTGGTTTATGTTATGACCATTTTGTGAGGACAGAACTTCATCACTGCGGATCGTGAGCAGGTGCTGTTGATGCCGCCGGCGATGCGCTCCTGGCACCCGAAATCACCCGGCGATTGGTGGAGCGCTTTGCCGATGCGGCGCGGCCACTGGACGGCGAACCCCACGAGCGGCTCGGGGAGCTCACAGCGCGTGAGCTCGAGGTGCTGCGGCTGATCGCCCGCGGCCGCTCCAACGCCGAGATCGCCAGCGAGCTCATTCTCGGCGAGAAGACGATCAAGACTACCGTGGGTCGGGTGTTCTCGAAGCTCGGACTGCGCGATCGCGCGCAAGCAGTCGTCGTGGCGTACGAGACCGGCCTGGTCGTGCCCGGCCCCGGGCGCGAGTGACCGTTGGATCTCAGCGGGCGGTGGTGTCCGCGCACGGACGTCGCCGCGAGGACCGGGAGCCGTATAGGACGCCCCAGGGCGGGGTTAATTCGCCGTACACCCCGACCCAGGAGGCACCATGCTCCTCATCCTCGCCGCAGTCCTGCTTGTGATCGCGATCGCCGGCGGCGTGATCGTCCACCCGTTGCTGTTCCTGATCGCCATCGTCGCGATCGTCGTGTTCTTCATGGACCGTCGCGGACGCGTCGTCTGAGCAGGCATGGCAGCGCTCGGCTCGGCGGTGGGAGGCGAGCGCTGCCCCTGGGCTCCTCGGCCTAGGTCATCGTCGCCGCCGCCAAGCGGTGGTGGCGAAGCTCCTCGGGGGGCGTGCCGTGGATGATCCAGGTGCGGTCAGAGCTGCGGCTGATTGCGCCGCGCCTGGTCAGTGAGCCCATCGCGCTCGTCACCGCCGGCCGATGCGCGCCGACGAGATCGGCGAGCCGCTGATGGGAGAGCGGCAGTGGCAGGGCGATGCCCTCGGGGCGCACCCGGCCCCACCGCTCGGCCAGATGCCAGAGCGTCAGCAGCAGCCGGTCGTCGACGCGCTGATGGTGTGCGATCGCCAGTGACACCGCGAGCGCGTGGGCGCGCCGCGTCCCGCGATTGAAGAGCTCGAGTCCGAGCTGCGGCCACGGATTCATCCGCACGACCAGGTGATGGTTGAGCACCGCGAGCCGGGCCGGCTCGAGCACGATCCAGCCGACCTCCGCCTGAACGTGAGAGCCCTCGTCGTCCCAGCTCCAAGGGCGGATCACGTCTCCGGCGCCGATCAGCTCCACGCACCGGCGCCCCAGCACTTCGACCTCCCGGCTGATCAGCCCATCGACGATCAGGAAGCCCCGGTGATGGGCGTCCGGTTCCTCCGCGGCGGCGACATCCCACGCGCCGGTCGACAGGTGTCGCACCCTCGTCCGCGTCTCCCGCCGGGCGCGTTCACGCTCGTCCGCCGACAGCAGATCGCCGAGCTCAGGATCGGCATCGACGATGCTGATCGAATCCGTGGCCGTGCTCACCTTGCCTCCGCGAACTCGCGGCGAAGAACACCGCGTCAGGCGCGGCGGTACAGCGGCACCCTCACGCCGCTCAATCTCCGCGTGGTGGTTCGAACCCGCCCGCCGGCCAGTTCCTCGAGAGCGGCCTCAAGGTCTTCATCGCGAAACGACGGCCGTTGCTCCGCATAGAGCTCGCTGATCGCGTCTCGAGACAGCCCTCCAGACGCGTTGTCGGGAATGCACGTCAGGAGAACCTCGACGTCGATGGGGTCGCTGTCGGTCATGTTCGGCTCGAGCCTACATGCATCGAGTGCGGCGCTCGGGCGTTTGTCAGGCGGGCCACGGGTACCACCGGGGTTCGCGGAGGTGAGGAGGAAGGTGATGGGTCATCGGCTGACGGAATCCAGCAGACGGTGGTGGTGAGCGCGAGCTGAGCGTGCCCCGCGCGCCGGGCCGGGTCGGGCTAGCCTGCCGCTCGGCCGCTGCCAGCCCCCGCCGGGCAAACGCCGTCAGCACCGCGGCCGCGATCGCCAGACCGATGAACGCCATTGCCGCCCTCACCGGAGATCCCGCCAGCAGCCCGCGGCCGGCCTCCAGCACCGGCGTGACCGCGGTGTCGTGCGGATCAGGGCTGGTGCAGACGACGTTCCAGTCGAGAACGAACTCGCCGAGCTCACCGTCCCATCGAGCCGCGTCCGGCGTGAGCGACGCTCGTGCCAGCCCCTCCACGGCGGGGTGTGCGTAGGCGTAGAACGCGGCCTTCGGATACCGCGGATCTCCGGCCACCACCCCGCCGCGACCTCTTCCGAGTCCATCGCGTTACGCATGATGAAGTCCGGCGATGGCGGTTTTGCCGGCGCACCGGAGAAGAGGCTCACCGCGAGGCCGAACGATCCCCACCACGCATTCACAGGCGTGGAACGGCCCCGATACGGAGCCCGGAACGCCGACAGCACCAGCGCAGCACCGGACGCGGCGGCGAAATAGCGGCTGACCGCCTCCGTGTCGTAGATGGCGTGCTCGCGATCCTCGTCGAGACGCGCCGTCCAGGACACCTCCTGTGGGGTCGGGTCGATCTGAATCGAGCCCGCCAAGGCCGTGACCGCCGCCAAGACCTCGCGGGTCACCTCCCCCACCGGCCGGTTGGGCGTCAACGCGATCCGCCGGCCACGCCGCTGCTGTGCTCGAGGAACACCTCGTGCGCGTGGAGATCGAGTCCCAGCACAATCGCCCCAGAGCGATTGGCCGACGGCAGCGCGGCGGTCTCCCAGCCGCGGGCGGTCACCCGAAGCGCCGCATGCTGCAATTGCGGCTCGGGCGCCGCGAGCTTCGCCGCCAGCTTGCCCAGGACCTGCAGTGCGCGTGCAGCGTGTCGCACGTCTCGCGCCAGTCCTGGTAGTCGACGGCGACCCACCCATCTGCGGACGACGTCTCGAAGTCAGTTGGGTTCATCTCCGTCACCTTCTATCACCCTCCCTCTGCGCGAACCCCGCAGCATTTAGGATCGCGTCGTGCCATTCACGCTGCGGAACCTCAAAACCGATCTTGAGGACATCGGGGCTGTGTTCGACGGCTCGCCGGACCTGGAGTTCCGCGCGGCGACCAAGGCGCTCGAGCTCGAACGGTCCGGGCTGACCCACCAGCGCGTCCCGCCCGGCTACCGCTTTCCGTACGGCCACACGCACAGGACGCAGGAAGAGGTGTACGTGGTGGTGCGCGGGGGCGGACGGATGAAGGTCGACGATGACATCGTCGAGCTCACCGAATGGGACGCGGTGCGCGTACCGCCCGGATCCTGGCGCAGCTACGAGGCCGGACCGGAGGGGCTCGAGATCCTCGTCATCGGCGCGCCCAGTCTCGGCGACGCTCCGCGAGATGACGTCGAGGGCCGGCGCGACTGGTGGGCTGACTAGCGTCCGCCGAGCGAATCTCAGCTCGCATCCAGCATGCCGCGCACAACGCGATGGAGGATCTGGGCGAGATCGAACGCTTCCACGACCGCTGCAGCGATCTGATGCGCGCCCTGCTCGGCGCGCTGGCGGCGGCCCCGGACGAGCCGCGACCGTTCCCGGCGGTCGAAGACGCGCTGGGCTGGCCGCGTCGCCGGATTGCCTCCGTGCTCGGCGGTGTATCGCGCCTGCGCCTGCAGGAGTTCGAGGGACGGCGGCCGTACCGCTTCCTCGACGAGCGCCACGCGACCTCGGGTCGCTGGGAGATATGGATGGACAGCCGCCAGGCCCGCGCCGTCAAGGCCGCTCAGCGCGCGGAGGCCGGCCACCTGACGATTAATCGGCCGGCGGCCCGGCGAGGTGTTTAGATGTGGATTTCATGAACCGAACGAGGGGGGTTCTCGTGTCTGCCAGAGCCGCGGCGGTAGTGACGCTGGTCTTCCTGGGCTTCGCGCCGGCGGCGCTCGCCGACACGTCGACGCCGAACACGTTGTCCGTGAACGGCCAGGGGTCGGTGATGGTCGTGCCGGACGTGGCCTCGCTGTCGTTGTCGGTGACGCGCTTTGCGTCGACGGCCGCACCCGCACTGTCGGCCACCAACCGCACCGTCGACGCGATCGTCCACGCCGTTCGTGGAGTCGGCGTGCCCGCCTCCGGGCTCCAGACCGAAGGGGTCGACACCAGTTGCGGACGGATCCGCGTCGGGCCGAAGGGGCATAAGCACCGGATCAGGCGCTGCACAGCCGACGAGTCCATCTCGATCACCTCGACGGCGGCGATCGTCGGCCGCGTGATCAACGCGGCCACGCATGCCGGGGCGAACCGCATCAACGGCCCGGACTTCTCGTTCTCCAACCCGTCAGCCGGCGAGATCGCAGCGGAGAACGCGGCGATCACGGACGCCCGGAACCAGGCCAACGCCGCAGCCGCCCAGGTCGGCTACACCGTCACCGGGGTGCAATCGATCACACTCAACCCCCAGTCAGGCGTCTCGGCGGGGTCCGCCGCCTCGGGTACGCCGAAATCCACGAAGGCGCCGCCGACGCCGACAACGATCCACCCGGGCGTCCAGGAGGTCGACGCGACGGTCGCGGTCGTGTTCACGATCGCACCGGCACCGTGAGCGACCGTGCATTGCTCCAGCCCTCCGCCGGAGGCGGCACGGGCGGCGGGTAGGCGTCGACCATGTGCTTGTCACCGCGTAGCGCTGCGAGCAGCCGCCCAAGCGGGGTGCGTCGACCCGTGGGCCGGGTGGTGGTCGCGTCTGCCGGCTGCCTGTCTCGACGAGTCGGCGTGACAGCCTCGTCGTGGATGAGCGGCTGCTCGACAACGACTTCTGGAGCCGGCGAGGGGTGAACTTCCGTGGGAGACATGGGTGTCATGTCGAGAGCCTTTCAGCGCGCCGCAATGGTTCCCGGCGCTGGGTGGTGAAGTGGCTTTCCGTCGCTGGACCAGCTCTCTCGTGGAGGTCGCCATTGGGTATTGAGCCGACGGTGCTGCGCACGCAAAATCGGTCGCAGTGACGGTGGCAGTGGTCCCGCCTGACCGAGTCAGCCGGCGAGTGTCACGCGCTCATTGTTGACGGAGCCTCGGTCGGCGCTCTGAAAGCGGCCCTTGGCTCCGTCAACGTCGTTGGCGGTGAGTGGCAGATTCCCTACCGAGGCGTGTCAGCCGAGCGGTCAGTTGCCGCTCGAGGATCCAGACGCGCCGAGCCGGCGCCGGCGAGGACGACGCGGGCGGCGTCCTCGGTGCGCTCATACGACGCAAAACTGCCGGATCGCCCGAGGCTGGTGCCGTCGCGATCCAGGAGCGTCCAGTGGTAGTCGCCGCTGTTGTCCTCAACGATGAGTAACTCCATCGATGCCGAGTCAGACGCAACTGCGCCGTGATTGGCGCTTGTGGTCGCGCGAGCCTTCTTTGTTGCGGTAGCCATGGCCAGCCACCTCTCTGCCCTTCTGACCGGAAACCCCCCCCGGGAAGCGAGAAGAGCAGGGCTCTCTGAGCGCAACACCAAGCTTACCATCTTTCCGACCTGGTGAATCGGAATTACCTGACGACGATCCGGCTAGGTACCCGCGCGCCGGGGGGGTGCCCTTGGGCGGCGTGCTCGTGGTGGTCCAGCTCGCCATCCAGTCGTCAGTGAACGCTCGGGGGACCGAGTCCCTCCTACTCCGCGCGGCCGTCATGCGAGGGACACAACGGCCTCCGCGGAGAACCGACCGGAGCGTGTACACCCCGTCGAAGGGTGACGGCCAGCCCGGCACGGGTCTGGACGCCGTGGTGATCGGCCAAGCAGGCCACCATGTCTTCAGTCGAGGTCCCACATGAGGTCTCCGAGCATGATCCAGCCGCCGCGCCAATGCGGTCGGCACGGCGTGCGACTGCTCGGCGCGCGAGCGCGAGACGCGCAGACGCACGCAGCTGACAGAGCGATAGCGAAGAGAGGATCATCGGCTTCCTCGCCCACCACCCGAGCAGCACCATCGGTGATCTCGCCAAGCACCTGAACCTGGACCCCGCACACGTGTCCAGCGACCTTGCCCAGCTGACGAGGACCTCGGGAAATCACACAAAGGGCCTCGCACGGCTACAGCATCCAGCCGCCCGACTGAGTGAGCGCCACGGACGCGGGCTGCGTCGCGGTGGTAGAGGTGTGCGTCTCATTCACACAGCCGCCGCAGGAGGAGCCCCGCGCGGCGGCTGAAGGCAAGTGCCCGGGCCGAATGACAGCGGCTCGAGCCTGGCGAGCAGCCTCCGCTCCTCAGCCCGACCGCGCCAAGACCGCGTAACGGCAGGTCAGAGGGGTGACGCAAGCGGGTAACCCCAACCTGAGCATGGAGCCGATCGAACCAAGCGCGGAGGGGGCGGCGCCTGCCGCGGCGAGCAGACGGAGCCGCCGAGCGACCTCCCGTGCGGTGCCCCCAGGACAAAGTCCCGGGAAGATGGGACTTCCCGCATGACCGGGGACGACGGGCTCGAGCGCTACCGCGTGATCTCCAGGCTCGGCACGGGAGGCATGGCCACGGTGTTGCTTGCCGAGGATCAGCGCCTCGCCCGCAAGGTGGCTCTGAAACGGCTCGCCGGCGGCGATGACTCGCTGCAGCATCGGGAGGGGTCGGAGTCGAATCGCACGCTCATGTCAAGGCTGCGGCGGGAGGCGCTGCTCGGAGCCTCCGTCAGTCATCCAAACCTGGTGTCGATCTACGACATCGTGAGCACCGAAGACGACGGCCTCGTCATCGTCATGGAGTACGTGCCCGGGGAGACCCTGCGCGACCGCATGTTGCGCGAGGGGCGCCTGTCCGCGGATGTAGCGCTGCCGATCCTGCAGGGCATCGCCAGCGGACTGGACGCGATCCACCGCCGGGGGATCGTGCACCGCGATCTCAAGCCAGCCAACGTGCTGCTGGGTGACGACGAGACGGTGAAGCTCGCCGACTTCGGCATCGCCACGCGTGCTGAGAGCACCCGCATCACCAGCCAGGGCGCTGTCGTCGGCACGTTTCGCTACATGGCGCCGGAGCAGCTGGAGGACGCTCCGTCAAGCCCGGCGATGGATATCTACGCGCTGGCCGTCGTGGCCCTGGAGATGCTCTCCGGGCAGAGGGCCCGCCCCGAGTCACACCCGATCGCGCTGGCCCACGCTCTCGCGACTCAGCCGCCACCGGATCTCAGGAATGCGTGGCCAGACGCCCCCGCACCGGTGGCGGAGCTGTTGATGCGTGGCATGGCCCGCGACCCCGCGCTGCGCCCACGGCGGGCGGGCGAGCTCGTCGGGCGCTTGCGGGCCGCGCTCGTGGACGAGACGACGAGGCATCCTGTGGGGTCGCGGCCAGCCAATCGCGCGAGGGCGGGACAACCGGCTGGACCGGCCCGCGCCCCGAACGGCCCCAAGCCGCTCCGCCCCACCGGGGCGGCGGCTGCCGCGGACGCTCTGGTCGAGCGGGAGACGGCGCCGGCTCCAGACCGGGCACCACAACAGCCCGCCGCTCCGGCGCCCATCGCTCCTACTTCGCCAGAACCGGTGACGGGCTCGATGCGCCGGAGAGGGGCGAGGAAATCGCCCCCGGCAGCGGCTGAGGTCAAGCCCCGCGACGGCCGCTCGGAACGACGTGCGGCGAGTGCCGGCGCGGACCGGCGGCGTCTTGTGGCGCCGATCGCCCTCGTTGCGGTGCTCGCCGCGGTGGCCGCGGCCGTCATCGCCACGAACGGGCCGTCCGGCCCGTCCCACGCCTCCAGAGGCTCGTCGGCCGCGACGAACACCCACCGAGCGAGGAAGCATCCTCGCTCCACGAACAAGACGTCGGCCTCCGCAAGGAAGACCGCTCCCTCCACGCGAACCACCTCCTCCAGCACCGGCACGAGCAGGGCGGCCGCCTCCGGCAGCGGGATAAGCGCAGCGGCCGCCTCCGGCACGGCGTCGACCCCGGCCGCGCCAGCTGACTCGACCTCCGACGTCGCCTCCGCGCCGGTGCAGGCGGTTGAGTCCTTCTACCACCTGGCAGCAGACCACCAGTACGCCAAGGCGTGGTCCCTGGCCGACTCCAACTTCCAGCAACAGCTCGACGGCTATCAGAGCTTCGAGGCGGGCCAAGCCGACGATCGCGCGATCACCTTCAACAAGGCCACCGTGACCAACCAGACCGCCTCCTCGGCCACTGTCGCCGTTCAGACGACCTCGCGGCGGAGCAACGGGACCCAGAGCTGCACCGGAAACGTCAATCTCGTGAAGAACGGCGCTACCTGGCAGCTCGACCAGATCGGCATCGACTGCCACTGACCCGGTGGGCGAAATGGGCCTGCACCGCGGCTATCCATAGACCCGGGTCGATCCCTCGGTCGGCTGCTCACTGCGGAGCCGAGTCCCCGCGATCCTCGCCTTTCCCCTCGGCGACCTCCTGCTTGTGCAGGCCCTCGGCTTGGAGATGCTCGTTCCCCAGCACCTACCCCGCCTTCTCCTCGGCCTTGCCGATGAGCTCCTCGAAGAGGCCCGCGCGCGTCACCTCCGGCTCGTCATGGTCATTCACGCTGCGTCTCGCTTCCTCGTCGGATGGTGCCCGGACGCACTCTACGCTCCTCGGCGGGTGGGATTCTCGCCGCTCGTACCGCACATCGGTCCAGTTCTGTACCGCATAGATGGTACATTCGCTTCATGCCTTCCGTCAATCCGTTCGTCTGGGACCGGCCGATCGACGACCCGGCCAAGATCGTCGGCATGGAGCCGTTCGCCCACGAGGTCGCACTCATGCTGAAGGGGCAGACGAACGTCGCGCTGTTCGGTCCTCGCGATACGGGCAAGACCACCTTCACCAACCAGCTGCGCCTCGAGCTCGAGCGCGACCACGGCGGCGACGCCCCGCCGTTCGAGGTCGTGGCCGTCAATCTCCAACGCGTCGTCAGCATCCCCGGCTTCATCGGGTGCGCTCACGACGCGATGACGCACCATCCCGACAAGCGGCTGCGTCGAGCCGCGCTTCGTCAGATCGGGGCCCTGGAGAAGGAGATCGGCTTCGACATCAAGGTGATCCGGGGCGCGGTCCGCCAGCCTGCCGCCACCCCCGCCCACGACGCCGAGATGCTGCACGCGCAGCTCACCGCGCTGCCGCGCCTCAGCGAGCATCTCGTGGTCATCTTCGACGAGTTCCAGCGCCTGCGCCACTGCCCGGGAGACCCGCTCTCGATCATCCGCTCAGCTCTCATGAGCGCCGGCAGCAACCACGTCTCGCTGCTCTTCACCGGCTCGATCCGCAACGCGCTCCAGATGATGCTCGAGAGCTCCGAGCAGCCGATCTTCGGCGAGGCCGCGCAGATGCAGCTGCCGGCGATCGCAACCGCGGACTTCCTCGAGTACCTCGACTATCAGTTCGAGGCGACCGGCAAGCCCGCCGACGAGGAGGCGCTCACCTACCTGCTCAACGCGACCCGTGCGCACCCGCGCAGCACCCAGCAGCTCGCGTGGCGCTGCTGGATCGACACGCCGGCCGGCCAGCCGGTCGACCTCGAGACCGTCATGAACGCCCACGATCAACTCGTCCAGACGATCGAGCGCTCCGAGTTCGCCGCCGTGATCAACACGCTGATGAGCGGCGACGAGAGCGAGGTCAATGAGGTCCGCGCGCTCCAACTCGTCGCAGACCGCGGCGGCGGCAACGTCACCAGCCGCCTGCTCGCCACCCGCTACGGCTTCTCGAGCCACTCCCGCGTTCCGACGGCCCTGCGACGAGCCCAGCGGCGCGGGCTGGTCGACGAGCGGGACGGGACGTGGTACATCGTCGACCCGCTGTTCTCCGAGTGGCTGAGGCGGGCGTCGCCGCTGTTGGTTGACGAGCACCGGCGTACCTAGTCTACGATCCGTTTTTGTACCGCTACAACGGTGCGCGCGTGAGGATGAGCCCGTCGTCAACCTCCGGCGCTGTCCTCTGTCGCTCGCACGTAACAGCGGACCGTACGGCGTCTGCCTGCCCGATGAGTGAAGTTCGGCAGCAGCGCTGCGAGGCGACGTACCGAGGTTGACGGGGCTGTGACGGGTCGGGTTCGCCTTGAGGAGCACGGAGCCACCCTGGTCGTGATGGAAGGAGAGCCGCCGAGAAGCGTGATGATCCCGACGGCGAAGGTACCGACGAGTTCGACCGAGGCCGCGATGTTGTTGACACACGTCGCGATGGTCACCCCGACGAGTTGAGCACGACGCACAGTAGGATGACAACTGCCGCAGCAGCTGAATGTCGTGCTGGGTGGGGTTCTTCCAAAATGTCGTGTCGTACAAGGTGGCAACGTCGCGGCGACGCCTGCGGTGCCCGCCACGAACGCAACGACTGCGGCCAGTCGGTGAACGAGCCGAGATGCGAGTTGCGGCCTGGGCGCGGCCAGAGATCGCGGGTCTTCGGGAGAGCACTCGAACCTGCGACCTTCGGGTTATAAGCCGTTTCGGCCGTCTTTGGTGGTTCGTCCCAGTGCCGGTCGATTCGTCCTAATTCGGTTCGGCAGACGATCGGGTTCGACCCACTAGTCGCGTCCTGGAACGTGCATGAACTTGCTCGCCACAAACCCACCGTCGACCAGCACGTCCTCACCAGTGAGGTAAGCCGCCTGATCCGAGGCGAGGAACTTAATCACCGAGGCGATGTCGTCTGGGTCGCCCACCCGGCCGAGAGGCGCCATCTGGCTCCGAGCCGCGAGGATCTCCGGGCGCGAATACAGGTCCTCGGTCATCGGAGTGCGCACCATGCCCGGGCTGACCGAGAAGGCGCGCACTCCAAACGAGGCCCACTCAAGGGCGAAGCTCTTCGCGAGCATGACGATCGCCGCCTTGCAGCAGCTATAGGAGCCCGTGTTCGGATAGGGCAGGTGCGCCGCCGTCGACCCGATAAACACGATGCTCCCAGAGCCCCGCTTCGCCATGCCCCGCCCGAACTCCTGCGCCATGAGGAACGCGCCGCGCAGCCCGACCGCAAGCAGTCGGTCAAAGTGTTCCACGGGCAGGTCCTCAAGGTGCCCGGGCATCCGCTGGATCGCTCCGTGGATGAGCACGTCCGCGGCGTCCACATGCTGACGCACCTCTTCCCCGACCTTCTGCACGGCAACCTCGTCGGACACATCCACGCCGAAGGGAAAGCCTCGCCCGCCGGCCGCGTCCACCTCCGCGGCCACCGCACCGGCCGTGTTCGGGTCGATGTCCAGCAGCGCCACTGAAGCGCCCTCCGCCGCGTACTGCAGGGCGCAGGCCCGGCCGATCCCGCCGCCGGCACCGGTGATCACCACGAACTGTGCGCGGCCCTCGTGGCCGCGCACAGGCGCGCCATCGGCCCGCCCCATTGTCGATTGCTCTTCGATCGGACTCAACCGACCTTTTTCTCCGTGTCGGTCACCTGGGAGGCACTGATCGTCTCTTTGGTCTTCAGGCTCGCCCCGTGCCCGGTCGAGGCGACAACGACCCATGGACCCGACACGTTGTGGTACTTGTCGAAGTCCATTGGCCCACTGGCGCCGTCGTAGTTGATCTTTTTGTGTGCCTTGATCGCCTTCAAGCCATCCGCGTACGTGTACACGGCGGTCCCCGGCGGGTTGGACACCAACGGCAGCCCCTTCAGGATGTCCGCGTTGCTGGTGCCACCGGTGCGATCAATCGCGAGCGCAGCGTCGATCACGCCGTCGTAGGCATAGTTTGCTCCTGCCTGCGGGGCGCCGTGCCAGGCCTGCTGGTTGAGGTTGTCGAAAATGTGTCCCGCCTGATTGGTCGGCGTGCCGCCCTGTACGGAGACCACCATGGCCTTTGCGACAGACGGCTTCACCGCCGATATCCAGTCGCCACCCGCGGTGATGTCCGTGCCAACGAACGGGGTCTTTGTGCCGTTCAGCCCGACAAGTTCGTTGAAGAACGTCGCGGCGGTGGGCGGGTCCAGCTGGCCGATGACCGCCTGAGGGTGGGTGTTCAGGATCTTGATGACCTCGGAGTTGTAGCTGCTCTGGCCGGGAGTGACGTTCGTCACCGAGAGTACGTGCCCGCCGAGCGCCTTGTAGTCCTTCAGGATGAACGGCTCCAGTTCCTGTTGCGACGCCTCGGTCGTGAACAGGATCGCAGCGCGCTTGTACCCCTTCTGGATGGCGTAGAGGGCGATCGCGACCGCCTCCTGGGAGTCGGACGGGTTGATTCGCCAGATGTTCGGATCCTTGTTGTGATCGAACGCCGTCGAGCCGCCATTGAACATGTCCGGGATCTTGTTCTGGTCGATCACCGGCTTGACGCCGAAGATCTCCAACGTGGTGGGGCCGATGATCGCCGACGGGTGGTTCTTGGCCAGCTCCTGTTGTAGGGATGAGACGGCGTCCGCGGGATCGCCGTGTGTGTCCACCTGGTCGAGGACCAGCTTGCGGCCGAGGATGCCGCCGGCCGCGTTGACGGCGTGGGCGCCGTCAACGGCCCCCTGGTACATGGCCTGCCCGATCTGGGCATAGGGGCCAGTGTCGGAGCCCAGGACCGTGAAGTGAATGGGCCCGTGGGAGCTGCCCCCGCCGCCGCTGCCCCCCGAGCTTGGCGCCGGAGGACTCCCGGCGTTCGACGCAGACCCGCAGGCGGTGGCGGCCAGCGCCATGGCGCCCACCACGGCCGCCACCCCCACTCGGTGCCCCAAGATGCGACACGTCATGTTGGTCTTCGCTTGCACTGCTGCCTCCTCTGTTGTACACGACACCGGTCAGCCTCCTAGGTACATGTCGACGAGCTTCGGCTGACCCAGTAGCTCCGGGCCGGGGCCCTCAGTCACCACTTCGCCGTTTACCATCACGTACGCCCAGTTCGAGTTGCTGAGCGCACGGCGAGTGTTCTGCTCAACCACCAGGATGCTGATCCCATGGGACTGGATGGTCAGGATGTGCTCCCAGACCTGCGCCTCCACCTTCGGAGCCAGCCCGGCGGTTGGCTCGTCCAGCAGGAGCAGCTGCGGTTCGGCCATCAGCGCCCGAGAGAGCGCGAGCATGCTGCGCTGCCCACCACTGAGCGTGCCCGCGCCGCGGTGCAGGGCGCTGCGCAGGTCCGGAAACATGTCGCAGACCATGTCGACCCGCTCCTTTGTGTGAGCTCGCTTGCGAACCGCCCCGATCTGCAGGTTCTCAAGGACCGTGAGTCGGCCGAACACGTTGGCCACCTGCGGTACGTAACCGAGGCTCCTGGCGACCCGTTGCGCGGTGGGAAGCCGAGTGATGTCCTCTCCGTACATCGTGATGGTACCGGCCATCGGGCGGATCGCGCCGGCGATTGCCTTCAGGGCGGTGGACTTGCCGGCCCCGTTCGGCCCGACGATGCAGTTCAGCACCCCCGACCGCACCAGGAAGTTGGTGTTACGCACGATGGGCGCGCCGCCGTAGCCGGCGACCAGGTCGCGCACCACCAGGATCGGCTCGCCGGAGCCCGCAACCGATGCCGACGCGACGGGCACCCGCTGCTCGGCGTCGTCAGAGCTGACATCGAGCCGCTGGTTGAAAGACTCACGTGGCGACGGAGTGCTCATGCCGCCGTACCCGTCCCGAGGTAGGCCTCGATCACATCTTCGCGTCTGCGGAGCTCGCTCATCGGACCCTCCCCGATCGTCCGGCCCTGGGCCATGACGACCACCGTCTCGCACGTCTCCTCGACGAACCGCAGGTTGTGCTCGACGATGACGACGGTCGTGCCCTGACTGCGCATCGCCTCGATCGCCCGAGCGATCTCCTGAGAGAGCACCGGGTTGACGCCGGCCAGCGGCTCGTCGAGGAGGAGCAGCTTGGGCTCGACCATCGCCACCCGGGCGAACTCCAGGAGACGCTTCTGGCCACCGCTCAGCCGTCCGGCCAACTCATGCGTCACCGCGGACAGGTTCAGTCGCGAAATGATCGCGAGCGCTCGCTCGGCCAGTTGCTGTTCACTTCGCCGCATAGCGCGGCGCGCGAAGAGCGAACGCCACAGAGCCTCCCGCCCGCCGTCCGGCGCAGCGGCGATCACGTTCTCCAGAACCGTGAGCGTCGACCACTCCCGGGCCACCTGGAACGTCCGGATCAGGCCACGGCGGCTGGTCCAGTGCAACGGTCGGCCCTGGATCTCCTCCCCGTCGAGGACGACAACACCGGCGTCGGGGCGCACCAGCCCGGAGATCAGGTTGATCACTGTGCTCTTGCCCGCGCCGTTAGGCCCGACAAGCCCGGTGATGCTTCCCCGCTGCACGGAGAACGTGCAGTCCTGCACGGCGGCGACCCCGCCGTAGCGTTTGACGAGCGCGCGTACTTCGAGGAGTGGATCGGCGACTGGTTCCATCACTGATCGTCGGACGGCGCCGCCTCGGTTGCGCGACCCGGGCGACGGAGCCGCGCCAGGAGCCGGCGACCTCGGAACTGGCTCTGCATCGTCTGCAGCTCGGGCAGGATGCCCGCCGGGCGGAACCGCAGCGCCACGATGATCAACAGCCCGATCACCATGTTCTCGATGGCCGGCAGCGCGCTCGCGTTGTTCCCGACCGCCGGGAGTGCCTGGGCAAGCTGCGGGATACCCACCAGCACGATGAACGTCCCGAGAACCGCTCCCATGTTGTTCCCGGTGCCACCGACAATCAGTGCGCCGTAGAGCAAAAAGGTTTCGATCGCCGACCAGGAGGCGGGGTTGAAGGCCGTGATGTAGCCCATCAGCAGACTCCCACCGATGCCGCCCACGGCCCCTCCGAGCACGTAGGACTTCAGGCGAAGCCGGTAGACGCTGCGGCCGAACGCGGCCGCAGCCACCTCGTCCTCACGCGCCGCTCGAACGGCCCGTCCGAAGGGACTGCGCCGAACCAGCTCCATTAGAAGGTAGACCACCAGCAGCACCAAGGCACTCAGGAAGAGGTAGAAGTCCGCGTAGCCTCCCGGACCCAGCCCGAGCAGCCCGAACAGCGGGCGCGGCACCGCGTAGAGCCCGTTGTAGCCGTCGAAGAGCGGCGTGAATTGCGCGATGAACGAATACCCGATGATGGTCGCCGCGACGGTGACTATGGCGTAGCTGTTGTCCCTGAGCTTGCGCAGAGCCACGATGCCGAGGAACAGTGACAGCACCGCGCACGTCAGAGCGGCGATCGGGATGGCCACGAGGAATGGCCAGTGCAGCCCGAGTATGTACTGGAGCGTAGGGTCGGCCTGACTACTGGCGGGTGGCAGGGCGATCACGCCGGTCACGTAGGCGCCCACCGCGACCATCAGGTAATACCCGAGATCGAGTTGGCCGCTGAGCCCCCACCGGACGTTGAGACCCATCACGATGACCGCGGTCGCGCAGCCGAGCGTAAAGACGCTTACGAGATATTCCAGCATCTATCCCGCCGCCGTCGCTCTCTGGGGAATGAGTCCCCGAGGCCGGAAGATCAGTGCAAGTATCAGGATGACAAACGCGACTGACGTCTTGTAGTCCGAGTTGATATACAGCGCGCTCACCTCCATCGTCACCCCCACAATCAGTGCGCCGGCCATCGATCCGTAAGGCTGACCGATCCCGCCCAAGATCGCTGCGGCGAACACAATGAGCAGGTAATTGAAGCCGATGGTGGGATAGACGCCACCCGAGTTGGTCGCCAGCACCAAGCCGGCGAGGCCGGCCAACGCGCCGGTGATCACCCAGGTCAGCGTCACCACGCGGCCGGCGCTTATTCCGCTCGCCTCCGCGAGGCCCGGGTTCTCCGCCACTGCGCGCTGCGACTTGCCGAACATCGTGTACTTGAGCAGCAGGTGGACTCCGGTCAGGATCACGACCGCGCCGATGATCGTCACGATCTCAAACGGGGTCAGGATGAATGGGCCGATGTGCTTCGGCTGACCCGTCGCCACTGAGATGGCATGGGTGTTGCTTCCGTAGATCCACAGCAGCCCATTCTGGACGATGAGGGAGATCGCGATTGTGAGCACGAAGAGGGTCAGCAACGCGACGTTGCGATTCTTGAACGGCCGAAGCACCAGTCGGTCAATGGCCACGCCGAGCGCAGCGCCACCGATCATCGCCAGGATGAGCGCTACCGGTAGACTGTGCGTCGCCTGGTAGCTGGTGTACCCGATGAACGCTCCTGTGGTCATGATCTCGCCGTGAGCGAAGTTCGGGACGTTCGTCACCGCGAACTGTAATGACAGCGCGACAGTGGAAAGTGAGAGCAGAGCGGCGGTGACGAGGCCGAATCCGATCCCAACCAGGAGTGTGCTCATGCGACCGCCTCGCGGCAGGACACCGAGGAAGTCCGGGAGAAACCCTCATTCGGAACGGTGCGTCCGTCATGTGACGAAGAGCTCCTCGGCGGCCATCTGGCGCTCCGTCAGTCCCTGCTCGTGAGCATATTTCGCCATGGCGTTGATGATTTCCCGGTTGGCGTCGAGCCCGTATGGGAACGCGTCGCCGTCGAAGAGCCGGTCAACCTCATCGATCGCCACCGGGAGCCACGGGATGCCGACGGCAAGCCCGGTGACTGCCCGCAACCGACGCTGCCCGATCTCCTTGGCTTGGCTGAACGCGCGAATCAACGCGGCGGCCACCCAGGGATGGTGCTCATAGAGCGACCGGCGGACGACCACCATGTGCATGACGGGGAAGAACCCGGTCCGCGATGTAGTAGTCGCGCTCAAGCCGCTCGTAGTCGGGGAACAGCCGGCGGACGGGTCCGGTCTCCGTCGCCTTGAAGCACGCCGGAGGCTGAGCGGTCACGAGGGCGTCGAGTCCACCCGTTGCCAGTAAGCCTTCGAGCGTTGCGTCGGACGGGATGCGCTCGATCTGCAGGTCATCGGGCAGTTTGACCGGTAGCCGCTCGACCCACTTCGGCGTGCGCAGGCCACCGGTCCGCCACTGAATCTGATTCGGCGCGACCCCGTAGTCATGCTGCAGGAAGGCGCGGATCCAGAGCGCGGCCGTCATCTGATAGTCGAGCACGCCCACGCAGCGCCCGCGGAGATCCACTGGCCGCTCGATTCCACTGTCGGTGTGCACGTAGACCTGGCTGTGGCGGAAGTTGCGGGAAAGGAAGACCGGCAGCCCGACGAAGCGGTCGTCCGAGCGGGAGGCGAGGATCAGGTAGCTCGAGGCCGACATCTCACACACGTCGTAGGTCTGTTCATTGATCTGCTGCTCGAACAGCGCCGGGGCTGCCTCGCTCACGTGGTAGGCGAGACGCACGCCTTCAGGCTCGACGTCACGGGTATGCAAGGCCAAGGTGCGATCCCAGTAGAGGAGCCCCCCGTACGTCAGCTCAAGTCGCTGGCGATCCATAGCCGCCTCGCTCACAGCGCCCGCCCCATTCGATGGCCCTCGAACACTGCCTCGAACGTGGTTCTGGGCGCCACCGCATCGCCGATCAGCGTGTGCGCGATCCCGAGCTCCTGCGCCGCCTGCGCAAGTTCGTTGCGCGACTGCCGGGCCGTGGCGAACACGACGGCATCGGCCGCGACCTCGGTCACCCGGGTGGGTGTGAAGATGTTGTAGAGCTGCACCACGCCGGGACGCATCGACCGGACGAAGTGGTCCACTATCACCTGCACACCGCTCTCGTAGACCTGGGGCATGATCCACTCGAAGTAGGCGTCGGCGATCGTCTCCATCCCGACCATCGGCCAGCGGGTCACCAGGCGCACCCGGCGCCCAGCCTGATTTGCGATCTGAACCGCGATCAACGGACCGATCAGATCCGCTTGGTCGTCGAGCACCAGGATGTCGCCTTCTGGCAGCTCGGCGCCGGTGAGCACCTCGTCCCAGCCGAAGACCCGCTGGGTTTCAACGCCTGATAGCGAATCTGCGGTCCAGCCCTGGAACCCGTCTTTGCAGACGCGAGAGCCGGTCGCCACCACCACGTGGTCGGCCACCACCTCGCTGCACACCGCCGCCAGATTGGCCTCGTCGACACTCTCCCCCAGCCGGATCGAGGCGCCGGCTTTGCGCGCCTGGTTCGCGAGCCATGTACCGATTTCACCGAACCTGGCCCGACCGGGGAGCAGAGACTGCAACCGGACGTGCCCGCCTGGTTCCTGCTCCCGCTCGAGCACGGTCACCCGGTGCCCGCGGGCGCCGGCGATACCAGCGCATTCCAGCCCAGCTGGGCCGCCGCCGATCACGAGGATGGTTTTCGATG
Organism: uncultured Solirubrobacteraceae bacterium; assembly: GCA_963702225.1. GTDB lineage: Bacteria > Actinomycetota > Thermoleophilia > Solirubrobacterales > Solirubrobacteraceae > Palsa-465. The sequence continues at coordinate 7,782 of CAVPBY010000114.1, read as the reverse complement.
GCGCCGCCTCCACGAGCGAGCCCTTGCCCCACCGCGCCTCCCGGCCAACGGTGGGGTTATAGACGCATTGCACCCGCTGGCCCTTGGACACACTTTTCCAGCAGTGGTTCGCCGCCACGCATTGGCGGATGTCGTCCACGCGGTCTTCCTCCGCTTTCAAGGCCCAGTCCGGGTCCGCGAAGAGTTGCCGGGCGACGCCGATGCCGTCGGCCACACCTTCGGCGAGCATCCGCTCGGCGACATCCGGCGTGGTGATGCGACCCACCATGAACAACGGAATGGAACTGACCTTCTTGAGGGCTTCCGCGTAGTCGCGCTCCCAGCCACCCTCGAAGTGCATCGGGGCGTGGATCCACTGGTGATGCACGCCAACGCTGACGTCTACAAAGTCCACGTCCGCGCTGCGCTGCAGGTCCTGTACCACTTTGACGATGTCGTCCAGCTCGAGGTCCCCCGGCCAGAATGACGTGGAATTGATCCGGAACCCGAGGAATGGCTCGTCGCCGATCGCCGCTCGCATCCGTAGCAGCGCTTCGACGCAGAAGCGGAGCCGGTTCTCGTAGGATCCCCCCCAGCGGTCGGTCCGTTTGTTGTAGAGCGGAGAAAGGAACTGCCACGAGAGATAGCCGTGGCTCAGGTGGAATTCCACACCGTCGAGGCCAGCCTCGATGGCGCGCCGAGCGGCGTGCGCGTGAGCGTCCAAGCACTCCTCGATCTCCTCGTCAGACATCGGTTTCGGGATGCTGCCGGCCGGGAACTCGCCCAGTGGCACCTGGCTGGGAGCCAGCGTGTACCAGGTCGATTCGGGATCGTAGGAGGGGTCCATCTTGTAGCCGGGGAAACCGCGCACGCCGGTGTGCCGTAGCTGCACCGCCAGCTTCGCCCCGTGCCGGTGGACCGAGTCGGCCACCCTCGCGAAGCCCTCGATCTGGCCGTCCTCCCACAGTCCTGGCTGAGCGAGCGGAGCCGCGATCGAACTCTCCTGGACGTGCGTCCCCCCGATGATGATGAGTCCAACACCACCACTCGCCCGTTCCTCGTAATAGGGCGCCGCAAGCTCATTGAATCGGGCGGTCTGGGGGGCGCTCACCCAGGACGGGCAGGTAGGCGGAAAACGATGCGATTCTTCAGGACCGTATTGCGCAACTGCAGCTCACTGAAGAGCCGCGGATATCGTGCCCGGCCCGGCAGTTGCTGCTCGGGGGCTTCCCGTCATCTCACAGACCTCCTGGGAAGGATCGGTGAGGAGCCTGCCCGGCACCGCCTCGGTGTTGATCTGCGTGTGCGCATCCTCTGCATTCCCGATCGGCCCGCGACCGCCTACAGCGTCTCGGGTCCTGTCTGACTCGGGCGGCATCCACGGCCAGCCGTCGATGGCGCACGCCTCGTCCACGATCCGGTTGGCGATCCTGCCAACCCCCTCGATCGCCACCTCGAGCCGGTCACCGGCCGTCAGCCAGACCGGAGGCTTGCGGGCGAACCCGACCCCGCCCGGGGTGCCGGTCGCGATCACGTCGCCGGGGCGCAGGGTGGTGAACGAGGAGACGTACTCGATCGTCTGCGGGATGTCGTAGATCATCTGGGCGGTGCTGGCCGACTGCATGACCTCGCCGTTGAGGGTCGTGGTTATCTGCAAGTCGGACGGGTCCAGCTCGTCCGCGGTCACCATCTCGGGCCCGATCGGCATCGTCTGGTCGAAGTTCTTGCCTGGCGTCCACTGGGTGGTGACTCGCTGCCACTCGCGCGCGGTGCCGTCCATCACGACCACATAGCCGGCGACCGCGGACAGCGCCTCGGCCGCGCGGATGTACCGTCCCCCGGTTCCGATCACCACACCCGAGCTCACCCTCGTAGTCGAACTTGGAGCTCAGCTGCGGCTTGACCAGGTCGGCGTACGGGGCGGCCACCGAGTCGGCACCGCGTAGGAACAGCTCCGGCCAGCTGGTCGGTGGCCGCCCTCCCTCGCGGGCGGGCTCGGCGTAGTTGACTCCGAAGCACAGGATCCGTCGCGGCGACGGCACGGCTGGTCCGTACTCGGCCTCGGTCAGCTCCCGTCCCGGCTGTTGCGCCGCGCGACGGATCAGCTCGGCCACCTCGGCTTCATCGGACAGGAGCGCGGCCAGCTCCGACAGCCGCTCGTGCCCGGTCGCGCGTGCCACGTCCACGTAGCCGTCGCGACCGCGCACGTGCAGGCGCGCACCACGATCAGTCATCACGGTGGCGAGTCTCACGGCCGGTGCTTCTCCTCTCTCTGCCCTCTCCGCGCCCTGAATCGAGTCTTTGGTCCGATTTGTCGGATTGATTTTCTGAGGCTACATTCGCCAATATGCAAAGTCAACCGGCGCAATCCGACGCACAAAGGTCGCATTGGTTGTCTGCAGATGCTCGCAGCCGCCTCCGCCGGCGTCATGGGCGTCAAGATGACCCACCCTCATGGCGAACCGTCCATCAGCTCCCTGTCCCTCGGCGCGCAGCCGTGAGCTCGCGCGGCTGATCCGGGCTCGCTGCGACGAGCCCGGATTCGCACCGGGAGGCAGGCTTCCGACCGAGCGCCGCCTCGCGGACGAGCTCGGCGTGACCCGAACCGCGGTGCGCCACGCGCTGGCGGTGCTGGACGCGGAGCACACGATCTCCCGCGAGATCGGCCGCGGCACGTTCCTGCGGTCCGGCGGGCCGCGAGACGGCTCGTCGGTCTCGGCGGAACTCGACCTCGAGGCCGACGAGGTGGGCCCCGCCGACGTGATGGCGGTACGGCGGCTGATTGAGCCGCGCGTGCTGCCGCTCGTGGTCGCCTGGGCAACGCAGCGCGACTTCGATGAGATGCGCCGCTGCGTAGACGGCGCCGCCGCCTCGTCCAGCTATGCCGAATTCGAGGCCTGGGACTTCGCGCTCCACCACGCGATCATCGCCGCCGGCCGCAACAAGCTGCTGCTGTCGATGTACCGTGTCATCGAGCGCGCCCGAAACGGCGAGCTGTGGGGCAACCTCAAGAGCCGCAGCGACAGCCGCGAGCGCCGCGCCCGCTACCACGAGGACCACGTCGAGCTCGTGCGGGCGCTGTCCGCGCGCGAGATCGATCAGGTGGTGGCGCTCATGGAGGCCCATCTCGCGCGGGTGGAGGCCGACCTCCTCGGCGGCCCTGGGCGGGAGTGACGCTCGCGCCGCGGCCACGTCGACCGTCCGCCGGCCCAGGCTGCGGTGCGGTCCGTGCGAACACCGGCGAGGTGCTGCGCGTCCGCAACGGCAGGCGCCCGCGACCCGCAGGCGCGGCCCCACTCGAGAGCCGGACTCGGCTCCCGCGGACGTAGACCGACTGGTCCGCATGCTCCTCTCCTATCGTCGACCGTCGTGAAGAACTGCTACAAGCAGTGAGTCAATACGGCTTCGCTGAGACTGTACCAGCAATTACGGCGACGCGAGCGACACTTCACGCTCTTCGGCCGGATACCCCGCCGTGCAGATCGATCTCGGCAGCCCTACGGCATCGCGACGGCGCCGTTGACCACCAGCGCGGCGCCGGTCATATGCCATCTGGCCAGACGCGAGGTTTCAGCCCGGCGGCCGAGGTCAGATCCAGGTCGGCGATCGGCAGCGCGATCCGCACCCCCTGTCGGTTGAGGCGAGCGCGGCCGCCGCGCCCCGATAAGCCGGCAGCAACGCTAACAAGCTCGACGGCGCTGCGCGGCCGCGCAGCCGCCCCGGCCGCGGGGATCCAGGGCAAGTGACGAGGGGCCCTATGGTTGGGCGGTGGGTCCCGTGCAGGGGCAACTCAACTGCTCGAGCACGGCGAACACCACCGCTGGATCCATGCTCTCGCGGTGCTGGGCCAGACCGGCTTGGTAGATCGGGCCGGCCGTCGCGAACAGCGGGAGCGGCACGTGCAGGTCATGCGCAAACGCGGCGATTGTGTCGATGTCCTTTTGCAGACCGGCGAGGGGGAACGAGGCGTCGGCGAAGTCTCCGGCGGTCATCTTCGGACCGCGCACCTCGAGCATCCGACTCGTCCCGGCGCCGTCCGTCACCGCCCTCAGCACCTGGTCCAGGTCCAGACCGGCTCCGCGAGCGAGTAGCAGAGCCTCCGCGGCGGCCAGGTTGTGCACGACGACGAGGTGATTCGCGATGAACTTCATTTTTGAGCCGTTGCCGAAGTCGCCCAGGACGTACACCGCTCGGGCGAAGGTCTCGAACAGGGGCTGGCAGCGGCCAAGCGCCGCCGTGTCCCCGCTCGCATAGACAGCGATGTCCCGGTCTCGCATCTGCGCGCCGGTGCCGCTCAGCGTGCAGTCGAGCGGGGTGGCGCCCGTTTCGCTGACGACATCCGCCATCCAGGCCTTGTCGGACAACGGGAAGGTGCTGGTCTCGACGAGGACATGAGACTCGGTGAGCGATGGCTCGATCTCCGTGGTCACGGACCGCAATGAAGCGGCCGTCAGCAGCGAGATGACGACGATCTCGGCCCGTTCTACGACCTCAGCGGCCGAGTTGGCGCGGATCCCGCCGACCTCCTCGAAGCCGACCAGTGCCGGCTCGGCGATGTCGAAGCCGTGGATCGTGAAACCGGCGGCAAGCGCGTGCCGGGCGATTCCCCCGCCCATCATGCCCAGACCGATGACTCCCGCCGTTCGCTGCCGACCATTCATAGGTGCTGCCGACTCCTTCCAACGCGTAGGCCACAGTTCCACGCCGCTCACCCAAACCCTCCCGACTCGGTGCGCAGCTCGCAACCACTCCCGACCCGTCAGCCGATGACGAACGCGCCGTCGGGCGCCTACTGCCAGGTCGTCTCCCGCATGAGCCCGACGAACGCGCGCTCAAGCAACCCCCACTCAGTACGGGTGTAGGCGGTCAGCTCACGCCTGACGGGCGGGTCGGCTCCGACGATCGTCGCGGCGAGCCCGTCGCGGACGATGTTCTCGGGGACCAGCGCCGGCGCCATGCCGGCGCCGGCGAGCCGCGCTGCGGTTTCGACCTGCGAGGTCTCGGCGGCCGCCCGGTGGACGAAGCCGGCGGTCGCGCACGCCGAGGCGATCACATCGCGCAGGCCGGTGGCGGCCCCGAACGTCACCCAGTGGGGCTGGGCGAGGCGGCTGAGCGAGATGCGCTCGCGACCGTCCACCCGCTCGCCAGGCGGCAGGACGATGACGAACTCCTCCCAGCCCAGCCGCATCACCTGTCCGCGCCAGTCGAGCGGCGGGCCGATGCCCATGTCGGAGAGCCCGTCGCGGACGGAGTCCTCGGCGAGCCGGCGATGGGTGAACTCGTGCAGACGCACGAGCGTGCCGGGTCGGCGCTCGTGCCAGGTCCAGAGCGAGCGCCGAGCGGGCGGCCTGGGGTCGCGCCTTCGGCGGCGCGCACCGCGACCCAGGCGTGTGGCAGAAACGCCCGCCCGCCGCCGTGAGGCGCATCCCCCGGGGCAGGCGCTCCAGCAGAGCGCCGCCCAGCTCGGTCTCCAGCGCCCGCACCTGCTGGGACAGCGACGCCTGGGCGACGTGCATCCGCCGCGCGGCGCGCGTGAACGACCCTCCTCGACGACGGCCAGCCAATACGCGATCTGGCGGAGTGAGCTCATCGCGCGGGCAGTGCTATAGGCGACTCCTATGGTTGACCACGGAAATTCCTCTTGTCTGACGCGGGTGCACGCGGCAGAGTACGTTTAGTGGCACGCAACGCCCCAGTTCGCCCGAGCGATTGTCGTAACGATGAGCGGGCGCGGTGTCGCTCGGGGCCGCCCGGGCACGCTCTGACGGTCGGCCGTGCGTGATCCTCGCCAACGAGAGCCTCAGCGGGCACCATGCGCTCGTCACCGGAGCGGGCAGCGGGATCGGCACGGCGCTCGCGGGCGCCGACGTGACGCTCGTCGGGCGCTCGGCTCAGGCTCTCAAGGAGACGTCCGGCGAGGTCGAGGGTCGCGGTGCCACCGCGACCGTCGCGGCCGCCGAGGTCTGCGACGAACGGGGGATCGAGCGGGCGGTGGCGAAGGGCTGGTCGCGCGCGCCGGTCGACCTGCTCGTCACCTCGGCGGAAACAAACTGCCCCGGGCCGCTGATCGAGGTTCCGGTCGACAGCATCGGGTCGATGGTGGACGTCAACGTCGTCGGCACGCTGCTCAGCTGCCGGGCGTTCGCGCGGGCGCTCGTCGGCGACGGCGAGCGTCGCGGCGCGATCGTCACCGTCTCCTCCCAGATGGGCGCCGTCGGTTACCCGGACCGCGTCTCCTACTGCGCCACAAAGCACGCCGTCAACGGGCTCACCCGCGCGCTCGCACTCGAATGGGCGCCGCGGATCCGGGTCAACGCGGTCGCCCCGACGTTCATCGACACGCCGCTGACGACACCGATGTGCGCCGACGTTCCGCGCCGAGGTCATCTCGCGCATTCCGCAGGGCCGTCTGGGCACTGTCGACGAGGTGGCCAGGGCGGTGCTGTTCCTCCTGTCCGACGACGCATCGCACACCACCGGGCACGTGTTCGCCGCCGACGGCGGCTGGACGGCGATCTGACCCCGCGGGGCGCGATGAGGAGGACCGCCGGCGATGCTCGGTGAGGACGACCCTTCCGGCATCGAGGGACAGGGGATCCTCCAGACCCTCGCACACCGGGTCACCGTGCTGTCCGCGGCGTATGCCGTGCTCGCGGTGCTGCCGCTGTTCCTCGTCGGGTCCCAGTCGGTCGTGCTCCAGCGTGACCTCGGGTTCGGCCGCGCCCAGCTCGGCCTGGCGACGAGCGCCTGCTACGCGGCCTCGGCGCTCACCGCCGTGCCGCTCGGGCGGCTGATCCAGCGGGCCGGCCCTGCACAGGGGCTGCGGCTGTCGGGCGCGCTCAGCTTCACCTCGCTGCTGATCATCGGCCTCGTGGTCTCGTCTTGGTGGCAGCTCGTGCTCGCGCTCGCGCTGTGCGGATGCGCCAACGCGGCCGCGCAGGTCTCCTCCAACCTCGCGCTCGCCGGCGGCGTCGCGCGCTCGCGCCAGGCGCTGGCGTTCGGCGCCAAGCAGGCGGCAGTGCCGTTCTCCAGCCTGCTCGCGGGCGTCTCGGTGCCCGCGGTGAGCGCGCTCGTCGGGTGGCGTGGCGACATGCTCGCCGCCGCCCTGATCGTCGCCCTCGTGCTCGTGCTCGCGCCGCCGCTGAGGGCCGGCGCCGTGCCGGGGGAGCAGCACGGCGGGGGCGTCGACCGCTTCCTGGTTGCGCTCGCGGTGTCCGGGCTGTGCGCGGGCGCGATCGGCAACACCCTGCCGGCGTTCATGGTCGACTCGGCGACGGCCGAGGGGTTCGGCCACAACGCGGCGTCGGTGCTGCTGGCGCTCGGCGGCGCCGCGGCGATCGCCGGCCGCGTCGGCACCGGCTGGCTGGCGGACCGGCGCCGCAGCGTCGGCGTGGCGGAGATGATGGGCGTCACCCTGCTCGGAGCCGCGGCGTTCGTCGCACTCGTGCTCGGGCACGCCAGCCGGCCGGTCTTCGTCCTCTCCACGCTCGTCGCATTCGGCGGGGGCTGGGGCTGGGCGGGGATCGTGTACTTCGCCACCGTGCGCACGCATCCGGTGGCGGCCGCCACCGCCTCGAGCTTCGTGCTCTCCTGGGTCTACGTCGGCAACGTGGTCGGCCCGGCGGGGGTGGGGCGATCGCCGAGAAGTCCTCCTACACCGTGGCGTGGGCCGTCTCCGCGGTCGTGCTCGTGATCTCGGCGGCCGCAGCCGCGGCCGCCCGCCGCGCGGTGCGATCCGGCGACGCAGCCGGAGCCGAGGGATGCTGACCTCCGACGTCAGTCTTGCTAACGCCTACTGTTACT
>CAVPBY010000113.1:0-5543 GCA_963702225.1 uncultured Solirubrobacteraceae bacterium | reverse complement strand
GCTCATCGCGGTCGCATGAGCGGCGCGATCGCCCACCCCCGCTCGCCGGCGATCCCGGAGTCCCTCCAGGAGCTCGCGCTCGAGCGGCTCGAGGCCGAGGCGGTACTCGAGCAGGTGCAGCTCGGCGACAGCGACCTGTCGGGTGCGCACGCGCCGGGCGTGGCGGTGCGGGAGTCGCGGCTGCGGGCGACGCGCCTGGCCGGCGCGGAGCTGGAGGCGCTCGAGCTCGCCGACGTCGAGCTGAGCGGCTGCGACCTTGCGAACCTGCGGGCCGGCCCTCGCGGCGGCTGGATCCGGACGCGACTGAGCAACTGCCGGATGACCGGCCTCGAGTTCGCCGACGGGGTGCTGCGCGACGTGATCCTGCACGGCTGCCGGATCGACCTCGCGTCGTTCGGCGGCGCCCGGCTGCAGCGCGTCACGTTCGAGGAGTGCAACCTGTCGCAGACAGACTTCCTGGAGGCCGAGCTCGACTCGGTGCGCTTCACCGGCTGCGAGATGGCGGCCACCGACCTGCGCGGCGCCCGGCTGCGCCGCTGCGAGCTGCGCGCCAACCGCCTCGAGCAGCTGCGGGGCGTCGAGGCGCTCCGCGGCGCCGCGATGCCCTGGGTCGACATCGTCGGCGCCGCCGGGCTGTGGGCCCAGGCGCTCGGGATCTCCGTGCTCGATGACCCGGACGATTCGAGCGCCCTGGTTCACGCGCCCGCAAACTAGACTCCCGCCCATGCCCAAGCAGCAGCGCGTCGTGCGGATGGAGCAGAAGGGCCAGATGGCCGCCATGCAGCAGATGGAGAGCCGCAGCGACGAGGAGCTCGAGGCCGAGACTCGCTACAAGGCGGCGGCCCAGGCGATCCTCGGCGCCCGCGCCGCCGAGCGCTACGACGCGAAGAAGGCCCGCGCCCACTTCCAGCGCGCGATCGCGGCCGCCCGCCCCCAGGAGCGGATGCAGATCCGGCGCATGGCCGACGCCTCGCTCGCGCTCGCCGAGCGCCGGCCCGAGGACCTGCGTAAGGCGACAGAGCGCCTCGGCGTCGAGGGCCCGACCAATCGCCAGCTGTGGGGCCTGCGGATCATGGGGGTGGTCGCGCCGCCCTCGAGCGCCGGCATCCTCGCGCGGCTGCGGGGGATCGTCATCGTCGTGGTGGCGCTCGCCGCGGTGCTGTTCGCCGGCTTCGGGATCGTGTCCGGCATCGCGCTGGCCGCGGGCGGGCTCTCGCTCGATCTGAGGATCTTCTGGGGCGTCCTGCTCGTGGTCGTCGTCTTCGTGGTGCTCATCGTGCTCGGCAGACGGCGCCAGAAACGCGCGCAGTCCGAGCGGTCCGACCGCATCGCGTCGCGCGGCCGCTAGCCGGCCGTGGTCCCTCGTGTGCGGCCGCTACAGCCTCGCCGCCGCTGACCCCGGCCAGATCCGCGCCCGCTTCCCGGTCGGCGAGTCGGTCGAGATCCGCCGCCGCTACAACGTCGCGCCGACCGACGAGGTGCTCACGGTGACGACCGACCGCGACGGCAATCCCCGGGGCGAGCTGCTGCGCTGGGGGTTGGTGCCGAGCTGGGCGGACTCGCCGAAGATCGGCGCGCGCATGATCAACGCCCGCGTGGAGAGCGTCGCCGAGAAGTCCGCGTTCCGGACCGCCTACCAGCGCTACCGCTGCCTGATCATCGCCGACGGCTTCTATGAGTGGCAGCGCCGGGAGTGCGACGCCGGCCGCGCCAAGCGACCGTTCCACATCACGCGCACCGACGGCGCTCCGTTCGCGTTCGCCGGGCTGTGGTCGATCTGGCACGGGGGCGGGGACCCGGATGAGCTCGTGCGCAGCTGCACGATCATCACCCGCCCCGCCAACTCCGCCATCGCCGCGCTCCACGACCGCATGCCGGTCATCCTCGATCCCCGGCACGAGGCCGACTGGCTCGACACCGCGACCCCCGAGGGCGCGCTCGCCGAGATCCTCGCCGGGCTGCCGGCGCAGCGCACCGCGCTCAGCGAGGTCGGCCTCGCGGTCAACGACGCGCGCCACGACGAGCCCGATTGCCTCGACCCTCCCGCCGCCGAGCCGCAGGCCTCGCTGTTCTAGGACGGAGAGGTCGCCTCGCCGGTGCCCGCGGCGACGGCCGGCTGCTCGCCCACCCCATGGCTCGGCAGCTCGCCGCTGAGGATGATCCGGTGCCGTGCCCGCTCGCGGGGTGGGTCGGGGGTCGGCATCGCGGAGAGCAATGCGCGGGTGTAGGGGTGACCGGGCGAGGCGTAGATCGCGTCGACGCCCGCCTCCTCGACGACCCGCCCGGCGTACATGACGATCACGCGATCGGCGATGCCGGCCACGACGCCGAGGTCGTGCGTGATCCAGATGAGCGCCGTGCCGAGCTCGCGCTGGAGCTCGGCGAGCAGCTCGATGATCTGCGCCTGGATCGTCACGTCGAGCGCGGTCGTGGCCTCGTCGGCGATCAGGACGCGGGGCCGGTCGCCGCAACCAGAGTGCGCGGGCGGTGCGCTCAGGCGTCGCGCGAGGCCACGACGAACCCCGAGGTCGTCCAGAGCTTCGGGGTCACGGCGGCCGGCGGCAGCGGGGCCTCGGGCAGCTCGCCCGAGCGCGGCTGGCGCGGGGTGTCGGCCAGCCAGCGGCCGAACGCGTCGGCGCCGAGCGGGCGGCTGAGGTGGTATCCCTGGGCGAGGTCGCAGCCGAGCGTCGCGAGGTGCTCGAGCGTCGCCGAGTCCTCGACGCCCTCGGCGATGATCCTCAAGCCCAGGTCGTGGCCGAGGTTGATCGTCGAGCGGACGATGATCAGGTCGCTCTCGTCCTCGAGCATCGGCGACACGAACGAGCGGTCGATCTTGAGGTCGTCGATCGGGAGCCGGCGGAGGTTGGCCAGCGACGAGTAGCCGGTGCCGAAGTCGTCGACCGACAACCGCACGCCCAGATCGGACAGGCGGCCGACCGTGGAGAGCGCGCGCTCGGGGTCGGTCATGATCATCGACTCGGTGATCTCCAGGTGCAGCGACGCGGCCGGGACCTGATAGGTCACGAGCAGACGGGCGATCTCCCGCGGCAGGTCGCGGTCGAGCAGATTGCGCACCGACAGGTTGACGGCGACCGACATCTCACGGCCCTCGCGCCGCCACTGCGCGCACTCCGCGATCGAGTGCTCGAGCACATGGCGGGTGAGCGGGCCGATCAGGCCGCTCTGCTCGACCGACTGCACGAACGCGCCCGGCGGGATCAGCCCGTGCTCGGGATGCTGCCAGCGGACGAGCCCCTCGGCGCCCGTCACCAGCCGGTCCTCGAGGTCGACGATCGGCTGGTAGTGGACGACGATCTCGTCGCGCGACAGCGCGCGCCGGAGGTCGGAGAGCACGCTCAGCCGCCGTTCGGTGTGCTGGTTCTGCTCGGCGGTGTAGAACTTGAGGCCGGTCTGCGCCTCCTTGGCGGTGTACATCGCGACGTCGGCGCACCGCAGCAGCCCGTTCGCGTCGGCGCCGTCGTCGGGGAAGCGCGAGACGCCGATCGAGGCGCCGATCTCGATCGTGAGGTCGTCGATCGCGAACGGCTCCCCGCGGTCGCAGCAGGCGCTCGGCGATCGGGGTCACCTCCGCGCGCGTGTGACAGCCGCTCGGCAGCAGGACCCCGAACTCGTCGCCGCCGAGCCGGGCCAGGAGGATCCCCTCCCCCGAGGCCTCGACGAGCCGCGGCCCGAGGTCGCGCAGCAGCCGGTCCCCGTACGTGTGCCCGAGCGTCTCGTTGACCTCCTTGAAGCGATCGAGGTCCATGAGCAGCACCGCGAAGCGGAGGTCCGGCTTCGGCGCCGGCGATGCGCTGCTCGACGCTCTCGTGGAACTGCTGGCGGTTTGTGAGGCCGGTGAGCTAGTCGGTCGTCGCCATCGTGTGCAGCTGTTCGTGGCGGTGACGGGTGTCAGCTCACCGAGCAGGTACCGGAAGATCGCGAGGAACGCGCCGAGCACGATCAGCCCGAGCAGGTGGAGTCTCACGGTGATGAGGCGGCGAGCACGGTGAGCACGGCCGAGAACAGGTCGGCGGCGAGCACGCCGACGATCGCCACCATGGTCTTGCCGACCGGCTGTCCACGCGAGCCGAAGCCCGACTCACCGTCCACAGGTTGAGCGTGGAGGCGAGGATCCCGGCTGGGAACACGAGCAGGAGAACCGGAGTCGCCCACCCGGGCGCCGCTCTTATAAGCTGCTTGGGCCGCCCGCGCCCGCGAACAAGACCGTTATCGAATTCCGAAAAGCCGGAGACCTCGCCCGCCACCGTCGCGCCCGCGGCCGTTTCGTCGGTTACGCCGCCTCCAGCCAATGCCGAGGTCGGCGCGAAGGAAGAATCCACCGTTATCGATACGGACGTGTATCACATCATTTTTTCGAATCGCGGCGGGGTGGTCCGCAGTTCGATTGTAGAAGTACGTGGACGCGGCGGGCAAGCCGCTCGAACTCGTCAATCCCGTGGCCGTGGCGAAAGTGGGCTATCCGTTCGCTTATGACTTCCGCGACAAGAAGCCTAGCGCAAATCTGAACCAGGCGCTATTCGTTTCCAGTTCCACTCCTCTCTCGGTTGCGTTCCGAGTATTCCGATGGCCGCGTGTTCGCGCGCAAGGTTTTCGAGTTCCAGAAGGACGGCTACGTTTCCACGGTCACGAGCGAGGTGAGTGAAAATGGCGCTCCCGTTCCGAATCTGGTGCAATGGCGCGGCGGCTTCGGCGATATGGCCGCCTTGAACGCCTACACTCTGCAATCGGCCGTTTACTACGACAACGCGGAATCGAAGGTCGTTCGCCACCCGGCGAAAGCGGCGAAGGACGGACCACTCAACGTAGATGGCTCGTTCGCGGTGATCCTGATCCGCCCGGTGTGCTCGTACTCCAAGCCGGCCGGCAGCGGCAGGCGCAGCTCGCCCTTTGCCGGCCTTGTCCCTCAGGCTCCCGCCGCGCAACCGCGCCTTGAGCTACGTGCAGCTCGGCCTCGCTCATCGTGCCCTTCAGGCCGAGCACGAGCCGGTCGTTATGCAGTCGTTGGGGGTGGTGGAGATCCCGTCCGAATCGGCGATCAGCGTGTCGGTCAACGCGCACAGATCCAGCAGCTGGTACCACGCGACGCGTTGTTGCGCGCCAATCTTGAGACCTCGATCCCGAGCACGATCCCGACCCGACCGAGCCCGACATCGACGACGAGGCCCTGGAACCCGTCGCGCCCGGCGGTGCTCTTGCCGATCGGCCCTGGTCCTCATCGAGGGCCACGACCACGTCCGGCGCGCGCCAGCCGAGCGCGACCGCCCGTCCACCCAGCTCGTACTGACGCTCGCGGCTCTCGACGTTGCGCTCGACCTGCGCCATCGTCGACTGGCGCACGTATACGTACGCGCGGCGCTGCCAGATGCTGGGACTCGATCTTGCTCATCGCTCCTCCCCTTGCTGGTTGAGGATGCGCGCGATCGCGCCCGCCGACGCGCGCAGGACCCGCTCCTGCGCCGCGGGCCCGAACGACTCCCACATCCGATCGGTCTGACCCGGCCCCTCCACAGGAAGGGCAAGCT
>CAVPBY010000112.1:0-21598 GCA_963702225.1 uncultured Solirubrobacteraceae bacterium | reverse complement strand
GTCGCGGTGCCGACCTACGAGGAGGAGTTCGACGATCCGACCTCGCCGACGCTCACCGGGTTCCAGCCCCCGGGCATCGACATGTCCAACGCCCACACCGCGGAACCTCGCCGACCCGTTCGCCTACAGCCTCGCGGCGCGGCCGCTCACCGCCCCCGAGCGCGCGCTCGGCGCCCGGATGGACCGCTACTGGGGCGCCTTCGCCGCCACCGGCGACCCGGCGGTCCCGGGTCAGGTGCCGTGGCCGCGCCGGACCGCCGGAGATCCGCGCGTCATCGACCTGCGCACCCGCGGCACCGCTGTGTCCTCGACGCTGTTCGGCTCCGAGCACCACTGCCCGTTCTGGGCGACGCTCGAGCATCGGAGCCACTGATCGGTTCGAGGCGGCTGGTGATGGCGCGTGCCGGCGTTGATCACGCGGGCGAGCGCGCAGCGATGCGTTACCGTCGAGCCATGACGACCGTCACCACCGTCATCGGGGACTCGATCCTCGACACGATCGGCAACACCCCGCTCGTCCGCCTCTCGCGGATCGGGGCCGGTCTGCGGCCCCAGCTCGTCGCCAAGCTCGAGGTGTTCAACCCGGGCGGCTCGATCAAGGACCGCGTCGCGGTCGCGCTGATCGAGGCGGCGGAGCGCGACGGCAAGCTCCGTCCGGGCGGCACGATCGTCGAGCCGACCTCGGGCAACACCGGCACCGGCCTGGCGATCGCCGCGCGGCTGAAGGGCTACCGCGTGATGGCGGTCATGCCCGACAAGGTCGCCTCCGAGAAGGGCGACCTGCTGCGCGCGCTCGGCGCCGAGGTCGTGCTGTGCCCGACCGACGTCCCGCCCGACTCGCCGCGCGCCTACTACAACGTCGCCGACCGGCTGACCGCGGAGATCCCGGGCGCCTTCCAGCCTAACCAGTACCACAACAAGGCCAACCCGCAGGCCCACTACGAGTCGACCGGGCCGGAGCTCTGGGAGCAGACCGGCGGCGGCATCACCCACCTGGTCCTCGGCGTCGGCACCGGCGGCACGGTGACCGGACGGTCCGCTACCTGCGTGAGCGCAAGCCCGACCTGGTCGTCGTCGGCGCCGACCCCGACGGCTCGATCTACTCCGGCGGGGAGGCGAACGTCCACCCCTACCTGGTCGAGGGCGTCGGCGAGGACTTCTGGCCGACGCGTTCGATCCGGCACCGTGAACCGCTGGATCACCGTGTCCGACCGCGACGCGTTTCTCACCACCCGGCGGCTGGCCCAGACCGAGGGGATCCTCGCCGGCCCGTCCGGCGGGATGGCGCTGCACGCGGCGCTGCAGGTTGGCGCCGAGATCGGCGATCCCGCGGCGATGGTCGTGGTGATCCTGCCCGACGGCGGCCGCGCGTACCTGTCCAAGGTCTTCTCGGACGCGTGGATGCGCCAGTACGGCTTCATCGCGCGCTCGGGCGACCTCACCGTCGGCGACGTGCTGCGCCGCAAGCGCGAGGCCGGCGAGTTGCCGGCGCTCGTCACCGTCCAGCCGCACTACCGGGTGCGGGAGGCGATCTCGCTGCTGCACGAGCACCGCGTCTCGCAGCTGCCGGTGGTCAGCGCCGATGACCCGACCAATGTGGTCGGCGCGATCGGCGAGCGTGGCCTGCTGAAGCACGCCGCCGCCGACCCCGCGCTGCTCGACGCCGAGATCGGCGCCGTGATGGAGCCGCCGTTCGCGTCGGTCTCCGCCGAGGACCCGGTGCGCGAAGCGGTCGAGTTGCTGGCGGGCGATCAGCAGGCGCTGCTCGTGCGCGCGGGCGATCCGAGCCGGCCGGCCGAGGGTCTGGTCACTCGCGCCGATCTGCTCGAGGCGCTCGCGTCATGAGCCCGGGCGCGTCGCGCGTTCGCCACCCGGGTCGTGCACGCGGGCCTGGAGCCCGATCCGAGCTTTCGCTCGGTCATCCCCGCGATCCACCAGACCTCCACCTACGCCCAGGAGCGCCCGGGCGAGTTCGTCGGCGACTACGACTACTCGCGCTCGGCCAACCCGACCCGGGCCGCGCTCGAGGCGGCGCTGGGCGAGCTCGAGGGCGGGATGGCGGTCTGCTTCTCCTCGGGGATGGCGGCCGAGCACGCGCTGCTCACGGCCGTCTGCGAGGCGGGATCGCACGTCGTCATGCCGGGCGACCTGTACGGCGGGACGTTCCGGCTCGTGGACAAGGTGCTGAGCGCTGGGGCCTCACGCACACGCTCGTCGGCCAGCAGGACCTCGACGCGGTCGCGGCGGCGATGCGCGAGGACACGCGGCTGATCTGGGTCGAGACGCCGACCAACCCGCTGCTGAACGTCGTCGACATCGCCGGCGTCGTCGGCGCGCTCGCGGCGGCGCGCTGGTCGCGGTCGACAACACCTTCGCCACCCCGGTCAACCAGCGGCCGCTGGAGCTCGGCGCCGACTTCGTCGTGCACTCGACGACGAAGTACCTCGGCGGTCACTCCGACGTCGTCGGCGGCGTCGTCGTCACCGCGCTCGGAGGAGTGGTACGAGCGGCTGCGCTTCGTCCAGAACTCGGTCGGCGCGGTGCCCGGGCCGTTCGATTGCTTCCTTGTGCACCGCGGGATCCGGACGCTCGCGGTCCGGATGGCCGCGCACGCGCGCAGCGCCGAGGCGGTCGTCGAGATGCTGCAGCGGCTGCGGGCGGCGAGCGACGTTCGCTGGCCGGGCTTCAGCGGCATGGTCTCCTTCCGCCACCCGGACGCGGTCGGGATCGCCGCCCGCACCCGGCTGTTCACGCTGGCCGAGTCGCTGGGCGGCGTCGAGTCGCTGATCGAGGTGCCCCAGGCGATGACCCACCAGTCGGTCGAGGGCTCGGCCGCCGCCGTCCCGGCCGACCTGGTGCGGCTCTCTGCGGGATCGAGGACCCGGCGGACCTCGCCGCCGACCTGCGCGACGCGATCGGCTGACCCGCCCGGCCCGGCGGCTGACCGCTTCTCGCCCTTTTAGGGCCCTCGCCGGTTCTGCCCGGCGGCCGGCCCGCCGCCGGCGCGCTGAACGTTCTACCGCCTTAGTAGCGGCCCTGCCCGTGGGGCCGACGCAGGTATCGGCGCGACGTTGTGGCCGGATCTGAGTAGCGCACGGACCGTCGGGGTCCGCGGCCAGCGGGCGTGGCGCACCAGCGCCTCCAGCATCCGCGACCGGCTCGTCCGGGCGAGCGCGCGGTCGACGAGCTGGGCGAGCGGCTCATCGCCGAGCACGGTGGCGAGGTCGATGACGACCCGCGGGATCGACGTGATCGGAAGGCCGCCGGCGCGCATCACGTCCCGAGGCTCGAGGGAGTGGGTTCGATGGACGCGCAGCCCCGCTCGACGCCGGCCGCGGTCACCCTCGGTCAGCGTCAGTTCGATCGAGCGCTCACGGTGGTCACCCAGCCAGTGCAGCCGGGCGGCGGCCCGATGCGAGAGCACGGCGTGTGGGCCGCAGGCGAGCACGGCCGCCCACCCGGGCGCTCGGGCCGGCCGGGCTGCCGGCGCCACCAGCGACGAGTGGACCCCGCGGCGCACCGGGTGCAGACGACGGCGCGCAAGCGCGTCACCCACCGTCCGTGGCGCGACACCGAGCGCGAACAGCTGGTCGTGGCCGACCATCGTCGCCTGCCGACCGGCCAGCTCACCGACCGCGCGGTCCGGCCATGCGCGCCCCTCGCTCCGATCGATCCCCATGTGGACTAGAGCCTGTCCGCCCGCTCGATTCACCCCCCCGGCGGCCTCGCCGGGCTCGGCGCGCTCAGCGCCGCAGTGGGCGCTTCAGCAGCCGCGCGGTCGGCTTGGCGCCATGTCGGAAGCCAGCTGCACCGGCTCCGCCCGCCGATGCGGCGCCCGGAACACGATGACGAGCCGGTCGCCGGCGTGGAACGTGTGTGCTCCCACCGGAAGCCGTCTCATCGAGAGGCGATCGTACCGGCCGACCCCTCGCGGTCGAGCAGCCGGGCGAGGAAGCGCTGGGTGTCGGCGCTCTGCGGCGCGGTGAACATCTGATCGGGTCGCCCGCGCTCGACGATCCGGCCGTCCTGCGAGGTAGCAGACCTCGTCGGCGACCTCGCGCGCGAACCCCATCTCGTGGGTCGCGATCAGCATCGTCATCCCCTCCTCCTTGAGCTCGCGGATGACGCCGAGCACCTCGCCGACGAGCTCGGGGTCCAGCGCGCTGGTCACCTCGTCGAGCAGCAGCGCGCGCGGCCGGGTGACGAGCGCGCGCACGATCGCCACGCGCTGCTGCTGGCCGCCCGACAGCCGGTCTGGGTACTCGCGCGCGCGGTCGGCCAGGCCGAAGCGGTCGAGCAGCTCGAGCCCCCGCTCGCGCGCCTCGCCGGCGCCCATCCCGCCGGCCCTGACCGCGCCGAGCACCACGTTCTGCATCACGTCCATGTGCGGGAACAGGTTGTAGGCCTGGAATACGAAGCCCGAGCCGCCGGCGGAACGGCACCGGGTTGCGGCCGGGGCACGGTCATCGGCTCGCCGTCGAGCAGGATGTCGCCGTCGTCGATCTCCTCGAGCAGGTCGACGCAGCGCATCAGCGTCGACTTGCCCGAGCCGCTGGCGCCGATCAGCGCGACCGCCTCGGTGCTCGTGCAGCTCGAGGTCGATACCGCGCAGCACGTGCACCTCCCCGTAGGTCTTGGTCACGCCGCGCAGCTGCAGGACGGCGGCGGTCAATGCGGCCCCAGCGCGAGCAGCGCGCCGCGCTCGCGCAGCGAGCGGATCTGCAGGTGGTCGACGAACCGGGTCAGCGGGATCGTCACGCACAGGTAGAGCAGCGCGGCCGCGATCAACGGCGTGTAGTTGAAGTTCGCGGCCTGGAAGATCTGCGCCACCCGGAACGCCTCCTGGGGACCGATGATCGAGACGAGCGCGACGTCCTTCTGCAGCGAGATGAAGTCGTTGAGCAGCGGCGGCACGACGCGCCGCACAGCCTGGGGCACGATCACGTGGCGCAGCGCCTGGCTGCGGGTCAGGCCGAGCGCGAGCGCCGCGGCGCCCTGGCTCGGGTGCACCGACTCGATCCCGGCGCGGAACACCTCGCTCACGTACGCCGAGTAGCAGAGCGCGAGCGCCAGCCCGCCGAGCACGACCGCGCTCGTCGGGACGCCGCTGAGCTCGAGCGCCGGCAGCCCGAAGCCGATCAGGTAGACGACGAGGATCGTCGGCACGCCGCGCATCACGTCGACGAACACGACCGCCAGCAGCTTGCAGCGGGAACAGCGCCGGCAGGTCGAGGACGCGGATCAGCGCGATCAGCAGCCCGGCGGCGAGCACGACGACCTCGACGATCAGGAACATCCGCACGTCGAGCCAGAAACCCGCCGCGACGTGGCCGATCGAGTGGCTGAAGCCGAGCTCGACAGGAACGTCCGGCGGACCGCTCGGCCAGCCCGGCGAGGTCAGCACGATGGCGGCCACGCCGCCGAGCACGACGATCGTCGACACCGAGGAGATCGCGATCGCGCGCCGGCGCCGGCGCCCGCCGGGCCGCTTCTCGGTCCTGACGGGTGGTCAGGGGCTGCGTCGGGTGCCACGGCGGCCAGCGCGGGCTCAGTGCAGAACGGGGACCTTCGCCGCCGACGCGATCCAGCGCTTGCGAGAGCGCGGTCAGCGTCCCGTTGGCCCGCAGCGCGCCGACCGCACGGTCGACGCAGCTGCGATCAGCGCGGCCCTTCTGCATAGCAGCCCCCAGTTGTCGCCGCCGGCCGCGCTGAACTGGCCGGCGATCGTCGTGCCCTTCAGCTCGGAGGTGAGCGTGAACGCGGTCGCGAGGTCGACGACGATCGCGTTCACGCGTCCGATCTTGAACGCCTCGACCACGTCGTTGGAGGTGTTGAACACATCCGGCTGCTGGCTCGGCTTGATGCCGGCCGGTCGCCGCCGCCAGGCTGGTGGTGCCGATCTGCACGCCGATCTTGGCGTGCTTGAAGGCCGCCAGCGACTTGGCGTGGGCGAGCGGCGACCCGGCCGTGACGAGGATCCCCTGCGGGTTGGTGTAGTAGGGCGCCGAGAACGTCACCACCTTCGCGCGCGCGGGCGTGATCGAGATCTCGTTGATGTCGAAGTCGAAGCGACTTGGGCCCGGGGCGTAGGAGGAGTCGAACGGCTCGACCACCCACTTGACCTTGTCGCGCGCGTACCCGAGCTTCGGCGACGGCGTACGCGACGGCGCTCTCCAAGCCCCTCGCCGTTCTTCGGGCTGTTGTGCTCGAAGTACGGCGGGTACGCGGGCGAGTCGGTGGCGACCGTGAGCACGCCCTTGTGTGGGTGGCGAGCTTGGCCGGGCTGCAGGCGGCGGCGGTGGCCTTGACCGGCGCCGAGGCCGTCTTCTTCGGCGTGCCGCAGCCGGCCAGCAGCACGCCGCCGAGGACGGCGAGGCAGGCGAGGGACGGGAAGCGGGAGACGCGCGGCAAGGCGCACAATCTATCTCGCGAACGGACACATATGCTCACCCCATGACCAGCGAGCTTCCCGACAGGGTCCTCGTGCGCGAGGTCGGCCCCCGCGACGGCTTCCAGAACGAGCCCGAGCGGATCGCCACCGACGACAAGGTGCGCCTGATCGACGCGCTCGCGCGCACCGGCCTGCCCCGCGTCGAGGTGACGAGCTTCGTGCGGCCGGAGGTCGTTCCCCAGCTCTCCGACGCGGCCGAGGTGCTCGACCGGATCGACATCCCTGAGGGGGTCACGACCGCCGTGCTCGTCCCCAACCGGCGCGGCCTCGAGGGCGCGCTCGCCCACCGGGACGCGATCGACGAGGTGATCCTCTTCCTCAGCGCGTCGGAGTCGCACAACCGCCACAACGTCAACCGCTCGGTCGCCGAGTCGCTGGCGACGGTCACCGAGCTGCTGGGAGTGATCGCAGCCGAGGGGTTGCGCCCGGTGGCGTCGATCTCGACCGCGTTCGGCTGCCCCTACGAGGGCCATGTCGCGCCCGCGCGCGTGTACGAGCTTGCCGAGCGGCTCGCCGAGGCGGGCGCGCGCGAGGTGAGCTTCGGCGACACGACCGGGATGGCCAACCCCCGGCAGGTCGGCGAGTTCTTCGCCGGCGCCCTGGACCGGCTGCCCGGGGTCGAGCTCAACGGACACTTCCACAACACCCGCGGCCAGGGGCTGGCGAACGTGCTGTCGGCGCTCGAGGCCGGAGTGACGAGCTTCGACGCGAGCTTCGGCGAGCTCGGCGGCTGCCCGTTCCCGCCGGGCGCGACCGGCAACATCGCGACCGAGGACCTCGTCTCGATGCTGCACGAGATGGGCGTGGCGACCGGCGTCGACCTGGAGGCATTGATCGCCGCCGGGCGCGACGTGCAGGCGGTCCTCGGCCGGCCGCTCGGCAGCCACGTGCTCACCGCCGGGCCGGTCGTCTGGAACGGCTGAGCGCGCGCTCGGGGACATACGACGCGCGCGCCGGCCCCACACTTCAGGATCAAATCGATCAGATTAAGTGCAGAAGGAGAGACGGATGGAGATATCTCGAGTAGCGATCGTCGGCGCGGGCTTCATGGGCTCCGGGATCGCGGAGTCGTGCGCCGCCGCCGGCGTCGACGTCACCGTCTACGAGCCCGAGGAGGCGCCGCTGGTGCGCTCCCGCTCGCGGCTGGCGCAGTCGACGGATCGTGCGGTCTCGCGCGGGAAGATGAGCGCGGAGGACGCGGAGAGGCTCAAGGCGCGGATCGCCTACACGACCACGCTCGACGACCTGCACGACGTCGACGGCGTGATGGAGGCCGTCGTCGAGGACCCGCGGGTGAAGGGCAAGCTGTTCCAGACGCTCGACGAACTGCTGCCGGACGCCCGCTTCCTGGCGTCGAACACCTCGTCGATCCCGATCGCCGAGATCGGCTCCTGGACGCGCCGGCCCGACCGCGTGCTCGGGCTGCACTTCTTCTCGCCGGTTCCGGTGATGAGGCTCGTCGAGGTCGTGGTCGCGCTCGACACCGCGCCGGAGACGATCACCGTCGCCGAGTCGTTCGCGTCGGGGATCGGCAAGCGGCCGATCCAGACCAAGGACCGCTCGGGCTTCATCGTCAACATGCTGCTCGTCCCGTACCTGATGGCCGCGGTGCGCATGTACGAGGACGGCTTCGCCTCCCGCGAGGACATCGACGAGGGGATGCGGCTCGGCTGCGGGCATCCGATGGGGCCGCTCACGCTCTGCGACTTCATCGGCCTCGACGTGCTCTACGCGGTCTGCGACTCGCTGTACGAGGAGTTCAAGCGCCCCGAGTACGCGCCGCCGCCGCTGCTCAAGCGGATGGTCGTCTCCGGCCACCACGGCCGCAAGGCCGGCCGCGGCTTCTACGACTATGACTCCTAGACGCTCAGGCGGGGTCGGCCACGTAGGCCGCGGGCGCCGCGCTCAGCTGGTACACGTGCTCGGTCGCGCCGCGGCGGGGAATCTCGTCGCAGATCTCGATGAAGCCGAGCTTGTGCAGCTGGCGGAAGTGGTAGGCAAGCGCGCCCACCGACTGCCCGAGCTCGCGAGCGGCGACGACCGGACTGAGCGTGCCGTTGCTGCGCATCAGCCGGATGATCCCGCCGCGTGCCGGGTGGCTGAGCGCCTTGGCCCAGGTCGCGTCGGTCTCGGCGAGCACGAGGACCGCGTCCGCGAGCGATGCGTCGTCGAGGTCGCGGCGCCGACCGTCGGCGATCAGATTGGTCAGCTCTTCTCGATTCATCATCAGATGGCTCCTGCTGACCAAATATAACAAATTCGTCTGATCGATCGCGCCGGGTGTTGAAACCGACTCGCGCGCGTCCGCGTAGTCTGATGCGCCGTGCTCGACCGCGTCAACGACCGACCGCCCGACGGCTCCGGTGCGTACGGCGCGCACCTCGGCATCCTCGGCGCCGGCCAGCTCGCGCGCATGGACCTGGAGGCGGCGAGCGCGCTCGACCTCGACGTCACCGTGCTCGCCTCCGGCGCCGGCGACGCCGCCGTCCGCGCGGGCGCGCGGGCCCGCGTCGGCGATCACCGCGATCTCGCCGTGCTGCAGGCGTTCGCCGCCGAGGTCGACGTGGTGACGTTCGAGTTCGAGGGGATCGACCCCGCGCACCTGGTCGCGCTCGAGCGCGCCGGCCACCGCCTGGTGCCCGGCGCGGCCGCCAAGCTGTTCGCCCAGGACAAGCTCCACCAGCGCCGCGCGCTCGTCGCCGCGGGCTTCCCGGTTCCGCCGTTCGCCCATGCCCGCACCGCGATCGATCTCGTCGAGTTCGCTGCCACCCACGGCTGGCCGGTGGTGATGAAGGCGCCGCGTGGCGGCTATGACGGCCGCGGCGTGGTGGTGGCGACGACCGAGTCGCAGGGGGCCGCCTATCTCGCCGAGCTGCCCGACGGGGCGCTGCTCGAGCCCGCGCTCGAGATCGGCCGCGAGCTCGCCGTCCAGGTGGCCCGCACCTCCGACGGCGCGATGGCGACCTACCCGGTGACCGAGACCGTGCAGCGCGACGCGATGCTGCGCGAGCTCGTGTGCCCGGCGGAGATCTCGGGCGAGCGGGCGCTGCAGGCGTGCGAGCTCGCCCGCGGCGTCGTCTCCCACATCGGCGCCACCGGGATCACCGCGGTCGAGCTGTTTCTCACCCCCCAGGGGCTGCTCGTCAACGAGCTCGCGCTGCGGCCGCACAACTCCGGCCATCACACGATCGAGGCGACGGTCACCTCGCAGTTCGAGCAGCATCTGCGCGCGGCGCTCGACTGGCCGCTGGGCGAGACGCGGCTGCGCGCGCCCGCGGCGGTGACCGTCAACGTGATCGGGCCCGCCGGCGGGTCGGACCCGCGCTCACGGCTGCGCGAGGCGCTCGCGGTCCCGGGCGCCCACGTCCACCTCTACGGCAAGCAGGCGCGCCCGGGCCGTAAGCTCGGCCACGTGACCGCGCTCGGTGCAGATCGTCACGCCGCCCGCCGGACCGCGTGGCGCGCGACGCGGATCCTCGAGGGGACGGCGTGAGCGGCGGAGACCCGGTCGAGGTCGGCATCGTGATGGGCTCGGACTCCGACCTTGAGACGATGCGCGCCGCCGCGGAGGCGCTCGACGAGTTCGGGGTCGGTCACGAGATCCGCGTCGTGTCCGCCCACCGGGCCCCGCGCGACATGATCGAGTACGGCACGCGCGCACACGAGCGCGGGCTGCGGGTGATCATCGCGGGGGCGGGCGGGGCCGCGCACCTGCCGGGAATGCTCGCGGCCGCGACGCCGCTGCCGGTGATCGGCGTCCCGGTGCCGCTCGCACATCTCGACGGGATGGACTCCCTGCTGTCGATCGTGCAGATGCCCGCGGGCGTGCCGGTGGCGACCGTCGGCGTCGGCAACGCCCGCAACGCCGGCCTGCTCGCGACGAGGATCCTCGCCGCCGGCGACCCGGAGCGGACGGCGGCGATGCTCGCCTTCCAGCAGCGGCTGCTCGACGCGTCGCGGGCCAAGGACGCGCGCGTGCGCGGCGACGCTTAGAGGGGCTCGGCCCTCGCTCGGCGAGGCGGGCTCAGTCCTCGCTCGGCGACCGCTCGCCGCGGGCGAGGCGCACGGCGCGCGCGTAGGCCTCGACCCGCGCGGCGTCGCCCGAGGTGGGGTCGAGCCGTCCATGGCCGTTGTGGTCTTGGCCGCCGGCGCGCACGACGGACGGCGCTCGGATCCCCGCGAACAGCGGCGGCGAGTACCAGGCGGGCTCACCGGTCTCCTCCCAGTGGGCGATGTCGGGCTTCTGCAGCCGGCCGCGGCCGAGGATGAACACGTAGGCGGAGACGAGCGCGCCGGCGCCGACGATCGCGAAGCACAGCCACGCCGCCTTGCCGACGCCCTGCGCCGCGGTGGGCCCGACGGTCTGGGCGAAGTGCAGGATGATCGGGCCGGCGGCGAATGCGGCGGCGCCGCGCAGCAGCTCGAGCATCGCGAACACGCGCGGCAGCTGGGGAGCGTGGAGCGTGAAGCCGACCGAGAACAGTGCGGGGGCGACCGCGGAGCCGACCCCGAGCCCGACGAGGCCCGAGCCGATGAGCACGAGCGACTGCGGGCCGCCCGCCATCCCCGTGAGCACCGCCGCCCCGCCGGCGACCGCGACCAGGCCCGACCAGGCCAGCAGCGGGATGAGGCGGGTCCTGACGAGCGCCCCGAACAGGAACGCAGTGCATAGGGCGCCGCCGAGAAACGGCAGCAGCAGCACGCCGAGATGGATCGGCGAGACCGTCTTCTGGAGGGTGATCTGCGCGAGCTCGATCAGCGGGATCGAGGCGGCGCCCGCGGCCATCGCGATCACCACGGCGGGAACGCAGAAGGTCGTCAACAGCTGCGCCATCGGCATCAGCGGGTTGCGTGCGAGGATCTGGTACAGCACCAGCGTGATCAGCAGCACCGCACCGCTTACCAGCGGGGCGAGCACGACCAGCGAGACCATCGGGTGCGTCTGCAGCTCGGAGGCGCCGAAGAACGCGGCCGCGCAGCCGAGGCCGGCGAGCACGATCGCCCACCAGTCGCGCGGGGCGTCGGGCGCCTGCGCCGGGGTGTCCTCGAACGTCAGCACGCTGAGCACCAGCGCGAGCGCGCCGATCCCGCAGACAATCCAGAACATCGGTCGCCACGCGTGGGCCTGTGCCTGAAGGCCGCCGAAGAACGGGCCGGCGGCGACCGCACCGAAGATCCCCAGGTTCATCACCGTCGCGGTCGTCGGCAGGCGGCTGCTCGGCCAGCCGAGCACGAGCGCCGGGGCGGCGCCGATCAGCATCATCGAGGTGAACAGGCCCTGGACGACGTGGCCGGCGATGAACAGCCCGGGAGTGATCGCTGTGGCGGAGAGCACCGAGCCGAGCGTGAACATCGCCGCGTAGATGACGAGCAGTCGGCGCTGCGGGTAGTGCACCGCGAGCTGGACGGCGAGCACGGTGCCGAGCGCGTAGGCCGCGTTGGACATGCCGAGCGTGAGCCCCAGCGCCTGGCTGGAGAGATGGACGTCGCGCTCGAGCGTCGGCAGCAGCGGGCTGAGCGCGGAGCTCAGGCCGAGGAACGGGACGAGCGCGCAGACGACCAGCAGCACGGCCGACCAGTAGCTGCCGGTCAGCGGGCCCTTCGCCTTCATCGAGTCGCTCCCGCCTCCCGTTGCAGCGTCGAGAGCTGCGCGAACTCGTCCGGACCGATCCGTGCCCCGCCGACCTGGAGGCCGCGCGCGAGGTCGATCTCCCGCACGACGAGACCGACCGCGCCGAGCGCCAGCAGCCCCGCGCCGGCGGAGAACTCCAGCCAGATCGAGCGATCGGCCATCACCCGGGCGGCGACGATCGCCCACGTGCCGACGACGGCGATGAGGGGGTCGGCCAGGCGCTGGTAGATGCCCTGCGCGGGCATCGCGAAGCTGTAGAGGCCCATCACGACCGCCGCCCCGCCGGCGCCGACGGACACCCAGTCGGTCAACGGTCGCCCGAATGCGAACAGCAGGATGAGCACCGCCGCGCCGAGCAGCAGTACGGCAAAGTTGGTCATGAACCGTGCAGACATCGCTGCACTCAAACTAGCGGCCCATCCAGCCGCCGATCGGCCGCCCGGGGCGGGACGAGACCCGTGCGGACACGGGATTGTCGGAACTGGATGGAAGCGCTAGGTGGCGGTCCCATCGCCGGCAATCTGAGTCGCCGCATCGGAGAAGCCGAGCAGGACGTCGGCGTTGGTGACGCCGCCGCGGCACGCCTGCACCCAGGCCGCGGCCAGGCGCTCGCGTCCCGGGCCGGGCGAGACCTCGTCGACGGTCGCGGCCAGCCTTGCCTGTGCCGCCTCGGACAAGCCCTTCAGCGGGCGTCCGAGCCGGCGCCCGTCGGACCCGTAGGCGGTCACCGTCCAGCCGGCGGGCTCGGAGCTGACGGTGACGCCGAACGCGTGCCCCGGCTGCCCGATCACCTCCGGCGGCGCAACCAGCGGCGGGCGGCGGGACAGGAACCTCACACCGCCGAGGCTAGTGCCGGGGGCGGCCCGGTCGGACCGCCCCGGCATCGGCAGCGACTAGGCCAGCTCGAACCGGTCGAGGTTCATGACCTTGTGCCAGGCGGCGACGAAGTCACGGACGAACTTCTCCCTCGCGCCCGTCGCTGGCGTACACCTCGGCGACCGCGCGCAGCTCCGAGTTGGAGCCGAACACGAGGTCGGCGCGGCTGCCGGTCCAGCTCTCGCCGTTCGGGCCGTCGCGGTGAACGCGGTCGAGTCCGGGGTCGCGGGCACCCACGTCGTGTCGAGGTCAGCAGGTTGACGAAGAAGTCGTTCGTCAACACGCCCGGGGTCGAGGTGAGCACGCCCGGCGACGAGCCGTCGTGGTTGGCGCCGAGCACGCGCAGGCCACCGACCAGGACCGTCATCTCGGGTGCGCTGAGGTTCAGCAGGTTGGCCCGGTCGATGAGCAGGTACTCGGCCGGGAGCCGGTTGCCGTCGGCCAGGTAGTTGCGGAACCCGTCGGCGAGCGGCTCCAGGGCCCGAACGACTCGACATCGGTCTGCTCCTGGCAGGCGTCGATGCGACCCGGGGTGAACGGCACCTCGACCGCGACGCCCGCGTCGCGGCCGCCTTCTCGACCGCGGCGCAGCCGCCGAGCACGACCAGGTCGGCGATCGAGACCGCGGCCGCGCTTTGACGCGCCCGATCTCCTGAAGCGTGGAGAGGACGGTCGCCAGCTCGGCCGGGTTGTTGGCCTCCCAGCTGCGCTGCGGCTCCAGGCGGATGCGACCGCCGTTGGCGCCGCCGCGCTTGTCCGAGCCGCGGAACGATGCCGCCGCCGCCCACGCCGCGCCGACGAGCTGCGACACGGTGAGCCCGGAGCGCGAGGATCTGCTCCTTGAGCTGCGCGATCTCGCGCGTCGCCGATCACCTGCGCGGGCGCGGCGGGCAGCGGGTCCTGCCAGAGCAGCTCCTCGCTGGGAACCTCGGGACCCAGGTACCGGACGACCGGGCCCATATCGCGGTGGGTGAGCTTGAACCAGGCCCGCGCGAACGCGTCGGCGAACTCGTCGGGGTTGTCCTTGAAGCGGCGGGAGATCGGCCCGTAGATCGGGTCGAAGCCGCAGCGCCAGGTCGGTGGTGAGCATCGTCGGGCGCCGCTTGGGGCCGTCGTCGGCGTCGGGGATGACCGCCTCGGCGTCCCTGGCGACCCACTGGTTGGCGCCCGCGGGGCTCTGCTCCAGCTCCCACTCGTAGCCGAACAGGTTCTCGAGGAAGTGGTTGGACCACCGGGTCGGCGTCTGGGTCCAGGTGACCTCGATCCCCGACGTGATCGCGTCCGGGCCCTTGCCCGACTGCGTAGCTGCTCTTCCAGCCCAGCCCCATCTGCTCCAACGGCGCGGCCTCGGGTTCAGGGCCGTTGCTCTCCGCCGGGCCGGCGCCGTGGGTCTTGCCGAACGCGTGGCCGCCGGCGATGAGCGCGACCGTCTCCTCGTCGTTCATCGCCATGTTGCCGAACGTGTTGCGGATGTCGTGGCCGGCGGCGACCGGGTCGGGGTTGCTGTTCGGCCCCTCGGGGTTGACGTAGATGAGGCCCATCTCGGTCGCGCCGAACGGACGCTCCAGCTCGCGCTCGCCGGAGTGGCGCGCGTCGGTGAGCCAATCGCGCTCCGGGCCCCAGTAGACGTCGTCGTCGGGCTCCCAGGCGTCGATGCGGCCGCCGGCGAAGCCGAACGTCTCAAAGCCCATCGTTTCCAGCGCGACGTTGCCGGCGAGCACGATCAGGTCGGCCCACGAGAGCTTGGAGCCGTACGTCCGCTTGACCGGCCACAGCAGCCGCCGTGCCTTGTCGAGGTTGCCGTTGTCCGGCCAGCTGTTGAGCGGCGCGAAGCGCTGCTGTCCGGAGCCCGCGCCGCCCCGGCCGTCGTGGATGCGGTACGTCCCGGCGCTGTGCCAGGCCATGCGGATCATGAACGGGCCGTAGTTGCCGAAGTCCGCCGGCCACCAGTCCTTGGAGGTGGTGAGCACCTCGGCGATGTCGGCCTTGACCGCGGCCAGGTCGAGGCTCCGGAACGCCTGCGCGTAGTCGAAGTCCTCCCCGAGCGGGTTGGCGACCGCGGGGTTCTTGGCGAGAACCTTCAGGTTGAGGCGGTGGGGCCACCACTCCTGGTTGGCGTCGCCCTGCAGCGGATCGGTGAGGCCACCGGGCGACGGGGCACTGGGCAGCGCTCGGTTCGTTGATCTCGCCTAGGACGGCGTCGCGGTTATCGGCCAGGTCGGACACTGGGCTCCTCTCGGGTGCTTGGTTTCATGGACCGGGACGTCTCCTCCGAACGCTCCGCGGGCTGCCTGCAGTCGGGGCACACGCCCCAGTAGATGACCTCCGCCTCGTCGATCAGGTAGCCGTGGTCGACGAGCGGATCCAGGCACGGCGTCTCGCCGACGGCGCAGTCGACGTCGGCGACCGCGCCGCAGCGGCGGCAGACGACGTGATGGTGGTTGTCGCCCACCCGGGCCTCGTACCGGGCCACGGATCCGAGCGGCTGGATCCGCCGGACGAGGCCCGCCGATGTGAGCGCCGCCAGCACGTCGTAGACCGCCTGGTGGGAGACGTCGGCGTGCTGCCGCCGCACGAGCTCGATGATCGTGTTCGTCTCGGCGTGCGGATGGCGCTCCAGCGCGGCCATCACCGCCAGGCGCGGACGCGTGACGCGCAGGTCGGCGCCGCGCAGCGCCAGCTCGTTGGAGCGGTCGGTCATCGGTCCCGACACTCTGACGGCTTCTCTTGATCGAATCAAGTTTGTCCGCAATTTCCAAGGAAATGCAGACCGTCGAGGCGGCTGGTTTCGACGCCCCCTACTCGCCGACGAGCGGGACGAACCGCACCGGCTCGAACGATTCGCTCTCGATCGACGCGCCGTCGCGGCGCAGGCGCATCAGGCGCTGGTCGGAGACGCCGAGCGGGATGACCATCCGCCCGCCGGAGGCGAGCTGCTCCAGCAGCGCGGCCGGCGGCCGGCGCGCCCGGGCGGCGACGTTGATCGCGCCGTAGGGCGCCGCTGAGGGGTGACCGAGCGTGCCGTCGCCCGTCAGCAGCGTGACGTTGGCGATGCCCGCCCGCTCGAGCGCCCGGCGCGCGCCCTCGGTCAGCTCCGGGTGGCGCTCGATCGAGTACACGTGGGCCGCCAGCCGGCTGAGCACGGCGGCGTGATAACCCGAGCCGGTGCCGACGTCGAGCACCGTCTCCCGGCCGGTGAGCGCCAGCAGCTCGCACATGCGAGCGACGACCGTCGGCTGGGAGATCGTCTGGCCGGCGGCAATCGGCAGCGCGTCGTCGTCCCACGCCGACGCGCACAGCTCAGGGGGGACGAACAGGTCGCGCCGCACCGAGGCGATCGCGCGCAGCACCCGGTCGTCGCCGATCGTCGATCGCAGCGAATGCGCCAGCTCGTCCCCGTCGCAGGCCATGAGCCCGCACTACCCACTCGCGACGCGCGCCATCTGGTCAAGCTACGCGATCGCGCGCAGCAGCGCCGTGACCGCGATCGCGATCACGAACACGACGACGAGCGAGCGCCCCCTCCGCAGCGCGACCGCGCCCGCCCCGACCCCGGCGAGCAGCTGCCAGTCGGCGGTGTAGTGACGGCCCGAGGTGAACAGGCCGTCGGCGACGAGCGCGCTCAGCATCGCGACCGGCAACAGCCCCGCGACCCGCTGGATCCCCGGGTTGGCGAGTGCCGACTCGGGCAGCGACAGGCCGGCCAGCTTGAGCGCGTAGCAGCCGACCGAGGCCGCGAGGATCGCCGCCCACAGGCTCATCGGGGCCGCTCCGGGTCCTCGCGCGGCCGCTCCGCGTCCTCGCGCGGCCGCTCCGGATCCTCGCGCCGTCGCTCCGGGTCCTCGCGCCGCTCCGGGAGCAGGCCGCCGGCGACCGCGACCACGGCCGCGGCGATGATCGGGACTCCCGGCGGGCGCGACCGTGACGAGCGACAGCGTGACGGCGACGGCCGCGAGCGCCACCGGCCGCGCCCGGCGGCGCGCGAGCTGGGGCCAGAGCAGCGCCAGGAAGATCGCCGGCGCCGCCGCGTCGAGGCCGAGCGCGGAGGTGTCGATCCCGCTGCCGACCAACGCGCCGGCGATCGTGCCCAGGTTCCAGAGCACGAAGATGGAGATCCCGGTCGCCCAGAACGCGAACCGGCCGGCGCGGGGGGCGGGCTGCGCGAGCGTCATCGCCGCCGACTCGTCGATCACCAGCTGGGCACCGAGCAGGCGCCGCCACCCCCGCGGGCGCAGGATCGGGGAGAGCGCCAGGCCGTAGAAGGCGTTGCGCGCGCCGAGCAGCAGCGCCGTGGACAGCGCCGCCACGGGCGCTCCGCCGGCGGCGAGCACGCCGACGAGCGCGAACTGCGACGCCCCGGAGAACAGCACGACGCTGAGCGCGACCGCCTGCAGGGCGTGCAGGCCGGACGCCGTCGCGACCGCGCCGAAGGTGAACCCGAACGCCGCCGCGTACAGGCCGATCCCGCCCGCCGCGCGGACGATCGCCGACCGATGCGGAAGCGCGTCGCGCGGCCGGGACGCGGCGTCGGCGGCGGCCGTGGCGGGGGTGGACATCGACATGAGGACACGGTACGACGAAACGGCCGCAACGCGAGAGCGAATCTCTCGCATTCGACCGTCGTGTGCGCAATCATCTGCGTAATGGATGCCGTGGACCGCCAGATCATTGCTGAACTTCAGCGGGACGGTCGCCTCTCCAACGTCGAGCTCGCCGACCGGGTCGGCCTCACGCCCGCGCCGTGCCTGCGCCGGGTCAAGCGACTGGAGGGCGACAGCGTCATCCTCGGCTACGCCGCGCGCATCGACCCGGCCGCGATCGGCCGCGAGTTCGAGGTGCTCGTCGACGTCGATCTCACCCGCAAGGACCGCGCGACGTTCGAGGCGTTCGAGGCCGCGGTCGCCGCGCTCGACGAGGTGATCGAGATCCGGCGCATGTTCGGGCGGCCCGACTACCTGCTGCGCGTCGCCACCGACAGCATCGAGAGCTACGAGACGTTCATCTCGACCCGGCTCGGGAACGCGCCCGCGCTCCAGAATCTCGACTCGCACATCACGATGAAGCTGATCAAGTCGCCGGACACCTCGCCGTCGCCCGGGTGAGGGCGATCGGCCGCCGGGCGGGCCGGTGCCGCCCCGCTTGACATGCGAACAGTCTCGATATATCGTTGAGTGATCGACGAGTGACAGGCGATCCGTCCGCGTGCCACCCGGCGACACGACACCCGACGCCATCGAAGGAGGCCCCACATGAACACCCCATCCGTCCGGGGTCGCATCCCCGGCCGCGACTCGCATCTGCGCGCCGCGGACGCCGACCGCGAACAGGTCGCCGACCAGCTCCGCGCCGGCCACGCCGAGGGCCGGCTCGACCTCGACGAGTTCCAGCACCGGCTCGATCAATGCTATGAGGCCAAGACGTTCGGCGACCTCGCCGTGCTCGTCGCCGACCTTCCGCGCGACGACGGGCCGAGCGACCGCGCTCCCGCCCCGCTGCACGGGCGAGGCGGCCGGCCGCCGCGGCTGCTTGCACTGCTCGCGCTCGCGTTCGTGCTGATGGCGGTCTCGGGCGCGGCCTGGCACCACGGCGATCACCCGCCGTTCTTCCTCGTGTTCCCGATCCTGTTCCTCGTCTGGCGACTGGCCTGGTCGCGACGCGCGCGCTGGTCGACCGGCAGCCGGGGCGGCCCCGGTCGCTGGGCCTGAGCCCCCGGCGGTCGGGCGCCTGATCGGTGAGCGGCCGCGGCCCGATCGCCGCGGCCGGCCCAGGTACCGTGTCGGGCTGGGATGACCGAGGAGATCGACAACCCGCTGTTCGCCCGCTGCTTCCACCGCTTCTGCGGGCGCGACCGCGGCGTGGGGGAGCAGGAGCTGCGGCGCGAGATGCTCGCCGGCGCACGCGGTGCGGTGCTCGAGGTCGGCGCCGGGAACGGGATCAACTTCGAGCACTACCCGGCGGGAGTGGACGACCTCATCGCCGTCGAGCCCGAGCCGTACCTGCGCGCGCAGGCGCAGGCGGCCGCCGCTCGCGCTCCGGTGCCGACCCGCGTGATCGACGGGACGGCGGCCGCGCTCGGGCTCGAGACCGACTCGGCCGACGTGCTCGTCGTCTCCGGCGTGCTGTGCTCGGTGGCCGATCAGTCCGCCGCGCTGGCCGAGTTCCGCCGCGTCCTGCGCCCGGGCGGCGAGCTGCGCTTCTACGAGCACGTGCGCTCACGCCGCCCCTGGTTCGCCCGCTGGCAGGGGCTGGTCGACCCCCTGTGGTCGCGACTGATGGGCGGCTGCCACCCCGACCGCGACACACTCAAGGCGATCGCCGAGGCGGGGTTCACGCTCGAGCGCTGCCGCGGCTTCCCGTTCCCGCCGTGCGCACCGCTGTATCCCGTCGCACCGCGGATCCTCGGCCTGGCGCGCGCGGGCTGAGGGCGAACGGGCTGCCGTAGCCGACGCGCAGGGCGACCGAGGCGAGCGTCCGCGGCCAGGGGGCGGCCAGGCTGTCTGACCGGCGAACGGGTGTCGGGAGCGAGCGGGCGTAGGCGGCAGCTCTGGGCCCCCCGGGGCGCTTCTCGAGACGAGCCCCCGGCCACGTCACCCCGGCGCGCGTCCAGCCGGCCCTACCGGGGCTATGTGGTACTGCTGGGACGATGAAACGTGACCCCGGCGCGTTCGGTGACCAGGCGGGCCGCGAGCAGCTCACCATCGATGTCGCCGTAGTGCCCCAGAGCCTCGCCGTACAGGTCACTCACGCGGTCTGCCAGCGCCAGCGGCACCTCTAGTTCGCGCGCCAACCTCCTGACTGCGTTCAGCTCCTCCACGCAGCCGGCCAGCGAAAACGACTCAAGGTTGTCGCCAGCCAGCAACGCGTGAGCGTCACGATCCATGAACCGACTCGCGCCCGCGCTCTGCGATGCAACGGAGCGCACGAGCTCCGGGTCTAACCCGGCCCGCGCCGCAAGCGCCAGCACCTCGGCCCCGGCCACCGCCTGACCGAACCACAGCACGTTGACCAGCAGCTTCACCAGACAGCCGCTGCCGGTCTCACCGACATGAAATACGTGACCGGCGAGCGTGTCCATCACGTCACGTTGGGCCTCCAGGTCATCCGGCGAACCGCCGACGAACAGCACCAGCCGGCCGTCCCGCGCCGCCGCCGGCCCGCCGCCCATTGGCGCGTCAAGCGTCCGGACCCCGCGTCGAGCGGCTGCCTCAGCATTGGCACGGGCAGCCGCAGGCGTCGAGGTGCTCAGATCGATCCAGGTCGCCCCCGGATTCATCGCGGTCAGGAGATCCATGCGCATCCCAGCGACTTCAGCCACGCCGGGCAGCACGGTCAACACCAGATCACAGCGGCAGGCGAGCTGCGGCGCTGAATCCTCCCATCGCGCTCCCAGAGCAGTGAGCGCGGCACGCCGCTCGCGACGGATATCGGTCGCGCTCACATCAACGCCGCAGTCGACCAGCCGGGCACAC
Source organism: uncultured Solirubrobacteraceae bacterium (assembly GCA_963702225.1). GTDB lineage: Bacteria > Actinomycetota > Thermoleophilia > Solirubrobacterales > Solirubrobacteraceae > Palsa-465. The sequence goes on along the minus strand of CAVPBY010000112.1, from coordinate 1,170 downwards.
AGCGCGAGCCCCATCCGACCCACCCCGATCACGCCGACGGTCGCCCCCAGGGCGCCTGTTGAACTCATCGACAGGATGATGCCCGAAGGATCCCGTCCGAAGCCAAGTCAGCCCCCCACGAGACCCGCCGAGCGCGGCGTATCCGCCGTCGTTGTCTGGCATCAAGTCCAGAGCCAGCCAAGCGCCGGCACGCCCTCGCGCTCGAAGACCTCTCGGTGGTGCTCAACGTCAGCGCCCCGCTGTGGGCCGCGACACGACACGAGAGTGGCGGCCCCCAACCCGAACCGGCCCGATCTCGCGGTGGAGGGCGCGCGCACGCCGTGCCGAACTCAATCAGGGGGGTGCTCGCCCCATCCATGGTCATGCCCAGCGGGCAGGGCCTGGCAGCTCGGGGAGCTGGCTTCGTTGCTGCCCCGGTCGCGTCATCTGCGCGTCGGCGTCGGCGTCCGCGTCGTCTACGAAGGCGGCCGCGGAATCCTGCGGCAGATCCTCAGCCAGAGCGCCCGACTGGGCTTCACCATCGCCCGGGTCGACGCACGCCACGTGTCGAACCAAGACGGACCAAAATCGTGCTGTTGCTGGAAGCCGCGAGCGTCGCGACGCGCGGCACCGCGACCACGTCGCGCAGCTCGATGTACCGGCCACCATAGGTCTCCGTGAGCGATCATCCCGGCGAGCATGGACCTCGCCGATGTCAGCCGCGCCCGCCGGACGCGCACGCTCGTCGTCCTGGAGGGCTTTCACGCGGTCAAGCACGCGGTCCGGTTCGGGGGCGAGATCCTCGGCGCCTGGACCGCCGAGCCCGACGAGCTGGAGGCGCTGCGCGCACGGCTGGCCCCCGACGTGCGGATCCCGCTCGAGGTGGTCGCGCCCGAGGCGCTGAAGGCGGTCGTCCCGCGCGGCCAGATCGTCGCCGTGGCCCGGCGGCCCGACCAGCCCGATCCGGCGACGGTGCTCGCCGGTCCCGGTCACGTCGTGCTGCTGGAGGACCCGCGCCATCTCGGCAACCTGGGGGCGGTCATCCGGGTGGCGGCCGCGGCCGGCGCGGCGGGCGTGATGACGACCGGGCGCCACCACCCCTGGCATCCCGACGCGCTGCGTGGCAGCTCTGGCCTGCACTTCGGGCTGCCCGTCCATCACGTCCGCGCGGTGCGGACGGAGGGGCGGGAG
>CAVPBY010000111.1:0-72404 GCA_963702225.1 uncultured Solirubrobacteraceae bacterium | reverse complement strand
CAGCTCGACGGCCATCTGGGCTCCTACTCCTCCGCCATCCAGGCCCGCAGGTGCTGGGCGACGAGATCGGGGTCGCGTTGCACGAGCTCCTCGATCTGCCGTCGCGCGATGCCGACGTGCGGCTGCAGCGTGGGTGATCTCGTGGGGGGCCCGAGGCCTCGAGCGCGGCCAGCGGGCGCGGGGACTCCAGCTCGGAGAGCCACTTGGGCTCGGCCGAAGGAGTCCTTCTCGCGCTTCTTGATGGCGCGCATCATGAAGAACAGGAAGACGAGGGCGCCGAGGCCGAGCGCGCCGTACTTGGCGTACTTCATCATCGGGCTGGCCTTTGGCCGCACTTGACCGCGGTCGTGGTCGCGGGCGCGAACTTCAGCTGTGAGATCGAGATCGCGTCGCCGCGCGCGGTGTTCAGGCCGATCGACGCCGGCGACCGCACTTCTTGATCGACGGGATCTCCGAGGCGGGGACCTTGGAGTTGACGAGCACCGACACGCTCTGGCGCTGGATCGCGCCCGGGGCGATCACCGAGTGGGTGATCGTCTTGTTGACCCCGTACTGGGTGTGGTTGGTCGAGTTGTTGTAGTTGCTCTTGCCGCCCGAGCCGGTGCCGGCGGAGTAGGGCCGGGTGTTCGTCGTCGAGCCCGCGGCGCCCCCCGGCGGCCGAGCCCGAGCCCTTGAGCGTCTGCTTGGAGGTGGCGGCGGTCAGCAGCGTGCCCTTCTTGCCGTAGACGAGCGACTCCTGCGTGGCGCGGTTGTTCGTTGAGCGTCGCGTTGACGACAACCTGGGCGTTGCCGACGCCGAGCGTCTGGGCGAGCATCGTCTCGACCTCGGTCGACATCGCCTCGAGTCGTACTTCTGCTCGGCGGCCTGCTGCGCGGGGAGCCCGCCGCCGGAGTTGCCGAGCGGTGTTGTTTCGGCCACAGCTCGGCGCCGGTGGCGCCGGTGATCGTCACCTTGTTCACCGCCAGGCCGGGGACGCTGGAGGCGGACGAGCTGGGCGATGCCGCGGACCGCGCCGGGCTGCAGGTTGGAGGAGCCGCCCGACGAGCAGCACCGAGGCGGTCGCCGGCTGGCTCTGGTCGAGAACAGCTGTTCTGCGAGTCGGGGATGGCCAGGTTGACCTGGGGCGGAGGAGACGCCGTTGATCGTCTCGATCGTCGAGGCCAGCTGGCCCTCGAGCGCGCGCTCGTAGGTGACCTGCTGCTGGAAGTTGGAGGGCGCCGAGCGACTGCTTGTCCAGCAGCGAGAACCCGGGCTGGGAGTTGCCGAGCAGACCGGCGCTGGCGAGCGCGACGCGCGCCTGGGCGGTCTTTGACGACTCGACGGCGATCGCGGTGCCGCCGTTCTGGATCTGGTAGGCGATCCCCTGCGTCGCGAGCGTCGAGGTGATCTTGTTCGTCTGCGACGGGTCGATGCCCGTCTGCAGCGTCGCGTAGCTCGGCGCCGAGGCGAACTGCATCACGACGACGATGAAGACGATGGCGGCCGCAAACGCGCCGCCGACCATCGCCCAGCCCTTCGGGGATAGACGTCTCACCAGGTCCATTGCTGACCCCATCGGCAGATCTCAGCTACACCTGAAGCTGGAACATCGTCGTCTCCGCCGAGACCAGTTTGTTCTGGATCTGGGAGGCGACGTCCATCGCCAGAGACGCGTTCTCGACGGCGGTGACGGCGGTGGTGGGATCGCTCACGGTGCCCGTCGCCAGCCCCTGGGCGGCGGCCGACGCGGTGTTCTGGGTCTGCTCCAGGCCGCCGACGGCGCTGGCCAGCGCGGAGCCGAAGCTCGCCGAGCCGGTCTTCGCCGGCTGGGCGACCGAGGACGGTGACCCGATCGAGCCGATCGAGCCGAGGAGGCGGCGGGGCCGAGGGCGCTCACGCCTGAGATCGCGGGAATCATTTCAGCAGCTGAAGGGTGTCGGAGTACATGGTCTTGGAGGTGCTCATCGCGGTCACGTCGGACTGGTAGGTGTCCGACTCGTCGATCAGGTCGGTCATCTCGGTGACGGGTTGACGTTCGGCATCCGGACGTAGCCGGCCTTGTTCGCGCCCGGGGCGCCCGGGTTGTAGACGAGCTGGTCGGGCGTCTTGTCGGCGACGATCCCCGCCACCTGGACGCCGCCGGGAGGCGGCGCGGTTCCCCATCGCCTGGGCCAGCGAGTTGCCGAAGTCGCCCCCGACCGACTGCAGGACCACCTCCTGGCGCTGGTAGGGCTGGCCGCCCGGGCTCTGGGTCGTCTGGGCGTTGGCCAGGTTCTCGGAGGTGACATCCATCCGCATCCGCTCGGCGGTGAGCCCGCTGGCGGAGATGTTCAGTGCGTCGAAGAAGCTCATCTGTTGCCTCCTCGTGTCCGATCGCCGTGAGCATGATCTGCTCGCGCGCCGCGGCGACCTGGGTGAGGTCCTGGTAGAGCAGCCCGTTCTCGGAGATCTGCGCGGAGGTCTGCTCGGCGCCGACGCCGTTGCCGTCCGCGGAGGTCACACCGCCCTCGGGGGACGCGGTGAAGTTGACCGAGCCGGGAGACTGGCCTGCCTGCATCGCCGAGTCCAGCTCGCCCTGGAAGTTGACGGTCTGCGCCTGGTAGCCGGGCGTCGAGGCGTTGGCGAGGTTGTTCGCCAGATAGGTCTGGTCGATCATCGATCCGCGCATTGCGGACTGGAGCGACAGCTGTGTCGGATCAAGGAGTGACATGGTCGGTCAATCAGGTCGCGGACCGGCCCTCCGTGGGCACTCAGCAGGACCCGCTCCGTGCGAGTCGTATGGATATTTCGGCCGGCTCGCGTGATCCTTGAGCGCGCCACGACCACTCCCGCCCCGCCCCGCCCCGCCCCGCCCGGGGCCGCGGCACGCCGGAGCCGATCAGGGTGGCCCGACGTGTCTGGTGACCACGAGCGAGGCAGCCCCGCCTGTCACTTGGAGCGTGTTGTGGTCCGAATGCACCCTGAAAGCGCTCCGAGTCGCGCCGGGACGGCGATCGCGGTCGACCTGGAGCGCGGCGATCACCTTTCGGTTGCCCGTCCGGTCATGGGTCCGCTGCCGGGATGTGACCGACGTTCTCGTCGGCCGATTTGCGTTGCGGTCGCTGTCGGTCAAGGGCTTCGGCGATCTCGCTGATCCGCTTGGCCGTGGTCCTCTGTCGCCTGCTGCTCCAGGAGTCGAGTAGCTCTGAGAGCTGGCCTTCTGAGAGCTGGCCTTCTGAGAGCTGGCCTTCGAGGGTGACGAGGAACTCTTCTGCGAGCGCGCGGCCCTCCGGGGTCAGGGCGATCAGCGAGGAGCGTCGGTCGTGCTGGTCGACGTGGCGCTCGAGCCAGCCGTTGCGGGTGGCGCGTTCGGCAGGTCAGACGAGCCGTCGGGCCGCGCGATTCCCGGCGGCCACTTGGAGCGTGATGTGGTCGGTATGCGCCTTGAAGGCGCTCCGAGTGGAGCCAGGGCGGTGGTGTCAGGTCGACTTCGCGTGAAGGCAACGAGGCGAGGCTCATGTCCTCAGTTTCATGGCGCGCGGACGCGCGTCCTACCCGAGGGCTCGGGTCGGTCGCGTCCTCGAGGAGAATGCGACCGTGCTCACCGTCGAACTGCAGGCCTTCGTCCGCTCATCGCTGCCCGCTCCACCGGCCCGCATCCTTGAGGTCGGGGCGGGGGAAGGCGCGCTCGCGGAGGCGCTGCGTGCTGTCGACTATCACGTGACCGCCATCGACCCGGCTGCCGAGCCGAACAGCCAGGTGCAGCCGGTCGCTCTGATCGATGCCGAGGGGCAGTTCGACGCCGCGGTCGCGGTCGTCTCCCTGCATCACGTCGATCCGCTCGAGGCCTCGTGTGCGCATCTGGCGTCGTTGCTTGAGCCGGGCGCGGTTCTGGTGATCGACGAGCTCGACAGCCAGAAGTTCGACGTCACCGCGGCGGCGTGGTGGTTGGGACAGCGCCGGGCGCTTGGCTTCATGGAAGAAGAGCTCACGCCCGACGAGATGGTTGAGGGTCTGCGCCACCACATCCATCCGGTCGATCACGTCACACGTGCGCTTGCACCGCACTTCGCGCTGGGAGCGCCGGTCCGTGGCCCGTATCTCCATCGTTGGAATCTACGTCCCTCACTCCACGGACCAGAAGTGGATCTCATCGCAGCCGGGCTGCTGCCCGCCGTCGGATGGCGTCAGGTCGCGATTCGCAGGTAGGCGCGGGCGCCCTACATTCGTGCGCTGGCGCGCGGGAGCGACCCCCGGGCGATCGCTGTCAGATGGATGTCGTCACTTCGCTGTGCTGCCCGCCGATCCGAAGCGGTCGATCCGGGCTCAGGCAGAGGTGGTGAGCCGCCGGCGCGCCGGCGCGACCGGCGCGTAGCTCGCGGCGGCCCGCTGCGCCTGGCGCAGCTGTCCCAGATCACGCACGATCGCGCTGCGCACGCGGCCCAGCTCGGCGGCGATCTGGTGCTGCAGCGCCAGGCAGCGCTGCAGCGTCGCCCGGGCCTCGGGCGGCGGCGTGACCGGCGCGATCAGCTTCACGATCGCGCTGCGCTCGCGCTTGACGGCCGGCAGGCGGTCGAAGTCACGTGCGGCGACCAGCTCCAGCTCGCGGCGGATGACGGCCTCCAGCGCCTCGTAGGGCGCGGCCGGGGAGTCCGAGCTCATCCCGCGATCGCCGCGACCGGCGCGGACTGGGCCGATCCCTCGGCGGCCGCCTGCTCGGCGATCGTCGCCCAGGAGCTGCGCAGCTGGCCGAGCATCGATCCGACCTGCTCGAGCAGCTTCGGGTCCTGCTTGAAGCGGGCGCGCTGGATGTGGCGCAGCGAGAAGGTGTAGATCGCCGCCAGGTTCGCCGGGATCTCGCCCTGGTCCATGTCGAGCGTGTTGCGCAGGTGGCGCAGGATCTGCTCGGCGGCGACCAGCTTGTTGTGGGCGTCGGGGATGTCGTTCTCGGCCATCGCGACCCCGGCCTGGTGCAGGAAGCGGCGCGCCCCGTCGTAGAGCATCACGATCAGCTGCGGCGAGGAGGCGGTGAGAACGGCGTTGGCGCGGTAGGAGGCGGCGGGGGGGTATGTGGTCATATCAGGGGAGGGCGTTGATCTGCTGGGTGAGCCACGAGCTCTCCGAGCTGTTGGATGAGAGTGCCGATTCCATGGCTGCGAACTGCGCAACGAGCTGGTTCTCCTGATCCGTCAGGGCCGATTGCATCGCGGTGATCTGATTGCCGAGGCCGTGGACCTGGCTGGTGTTGCCGTTGATCCGCTCCGAGAGCGTGCCGCCGGCGTCGGCTTCGGCGCCGACGAGCGAGGCGAACCCGTTGGCCCAGCCGCCGAGCAGCGACTGCACCGCGGTCGGGTCCGAGGCGAGCGCGTTCTGCAGGGTGGTGGTGGTGAGCGTCAGCTCGCCGGCGAGCGCGCTGCTCGACACCGTCCCGGACCCGGTCGTCGCCCCGGTGCTCACGCCGATGTCGAGCATCGAGCTCAGCGAGCCCGAGCCGCCGCTGATCCCCGAGATCGTCGCGTACATCGCGGAGCGCATCTGGGAGAGCACGTCCTTGAGGTCCAGGTCGCCGTACAGCGTGCCGGCCTCGGTGCCGTTCGTGTCCGAGGGGGCGGTCGACAGCTGGGTCTGGATGTCGGTGATCGTCTTGTTGTAGTCGCTGATGAACTGCTGCAGGGCGCTGGACACCGAGGCGGAGGCGACGGCCGGCTGGGCCACGTTGACGGTCGCCGGCGTGGGACCGGTGAGGCTCGAGAGCGTGAGCGTCACGCCCGGGATCGCGTCGGGGACCGTGTCGGAGTGCGAGTACTGGGTCGCGCCGTTGTCGATCGAGTACGCGGCGTCCTGGCCGGCGAAGGGGGTGTAGCCGGGGGCGGTGCTCTCCACCAGCGAGCCGCTGGAGCCGACGACGCTGAGGTAGCTGGACGTGCCCTGGTTGCCGGTGGCGCGCTCGGAGAGCACGATGTTCCCGGACTGGGTCGCGGTCGCGTAGAACGACAGGTTCGAGTTCGAGTTGACCGAGGCGGCGAAGTCCGAGGCGGATTCGCCGGCGGTGACCGAGACCGCCTCGCCGTCGACCGTGAACGAGTCGGCGTTCGCCGAGTTGAACGTGAACGTGCGCTGCGCCGACTGCGCGAGCGCGGTGACCGACACCTCGTAGCCGCCCTCGACGGCCCCGTTGCTGGAGGTCAGCGACGCCGCGACGGCCGACGAGTTGCTCGAGCTGACGCTCTGCGTGGGCTGATAGAGGCTCGGATCCAGCAGCGCCGTCGCGTCGGTCTGGACCGTCTGCAGCTCACCCTGCAGCGTCTCGAGCGCGGTGTTGCGCGCGTTGAGCATGCTCTGCTGGTTCTCCAGGCTGGTGAGCGGCTGCTGCTTGACCGCCATCAGCTCCTCGATGATCTGGTTGGTGTTCAGGCCGGAGGACAGGCCGGTGAGCTGCGGCGTCGAGCTGCCCGTCAGCGTGCTGAGGGTGTAGTTCGAGTTGGTGTTGAAGGTGGAGGAGGAGGTCGAGGGAGTGGACACGTTCAGCTCCAGGTGGTCGTCAGTCCAGGATCCTGCCCGAGGCGACGGAGAGCACGGTGCTCGGCGCCACCGTGCCGAGCACCGTCCCGGCGAGGTCGGTGAGCTGCACCGAGAGGCCGGTGCCCGCGTCGGTGCTGAAGTGCAGCGCCCGTCCCGTGGCGGCCAGCCGGTCGGCGGCCTGCGCCGCGGTGAGCATCGACGCGAACACCTCCTGTGGAGGCGAGCTCGGGATCGCGCCCGGCGTCGCCGGACCGGCCGGATTCGCGTCCCGGGCGGCGCGCACGCTCGCCGAGAAGGCGTGCGTGAGGTCGGCGGAGATCGGGTCGATGGTCATAGGGCTCGTCGGATGCGCGGAGCGGGCGAGCGGCGATCCGGCATGGACCTCCGTGCCCTGTACCCGGGGTATTCGCCTGCGCCCGCGCCGAACTTGAAGGCGTTTCGATCATCCGTCCAAGCGCCCCGGGCTCATGCCGGCTGGGGGAGGGCCTCGCGCTGCAGCAGCGTGATCAGCTCGCGGGCGCCTGTGAAGCCCGGGTCGAGCTCCAGCGCGGCGCGAGCGAACAGGATCGCGTCATCGCGCCGTCCGGTGACCGCCGCCACCTGGGCGAGGCCGAGGCGGGCGCGGGCGTCGGGCGTCTCTGCGCAGACGGCCAGCCACTGCGCGGCGGCGCCGGCCGGGTCGCCGTGGCGCAGGTGGATCTCGGCGACCAGCTGAGCGACCTCGCGGGCGGGCAGCTGCGAGCGGTCGAGCAGCGCGCGCAGCTGCGCGTAGGGCGTCTGGGCCCGGGCGCGGAACATGAACTCCAGCATCGTCGCCAGCAGCGGGACGCCGGCCACCGCCAGGCCCGCCCTGACGGGTCCGCCCTCGGCCGCCTCCGTCCACGCGTCGAGCAGCTCGCGCTCGGGCGCGGCGAGTCCGACGGCGGTCGCGCGCGCACTCGCCGCGCGGGCCTGCGCAAGCTCGCCGGCGGCGAGCCGCGCGGCGGTCTCGATCCGGCACGCGAGCGCCGCATAGGGGTCGTCGGTCGCGATCGCGGCGACGGCGTCGGCCGCCTCGGCCCACTCGCCGTGCGCGAGCAGGATCTCGGCGAGCGCGACCCGGACCGCGCTGCAGCGCTTGTCGTCGCCCTGCGCGAGTATCAGCCGGTACTGGGCGACGGCGGCCGCGGGAGCGCCGGTGCGGGCGAACGCCCGGGCGACCGCGATCCTCACGGCGACCGTCAGCGGTTGGAGGCGAGCGCCCAGCACGTCGGTGATCGCCACCGGCGCCGCGCCCTGGCGGCGGCGGGCCAGCACGTACTGTGCGGCGACGCCGAGGTAGGCGGGGTGGTGCTCGATGCACCAGTCGAGGTGGGCGACGGCCGTGTCCGCATCGCCGCGGTCGAGCGCCAGTTTGGCGAGCGCGACCCGCGGCAGGTACGTGCCGCTGCCGACGAGGCCGCCGAAGCGGGCCGGCGCGTCGCCCTGCTCGACGCAGCGGGCGAGCAGCGACTCCGCGAGCCGGGGCTCGCCCGCGTCGAGGTGGGCGGCCGCCTGCTCGAGCAGCAGGTCGGTGAAGGCCGGGAAGTGCTCCAGTCCGGCCTGCGCGAAGGAGATCGCCTCCGCCGCTCGGCCGCTCAGCCGCAGCGAGCGGATCAGCGTGGCCAGCAGCGACGACGCGTAGAGCGTGGTGTGGACCTCGCGCGCGGCGAGCAGCATCTCCCAGGCGCTGGTCAGCTCCTCGGCCGCCTTGTCGGTGTCGCCCGCCGCGGCGTACTCGCAGCCGAGGTTGAAGTGCAGGAACGGCGTCGGTGCGGCGCCCGAGCCCATCTGCTCGAGCAGCAGCGTGAGGTTGCGCGTCGACTTGTCCTTCACCGCGCGCGTGTCCTCGAGGTAGCCGTAGTGCTCGATGCGCACCGAGCTGTGGCCGATGCGGCCCGGGACGTCGCTGGGCAGCGTCTTGTAGATCTGCTCGTGGATCGCGCCGGTGAAGCGGTACTCGGGGCGGTTGCGGAACAGCCGCAGCGCGGTGTTGACGATCGCGGCGCCGTCGCCGAGCTCTCCACGAAGCTCGTCTCGATCAGGTGGTGGGCCTCGCGCCAGGTGTGACCGGTCAGCTCCCGCAGGCGCTGCACGTCCTCGGCGACGAGCACCTCGTCGGCGTCGAGGTAGAGGATCCAGTCCGAGGTCGCGGCGTCGAAGGAGACGTTGCGCGGCTCGGAGAACGATCCGGTCCACGGGCGCTCGATCACGCGCGCGCCGAACGAGCGGGCGATCTCGATCGTCGCGTCGCTCGAGCCGGTGTCGACGACGATGATCTCGTCGACCGCCGGCCGGGCGGCCTCCAGGCACCGGGGGAGCATGCGCTCCTCGTCCTTGACGATCATGCACAGGCTGAGCGTGAGCCCGCGCGCGGCGCGGGCGCGGCCGGCGATCCTGCGGGCGCGGCGCACGAGGCCGGGGACCGCGCCGTGCAGCGGGCGGCGCGGGCGGGGGCCGCGCAGCCGGCGGGCGAGCTCGGAGCGGTTGCGCTCGAGATCGGGCAGGCTCGGGTCCAGGCGCGCGGCGGCGCCGAACAGCGCCCGGGCGCCGTCGAGCGCCCACAGCTCGTAGCAGGCGACGCCGGCGTACCCGAGCAGCACCGGCTCGCTCGGCTCGCGGTCGAGGATCGTCAGCGCGCCGTCGGCCACGGCGACGAACGCGCGCACGGCGGCGGACTCCGGCGCCCCGCGCGCGAACATCAGCCCCTGCTCGAGCACGCCCAGCTCGGCCCGGTGGCGGCGCTGGGGGTCGTCGAGCACGCCGCACTCGGCGAGCACCTCCGCGAACGTCGCCCAGGCGCCGTCCGCGAGCGCCGCGCGGGCGCGGGCGGCCAGTCCGGCCGCGACCGTCTCCGGATCGCTGGGAAGGGGTTCGTCGGTGTGGATGCTGCCGGTGAGCCGAAGCGCCATGCGTCAACCTTTGGGATCGAGGGATCCCGCCTGTCATCGGCGACGGGGGCCCGAAGTTGAGTGCCGCGCACTCCCGCTCAAGGATTGGGCGGCCGCGACGATGACGTGGCCCATATGGACATCGGTCTTGCCATCGCAGCTCAGGGCATGCTCGCCGAGCAGGTCCGCCAGTCAGAGCTCTCCAACAACCTCGCCAACGGCTCCACGCCCGGATACAAGGCTCAGCTCTCAGAGCAGCAGAGCTTCGACTCGCTGCTGATGAACAACAGCTCCACAGGCCAGACGATCGGCTCCCTCGACGCCGGCGTCGACATCGCCAGGACCGTCACCAACACGGCGGCGGCGCCGCTGGAGTCGACCGGCCAGGCGCTCGACTTCGGCATCGCCGGCGACGGCTACTTCGCGGTGCGCACCTCACAGGGGGTGCGCTACACCCAGGACGGGCGCTTCTCGATCAACGCCTCCAACCAGCTCACCGACTCGGGCGGCGACCTCGTGCTCTCCCAGAGCGGCCAGCCGATCACCGCCGGCCCGGGCGGCACGGTCAAGCCGACGAGCCTCGGCGTGTTCACGCTGGCGGGCGCGGCCGAGCAGGGGAACAACCTCTTCACCGGGACGCCGACCGGTCGCGGGACCGGGGTGGTGCACTCCGGCGAGCTCGAGCAGTCCGGCGTCGACTCGATCTCCACCATGACCGACATGATCGCCTCGCTGCGGGCCTACCAGTCCGGCCAGAGCGCGATCCAGTCGATCGACAAGACCATGCAGGAGAACGCCCAGAGCACCGGCGCGGTACCGGGAGGTTGATAGATGCTTCAAGGTCTTTACTCCGCTGCCTCCGGGATGGAGGCGCAGCAGACGCAGCTCAACGCCATCTCCAACGATCTGGCGAACGCCAACACGCCCGGCTATCAGTCGGTCGACGTCGGCTTCCAGGATCTCCTGTACTCCAGCGGCGGCGTCTCCTCGGGCTCGCCGGTCGCCACCGGCGCGGGCGCCTCGGCGTCGATCGTCGGCCGTGACCTCACCCAGGGCGCCGCGCAGCAGACCGGCCGTCCGCTCGACGTCGCGATCCAGGGCGACGGCTACCTCCAGGTCCGCCTGCCCAACGGCCAGACCGGCCTCACCCGCGACGGCGCGCTGCAGCTCAACGCCAAGGGCCAGCTCACCGACGCCAACGGCGACCCGCTGCAGCCTGCGATCACGATCCCGAGCGGCACCGACCCCGCCAACGTCAAGATCAGCGCCGACGGCACCGTCTCGCTCGGCGCCAAGCCGCTCGGCAAGCTCAGCCTGGTGACCGTCCCGGCGCCCGGGCAGCTGCTGGCCGACGGCAACAGCACGTTCTCGGTGACCGCCGCCAGCGGCGCGATCCGGCCGGCGACCGGAGCGACCCTGCACCAGGGCGCGCTCGTCGGCTCCAACGTCGACATGGCCCAGGCGATGGCGGGGATGATGAACGCCCAGGAGAGCTACGACATGGACAGCCAGGCCGTCCAGTACCAGTCGCAGATGCTCCAGATCGCCAACCAGCTGCGCTCCGGGGCATAGCGGTCATGAGCTCCCCCGTGCCCCCGGTGTCCGGCGGTCTGCCCGCGACCGACTACGCCTCGGAGCCCTATGCGATCAAGCACGGCGACAAGGCCGCCAAGGCCGCCTACGCCGAAGGGCTCGGCTTCGAGCAGGTGTTCGTCAACCAGCTCACCCAGCAGCTGAGCTCCACGCTCAGCGGCGACTCCACCGACTCCGCCGACTCCGCCGACTCCACCGACTCCACCGACTCCTCCGGCGACGGCTCCTCGGCAAGCGCCGGCGGTCCCTATTCATCGCTTCTCTCCTCGGCGCTCACCCAGGGCGTCATGTCCTCCGGCGGGGCGGGCGGCCTTGCCATGCAGCTCGCGCAGTCGCTCGATCCCTCCCTCGCGCTCCACATCACCAAATGACCGCTCTCCGGCATCCCCTGTCCGACGCCACGCTCGGCTCCGACGTGATCGCCCATCTCGACGTCCAGCTCGTGTCGGCGCGACGGCTGCTGTCGATCGTGCTCGAGCAGGGCGGCGCCATCCGCGCGCGCGCCGTGCACAAGGTCGTCGAGCTGGCCGGGCTGATGCAGGCCGAGCTGGAGCGCCGGGCGGCGATCGACTCAGAGCGGGCCGGCCTGCTCGCGCGGGCCGCGGGCCACCTGGGGCTGGAGCCCTCCGAGGTCACGCTGCTGCGCATCTGCGCGCTCGTCGACGGCGAGACCGCGGAGGTGCTGCGCGAGCGCAGCGTGGCGCTGCGCGACCTGCTGCGCCACATCCGCCGTGAGCACGACACCAACCGCGGGCTGATGGCCCAGCAGCTCGCGTTCCTCAACCACCTGCTCGCGCTCGCCGACGTCGATCACACGCTCGGCTACGGCGCCGCCGGCCGCGCCCGCAAGGCGAGCACCAAGCTGACCACGTCCCATCGCGTCCTCGACCTGGAGGTCTGACCGTGACGATCCCCACGTACGCCGGGCTGGGTACCGCGCTCTCGGGCCTGGAGGCGATGCAGGCCGGCATCGACACGACCAGCGAGAACATCGCCAACTCGTCGAACCCCAACTACTCCCGGCAGCGGGTCAACCTCGTCGACAACCCGTCGCTGACGATGTTCACCGGCGCTGGGAACAACCCGGGCATCGAGATCGGCACCGGCGTCTCGATCCAGTCGATCACGCGCGACGACAACCAGTTCGTCGACGGCCAGTACTGGACCGCGAACGCGAGCTCGTCGTACTACTCGACGCTCTCGGACCAGCTCTCCAACACCGAGGGCGACCTCAACACGTCGGCCACCACGGGGCTGCAGTCGGCGCTCACCGGGTTCTACTCGACGTGGGAGTCGCTCTCGACCAACCCCAGCCTCGGGTCCAGCGTGGTCGAAGCCGGCCAGACGCTCACCCAGCAGCTGAACGCCGCCTCCCAGCAGATCTCGACGCTGCAGTCCCAGGCCGGCGCCCAGCTGTCGACGCTCACCTCCGACACCGGCGACCTGCACCAGTACGCGACCGACGTCGCCCAGCTCAACGTGCAGATCGCCGCGCAGAACGCCAGCGGGCTGTCGTCCAATTCGCTCCAGGACCAGCGGGCGCAGATCCTCGACAAGCTGTCGGGCCTGGTCAACATCCAGGTGCAGCAGCAGACCAACGGCTCGGAGACGATCAACCTGATGAGCAGCACCGGCGCGACGATCACGCCGCCGCTCGTCGACGGCGGGACGCCCCCGACGGTGCCGGACCCCTCGACCGCCGTGCCCCCCTCGCTGTCGACCGCGTTCGGCTCCGACTGGACGACGGTCGGCGGGACGATCGGGGCGCTCGCGCAGCTCGCCGACACCACCCCGGGCGACCCCAGCGCGCCGCTGCAGCAGATCCAGGGCGAGCTCGACACCGTCGCCCAGAAGGTCGCGGGCCTCGTCAACGGCGCGGTCAACCCGACCCCGCCCGGCACCGCCACCGACTTCTTCTCGCCGTCGACCGGAATCACCGCCGCCAACATCGCCGTCAACCCGTCGATGACGCCCGCGACGCTCGCCGGCCTGCCGAGCAGCACCGACTCGGCGGTCTACGCCACTCAGACGTCGGCGGTCAACGACCTGTCGGCGTTCGTCAGCCAGGTCGGCAACAGCGTGGCGCAGGTGAGTGACTCGTCGACCACGGCGTCGTCGCTGCTCACCAACCTGTCCAACCAGCGCCAGTCCGTGTCGGGCGTCTCGCTCGACGAGGAGATGACGAACCTGATCACCTTCCAGCAGGGCTACCAGGCCTCGGCGCGCGTGATGAACACGATGCAGACCGTCATCCAGTCCCTGCTCACCAGCGTCGGAGGCTGAGGGCCATGAGCTTCGGCCGAATCACCCCCCTGATGACGACCAACCAGATTCTCGGTGAGCTCAACCAGTCCGAGAACGCGCTGGCGACCACCGAGGAGCAGCTGTCGACGGGCAAGACGATCAACCAGCCCTCCGACAACCCCTACGGCGCCGCGCTCGTGGTGCAGCTCAACGGCCAGCTCAGCCAGCTCGGCGACTACAACAACAACATCGTCGACGGGCAGGCGTGGGCTCAGACGGGCACCACCGCGCTCGGCTCGATCGAGAGCGACGTGCAGCGCGCCCAGGAGCTCGTCACCCAGGCCGGCAACGGCACCCTCAGCCAGAGCCAGCAGGCCGACATCGGCGCCGAGATCGGGCAGCTGATCTCGTCGATCAAGGCGAGCGCCAACACCCAGTACAACGGCCAGTACGTGTTCAGCGGTACCGCCGGCTCGACGCCGCCCTACGACCCCACGACCGGCGCCTACGCCGGCGGCGGCGCGGTCACCCGCCAGATCGGACCCGCCTCCACGGCGACGGTGTCGGTCGACATCTCGCAGGCGCTGGGGGCCAACGTCTCGACCGGCACGGGCCTGCTGCCGACTCTCACCAACATCTACAACCAGCTGACCTCCGGGAGCGGCACCGCCGCGCTCAACTCGAGCGACCTCACCGACCTGCAGAACGGGCTGGACTCGCTCAACACGCTGCAGACCCGGCTCGGGGCCTCGACCGATCAGATGACGATGGCGTCGACGACGCTCTCCGACATGCAGACGAGCCTCACCTCGGAGCTGGGCAACACCCAGGATGCGAACATGGCCACGACGATGACGACCTACTCCAACGAGCAGGCGGCGTTCACCGCCGCGCTCAAGGCCGGCGCCTCGATCGTCCAGACCTCGCTGATGAGCTTCCTCACCGGCTGACCGCGCTATGACCACAATCGGGTATCCAACAGACATGACACTCACCATCGAGAGCCCCCGCTTCGGGCGCGTCGACATCGACCCCTCGACCGTGATCGAGTTCCCGGAGGGCCTGATCGGCCTCGAGGGACATCGGTTCGCGCTGCTCACCAGCCGGCCCGGCAGTCCGCTCATGTGGCTGCATTGCATCGACAACCCGGCGCTCTCGCTGCCCGTCACCGAGCCCCACCGCTTCTTCTCGGAGTTCTCGGTGGAGCTCACCGACGACGACGTCGAGCGCCTGGGCTACGACCGAGAGGCCCCGGTCGACGTCTACGTCACGGTCGTGGCCGCCTCCGCCCTGGAGGACTTCACGGCCAACCAGAAGGCCCCGATCCTCGTCCGCGACGGTCGCGGGCACCAGGTCATCAACCAGGTCTCGGACGCCGAGCTGCGCGCCCCGCTGTTCGCCGAGGCGCTGGCCGGCCGCCCGGCCGCCTGAGCGCCCGCCTCCCGGGTCCCGCGCGCCGCGCGCCCGCGCGTGGACGCCGCCTCACCCACCGGGAACCGGCCCGCCATACTGTGGCGATGCTCAACATCACGCGCCGCCGCGGCGAGCGGATCATCGTCGGCGATGACATCTACGTGTCCGTGATCGAGGTGAGCGGCCAGATCGTGCGGCTCGGCATCGATGCGCCGCGCTCCGTGCGCGTCTACCGCGAGGAGCTGTGGCTCGAGATCAAGGCCCAGAACGAGGCGGCCGTGCAGGCCGCGACCGCGCTGCCTGAGGGCGCCGTGCCCGAGCTCGGCAGGCCCGCCGGCGAAAGCGCCGACTCCCCGCCGGCGGGCGGGGAGTCGTGAGGCGGGGCGCGTCCGGCTGACGCGGAGAGGGGTGCGGGCGGCCGGGGCGGGTCGCGCAGGTGGGACGCGATCCGCGCTGTCTCGGCCCCCGCTCAGTTGCGGCGGCCGCCGCTCAGGACACGAAGCTGAACAGCTGCTCGTCGTCCTGGAGGTGGCGGCGCAGGTTCTTCAGGATCTGGGAGTGCAGCTGGCAGACGCGGCTCTCGGTCACGCCGAGGATCTCGCCGATCTCGCGCAGCGTCAGGTTGTAGACGTACAGCAGCACCGCGACCTTGCGCTCACGGGACGCGAGGCACTCGAACGCCTCCCGGAAGCGCTCCTTGGCGATCGTCGCCATCGCGGAGTTCTCGGGGTCGGTGTCGCGGTCGAAGGAGGCGAGCGTGTCGATGCGCTCGATCGCGGCCTCCTCGTCGGAGTGCACGAGCGTATTGAGCGAGCCGACCTGGGAGCGGGCCAGCTCGTCCTGGCGACGGATGAGCTCCTGCGGCGGGACGCCCATCGCGTCGCTGAGCTCGTCGCGGGTCGGCTTGCGGCCGTAGAGCCCGATGAACTGTCGCGGGCCTTGGTCAGCTCGCGGTCCCAGCGGCGCAGCGAGCGCGGCGCCCAGTCGTTGCGGCGCAGCTCGTCGAGCACGGCGCCGTGGATCCGCGTCCAGGCGAACTGCTCGAGCGTGGCGCCCCGCTCCGGGTCGTAGCGGTCGATCGACCGGATCAGCGCCTCCAGGCCGCAGGAGATGAAGTCCTCGACCTCGCAGCGGGCCGGCATCTCACGCACCTTGCGGTAGACGATGTACTTCACCATCGGGGCGAAGGTCAGGACGAGCCGGTCACGCAGCGCAGGATCGCCGGTGGCCTTGTACCTGGTCCAGAGCTGGAGCGCTTCCTCGGCCGACAAGCGGCCCGAGCGCTCCTTCAGTGCAGTTCCACCCATTTAGGATCCACCTTGCATCGTTGGCTCGCGACCGCACTTCGCACCCAGGTCAGGGGGGTCGCGGGGAGGCTCAAGTTCGAGCGCTCACTGCCTTTTCGGCCGGCTGGTCGAAATGAACCATCCCCGACTTGAGGTAGACGGATCGCGGTTTTCTTGCGAACATGACCCGGCATGGCGGGCGGGATCCCCGAAGTTCTCGTGGCGGACGACCAACTCACCGTCCGTCGTGGCACCGAGTTGACGCTGCGCGAGGCCGGGTTCCGGGTGGCGGGGATCGCGGCCACGGTGGGCGAGGCCGCCGCGCTGCTGCGCCGTCGTCGCTACGACGTGGCGCTCGTCGAGACGCTGCTCGAGGACACCTCGACCGCGCCGATGCTCACCGAGCTGTTCGCCGAGCGCCCGCACGCGCCGGTCATCGTGTTCGCGGGTCGTGACCGGGTCGCGCTGGGCGCGGTGGCGGGCATCGGCGCCCCCGGGCTGGTGCTCAAGTCCAGCGCCACAACGACGCTGATGCAGGCGCTGCGCGCCGTGATCGGCGGGCGGCGGTACGTCGACCCGCTCGCCGCGGCGCGCATGCCGGAGCTGCCCAAGCGACCGACCCGGGGCGGGCCCGCGATGCTCAGCCCGCGCGAGCGCGAGATCCTCTCGATGCTCGCCGAGGGCTTCTCGGGCGCGGAGATCGCCACCCGGCTGTTCCTGTCGAGCGAGACCGTGCGCACCCACGTGCGCAACGCCGTCCAGAAGCTGGGATGCCGCACCCGCACCCAGGCGGTCGCGCTGCTGATCAGCCAGTCGGGCGCCGCGGTCGGCAACCTGCCGGCGGCCTGACACCGCGATGAGAGCCCATGGCGCGACCGTCCACGCGATCCGCGGTCGCCAGACGATCGCCGCCGAGGCCGGCTGACCGCTCAGCGACCGGCGGCGTACCCCTGCGACCCGCGGGGGTTGGCGCCCGCGCGCAGGAAGCCGTCGGAGCGCGCGACCGCGCTCAACCGCCCCAGCCGCCACGGCTCGACGACGACCACCACGTGCCCGCGGCGGCGCAGCTCCGCGACGACCGCCGGGTCGATCCGGCTCTCGGCGATCACCCGGCCGGGATGGGCCTCGCGCGGGTAGAACGAGCTGGGGAAGTGGTCGTTGTGGAACGCCGGCGCGTCGATCGCCTGCTGCAGGTCGAGGTCGGTGTGGACGAGCGCGAGCAGCAGCGACAGCGACCACTGGTCCTGCTGGTCGCCGCCGGGAGTGCCGAACGCCAGCCACGGCTCGCCGTCGCGCAGCGCGAGGCTCGGCGAGAGCGTCGTGCGGGGCCGCCGCCGGGGCGCGAGCGTGTTCGCCATCCCCTCGTCGAGCACGAACATCTGGCCGCGCGTGCCCAGGCAGAAGCCGAGCGACGGGATCGACGGGGAGCTCTGCAGCCAACCGCCGCTCGGCGTCGCCGACACCATGTTGCCGAAGCGGTCGACGACGTCGATGTGGCACGTGTCGCCGCGCGCGTCCGGGTCGGGCTCGAGCGTCGGCTCGCCCAGGCCCGCGCCGCCCACTCCGGCGCCCTCGGCGAGCGCCGGCAGCCGCGGCGCGACCCCGCCGGCCGCGCCCGGCCGCAGCTCCAGGCTCGCGCGCTCGCCGACGAGCCCGCGCCGCTCGGTGACGTAGGCGGGGTCCAGCAGCGCGCCGACGGTGTCGGGCAGCAGCGGCGAGTCCCCGTACCACGCCTCGCGGTCGGCGAACGCGAGCTTCGAGCACTCGGTGATCAGTGGATCCAGTCCGCCGACAGGAAAGCCGCGGAGCCGAGGTCGAGCCCCTCCAGCAGCGCGAGCTGCGCCGGGAACACCGGCCCCTGGCCCCAGGCGCCGGTCTTGCACACGGTCACGCTCGCGTAGTCGTGGCTGACCGGGGCCTCGAGCGTCGGCTGCCAGACGGCCAGGTCCTGCCCGGTGAGCAACCCCGCGTGCGGCTCGCCCGGCCCGTCGGGGACCGCCAGCGCGCAGAAGCGCTCGATCTCCTCGGCGACGAAGCCGCGGTACCAGGCGTCGCGCGCGGCCGCGATGCGGGACTCGCGAGTGGCGCCGTGGGCGGCCCCCTCGGCGAGGACCCGCTCGTAGGTGGCCGCGAGCGCCGGGTTGGTGAGCCGCGCGCCGGTCGCGGGCGCGCCGCCGCCCGGACCGGTGAGCCACGCCGCGGCCGACGTCGGCCAGCTCGCCCGGAACGTCTCGGCCATCCCGTCGATCGTCGCCGACACCCGCGCGAGCGCCGGGAAGCCGCCGCGGCAGTAGCCGATCGCGGCCTCGAGCACGTCGGCCAGCTCCCAGCTGCCGAACCGCTCCAGCATCAGCGTCCAGCCGCCGAACGCGCCCGGCACCGTCGCCGGCAGCAGCCCGGTGCCGGGGATCAGCTCGAGCCCGAGCGCCCGGATCGCGGCGGGGGTGGCCGCCAGCGGCGCAACCCCCTGCCCGCAGACGACGTGCGCCCGCCGCTCCGCCGCGCTCCACAGCAGCACCGGCACCTCGCCGCCGGGGCCGTTGAGGTGCGGCTCGACGACCTGCAGCACGAACCCGCCCGCGGCGGCGGCGTCGAACGCGTTGCCGCCCCGCTCGAGCACCCCCATCGCGGTCGCGGTGGCGAGCCAGTGGGTGCTCGCCGTCATCCCGAAGGAGCCGACGAGCTCGGGCCGGGTGGGATCGGCAGTGGTCACAGCGACGGCGACTCTACGACGTGCGTCAGCCAAGGGTCCTCTACGGTGCCTGAGATGACGCACGCCCGGTGCCGGTCGTCTCCTCCGCGCTCCCGCCCGGCCCACGGATGGGCGCGACGGTCCAGACGGCGCTGTGGATCCGGCGCGCGCAGTGGATGCTCGGCCAGTGCCAGCGGCGGTTCGGCGACACGTTCACGCTGCGGATCGCGGGTGAGGGCACGTGGGTCGTCATCTCGCATCCACGCGACGTCGAGACGATCTTCAAGGCCGATCCGGAGATCGCGCGGGCGGGGGAGGGCAACCGGATCCTCGAGCCCGTGCTCGGTCCCGACTCGGTGCTGCTGCTCGACGGCCGCGCCCACCTGCGCCAGCGCAAGCTGATGCTCCCGGCGTTCCACGGGGCGCGGATGGCGGGCTACCGCGAGCTGATCGCCGGGATCGCCCGGGCCGAGATCGACCGCTGGCCGCCGGGGGAGCCGCAGCGGCTGCGCCCGCGGATGCAGGCGCTCACGCTCGAGGTGATCCTCCGCGCCGTGCTCGGCGTCGGCGATGGCGCGCGCCGCGAGCAGCTGCGCGTCGCGCTGCGGCGCCTGCTGGCGATGGGCACCGACCGCCGCTGGGGGCCGGTGTTCGTGGCGCTCGGGCCCGAGCGTGTGGCACGGTTCGGGCCGTTCCGCCGAGTGCGCGAGCCCGTCGACCGGCTGCTCTACGCCGAGATCGCCGAGCGCCGGACGGCACTCGCGACCGACACCGAGCCGGGCGAGCGGGCGGACATCATGTCTCTGCTGCTCGCCGCCCGCTACGAGGACGGCACGCCGATGCGCGACTCCGAGCTGCGCGACGAGCTGATCACGCTGCTGGTGGCGGGGCACGAGACGACCGCCAACGCGCTCGCCTGGGCGGGCGAGCGCCTGGCGCGACACCCGGAGATGCTCGCCCGGCTGGGCGAGGAGGCGCGCGCCGGCACCTCGACCGCATACGCGGCGGCGGTCGTCCAGGAGACGCTGCGGCTGCGGCCGGTGATCTCGATCGTCCAGCGCGTGCTGGCCGCGCCGCTCACCGTCGCGGGATACGAGCTGCCCGCGGGCACGGCGGTGGTTCCCGCCCTGTATCTCGTCAACCGGCGCGCCGACACGTATCCCGACCCGGAGTGCTTCGACCCTGAGCGCTTCCTCGGCCGCCCGCCGGGCACGTACACGTGGATCCCGTTCGGCGGCGGCGTGCGCCGCTGCCTGGGCGCGGCGTTCGCCCAGTTCGAGATGGAGACGGTGCTGCATGAGCTCGCCGCCCGCGCGCGCATCGCGCCGGTCCGCGCCGCCGACGAGCCGGTGCTGCGCCGCGCGGTCACCGAGACCCCGCGCCACGACGCCGAGGTGCTGGTGGAGTCGCTGCGCTAACGCGTGCGCCGGTCGAGCACGAACCGGCGCAGCAGCTCACCGAGCAACGCGATGACGAGGCTCGCGCCGGCGGCGATCAGCAGCGGCAGCCACAGGTTGTGCTCGAAGGTGGCGCCGCCGACGTAGCCGAGCCCGGTCGCATACAGCGACCAGACGACCCCCGCGACCGTGTCGGCGGGCAGAAACCGCGACCGCCAGGCCATCCCGAGCGTGCCCGCCGCGTACGTGGTCGCGGTCCGCCCGCCCGGGACGAACCGGGCGACGACGATGATCCACGGGCCGGCCTCGCGCAGCTGGGTGCGCGCCCATTCCAGCCGCGACTGGGCGTGGCGCGAGCGCAGCAGCCGGTCGGCAAGCGGCCGCAGCCCGCCCTGCCCCAGGCCGTAGGCGCAGTTGTCGCCGATCATCGCGCCGATCACCGCCGCGAGTACGACGACCGCGATCTGCAGCCGCCCGCTCGCCGCCAGCACGGACGCGGTGACGACGACGACCTCCGCCGGGAACAGCGGCAGCAGCGCGTCGCCCGCGCACACCGCCACGATCAGCAGATACGTGAACGGCGAGCCGGTGACGTGGTCGGCGAGCACGTCGAACATCGAGTTCACCCTCGCAGATCGGATCGCTCACTCCGCCGCCGGGAACCGCAGCCGCGCGCCGGTGAGCGCGCCGCCGGCGGTGAAGCGCGCGGTCGCCCGGTTGAGCACGAACCGCTCCACATCGCCGCTCTCGGTGGCGACGAGCAGCGCGCGCTGCTCGGCGTCGACGCGCTGCACGACGCCGTGCTCGGTGGCGCCGAGGTGATCGATGAGCACCTCGGCGCCGACGGTCGGCATCACGCGGATCATGCCCCGATGATGGCATCCGGGCCCGGGCCGCCCGGCGAGCGCTCGCACCCCACGGCAGCAGGTGGGCGCGATCCGTGGTGACGCCGATCGGGAGGCCGGCGTTCCACCCGGCTCGGACGCGTCGGGGCCCGGTGTCGTAACCTGCGCCGCCGTGAGCATCACCGTTGTCGGATCGATCGCCTTCGACGCCGTCGAGACCCCGTACGGGACGCGCGACCGCATGCTCGGCGGCGCCGCGACGTACTTCTCGCTGGCCGCCTCGATGTTCGATCAGGTCAACCTCGTCGGCCCGGTCGGCGACGACTTCGGCGAGCAGGAGATGGCCGTGCTGCGCACGCGCGGGGCCAACGTCGACGACGTCGAGCACGTCCCCGGCGGGCGCTCGTTCTTCTGGAGCGGGCGCTACGGCCAGAACCTCGACACGCGCGAGACGCTCGACACCCAGCTCGGCGTGTTCGAGCACTTCGCGCCCAAGCTGTCGGAGGCCTCGCGCGACGCCGAGGTGCTGTTCCTGGCCAACATCCAGCCCGGCCTGCAGCTGCAGGTCCGCGAGCAGTGCGAGCGCGCCGAGTTCGTCGCGCTCGACTCGATGAACCTGTGGATCGACATCGCCCGTGACGAGCTGCTGGAGATCATCGGCCGCGTCGACTGCCTGATCCTCAATGACGAGGAGCTGCGCCAGCTCACCGGCAAGCCGAGCCTGTACACCGCCGCGCGGGAGATCCTGAGCTGGCGGTCGGCCCCGACGATGGTGGTCGCCAAGCAGGGCGGCCACGGCGCGACGCTCGTGACGGCCGACAGCTACTTCTCCCTGCCCGCCTACCCGCTCGAGCTCGTCGTCGACCCGACCGGCGCCGGCGACACGTTCGCCGGCGGCTTCGTCGGCTTCATCGCCTCCCACGCGGGCGGAACGTTCGACGACAACGTGCTGCGCAACGCGGTCGCCTACGGGACCTCGCTGGCGTCCTTCACCGTCCAGCGGTTCGGCACCGAGTCGCTCGAGGCGATCACGCCCGAGGACGTCGACGAGCGCGTCGCCGACCTCTGGTCGTTCGGGCGCTTCGACCGGGTCGAGTCCGCGCTGCGCGCCTGAGGCCACCGGCGATGGACGCCACGGTGCGGCGCCTGGGCCCGGACGAGGGGGGACTGCTGCGCGCGCTGCGCCTGCGGGCGCTCGCCGACAGCCCGCACGCGTTCGGCGTGGCCCTCGCCGACGAGGCGGAGCGCCCGGACGCCGAATGGAGCGCCCACGCGGCCGCCGCCGACGGCATCGACGTGGTCGTGTTCGTCGCGCTCGACGACGGCGAGCCGGTGGGGATGGCGGGCGGCCGCTGGTATGAGCCGGCGGAGTCGACGGTCTCGCTGTGGGGCATGTGGGTCGACCCGGCGGCGCGCGGCAGCGGCGTCGCCGCGGCGCTCGCCGAGGCGGTCCGCGGGTGGGCGGCCGCCGCCGGGGCGCGGCGGCTGCGGCTCGGGGTGATGGCCGACGGCGCGCCCGCGATCCGCTTCTACGAGCGGCTCGGCTTCCGGCGCCAGGGCGAGGAGCGGCCGCTGCGGCGCGACCCCACCCAGCTCTGGTTCGAGATGGCGCGGCCTGTCTGAGCGGCCCGCGCCCGCGGCCGCGCGGGTACGCTGCGCCCGTGCCCTACGACGAGGATCTCGCGCTCCGCATCCGCGAGGCGCTGTCCGGGACCGACGGCGTCACCGAGAAGCGCATGTTCGGCGGCCTCGCGTTCATGGTCGGCGGCCGGATGGCGATCGCCGCCAGCCACGACGGCGGGCTGCTGCTGCGCCTCGACCCCGACGAGGCCGACCGCCTGCTCGCCGAGCCGCACGTCAGCCGCTTTCAGATGCGTGGCCGCGAGCCCGCCGGCTGGCTGCGGGTGGCGGGGGAGGGCGTGGCCACCGGCGAGGCGCTCGCCCCGTGG
This sequence comes from uncultured Solirubrobacteraceae bacterium, assembly GCA_963702225.1. GTDB lineage: Bacteria > Actinomycetota > Thermoleophilia > Solirubrobacterales > Solirubrobacteraceae > Palsa-465. The sequence continues at coordinate 49,595 of CAVPBY010000111.1, read as the reverse complement.
GTGGAGCGCGCGCTGCACCACGGCTGAGACGCCGGGCCGCCGGCCGTCAGTTGTCGACTTCGACCTCCTCGAGGACCTCGGCGCTGCGGGACATGCCCAGGCGGGTCGCGCCGGCGTCGACCATCGCGAGCGCCTGCGCCGCGGTGCGGATCCCGCCCGAGGCCTTGACGCCGAGACCCGCGCCGGCGACGTCGGCGGCCATCCGCGCGACCGCCGCCTCGCTCGCCCCGCCGGCCGGGTGAAAGCCGGTCGAGGTCTTGACGAAGTCCGCTCCGGCCTGCACGCTCGCGGCGCAGGCGGCGTCGATCCGGGACTCGCCGAGCACCGCCGACTCGATGATCACCTTGAGCACGACGGGCGCGGGGGCGACCGCGCGCACCGCGGAGATCTCCTCGCCGATCATCGCCCAGTCGCCGGCGGCCGCGTAGGCGAGGTCGATCACCATGTCGAGCTCGGTCGCGCCGTCGGCGAGCGCGCGGGCCGCCTCGTCGGCCTTGACCGCCGCCAGATGCGCCCCCGACGGGAAGCCGACGACCGCGGCGAGCCGCACCGGGGAGCCGGACAGCGCGCGCGCGGCGGCCGGGACGCGCGCGGCCGATACGCACGCGGCGCACACGCCGAGCTCGATCGCCTCCCGGCACAGCGCCTCGACGTCGTGGTCGCTCGCCTCGGGCGCGAGCAGCGTGTGGTCGATCATCGCCGCCAGCTCGGCGCGACTCGGCCCCGGGCTCACGGCGCGATCAGCTCCTCGGTCTGTCGGCCGAGCGCCGACAGCATCGTGTCCGCGTGCGCCCGCGCCGCGTCCGCCCCACCCGGCGCGACGCCGAGCACGACCTGCAGATACAGCTTCAGCTTCGGTTCGGTGCCACTGGGGCGCACCGCGAGCCGCACCTCCTCACCTGCGTGCATGACCACCCCGGTCGATGGTGGCAGACCGAGCGGCGTGACGCCGCCCCCGGGCGTGCGCCGCTCGCCGGCCGACAGATCGTCGACGGCGGTCACCTCGTGGCCGATCAGCCGGCCGGGGGGCGCCGCCAGCAGGCGGGCGACCGCCGTTCCCGCGTCGAGCGCGCGAGCGCCGTCGAGCGCGAGCGAGCGCTCGGCGGTCGCGTGCAGCCCGAACCGCTCGGCGAGCGCGTCCAGCCGCGACCGCACGCTCGAATGCTGCGCCCGCGCGTGGGCGCAGATCGCCGCCATCGCGAGCGCCGCCGAGATCCCGTCCTTGTCGCGGACGAGCTCGGTCACCCCGTAGCCGAGCGCCTGCTCATAGCCGAACAGCAGCGAGACCCCGGGCTCCGGGGCGGTCGCGTGCATGATCCACTTGAAGCCGGTGAGCGTCTGCGCGTGATGCGCGCCCGCGGCCCGCGCCTGGCGGGCCAGCAGCGAGCTGGAGACGACCGTGGTGACGAGCAGCCACCTCCGGGGATCGGCGACCCCGGCGAGGAGCGCGTCGGCGAGCAGCGCTCCGACCTCGTCGCCGGTCAGCATGCGCCAGCCGCCCACCGCCCCGTCCCAGGGGACGGCGACCGCGAGCCGGTCCCCGTCGGGGTCGTTGGCGAGCACGACGTCGGTGCCGGCCGCGCGCGCGTCGCGCAGCGCGAGGTCGAGCACCCCCGGCTCCTCCGGGTTGGGCCGCGGCGCCGTCGGGAAGTCGGGATCGGGCGCCGCCTGCTCGGCGACGATCCGCGGAGGACCGAACCCGGCGGCGGAGAACGCGCGCTGCAGCGTCGCCGCTCCGACGCCGTGCACCGGCGTGTAGACGACGCTGAGGGCGCGCTCGGAGCCGACGTGGGCGAGCGCCGCCGGGACGATCGCGTCGAGGTAGCCGGCGATCGCGGCCTCGGCGGCGATCGGCTCCGGCGTGCCGAGCGCGAACTCCGGCCCGGCGGCGTCGATCAGCGCCGAGATCTCCGCGTCGGCGGGCGGGACGATCTGGACGCCGTCGGCCCCGTACACCTTGTAGCCGTTGTCGGTCGCCGGGTTGTGGCTGGCGGTGATCATCACGCCCGCGTCGGCCCCCGTCTCCAGCGCTCGGTGAGCGAGCACCGGGGTCGGGACGGGCCCGTCGATCAGCGCTCCGCGCAGCCTCGCGCCGGCGAACACGTCGGCGGCGTCGCGGGCGAACTCGGCGGAGTGATGGCGGGCGTCGTGGCCGACGAGCACGGTGCCGGGACCCCGGGCGCCGCGTCGCGCCCGCTCGCGTGCGACGTACGCCGCCAGCCCGGCGCTCGCCCGCCGGACGGCCTCCCGGTTCATGCGGCCCGGGCCGGGTCCCATCGGGGCGCGCAGCCCGGCGGTGCCGAAGCGCAGCCCTCCGGCGTCCGGCGCGTGCGCGCCGCTCACCCGCCGCTCCGGTGCCCGGTCGCGCCGGAGAGCTCGCCGCCGGAGTCGACCCCCGCGCGCGCACCGGCGGGCCCGGCGCCGGGGAGCAGCGTCGCGAGCACCGCCGGCCGCACGGCGAGGAGTGCGTAGAGCGCCCCGCTGATCAGCGCGCCGACGAACGGGGTGGGCACCTGATGCAGCCACCACGCGGGCGCGATGTCGCCGAACCAGATCGAGAAGGCGCAGCCGATCGAGAAGGCGATGCCGGCCGGGAGCGACAGCCAGTCGGGCCACGCCCGCGGTGTCCGGAAGAACGCCTCGGCCGGTGTCGACCGCCGCTGGACGTAGATCCAGTCGACGAGCATCACGAACGTGAACGGGAACAAGGCGTCGCCGATCGAGTCGATGAAGCTTGAGATGTGGTTGAGGATCCCGGCCACCGCCAGCAGCGTGGAGAGGATGCCAAGCATCAGCGTGCCGACCGGCTGCTCCCACCGGCGCGGGGGCAGCAGTGTGTTGGCCGCGACGAGCAGGTCGATCGTCGACGGGTAGAGGTTCATCGCGTTCGTGTGGATGATCGCGAGCACGACGCCGATCGCGGCGATCGTGCCCACCCACGAGTGCTTGGTGCCGAGCAGTGCGACGTTCCAGTTGTGCGTGCCCTCCTGCGAGAGCAGCCCGACGACGCCGAGCAGGAGCACGGCGAGCATGATCCCGACCGACGCGGCGAGGAACCACGCGGGGGCGGTGCCCTGCTCGCGGCGGCGGGGCCGGGCGAAGCGGGTGACGGTTGAGAGCTTGTAGGTCCAGGCGAGGATCGAGAGCCCGAGGATGGTCGTCAGCGCCGGACCCCAGTGCAGCGCGCCCTGCGCTGTGGGGATGCTCAGGTGGTAGTCGGAGAACAGGTAGGCGACGAGGACCGCGTAGCAGACCACGAACACGAGCGCGGTATAGCGGTAGAACGGCTCCAGGAAGCGCATCCCGATGAGCACCGCCGCGGTCTGCAGCAGTCCGACGAGCCAGGTCCACGGCGTCGCCGACGAGGAATGGGCGATCGCGGCGAGCAGCTCGCCGGCGACGGCGGTGTTCAGCCCGAAGAACCCGATGTTGACGACCGTGAACAGCGCGCTGAACACGAACGCGCCCGCCTGGCCGTAGGTCCGGCGGGCGACGATCAGGGCCGTGAGCGGGACCTCACGTCCCATCTCGGAGAACAGGCCGGCGGGAATGAACGCCAGCAGCCACGCGACGACGACGGCGACGATCAGCCACACGAGTCCGAAGTTGAACAGCAGCTGGCCGAGGATCGGCGTCAGCGCCGAGGCCGAGGCCATCGTCCAGACGATGAACACCCGCCAGGGGGTCATCGTCCGCCGCTCTTCGGGGATCGGCGCGACCCCGAGGGTCTCCAGGCGCTCGCTCCGTTGCGGCTCGCTCATCTCGGGGCCTCCGAATCGATCACGTCGTAAATGAGCGCCGGCGCCGGGGCCGGCGCGTCGGCGACCGTCAGCGCGTCGCGCACGCGGGTCGCGGCCCGTTCCCCGCTCGCCTCGTCGCGGGCCAGGATCCGGGCGACCGGCTCGCCGCTGCGCAGCTCGTCGCCGACCGACGCGAGCAGCTCGATCCCGACCGCCGGGTCGATCGCGTCCTCCAGTCGCTCGCGGCCGGCGCCGAGCGCCACCGCCGCGCGGCCGATCGCCACCGGCTCGATCGCGTGCAGCCAGCCGTCGCGCCCCGCGTCGACGGTGAGCCGGACGGCGGCCTGGGGGAGCAGCGACAGGTCCTCGGTGATGCGCGGGTCGCCGCCCTGGGCCTCGACGAACGCCTCGAAGCGCTCCAGTCCGGCGCCGCTGTGCAGCGCCCGCTCGGCGTCGCGCCGGCCCTGCGCGGCGTCGCCGGCGAGCCCGGCGAGCGCCGCCAGCCGGCCGGTCAGCTCCAGGCACAGGTCGGCGAGGCGGCCGGGGCGCTCGCCGCGCAGCACCTCGACCGCCTCGACGATCTCGACCGCGTTGCCGACCATCGCGCCGAGCGGCTGGCTCATGTCGGTGATGAGCGCCGCCGTCCGGCGCCCGGCGCGCTCGCCGATCGCCACGCACAGCCGCGCGAGCTGGCCGGCGTCGCCGGAGTCGACCATGAACGCCCCCGCGCCGGTCTTGACGTCGAGCAGGATGTGGGCGGCGCCGCCGGCGAGCTTCTTGGACATCACCGACGAGGCGATCAGCGCCGGGTCGTCGACGGTCGCGGTCACGTCGCGCAGCGCGTACAGCTTGCGGTCGGCGGGGACGAGGTCGGCGGTCTGGGCGCCGACCGCGATCCCGATCCGCCGCACCTGGTCAATCAGCTCGCCGGTCGAGAGCGCGACCCGCATCCCGGGGATCGCCTCGAGCTTGTCGAGCGTGCCGCCGGTGTGCCCGAGGCCGCGCCCGGACAGCTTGAGCACCTGCATCTCGAGCACCGCGGCGAGCGGCGCGACGACGAGCGTCGTCCCGTCGGCGACGCCGCCGGTCGAGTGCTTGTCGACGGTCGGGCCGCTCAGCCCGGAGAGGTCGATCCGGTCTCCGGAGTCGAGCATCGCCTGGGTGAGCACGGCCGCCTCGGCGTCGTCGAAGCCGCGCAGCCGCCCGGCCATCAGGAACGCCGCCATCTGGTAGTCGGGCACCGCACCGCGCGCGTAGCCGAGCACGAGCGCGCGGAGCGCGCGCTCCTCGATCGGGGCTCCGTCGCGCTTGGCTGCGATCACGTCCACAACCGACACGGCGACCACCCTACCCGAGCGGCCGCGGACGGCGGTCGCCTATCGGCGCGACCGGCGGCGGGTCGACTCCCACAGCGCGCCGCAGATCCCGGTCGCGAACAGGACGACGACGAGCAGCGCCGCGACGTCGAGCCACGACACCCCGTGATGGACGGTGTCGTTCACCGTCGCGACCGCGATCGCCGCCGTCAGCGCGATCGTGATCACCAGCAGCGCGACGCGGACCACGATCACGGTGTAGCGAGCGGTCGGCGCCGGGTTCAGGCGAGGCCGACCGGCGCGCCGGCGGAGGTGATCCGCCACGGCTGGCGCTCGTCGTCGGTGAGGCGAGCGTCCAGCGCTCGGTGAAGCTCTGCATGCGCGTGCGGCTGCCCGCGACGACGGCCGCGGTGTCGCGGTTCTCCACATACCGGCGGCCGGAGATGTCGACCTCGATCGTCATCGTCGGCGGCTCGGCGTTCGCGTCGAGGCCGACGATCCGAATCCGCCGGACGACCGGGCCGCGCACGACGAGCCGCAGCGACCCGCTCGTGTCGCCGGCATGGAGCAGCTCGCGCTTGGCCTTCTGGGTCGCGATCGCGTCCAGCGCCCCTCGGGACCGTCGATCGCGGCCGCCCAGGCGTCGACCGCGCGGCGCGCGGCGACCTCGAGGATGTCGGGCGAGAAGCGGCCGTCGGCGAGGCTGAGGTCGTTGGCGGCGCCCTGCGCGTCCCCCTCGTACGGAGACCGGCGACCTCGCCCACCCTCGTACCCTCGGGCACCGCGTCGGCGACCGCGCCCTCCACGAGCGCGGTGTCGCGCAGGCCGCGGTCGTCGGCCCACGGGGTGGCGACGATCTGCTCGTCCAGGGCGTGGGTGCCCTCGCGGTTCTGCTCGATCGAGATGAGCTTCCAGGCGCCGTGGCGGCGGCCCAGGCTCCAGAACTCGCGCACCCGGGTGGTCTCGCCGAGCCGGCCATTGCGCTTGAGGCGGCGGCCGGAGCGGTCGACGACGTAGTCCTTCATGCGCGCGTCGATGCGCACCACGGCGTGGTCGGTGGCCTCGTCGCCGCGGTGGGTGAGCCCGACGAGCTCGACCGACGGCTCGCCGAGCACCTCGACGTGGTTGCTCCAGCCGCGGCGCTCGAAGTCGTCCAGGCGGCGGTCCCACTCGCCCACCAGGTGGCCGCCCACGAGCGTGTGCAGGCGGGCCCGGTCGCCGCGGTCCCACGCGACCTGGATCTCGCTGAACAGCCGGCCGGCCGCGGCCCGCACCTCGTCGGCGCCCCACGCGGGATCCGACTCGGCGGCCTCGGCGGCGGCGAGCTCGACTCGGCGCTCGCGCTGGGATGGCCCTCGGCGGCGCCGGCGCGGACGGCGCCCGGCCGCGCGCTCCTGCCAGTCGTCGCTCATCCTCGGCAGCACGCGCGTGAAGAACAGGTAGCCGATCGCGATCGCGGCCAGCACGATCGCGCCGAGCCCGTGACCGAGCAGCGCGATGTGGATCAGCAGGTCGAAGATGAGGTAGAGCGCGAAGCCGCCGTGGCCGCCTCCGCCTCCACCACCGCCGCCGCTGAAGCCGCTCGACCCGCCGCCGGCGGAGGCGAGCGCGTCGGGAGCGAGCAGCAGCGTGAGCGCGCCGGCGGCGAGCAGGATGAGAAGCGCGCGCCGGCGGCCGGGGCTCATGCCGAGAGCGCCTCCGCGAGCGGGCCGGCGCCGGGCTGGTCCTGGACGATGTGCTGATCGGCGTGGTAGCTGGAGCGCACGAGCGGGCCGGCCGCGACGTGGTCGAAGCCGAGCTCGTAGGCGGCCGCCTCGAGCGCCGAGAACTCGTCGGGATGCCAGTAGCGCACGATCGGCAGGTGGCGCTCGGTGGGGCGCAGGTACTGCCCGACGGTGAGCACCTGGACGTGGCATGAACGCAGCCGGCCGAGCGCGTCGACCATCTCCTCGAACGACTCGCCCAGCCCGACCATCAGCCCCGACTTGGTCGTCACCTCGTCCCCGCCGAGCTCCTTGGCGTTGCGCAGCACCCGCGTCGACCGCTCCCAGGTCGAGCCGCGTCGCGCGACCGGGTACAGCCGCGGCACCACCTCGACGTTGTGGTTGAAGACGTCCGGGCGCTCGGCGACGACCTTGGCCAGCGGCATCTCGGCGCCGCGGAAGTCGGGGGTGAGCACCTCGACCTTGCAGCGCGGTGCCTGGCGCCGGATCTGGCGAATGACGCCGACGAACGCCGAGGCGCCGTAGTCGGGCAGGTCGTCGCGGTCCACGGACGTGATCACCGCGTGGCGCAATCCCATCCGGGCGACGCTGCGGGCGACCCGCGCGGGCTCCAGCGGATCGTTCCAGGTCGGCTTGCCGGTCTGCACGTTGCAGAAGCCGCAGCGGCGGGTGCACGTGTCGCCGAGGATCATGAACGTCGCGGTGCCGCGCTGCCAGCACTCGCCGATGTTCGGGCAGGCGGCCTCCTGGCAGACGGTGTGGAGGTTCTCCTCGGAGATCAGCTGCTGCAGCTCGCGGTAGCGCGGTCCGCCCGGCGCCGGCACCTTGAACCACGGCGGCTTGCGGCCGCGGAACGGCTCGACGTCGCGGCCGATGACCGTGAGCACGTCCATTCCGCCCGGGTTGGCCCGCGACCTTGTCCGATGCTCACGCTCTGCCATGAACACAGGGTATCGAGGCAATGTTGCGTATGGATGAGCGGGCTCGCGCGCGCCGGTCGCCGCCGCGGACAGGCGCCCGGTCGCCGCCGCGGTCAGGCACGCTGAGGGTCCCCGATCCAGAAGCGCGCGCCCGGGCCGCGGGCGCCCACGCGGTCGCCCGGATTGGAGAGCGCGCAGCGGTCCAGGGACAGGCAGCCGCAGCCGATGCACTCGGTCAGCCCGGACTTCAGGCGCTGGAGCTCGGCGATCCGCTGATCGATCCGCTCGGTCCACTGGCGCGACAGCCGCGACCAGTCGCGGCGGGTGGGCGCGCGGTCGCCCGGCAGCTTGGCCAGCTCGACGGCGATCTCGTCGAGCGTGAGGCCGATGCGCTGAGCGAACACGATGAAGGCGATCCGGCGCAGGACCGACCGGGGGTAGGCGCGGTGCCCGGCGCCCGACCGCGTCGAGTTGATCAGCCCGCGCTCCTCGTAGAAGCGCAGCGCCGAGGAGGCGACGCCGCTGCGCCGCGACACCTCGCCGATCTTCAGCAGTTCCGACATGTCCCACAGGGAATCACATCTCGCGCTTGACTTCAAGTTCACTTGAGCTTGTAGTCTACGGCGCAACATCGAACACCGACGTGAGGAGCCTGAGATGTCAGCCTCGAAGACGACGATGGCAGGGCGTCACAGACAGCGAGCGAGCGGATCACCGAGGAGGTCAGGTCGCTGGCCGGGGGTCGAGGCCGGGATCGGGCCGGCGCGGCGAGTTCGCGTTCCGGGTGGGGCGCCGCGAGATCGGCCATCTCCACGGCGACCACGCCGCCCACTTCTCGTTCCCCGCGCGAGCTCTGGACCGAGCTGCGCGCGCAGGGGCGGATCGTGCGCATCCGGTGTTCCCGGAGCCGCGCAGGGGCCGGCGGCGCGGCGCGATCGCCGAGCGACGCCGACGTCGCGACGTGATCGCGCTGATGCGGCTCAACTACGACCGCGTGCGCGCCGCGGCGGCCGCGGACGGCGGAGGCGCGCGATGAGCGGCGGGAGCGTCGCGATCGTCACCGGCGCCTCGCGCGGGCTCGGGCTCGCGCTCGCGCGCGAGCTCGCCGCGCGCGGCTGGCGGTGGTCATCGACGCGCGCACGACGGGGACGCGGCTCGCGGCGGCCGCGGCGGGCTCGAGCGCGTCGACTGCGGGCGATCCCCGGCGACGTCGCCGACGCGCGCCCACCGCGCGGCGCTCGTCGCGCGCCGCCGGCGGGCGGATCGACCTGCTCGTCAACAACGCGAGCATCCTCGGCCCGAGCCCGCAACCGGCGCTCGCCGCCTACCCGCTGAGCGACCTGCGCGGCGTCATACGAGGTCAACGTGCTCGCGCCGCTCGCGCTGATCCAGCTGGCGCTGCCGCGGATGGCGCCGGCGGCACGATCATCAACGTGACCTCCGACGCGGCCGTCGAGGCCTATGCCGGGTGGGGTGGCTACGGCTCCTCCAAGGCCGCGCTCGACCAGCTCACCGCGGTGCTCGCCGCCGAGCATCCCGGCTGCGCGTCTACGCGGTCGACCCCGGCGACATGCGCACCCGCATGCATCAGGAGGCGTTCCCCGGCGAGGACATCTCCGATCGGCCGCCGCCCGAGGAGAGCGTGCCCGGCCTGCTCGCGCTGATCGAGCGCCCGCCCGCAGCGGGCGCTACCGGGCTCGCGACCTGCGGCGCGCGGGACATGCCGGCGGGGTGGCCGTGAGCGCGCTCGCGTTCGAGCTCGCGCCCGCACTGGAGGCGAGCGAGCCGCCCGAGGCACGCGGCCTGGCCCGCGACGAGGTGCGGCTGATGGTCGCCGGGCGCGCCGAGCGGCGAGATCGCGCACGCCCGCTTCCGGGAGCTGCCCCAGTTCCTGCGTCGACGGGCGACCTGCTCGTCGTCAACACCTCGGCGACGCTGCCGGCCGCGGTGCGCCGCGACCCGCGCCGCGCGACGTCGATCGAGGTGCGGTTCGCACCCGCGCGCCGCTCGCCGGCGACGGACGCTGTTCGTCGTCGAGCTGCGCAGCGCCGAGCGCCGGCGAGTCGCCGCTGGCCGGCCGCGCCGGCGACGCGATCGCGCTCGCCGGCGGCGGGCGCCTCGAGCTGCTCGCGCCGTACGCCGGCAGCGGGCGCCTGTGGCTCGCGCGCAGCCGGGCTACCGGCGAGCCGCTGCACCGCTACCTCGCCCGCCACGGCCGGCCGATCCGCTACGGCTACGTGCGCGGTCGCTGGCCGCTGGAGGCCTACCAGACCGTCTACGCGACCGCGCCCGGGCAGCGCCGAGATGCCGAGCGCGGGCCGGCCGTTCACCGCCGAGCTGATCACCCGGCTGGTCGCCGCGCGGCGTGCTGCTTCGCGCCGCTCGTGCTGCACACCGGCGTCTCGTCACCGGAGCGCCACGAGCCGCCCTACCCGGAGCACTACGAGGTCCCGCCGGCGACCGCGCGGCTGGTCAACGCGGTGCGCGGCTGGGGCGGCCGCGTGATCGCCGTCGGCACGACCGTCGTGCGCGCGCTGGAGACGGTCGCCGCGCCGACGGAACGGTCGAGCCCGGCGGGGCTGGACCGAGCCTCGTCGTCACCCCCGAGCGCGGGCTGCGCGCGGTCGACGGGCTGATCACCGGCTGGCACGAGCCGCGCGCCTCGCACCTGCAGATGCTCGAGGCGCTCGCGGGCGAGGAGCTCGTCGAACGCTGCTACGCGAGCGCGGTCGAGCAGCGGCTACCTGTGGCACGAGTTCGGCGACAGCCACCTGATCCTGCCCTGAGCGCGCCGCGCGCGCGGCGCGGCGCCGCGCCGTGCGGGCGGCGCGGCGTCAGATGACGGGCTGGGGCTCGCGCGCGGCCGCGGCCCGCCGTCGCGGACCATCTGCGGCGACGGCGACGGCGGCGTCCGTCTCGGCGAGCAGCGCGACCGCGCGCTGCAGCACCTCGATCGGCTGGGTGTAGGGCAGTCGCAGGCGGTCCTCGAAGGCATGTCCGGTCGAGAAGCGCGGACCGGCGGCGATGCGCAGCCCGCGGTGCTCGGCGGCCGCCACCAGCGCGCTGGACCGGGGCGAGGGCAGCGCGCACCAGGTGACCAGTCCGCCCGGCGGGCGGTTCACGCGCCACCCGGGTAGCCGCGCGGCCAGTGCCGCGAGCAGCGCGTCGCGCCGGCGGCGGGTCTCGGCGCGACGCTCGGCGAGCATGCTCGCCAGGCCGTCGAGCAGGTGGCAGGCGGCGAGCTGCTCGATCGCGGGCCCCGACAGATGCGAGGCCACGGCCGCGTCGGTGAGCCGGCGCACGAGCGCGGGGGAGGCTCGCAGCCAGCCGATGCGCAATCCGCCCCAGACGGACTTGCTCAGGGTCCCGACCGTCACCGTCTGAGCGGGGCCCGCGGCCGCCTGCGGCGCGGGCGCGAGCGCGTCGAGCCCGAGCTCGCAGAACGTCTCGTCGACCAGGGCGGTGGTGCCGGCGCGGTGAAGGCCGCCGGACAGCCGCGCCCGCGAGGCGGTGTCGAGCAGCTGGCCGGTCGGGTTCTGGAAGTCGGGCATCACGTAGGCGACGGGGGCCTGGACCTGCGCGGACGCTCGGGCGAGCTCACCGACGAACGCGGTCGAGTCCTCGCCGATCGCGACCGGCACCGCACGCAGACCGAGCCGCCGCAGGCCGTCGATCGCGTTGGGGTAGCTCGGATGCTCGATCACGACCGGCTGGCCGCGCCGCGCGAGCACGCTCAGCGCGACCGTGACCCCGTGCAGGGCGCCGGCGGTGATGAGCACCTGCTCGGGGGTGGTCGCCAGCCCCCGCGCCGTGTAGCGGTCGGCGACGCAGGCCCGCAGGTCGGGCAGGCCGGCGGGGTGATAGCCGTGCCCCGCCAGCAGCCGCGGCAGATCGTCCAGCGCGGCGGTGAGCGCGGCGGCCAGCCCGGGCGGGGCCGCGGGCGCGGCGTGGACCATGTCGATCCGGTCGTCGTCGACCGGCTCGGGCACCCAGGCGCTGCGCCGGCGCGTGTCGGGCAGCCTCGTCCAGGTGCCCGCGCCGCGGCGCGCGTCCGCCCAGCCGTCGTCGCGCAGCCGCGCGTAGGCGGCGGTGACCGTGGCGCGGCTGTGTCCCAGCTCGCGGGCGAGCTCGCGCTCGGCCGGCAGTCGCGTGAGCGCCGGCACGCGCCCGTCGGAGATGAGCAGCCGCAGCCGGGACGCCAACGTCGCGTACAGCGGCCGGCGGTCGCGCGGCAGCTCGCCCACGAGCGCCGCCAGGCGGCGCGGCGGTGTCGTGTCGCTCATGCCACTTTCCTCAAATTGGCCTGCTGTTCACCGGCCAATCCTAGCTAGGGTTCCAGGCAATGGCGTTCTCGATGCAGATGGGGCCGCGCCGCCTGGCGCAGCTCGCCGCGGGCCTCGTGCTCTACGGCGTCTCGATGGCGATGATGATCCGTGGCGGCCTCGGGGTCATGCCCTGGGACGTCCTGCACCAGGGGCTCGCGCGGCTCCTGCACGTCTCGTTCGGGCTGGTCGTGATCGGAGTCGGCGCCATCGTCCTGCTCGCCTGGGTGCCGCTGCGCCAGCGCCCCGGCGTGGGCACGATCAGCAACGTGGTGGTGATCGGCGTCGTCTCCAACGCCGCTCTGTCGATGCTCGGGCCCGCGCACGCGCCGGCGCTCCGGGCGGCGCTCACCGTCGGCGGCGTCGCGCTCAACGGCCTGGCCACCGCCGCCTACATCGGCGTGCGGCTCGGGCCCGGCCCGCGCGACGGGCTGATGACCGGGCTGGTGCGGCGCAGCGGCCGCTCGCTGCGGCTCGTCCGCACCGGCATCGAGGCGACGGTGGTGCTGTGCGGCTGGCTGCTGGGGGGCACGCTCGGTGTGGGGACGCTGTTGTACGCGCTCGCGATCGGCCCGCTCGTGCACACGCTCCTGCCCCGGCTGTCGGTCGCGCTCCCCGAGCCGGGCGCCGGCGGCGACGGTCGCTCAGGCGGTCAGCGCGGCGCCGGCGACCGCCTGCTCCAGCCGCGCGCGGGAGACGAGCCGCTGGCGGTGGCCGAGCGCCTCGGCGACGCAGAACGCGGCGCGGCGGCGCAGGCAGCGCATCGCCTCGTCGCCGGCGCCGCCGAGCTCGGCGGCGATCGAGGTCATCGTCACGCCGGGTAGCCCGCAGGCGACGACCCAGCCGAACGGCTCCAGGTCGTTGTCGACATTGACGGCGAAGCCGTGGGTGGTGACGCCGCGGGCGACGTGGACGCCGATCGAGGCGATCTTGCGGTCCTGCACCCACACGCCCGTGTAGTCGGGGCCGTCCTGTGGCCGGGCGCGCGCCCGGATCCCCTCCCCGGCGAGCGCGTCGACCAGGCCGCGCTCGAGCGTGCGCACGTATTCCACGACGTCGTCGACGGCGACGATCGGGTAGCCGACGAGCTGGCCGGGGCCGTGGTAGGTGATCTTGCCGCCGCGGTTGACCTCGACGATCTCGATCCCCCGCGCCCGGTACCACTCCTCGCCCATCGACAGCTCCCCCGGCGCCGAGCGCCGCCCGCGGGTGTAGACGCGCGGGTGCTCGAGCAGCAACATCACGTCGGGGACGATCCCGGCCTGGCGCGCGTCGCGGACGCGCTCCTGCAGCGCGAGCGCCTCCGTGTACTCGACCTCGCCGAGCGCGACGACCCACAGTTCCGGTCGCGTGCGGTCCATTGATTGAAGGGTAGGCGACAATCGCCGCAGATCAGCGTCGCCGGGAGGAGCCGCCGTGGACGAGACCGTGAACATCTTCGAGCAGGGGCCGATCGAGGGCCGGGTCGACCTCGGTGGCCTCGCCGGGTCGAGCGAGACCTCGGCGTACGTGTACGACATCGCGCCCGGCGCGGCCTCGTGCCCGTACCACTACGAGTTCGTCGAGGAGTGGCTGCTGGTCGTCGCCGGCGAGGCGGCGGTCCGCACCCCCGAGGGCGAGCGCGCGGTCGGCGCCGGCCAGGTGGTGCGCTTCCCGGCCGGCGCCGCCGGCGCGCACAAGATCGCCAACCGCGGCGAGGTGGCGTGCCGGGTCATGATGTTCTCCGCCCAGCGCTCACCGGCCGTCTCGGTCTACCCCGACAGCGACAAGATCGCCGTGTGGCCGACCGAGGACGGGACGGACGACGGCATCTTCGTGCGCTCGACCGCGGTCTCGTGGTCGTACGGCGAGGACGGCTGGAACGTCGCCTGACGGCGGGCTCAGCTGCCGGCGTTGACGAGCGGCCGGTAGGCCCGGCACGGCTCGCCGCGCAGCGCGCCGCAGTCGCTCGGCAGCGCCGTGGGGACGGCGATCGATCCGACGACCGGCAGGGTGAGGCGGGAGTCCATCGCGCCGGAGTAGCCGACCGTCACCGGCGCGGTCCCCGGCGAGGTCGGGTCCGCGAACGACCACAGCGGCTGGTCGCCGCCGATCGAGGAGACGATCAGCCGGATCCGCGAGCCGGCCCGGTAGGCGTGCCCCTCGTAGTAGAGCGGGATCGTCACGTGCGTCCGGCGGCCGGGGGAGAGCGGGCGCAGCTGCGAGCGGCGCAGCGTGAGCCCCGATTGCAGCGGGGTCGAGCCGCGGGTGAGCCGGCTGGCGTCGCCGCGCAGGTAGCCGTTCTGGACGTAGACCTCCCTGCCGTCGGGCCGCACCTCGGTGACCGTCGCCTGCAGGTCGACCGCCGGCCTGCTCGACTTCACCCACAGGCTCACCGTCCCCGCGCCGACGACGACCGTGTCGTGGGCGAGCGGAGCCGTGAGGTAGGAGACCGCCCGCCCGGCCCGCGGCGAGGCCCAGGCGTAGCGGGGGTGCAGCCCCCACAGGCCGCCGGCGCCGTCGTTGTGCCCGTGCCAGTCGGTCACGCGCCCCTCGGCGGCGCGGTAGGTGAACGTGTCCTCGCCGCTCGCGCCCGGCACGGCGCTGAGCGCGCCGCCCGGCGCCAGGTACCACGACTGCGCCTGCGTTCCCGGCAGCGGGAACCGCGGCGCGGTCGCGGTGAACGCCGGCAGCGGGATCCCGAACGTGGTCCCGGGCGCGGCGCCGTTGTCGAAGCCGATCGTCACCGCGGGGGTGCGGTTCCATCGCGCGAGCGCCACGCGGTAGCCGGGCGCGCTCTCCACCGGGTCGGCGGGCAGGTTCCCGAGCGTCCCGCCGCGGATCCCGAACGCCATCTTCAGAAGCGTCGGCCCGACCAGCTTCATCGCGGTGTCCAGGCCGGTGTGGATCGTCTCGCCCGGCCCGATGTCGACGTCGAGCCGCGGCCGCCGGTGGGCGACGTAGAGCTCGTAGAAGTCGGTGAGCCGCACCAGCGTCTCGGGGTCGAGCGAGTCTCCGTGGGTCCCGTTCTCGAAGAAGAACCACCGCCGGCGGGCGCCGGTGAAGTGCTCCGCGAGATCCGGGCAGTGGCCGCCGGTCTCCTCGTCGGTGAACTGGCAGGCGAGGAAGGTCGCGGCGTGGATGCGGTGCACGAACGTGACCGGGTCGAGCGGATTGTCGAACCCGGGGTGGAAGTAGCGCTGGGCGGCGATCTCGCGCGTGAGGTCGACCGCCTCGCCGTGCAGCGCCTGGTTCGCTCGGCAGACCCGGTCGCCCTGCTCGATCCGCTCCAGCGCATAGGACTGGTCGGCGGTGCGGGAGAACGGCTTGCCGTCGAGCACGCGCGCCCGCGCCCACGTGCGCGCGAAACCGGTGTTCAGATCGCCGCCGGGATAGAGCGTCGTGATCGTCGAGTCGATCGGGGACAGCGGCGCGATCGCCTCCAGCGCGGGCGGGTCCGTGGCGGCGGTGAACAGCTGGCTGATCCCGCCGTAGGAGATCCCGAGCATCCCGACCCGGTGATCGAGCACCCACGGCTGGTGGGCGATCGTCTCGACGGCGTCGTAGCCGTCGAGGCTCTCGTCGCGGTCGAAGTAGTCAAACGCGCCGCCCGAGCAGCCCGTGCCGCGCATCGACACGTCGACGACCGCGAACCCGAGCAGGTTGGCGAGGTCGGCGATCCCGTTCACCGGGCCGGCCGGGTCTGCGTACCCGTAGCCCGAGTACTCGATCAGCGTCGGGTAGGGCCTGGTCACCTTGACGATCGACGCGTTGCGGGCCAGGCCGCCGGGGAGCAGCGAGGTCGCCGGAACGGCGTGGGGGAGATGGACGTCGATCGCGAGCCTCGTGCCGTCGCGCACCGTGAGGTAGCCGTAGCCCGCGTGGATGCGCTGGTCGTAGCGCCGGGTGGTCGGCGGTGCGGCTCGGTCGGAGAGGACGTCGAGCGGGGGCGAGCGCCAGCCGCCGCGGCCCTCGCTCGCGCTCGTGATCCGGTCGCCGTGGCCGGGCGCGACGTGCCGGAACAGCACGCCGCCCTGGGCGTCGGCGCGAGCGCTCCGCAGCGTGCGGCCGCTCGGCGCGAGCAGCCGGACGCGCGCGTGGGGGCGCAGGCCGACCGCGTAGGCCTGTTCGGCGCCGCCGTGGGCGGTGGGTGTCGCGCGGACGGCGGCCGACGGTGCGGCGGCGGCCGACGGTGCGGCGGCGGCCGACGGTGCGGCGGCGGTCGCGACCGACAGGGCGGCGATCGCGGGTCCCGCAACCCGCCGGGCGAGGCGTGCGGCTCTCATCCGGCCGCGCAGCCTACTCCTGTGACGCGACCCTCAGCCGGCGACGCTCTCCAGCCGCTCGCGCAGAGCGGAGAGGAACTGGGCCGAGAGCGCGCCATCGAGCGCGCGGTGGTCCCAGCTCAGCCCGAGGATCGTCATCGAGCGGATCGCGATCGAGTCGTTGCCCTCCGCGTCGCTCACCACCACCGGCCGCTTGACGACCGCCTCGAAGTCGAGGATCCCGACCTGGGGCTGGTTGATCACCGGCGTGGCCATGATCGAGCCGAACTGGCCGGGCGCGGTGATCGTGAACGTACCGCCGGTCACGTCGCCGTTGGTGAGCTGGCGCGACCGGGCCCGCTTGGCGAGATCGCGGATGCGGGCGGCCAGGCCCTCGACCGACAGCTCCTGCGCGCGGTGGATGACCGGGACGATCAGGCCGTCGTCGCCCAGCGACACGGCGATCCCGAGGTTGATGTCGGCGTGGCGCGTGTACTGCTCGCCCTCAAGCCACGCGTTGAGCGCCGGGTACTGGCGCAGCGCCTCGACGGTCGCGCGGGCGATGTAGGCGAGCGCGGTGACGCCGAGCGTGCGGCGCGCCGCCTCGACCCGCGTCATGTCGGCCTCGGTCCATGTCGTGCAGGTCGCCGCCACCTCGAGCGAGCGCTTCATGTGCTCGCCGATCTGGCGGCGCATCCGCGACAGGCCGTCGCCACCGATCGCCGGCGCGATAGCGGGTGCGGCCGCCGCGGCCACGGGGGCGGCGGGTCGGGCCGGTACGGGCTCTCGATGTGCAGCGGCGGATCCTCGACCCCCGCGGCGTCGCCGTTGCCGTTGACGAGCGCGAGCACGTCCTGCTTGCGCACGCGTCCGCCGCGGCCGGTGCCGGAGACGCTCGCCAGGTCGATCCCGTGCTCGGCGGCGATCCGCTGCACCACCGGGGAGTAGCGCCGACCGTCCGGCCGGGCGGCGGGGGTCGCCGTCGTGGGCCTGGCCGCCGGGGCCGGGGCCGCCGCGGCGGGCGCCGGCTGGGCGGGGGCGGCGGCCGGCGCGTCGCCCGCGGGCGCGCTGCCCGCCGGCACGACCGCGCCGTCGCCGACGGCCAGCCGCGCGAGCACGACGCCGACCTCGACGGTCTCCTCGACCGCCACCAGGATCTCGGCGATGATCCCGGCCGTCGGCGAGGGGACCTCGGTCTCGATCTTGTCGGTCGAGATGTCGCACAGCGTCTGGTCGGCCTCCACGCGGTCGCCGACCTCGACGCGCCAGGCGACGATCGTGCCCTCGGCGACCGAGACGCCCATCTGGGGCATCGTGATGTCCACGAGTTGTGCGGTCGTGTCAGTAGGCGAGGAGCTCACGGCACGCCTCCTTCACGCGGTCGACGCCCGGCAGGACGGCCTGCTCCAGCGGCGGCGAGAACGGGATCGGGACGTCCGGCGAAGCCACGCGGGTGACCGGCCCGTCGAGGTCCTCGAACCCCTTCTCGGCGATCAGCGCGGCCACCTGGGCGCCCGCAGCGCACGTCATGTTCGCCTCGTCGACGATCACGACCTTCGAGCAGCGCGCCACCGAGTCGAGGATCGCGTCCTCGTCGAGCGGCACGAGCGAGCGCAGGTCGAGCACCTCGATCGAGGCGCCCTCCAGGTCCTCGGTGGCCGCCAGCGCCACGTCGACCATCGCGCCGTAGGCGATCACGACCAGGTCGGAGCCCGGGCGCGCCACGCGTGCGGTGAACGGCGTCTCGTAGACGCCCTCGCGAACGTCGCCCTTGACCCGGCGGTAGAGGTGCTTGTGCTCCATGAAGCAGACCGGGTTCGGGTCGTGCATCGCGGAGTGCAGCAGCCCCTTCGCGTCCTCGGCGGTGGAGGGCGCGACGACCTTGATCCCGGGCGAGTGCATGAACAGCGCCTCGGGGTTCTGGGAGTGGAACGGGCCGCCGGAGAAGCCGCCGCCGCTCGGCAGCCGTACCGTGATCGGCACCGCGAGGCCCTGTCGGTAGTGCATCTTGCCGGCGACGTTGACGAGCTGGTCGAAGCCGCAGGAGATGAAGTCCGAGAACTGCATCTCGCACACCGGGCGCAGGCCGACGACGGCCGCCCCGACGGCGCAGCCGATGATCGCGGACTCGGCGAGCGGGGTGTCCATCACGCGGTCGGGTCCGAACTCCTCGCTCATCCCGTCGGTCACCTTGAAGGCGCCGCCGAACACGCCGATGTCCTCGCCCATCACCATCACGCGCTCGTCGGCGCGCATCTCGTCGCGCAGCGCGGAGGAGATCGCCTGCAGGTAGGTCATCGTCGCCATCAGCGACCACCCCCCGCCGCGAAGCCGCTCCACGGCGCCCGCCCGTCACCCAGCGGCGTCGCCTCGTCGGTGCAGAACACGCCGTCCAGGGCGTCGTCGCCGGTCGGCATCGGGCCGGCGAGCGCCTCGGTGACCGCCGCGTCGAGCTCGGCCGAGACCTCGGCGCGGAGCGCCTCGACGTCGACCCCGAGCGCGGACAGGCGCTTCTCCTGGCGCTCGATCGGGTCGCGCTGCTTCCACTCCTGAACCTGCTCGGCGGGGACGTACTTCATGTCGTCATGGGCGGCGTGGCCGTGCATGCGCATCGTCACCGCCTCGATCAGCGTCGGCCCGTCGCCGGCGATCGCGCGTGCTCGCGCGGCTCGCGTGGCCTCGAACATCGCCTCCGGGTCGTTGCCGTCGACCGACATGCCCTCAAAACCGTAGGCCTCCGCGCGGCGCACCGGGTCGACCGCGAACTGCTTGTCCAGCGGCGTCGAATACGCGTACTGGTTGTTCTCCAGCACGAACACGACCGGCAGCTTCTGGACGCCGGCCCAGTTCATCGCCTCGTGGAAGTCCCCGCGCGAGGTCGAGCCGTCGCCGAACCAGGTGAGCGCGCAGCGCGCCTCGCCCCGGATCTTGAACGCCATCGCCATCCCGGTCGCCACCAGCATCATGTCCGGCAGCATCGAGACCATGCCGACGCAGCCGAGGTCCTTGTCGCCGAAGTGCACGTTGCCGTCGCGCCCGCGGGTGATGCCCGCGGCCCGGCCCATGTACTGGCTGAAGATCCGTGTCGGGGTCACGCCGCGGATCAGATGGGCGGCGAGGTCGCGGTGCAGGATGCAGAGCCGATCCTCGGCGGCCATCGCGAACGCCGCGCCGGCCGAGACGGCCTCCTGGCCGTAGCCGTCGTAGAACGAGCCGGGGACCTTGCCCTGGCGGTAGAGGCTCATCGCCCGTTCCTCGATGCCCCGCATCTGCAGCATCGCGCGCAGCAGCGCGACCCGATCCTCCGGAGTGAGGTGTGCGGCGTCCCCGTCGGACGTCGTGACCTGCGGTACGTCCGCCTGTGCCGTGCCGGCTGTTGGGGCGGTGTCGGCCATCGCCATATTCGAATGCTCCCTCGTCTGCGCTTGAGCCGCGCGGGATCTCCGCGGCGGCCTCCTGGTTGACGGACGCGGTCGCAGGGATCTCCTGTCGAGCGTGTCTGTGGGGCGAAGGTTAGAGCTTCCGGAGCGGACTCCTACGCTTAGGGCATGAGCCTGTCGTGGCTCGTACGGGTGCGCTGGCGGCTGCTCGGCGCGTGGATGTGGCCGTCGTTCCTCGTGCTGGCCGCGGTCGACGGCGTGATCGGCCATCTGCTGCCCGCGGCGGGCACCGGCGAGAGCGTGCTCGGCGGGATCGTGCTCGGGCTCGTCCTCAACCTGCTGTGCATCGTCGCGCTGGGCCCGCTGCTCGGGCGGGCGCTGCGCAGCCGGCGCCGTGACCTGCCCGCCGCGATCGCACGCAACTACGCCGCGACGGCCTGCATCGTGCTCGTCACCGCCGGCTTCGCGGCGCTCGGCGCGCTGCACCACTCCGAGATCATCCGGGACCGGGCGGCGCTGCACGACGCGGCCGTCCGCGCGGCCGCCTGGATCGGCGATCACGCCCCGCCCCGCTTCCGCGCCGGGGCCGGATCGCTGGACAGCTACGTGCTGCTCACCGGCTCGGTCTACCGCGAGTGCGCCTCCGCCGCCGGCGGAGGTCGGATCGGTGGGCAGACGGGTGGGCGGGCCGAGTACTACTGCGTCGTGGTCGACGAGCGCCGCGCCGGCCGAGCGTCGGTGCGCCCGGCCGGCTCGGAGTCCAACGAGACGCTCTCGCGCGGGACCGACTGACCGCGTGGTGGGTCGGGAGCGCTCGCGGGGCCCGCGGACGCGGGCCTGTGTGTGGGGCAAGTCCGGTCAGCCCGGGCGCGCCGCGTGGTGCCCCGATGGCAAGTGAACCTACCGGCGCGGCGCAGGCGCCACAACGGCATTCCGGATGGGCCGCCGCCGTCATCGCGGGTGGTTCGCCGCCCGTTCCGGGGACCGCCTCGGGACGTGGCAACGCTCACCCTCGGCTCAAGGGTGAGGATCGGGTACGGCCCCGGGAACGGGCCCTACCGGCCGGCGCCGAGCACGCGCACCGCCGCCATGCGGTTGTGCACGCCGAGACGCTCGAAGATCGAGCGCGTGTGGAACTTGACGGTGTTGACGCTGATGTACAGCCGCCCGCCGATCTCCTCGTAGGAGCAGCCCTCGGCGAGCAGCCGCAGCACCTCGAGCTGGCGGTCGCTGAGGGTGTCGAGCGGCTCGGACGAGCGCCGGGCGAGCGTCGCCTGCCAGCCGCTGGGCAGCACCGCCTGTCCGCGCGCGATGTGGGCGAGGCTCGACACCAGGTCCGTCGCCGGGTGGTCGGTGAGCAGCAGGCCGCCGAGCGAGCGCTCGAGCACCGCGCCGAGCAGCCGGCGCGAGGGCGCGTCGGCGACGATCACGATCTCGGCGGACGGCAGCAGCCGGCCGAGCCCATCGATCAGGGCGACCGCTCGCTCCTCGTCGGCGCCGACCCCGACGAGCACCATGTCGGGCGCCGCCTCGGCGATCGCCCGGGGCGCGATGTCGCCCCATACGGTGGCCACCACCTCGAACATCGGCTCGCCGCCCACGGCGAGCGCGAGCGTCTCCGCGATCAGCCGGCGGGGATCCGCCACCGCGAGGCGCAGTGCGGGCATCGCCCCTGGGACCGGACGCGGCGCGGCCACTCGTAGGGTGGCGGCATTGGCCCGCCCGGTCAGGTCACCCATGGTCGTCTCCGTCTCCCCTTTGTCACGCGTTCGCCCCGTCGGCCGAGTGGCCGCGCGCACCGGTCCCGTTGTCGTCGTCAGGCTCGCCCCGGAGCCCTCCGCCCACAACGCCCCGACGATGGTCAAAGATAGTCAACTGTGGTGAGGTTTGCAACCGCGCGCCTCCGGCCCGCGGACCAGTCGGGCGGCCGATCCGGGGCGTCGATAGGCTGGCCTCAGTGTCCGCCCGCGTCGCGCTCGTCACCGGGGCCTCCGCCGGGATCGGCGAGGCGACGGCGCGCGCTCTGGCGGCCGGCGGCGCGGAGCGCCGCCGGCGCGGCTCGTGCTCGTCGCGCGGCGCGAGTCCCGCCTGCGCGAGCTGGCCGACGAGCTCGGCGGCGCCACGGTGATCGCCGCCGACCTCGCGGATCCCGGCAGCGCGGGCCGGATCGCGGACATCGTCCGGCGCGAGCACGGCGCGCTGCACCTGCTCGTCAACAACGCGGGCGCCCGCTGGCCGGGCACGTTCGCCGACGGCGGCTGGGAGAGCATCGCCCGCCACCTGGCGATCGACCTCGAGGCGCCGGTCCGCCTCACCGAGGCGCTGCTGGGGCTGCTGCGCGAGACGGCGCGGGCGGGACCGGTGTCGATCGTCAACGTCGCCTCGACGGCGGCGCGCATCGGCCGGCCCGGAGCCGGCGGCTACTCGGCGGCGAAGTTCGCACTCGCGGGGTGGAGCGACTCGCTGCACGCCGAGGAGGCGGCGAACGACATCCACGTCGGCCTCGTCCTGCCCGGCTTCGTCCAGACCGAGGGGTTCCCCGCCGACGAGCTGCTCGCCCGCCGGCGCACGCGCTGGATCGTCGCGCGCCCCGAGCTGGCCGCCGAGGCGATCCTGCGCGCGGCCGGCTGGGGAGGTCGTCGCCCGCGAGCGGAGGTGTACGTCCCACGCCCCTACGCTGCGATGGCGGCGCTGCGGATCCTCGCGCCCGCGCTCGTGCGCCGGGCGACCGCGACCGGCGCGTTCACCACCGCCGCCCGCCCGCGCGACTGACGCTCCGCGCGTGACCGGCCTCGCGGTCCGGCGCGCGGTGCAGGTTAAGCTACGGTGCTGTAGCTACCCGACCCGAGGAGACCGTGCATGACCGACAGCCCCCGCAGAGTGGCCGTTCTCGGTGGCAGCCGAATCCCGTTCGCCCGCCGGAACGGGTCGTATGCCCGGGCCTCCAACCAGGACATGCTCACCGCGACGCTCGACAACCTGAGCGCGAAGTTCGGCCTCGAGGACGAGGCGGTCGGCGAGGTCGCCGCGGGTGCCGTGCTCAAGCACAGCCGCGACTTCAACCTCACGCGCGAGTCGGTGCTCGGCTCGCGGCTGGGGCGGGCCGGTCGTGTCCCCGCCTACGACGTACAGCAGGCGTGCGCGACCGGCCTGGAGGCGACTGTCCTGATCGCCAACAAGATCGCGCTCGGCCAGATCGACTGCGGCATCGCGGGCGGCGTCGACACGACCTCCGACGCGCCGCTGGCGCTCGGCGAGGACCTGCGCCAGACGCTGCTCGCGATCAATCGCGCGAAGTCGAACGCCGACCGCCTGAAGGCGCTCACCCATCTGCGCCCCAAGGGGCTGGTGCCCGAGATCCCGCGCAACGCCGAGCCGCGCACCGGCCTGTCGATGGGCGAGCACACGGCGCTCATGGCGCAGGAGTGGGAGATCGGCCGCTCCGAGCAGGACGAGCTCGCGGTGCAGAGCCACCACAAGCTCGCCGCGGCCTACGACAGCGGCTGGATGGACGACCTCGTCGTGCCGTTCCTCGGGCTGGAGCGCGATCAGAACCTGCGCCCGGACTCGAGCCTCGAGAAGCTCGCAACGCTCAGGCCGGCGTTCGGCGGCCCCGATGGCACGATGACCGCCGGCAACTCGACGCCGCTGTCGGACGGCGCCTCGGCCGTGCTGCTCGCCTGCGAGGAGTGGGCCGTCGCCCACGACCTGCCGGTGCTCGCCTGGTTCTCGACCGCCCAGACCGCGGCCGTCGACCACGTGCACGAGCGCGAGGGGCTGCTGATGGCGCCCGCCTACGCGATGGGCGTGATGCTCGACCGGACCGGGCTGGCGCTGCAGGACTTCGACTACTACGAGATCCACGAGGCGTTCGCCGCCCAGGTTCTGTGCACGCTGAAGGCCTGGGAGGACCCGGCGTTCTGCGCCGAACGGCTCGGCCGCGACGCGCCGCTGGGCGCGATCGACCGCGCCGGGCTCAACGTCCACGGCGGCTCGCTCGGGGCGGGCCATCCGTTCGGGGCCACCGGTGGCCGCATCGTCGCCGCGCTCGCCAAGGCGCTCTCGGAGACCGACGGCCCGGCGCGCGGCCTGATCTCCGTCTGCGCCGCGGGCGGTCTCGGCGTCACCGCGATCCTGGAGGGCCCCCACCATGGCTGACCGCTACCAGCAGCTCCTCAACACACCGGTCGGCAAGCTCATCGCCGGCCAGGTGGGGCTGCCCTCGCCGCCGATCCTCGAGCGCCACCGCCTGGGGCAGCCGCTCATCTCCGGCACGGTGCTGATCGGCGCCCCGGCGTCGGACCCCGCCCGGCCGCCGCGGGTCGCCGCCGCAGCGCTCGACACGCTCGGCGCGGCCGGCGTGGAGCTGATGCGGACCGCCGACGCCGCGCTGTCGTCATCGCCCGCGCCCGTGTTCGACCCCGAGGACCCGCCGCCCGCGCAGCGCTTCAAGGCGCTCGTGCTCGACGCGAGCGCCCTGCGGGCCGCCGAGCAGCTCGAGCAGGCTTACGCGTTCTTCCATGCGACGGCGCGCCGGGTGAGCGCGAGCGGCCGGATCGTCGTGCTCTCCACTCCGCCGGCGGAAGCCGAGGATCCCGACGAGGCGATCGCCCAACGGGCGCTCGAGGGGCTCGCGCGCTCGCTCGGCAAGGAGGCGCGGCGCGGCGCGACCGCCCAGCTCGTCTCGGTCGCGCCGGGGGCCGAGGACCAGCTGGGCTCGACGCTGCGCTTCCTGCTGTCACCCCGCTCGGCGTACGTCTCCGGCCAGGTGATCGCCGTCGGCAGGCGCGTGGCCGGGCGGGCGGGATCCGCGTCCGCCGACTGGGAGGCGCCGCTGGCCGGCAGGACCGCGCTGGTCACCGGCGCCGCGCGCGGGATCGGCGCCGCGATCGCCGAGGTGCTCAGCCGCGACGGCGCCCACGTCGTGTGCCTCGACGTCGAGCCGATGGCCGCGGACCTGGAGGCGGTCGCGGGAGCGATCGCAGGCTCGGCGCTCATCGCCGACGTGACCGCTCCCGACGCCCCGCAGCGGATCGCCGAGCAGCTGCTGTCCGCACACGGCGGCGTCGACGTCGTCGTCCACAACGCCGGCGTGACCCGCGACCGGACGATCGGGCGCATGACCGGGGAGCAGTGGTCGACCGTGCTGTCCATCAACCTGATCGCGCCCCGGCGGATCACCGCCGCGCTGCTGGAGCGCGAGGCGCTGCGGCGCGGCGGGCGGGTGGTGTGCCTGTCCTCGATGAACGGGATCGCGGGGGCGGCGGGCCAGGCCAACTACGCGGCCTCCAAGGCGGGCCTGATCGGCTTCGTCGACGCCGAGGCGCCGGTGCTCGCCAAGCGCGGCATCGCGATCAACGCGGTCGCCCCGGGGTTCATCGAGACGCCGATGACCGCGGCGATGCCGTTCGGCCCGCGCGAGGCCGGCCGGCGCATGAACAGCCTCTCCCAGGGCGGGCTGCCGGTCGACGTCGCCGAGACGGTCTCGTGGCTCTCGTGGCCGGCCTCGGCGGGCGTGACCGGCAACGTCGTCCGCGTCTGCGGCCAGTCGCTGATCGGAGCCTGAGCGTGGCCCCGAGCGAGCAGGTGCTGGCGCGGACGCCCTCGATGGGCCGGCTGTTCGCGCGGGCGGGACTGGCGGCCGTCCCGGGCGCCTCGGCGCTGCCGTTCGTCGGCGGCGGGGGCGGCCGGGTGCCCGAGCGGGCGCTCGCGCTCGCCGACCAGCGCCTGGACCGCGACCGGCTGGCCGCGTACGACCGCGTGTGCGGGTTCGACGTCTCCGACGTGCTGCCGGCGACCTACCCGCACCTGCTCGCCTTCCCGCTGCACCTGTCGCTGCTCACCGCCGGCTCGTTCCCGGTGGGAGCGATCGGCCTCGTCCACATCGCCGACCGCATCGTCCAGCACCGGCCGATCGACGCGGGCCGGCGGCTGTCGCTGCGGGCCTGGGCCACACCGCTGTCCCCGCACCCGCGCGGCCGCCAGTTCACGCTGCGCACCGAGGCCTGGGCCGGCCCGGAGAAGGTGTGGGTGCAGGAGTCGCTGCACCTCGCCCGCGGCCGGCGCGACGACGCGGCGCCGGCGGCCGAGGGGCCGCCGGACAGCTCGGGGCTCCCGCCGGCGGCGGTGTGGACTCTCCCCGGCGACCTCGGACGCCGCTACGGCTCGGTGTCGGGCGATCTCAACCCGATCCACGTCCATCGGCTCTCGGCCAAGCTGTTCGGCTTCCCGACCGCGATCGCGCACGGCATGTGGACGGCGGCGCGCTGCCTCGCCCAGCTCGGCCCCGGGCGGGGCCGGGTCGGGGCCGGGTCATTCGTGTTCGAGGTGGCGTTCCGCAAGCCGATCCTGCTGCCCGCGAGGGTCGCGTTCGCCGAGGGTCGCGAGGGGGACCGGCGCGCCTTCGGCGTCCGGGACGCCCGCACGGGCGCCGTCCACCTCGACGGTCTGCTCACGCCCGAAACCTGAGCGCGCCATTGCGGGCGGGTTCGTGCCACCGTCAGCCGCCTACGCGCAGCCCGCGTGACAGCACGACGACGGCGACCGCCACCGCGGCGCACAGCCACAGCGAGTCGTGCAGCCCGGCGACGAGGCCGCCGCCGGCGAGCGACCCGCACACCGCCACGCCGATCACCGACCCGCTCTGACGGGCGCTGTTGAGCGTGCCCGCGGCCACGCCCGCGCGGGCGGGCTCGACCGACCCGAGCAGCGCGGCGGTGATGATCGGGACGATCAGCCCGATCCCGCCGCCGATCGCGACAAGCTGGACCACCAGCGCGAGATACGAGGAGTGGGCGCCCGCGCCGAGCAGGCCGAGTGAGCCGCCCGCCAGGCAGAGCGCGCCGGTCACGACCAGCGGGCGGGCGGCGCGGCCGGAGCTGTGGCGGCCGGCGACGATGTTGACGACGAACACGACCGCGGTCATCGGCGCGAACGCGAGCCCGGCGTGCAGCGGCGACAGCCCCTGGGCGCGCTGGAAGAACAGGCTGAGCACGAAGATCAGCCCGTAGAAGGCGATGTTGATGACGACGCCGATGATCGCGGCCGTGCGGAACGGCGGGATCGCGAACAGGCCGGGCGGGAGCATCGGCTCGCGGCGGCGGCGCTCGATCGCCACGAAACCGCCCGCGGCAACGACGGCGACCGCGAAGCCGGCCAGCACCGGCGGGCTGGCCTCGCCGCGGACCCCACCCTCGATCAGCGACCCGGCGAGCGCCGCCAGGGCGACGATCGCGCACAGCTGACCGGGCAGATCGATCGAGCGCGCCGACGACCGCGGCGTCTCGGTGGCGAAGCGGAGCGTGAGCGCGATCCCCAGCACCCCGAGCGGCGCGTTGATGAAGAAGATCGCGCGCCAGCCGAGCGCCGCGATCAGCACCCCGCCGACGAGCGGCCCGCCCGACAGCGCGACGCTCGCGCCCGCCGCCCACAGGCCGATCGCCCGCCCGCGCCGCTCAGGCTCGGGGTGGGCGTGGCGCAGCAGCGCGAGCGAGCAGGGGACGAGGATCGCCGCGCCGACGCCCTGGACGGCGCGGGCCGCGATCAGCGCCCCGATCCCCGGGGCCGCGCCGCAGGCCATCGAGGCGAGCGTGAACAGCGCGATGCCGGCGACGTAGACGCGGCGCGCCCCGACCCGGTCCCCGAGCGCGCCGCAGGTGAGGATCAGCGCCGCGAACGTGATCGTGTACGCGCCGACCACCCACTGCAACGCGCTCACGCCGCCGCCGAGCGCGTCGGAGATCGGCCGGATCGCGACGTTGACCACGCTCACGTCGAGCTGGACGACGGCGAAGCCGAGGCTCGTCGCCACCACGAGCTCGCGGTCGAGCCGGGCGCTGTCGGTGGTCGTCGCCATGCCTCGAACCTAGGCTCGCGACGGTTCGATCGCCGCTCGAAACGTCGCCGCGGTACGGTCGTCGCCATGACCCGGCGCGGCGATGCCGACCTGTCCGCGGTGGCGCGACTGCTCGCCGACGCCGGGCCGCTGCCGCATGCTGCTCGCGCTCGACGACGGCCGCGCCGCTGCCGGCCAGCCGGCTCGCCGCCGAGGCGGGCGTGTCGGCGGCGACCGCGAGCTCGCACCTGGGCGGCTCGTCGACGCCGGGCTCCTCACCGTCGAGCCCCACGGCCGCCACCGCTACTACCGGCTGTCCGGGCCGGAGGTCGGGCCGGCTGCTCGAGACGCTGGCGACGCTCGCGCCCGGCGACGGAGGTCCGCTCGCTGCGCGAGGACACCCGCGCGCGGGCGCTGCGCGAGGCCCGCACGTGCTACGACCACATCGCAGGCCGGCTCGGCGTGGCGATCATGCGCAGCCTGCTCGACCGCGGCCTGATCGACGGCGGGGACGGCGATTTCCACCCGGGCGGGCCGGCGCCGACCGGCTGTCGGCCCCCGGTCGCGAGGTCGACTACGAGCTCACCGCCGGCGGCGCGGCGTTCCTGGACCGCTTCGGGGTGCACGATCCCGCCGCGCCGCCCCGTGATCCGCTACTGCGTCGACTGGTCCGAGCAGGCCCACCACCTCGCCGGCGGCGTCGGGCGGGGCCTGCTCGACCGGATGCTCGAGCTCGAGTGGGTCGCGCGACGCGACGACGGCCGGGCGCTCGACATCTCCGAGCGCCGGCCGCGCCGGTCTGTCCGAGCACTTCCCGATCGCGCTCGAGCCGCGAGCTCGCGCGCGGCATGAGACGCCGACCGGATAGGGTCGCCGAATGACCGCGCTCGATCGTTTCCGCGCCCTGCACGCAGGCCGAGCGAGCTGTTCGTGATGCCCAACGCCTGGGACGTCGGCTCGGCGAGGCTGCTCGAGCACGCTCGGGCTTCGGCGCGATCGCCACGACGAGCAGCGGCCATGCGGCGGCGCTCGGGCGCCTGGACGGCGGGATCGACCGCGAGACGGCGATCGGCCATGGCGCCGAGCTGGCGGCGGCCGTCGAGATCCCGGTGTCGGCGGACCTGGAGAACTGCTTCGCCGACGCGCCCGACGGCGTCGCCGAGACGATCCGCCGCGGCGGCCGCGACCGGCCTGGCCGGCGCGATCGGTCGAGGACTGGAGCGGCAGCGCGATCTACGAGCGCGAGCTCGCGGCCGAGCGCGTCCGCGCCGCCGTCGAGGCGGCCGCCGGGCGGCTGGTGATCACCGCGCGCGCCGAGAACCTGATCCGCGACGTCGACGACCTCGACGACACGATCGCGCGGCTGCAGGCGTTCGCCGCCGCGGGCGCCGACGTGCTCTTCGCGCCCGGGCTGAGCAGCGCCGAGCAGATCCGCGCGGTGCTGTCGAGCGTCGAGCTCCCGCTCAGCGTGCTCGTCGTCCCCGGCGTCCCGCCGCTCCCCGAGCTCGCCGAGCTCGGCGTGCGCCGCGTGTCGGTCGGCGGCGCGTTCGCGTTCGCCGCCTACGGCGCGCTCGTGCGGGCCGCCCGGGAGATGCTCGACGACCGGCAGGTACGGCTACGGCCAGCTCGCCGCGCTCGGGCGCGACGCGGTCGCCGACGCGTTCGGCTGAGCCCCGGCCCCGCCGATCGCCCGACCGCGGTCGCGAACGTCCGGGGACCGCACCACCGACGCACCCGTCTGGCGTCTATCGTGAGGCGCTCATGACGACGTTCGAAGAACTGGGCCTCGAGCCCGCGCTGCTCGACGCCCTCAGGGACGTCGGCTACGATCGCCCAGCCCGATCCAGGAGCAGGGGATCCCGCCGCTGCTCGAGGGCCTCGACGTGATCGGCCAGGCCCAGACCGGGTCGGGCAAGACCGCCGCGTTCGGCCTGCCGATGCTCCAGTACGTCGATCCCGAGGAGGACGACGTCCAGGGACTCGTGCTCACCCCGACGCGCGAGCTCTGCATCCAGGTCACCCAGGCGCTGCGCGCGTACGGACGGGTCAAGGGCGTCGACGTCGTCGCCGTGTTCGGCGGCGCCCCGATCCGCAGCCAGCAGGCGCAGCTGCGCGCCGGCGGGCAGGTCGTGGTCGGCACCGTCGGGCGCGTCAAGGACCTGATCAGCCGCCACTCGCTGATGCTGCACGCCTGCCGCTTCGTCGTGCTCGACGAGGCCGACGAGATGCTCGACCTCGGTTTCCTGGAGGACGTCGAGAAGATCCTCGCGCTCACCCCGTCCAGCCGTCAGACCGCGCTGTTCAGCGCGACGATGCCGCCCGAGATCCGTCGGCTCGCCGACCAGTACCTGTACGACCCGGTGACGGTCAAGGTCAAGGCGGACACGCTCACCGTCGACACGGTCGAGCAGTTCGCGCTCGAGGTCGCTCCCAGGGACAAGACCGATGCGCTCATCACCGTGCTGGAGGCCGAGCGGCCCGACCAGGCGTTGATCTTCGTGCGCACCAAGATCCGCTGCGATCAGCTGTTCCGCACGCTGCGCGACCGGGGCATGAACGTCCGGGCGCTGCACGGCGACATGAGCCAGGGCGCCCGCGACGGGGTGATGATCTCCTTCAAAGCCGGTCACGTCCCGCTGCTCGTCGCCACCGACGTCGCCGCCCGCGGCCTGGACATCTCCGGCATCTCGCACGTCATCAACTACGACGTGCCGGTCTCGCCGGACGTGTACGTGCACCGCGTCGGGCGCACGGGACGCGTCGGGCGCTCGGGTCGCGCGATCACGTTCTACGAGAAGCGGCAGGTCCGGGACGTGCAGGCGATCGAGAACCACGCCGGGGTCAAGCTGTCGCCGTGGGTCGAGGACGCGCACGTCGCCGCGACCGCCCCGGCCGCCAAGCCGCGGCGCCACTCAAAGCCCCACGACGCCGAGCGGGCGGCCACCGACGGCAGCGCCGGCCGCACCGTGTTCGTCTCCGGCGGCCGCGCCGCCGGCCTGGAGCCGTCGGACGTCATCCACGCGATCACCTCCACCGGCCTGGACGGCGAGGCGGTGCGCAACGTCCGCGTGCTCGAGCGATTCGCGTTCGCCGAGGTGCCGCGCGCCGAGGCCGAGCGGGTCGTCGAGCGCGCCGCCGGGACGCTCGTCCGGGGCCACGAACTCCGCTTCGAGCTCGCCAGCGACTGACGATCCCCGAGCGCCGCTGCACGACTCCGTGCACGCGCGTCAGGTTCGCCGTCAGCGCTCGCGGGCATCTCCGCGACTTCCGCCGCCCGGCGGGGTTCCTGCGAGCGTGACCGGCCCGCTCACGGCCGGCGATGCAAGGCCCGCCTGCCCGCGGGCGCCCAACCAGTGGAGGTCCACTCGTGACACTTCGAACCTTGACCAGCCGCCGCCCATCGGCGGCGCTCGTCATCTCCTCGGCAGCTCTGTTCATGTCGATGGGCGGCGTCGGCGCCGCCGCGACCGGCCTGATCGGCACCAACCAGATCCGCAACGACGCGGTCACCTTCAAGAAGATCGCGCCGAACTCGGTCGGCCGGGTCCGGCTCGCCGACCGTGGGGTCATCAACTCCAAGATCGCCCACGAGGCGGTCTCCTACAAGGACATCCAGCCCGGCGCCGTCGGCTCGGTGCGCTCCAACATCAACCAGATGCAAGAGCGTGTGAAGGGCACCTGCGGCGCCGGCTCGGCGATCGGCTCGATCAACAACAAGGGCGGCGCGACCTGCAACGCGACCGCGCCCCAAGAGTATGGCTCGAGCATGACGGCGACGCCCGTGACGGTCAACGGCACCGCCGCGACGACCGGCTCGGTGGCGCTGCCCACCGGCCCCACCTATCTGGGCTTCGCCAACACGAAGCTCACCGCGACGAGCGACGCGACCCCCGCCGCCGTGACGGTGAGGTGCACGTTCACCGTCGGCTCGACGACGACGTCCGAGGCCAGCGTCCTACGCACCGACGGCACCAAGGGCGACGTCACGCACCTGTCGATCCCGATGCAGCTGGCGGGCGCGGCCGGCACCTCGACGGTCGCGTGCACCGCGTCGGTCCCCAGCGGCAGCTCGCTGCCGGCGGTGACCGGCACCTCGGCGATCAACGCGATCGCCACCGCCGCCAACAACTGACGCACGTCGGGGGGGCGGGCCACGGACGGCCCGCCCATCCGTCGCCGGCGTTCGGCGCCAGGCCCGTTGGCTACTGTCGGGGCATGAGCACAGCCACCATGAACACCACGCTGGGCACGATCGGGCTCGAGCTGTTCGACGCCGACGCGCCCAAGACGGTCGAGAACTTCCGCACGCTCGCCGGCGACGGCTTCTATGACGGCCTGACCTTCCACCGGGTGATCCCCGATTTCATGATCCAGGGCGGCTGCCCCGAGGGCACCGGCACCGGTGGCCCGGGTTACCAGTTCGAGGACGAGATCAACGACCACAAGGTGGTGCGCGGCGCGCTCGCGATGGCCAACGCAGGCCCCGACACCAACGGCTCCCAGTTCTTCATCGTCACCACCGACGCCGCCCCGTGGCTCGACGGAAAGCACACCGTGTTCGGGCAGGTGACCGCCGGGATGGACGCCATCGAGGCGATCGAGCAGCTGCCGACGCGCGCAGGTGACCGCCCGGTCGAGCCGCCGTCGATCGAGTCGATCGAGCTGGACGAGTCGTGAGCGTCGAGGCGGCGGCCGAGCCGGCGCCGCTCCCGGGCCGCCCGCGGCGTCGGGGGCCGCCTCGCCCAGCGGACTGGACACGATCGCCGTCGAGAACCCGGCGACCGGCGAGCGGGTCGCCACGGTGGAGGTGCTCGGCGCCGAGCAGCTCGCCGGGATGGCGGCCCGGGCGCGGGCCGCGCAGCCGGGCTGGGAGTCGCTCGGGTTCGAGGGCCGCGCGCGGATCATGCGGCGCGCCCAGAAGTGGATCCTCGACCACGGCGACCGGGTGATCGACACCGTCGTGCAGGAGACGGGCAAGACCCGCGAGGACGCCCAGCTCACCGACCTCGGGTACACCGCGTCGGCGCTCGGCTTCTGGGCCGCCCGCGCCGAGCGCTACCTCGCCGACGAGAAGGTCTCCTCCTGGCGCTCGCCCGGCGTCGATCGGCAGGACGTCTCGTGCTCCGCTACGTCCCCCACGGCCTCGTCGGCGTGATCGGGCCCTGGAACTACCCGATCGTCAACTCGTTCGGCGACTGCATCCCGGCGCTGATGGCCGGCAACGCGGTGATCCTCAAGCCGTCAGAGGTGACGCCGCTGTCCTCGCTGCTGATGGCCGAGATGCTGCAGGAGTGCGGGCTGCCCGCGGATGTCTTTCAGGTCGCCACCGGCGACGGGTCGACGGGCGCGGCGCTGATCGGCGAGCTCGACTGCGTGATGTTCACCGGGTCGTCGCGGACCGGAAGCGCCGTGATGAAGGCGCGGCCGAGCGGCTGATCCCGTGCTGGCTGGAGCTCGGCGGCAAGGATCCGATGCTCGTCTGCGCCGACGCCGACATCGAGCGCGCCGCCAACTCGGCCGCCTGGTCCGCGATGTGCAACGCCGGCCAGGTGTGCATCTCGACCGAGCGCTGCTACGTCGAGGCGCCCGTCTACGACGCGTTCGTGGCGCGGGTGACCGAGATCGTCTCCGCGCTGCGGCAGGGACCGCCCGGCGAGGCGGGCTACCGTCGACGTCGGGGCGGTCATCTTCGCCCCCCAGCTCGACATCGTCTCCGACCACGTCGCCGACGCCGTGAGCAGGGGCGCCCGGATCCTCACCGGAGGCCACGGCCATGCGCAGCCCGGGCGCTTCTTCGAGCCGACGGTGCTCGTCGACGTCGACCACACGATGAAGTGCATGACCGAGGAGACGTTCGGCCCGACGCTGCCGATCATGCGGGTCGACAGCGCCGAGGAGGGGCTGCGGCTGGCCAACGACTCCCCCTACGGCCTGGCGGCGAGCGTGTGGACGCGCGACGTCGCCCGCGGCGAGGCGCTCGCCCGCCGCATCCAGGCCGGCGCGGTGTCGGTCAACGACACCCAGGCCCACTACCTCGCGCTCAACCTCCCGATGGGCGGCTGGAAGACGTCGGGCATCGGGACCCGGCACGGGGCGGGTGGCATCCGCAAGTACACCCGGGTCCAGTCGTTGTTCGTGACCCGCTTCGCGCTCAAGCGCGAGCTCTGGATGTTCCCGTACTCGCGAGCGCACCACGAACCTGCTGCGCCGGTTCTTTGAGGTCCTCTACGGCCGCGGCTCGCGCGACTAGCGGTGTAGTGCAGCGAATCCGGCGTGTAGCAGGCCATCGTGCCGTTGCGGGTGATGCCCTTCATCATGCCGCTGGCGCCGGTGAGCTTCACCGTGCCGACGTACTTCGCCTTCCCGAACGAGGTGCGGTCGGCGGGTCCGACGCGCTGTCCGCGGTCAGCTTGAAGGTGCCGTGGAGGCGCTCGGTGGCGAACGGCGCTCCGCCTCCGCACTGACCGGTCTGTCTGCAGACGATCGCGCGCCCGCGGGCGACCGCGCGCGGTAGCGTGCAACCCATGCCCACATCGGATCAGCCCACGCTCTTCTGCTACGACGGATCGGAGGAGTCGCGGCGCGCGCTCGGCTCCGTCGCCGGGATGCTCACCGCTCCCTCGGCGATCGTGCTCACCGTCTGGCAGCCACTCACCGCCAGGCTCACCGAGTCCGGCGGATTCGGCGTGTTCGCGCTGGAGGGGGAGTCCGAGGTCGACGAGCAGGAGCGCGACGCCGCCCGTGAGGCCGCCGAGGACGGCGCCACCCGGGCGCGCGCGATCGGCCTGGAGGCACAGGCCCGGGTCGAGCAGGCCGACGGCGCGGTCTGGCAGACGATCGTCGACGTCGCCGACCAGATCGACGCCGGCCTGATCGTGTGCGGCACCCGCGGCCGGGGCACGATCCGGACTGCGCTGCTGGGCTCGACCAGCCACGCCGTCCTGCAGCACGCCGGCCGCCCGGTGCTGATCTCGCCCGAGCCCCACCGCGACTGAGTCGCCCGTCCGTGGACTCGCCGGCGATGGCCACGCCCGCGGCTCGGTACGACAGCATCGGCGCGGGCTATGCGTCCCAGCGGCATGAGGATCCGGCGCTGCGGGCGCGGATCCATTCGGCGCTCGGCGACGCCCGCACGGTGCTCAACGTCGGTGCGGGCGCCGGCTCCTACGAGCCCCGCGACCGCCACGTGCTCGCGGTCGAGCCCAGCGACGTGATGGCGGCGCAGCGGCCCCCGGAGCTCGCGCCCGCGATCCGGGCCACCGCCCGGCAACTGCCACTGCGCGAGGACTCGGTCGACGCCGCGATGGCGATCGTCACCATCCACCACTGGGACGAGGACCAGGAGCGCGGCGTGCGGGAGCTGCGGCGCGTCGCCCGCGGCCCCGTCGTGATCGTCACCTTCGACGCCGAGGTGTGCGGGCGGATGTGGTTGCCCGCCGACTACCTGCCCGAGGTCGCCGAGCTCGACCGGCGCACGTTCCCGACGATCGACCGGTTGTGCGAATGGCTCGGGCCCGCGACGACGGTCGAGGTCGTGCCGGTCGCGGCGGACACGCCGGACCGGACGTTCGCCGCGTTCTGGGCCCACCCCGAGCGCGTGCTCGACCCGGACGCCCGGCGGGCGACGTCGGGGTTCGCGCGGATGGCGCCCGAGGTCGTTGCGCGCGCGGTCGCCGCGGTCGGCGACGATCTGCGCTCGGGCGCCTGGGACGCGCGCCACGGCCACCTGCGCGCGCTCGCCGAGCTCGACGTCGGCCTGCGCCTGCTGGTGGCGACGTCCTAGCCGAAGCGCCCGGTGACGTAGTCCCGCGTGCGGGGATCGGTCGGCCCACGGAAGATCGTGTCCGTGTCCGCGTACTCCACGAGCGTGCCGACCCGCTCGACCGGGTCCAGCGAGAAGAAGGCGGTGCGGTCGGCGACGCGCGCGGCGACGTTGTCGTAGATCGACTTGGGGAACGGGTTGGGCTTCTGGAAGACCATCCCGATCCGCCGCCGGACCTCGATCAGGAGACGCGCCCCGATATTGGCAATCAGGATCAGCGCGAGCAGGACGAGCGAGGCGCCCCGGCGCGTTGCGCGCGCTGAGCCGGCGCTCACCGCACCAGGCTGCTCCGGCCCGGCCGGTCGCCTCGTGCGACCGGCCGGGCCGCGGCCGTATAGGGGTCACGACCCGATAACTGCGCCGCGACCCCTTCACAGCCCGTCACACATGATGTCGCGGTCACCGCCACACCGATGCCGACGGAGATCATCCGCGTGGGGTTGACGTCGACGCCGATCAGATCCGCGGCCGTGCGGTTCTGCAGGCGACGCCCGCACGCCGCGGCCGAACTTGTCGGTAGAACATCGCGTAGAGCGCCGACGATCAGGACGCCGCCATGGCGAAACCCGAGCAGGTAGATGTCGGGCGGGTCGAAGCCGAAGAGGTGGACCGAGGAGTTGACGTAGGACGCGCTGAGCTGACGCGTAGTCGACGCCGAAGATCATCGCTCAGCACGCCCTCGATCACGATCGCCACGGCGTAGGTCACGAGGATCGACATCGACGTGCGGTCGCCCTCGCGCAGCCGGCGCATGAAGCCCCACTCCATTCAGCACTGCCCAGCGCGAACATCGCCGGGACCGTGATCAGCAGTCCGAGGAAGAGGTCGATACCGAGGTGGACCGACAGCACGTAGCTGAGGTAGGCGGCAAGGACGACCATCGCCCCCTGGGCGATGTTGACGATGTCCATCACGCCGAAGATCAGGCTGAGACCGGCGGCCATGAGTGCATACACGCCGCCGGCCAGCACGCCATCGAGGATCGCCTGGAGGAGCTGTCAGCGACAAGCGCTCACGACTCCGGCGACCTGTTAGCCTGCGTTGGGTGGCTCGACCCCCATGCCGGTTTCGGGGACGATCGGCGGCTTCATGGGGGCGAACCACTTCGGCAAGGTCGGTACAAGCGCCCGTTCTGCCGCTGGAACATCATAAGCCTGCAGAGGCGGTGTTCTCGCCCTTGGAGTCGAACTTAACCGGACCCTGAACGCTGTTGAGGGTCACGTTCGAAGTGCAGGTAGGCGATGATCTTCGCGTTGTTGAACCCATGGGTCGCCCTGTACGGCCTGGGTCAGCCACTTGGCCGACGGATACGCCTCGGCGACGTCGGCGTTCACCTCGGAGGGGGTGCCGCCGTACTTCGCGATGTACTCCTTGACCATCTGCATGCTGGCGGGATTCGGCGAGCCGCCGTACCACCCGTTCGGCACGAAAATCCCGTTCTCGTTTCGGTGCCGACCGCCTTCACGAACGCGGCGCCCTGGTCGGGGCCCGCGGTCGCGATGAAGATCTTCGGGTTGTAGTGCTGCTGGACGAAGGTGTCGATGAAGGCCGAGACGGTCGGCACATCGACCGAGCCGAGCACGACGACATCGGGCTTCTTCGCGGCGATCTGCGTGGCGATCGGCGTGAAGTCGGTGACCTCGGCGGGGAACACCGTCGGTAGACCGTCTTGATGCCGGCCGCCTCGAGGATCTTCTCCGCCGGCGGCAGCTGCGGCTCGGTGAACGGATCGTTCGAGGTGGGGTAGGCGGCCGTCTTCGGGCGCTGGCTCGCCGGCAGCGACGCGACCCACTTTGCGAACGCGGTGAGGTTGAGCGCGACCGGCACGCTGACGTCGAAGACGTTCTTCAGGCCGTTGCCGAATGCGGCCGGGGCGCCGCCGGCGCCCTCGACGAAGGCGTAGCCGTAGCGCGCCGCGACCTTCGACGCGGGCACGGTCAGCAGCGTGCTGAACGGCCCGAGCACGAACGGAGTCATGGTCGGAGCCGATGAGCTTGTTGTAGTTGGTGATGACCTGCGCCGGCTGGCTGGCGTCGGAGACGATGTCGAGCTTGATCGGTGGCCGAGCAGGCCGCCCTTCTTGTTCTGGTCGGTCGTCCCACAACTGATATCCGCGCTCGAACGCCTGGCCGTCCGTGCTGAAGTCGCCCGGACAGCGACAGCGACGCGCCGATCGTGACCGGGCTTCCCGGTCGCCGACCGCTGCTCACCCCGAACATCGCCATCGCGCCCGCGGCGAGCAGCACCACACACGCCGTCCCGAGTCTCCTCATCCTCATAACGGTGTCTCCTCCGGTGATGGCGCCTCGGCGCTGCCGGACGCGCATTGCAAACGATTGCGGCGGCGACTATAACGTCACCTGGGACGGACTGTCAAACTCGCTCGGGCCCCGGGAAAAGAGGTTTCGACGACCTTGTCATACAAGGTGGAGATCGATGTCAACGGGAGGCACGTCATTGTCGAGGCGGACCCCGACACGCCGTTCCTCTACGTGCTGCGCAACGACCTCGGATTGCGCGCGGCGAAGCTCGGCTGCGGGCTCGAACAGTGCCGCGCGTGCGCGGTGCTCGCCGACGGCGAAGCGGTGCCGACGTGCGTCGACACCGCTCTCCGCGTTCGCCGGCCGCACGATCGTCACGCTCGAGGGCCTCGCCGACGGCGAGCGCCTGCACGCCGTGCAGCAGGCCTTCCTCGACGAGGAGGCGGCGCAGTGCGGCTACTGCACCGCCGGGATGATCATCGGCGCGGTCGCGCTGCTCGACGCGCCCCGACCCCACCGAGGAGGAGATCCGCGCGGCGCTCGACCCGCACCTCTGCCGCTGCGGGTCGCACTCGCGTGTGATCCGCGCGGTCCGCCGCGCCGCCGGGGCGCGCTCGTGAGCGGGCTGCCGGCGGCGCTTGCCGCGAACCCCGACCTCGACACCTGGGTGCGCATCGACGAAGCCGACACGGTGACGGTCTTCACCGGCAAGGCGGAGCTCGGCCAGGGCCTCCTCAGCGCGCTCGCGCGCATCGCCGCTGACGAGCTCGACGTCGCCTTGGCGCATGCGGGTGCGGACCGCCGACACCGACCACCCGCTCGACGAGCGCATCACCGCCGGGAGCCTCTCGATGATGAGCAGCGGCACCGCGCTGCGTCAGGCGGCGGCCGAGGTGCGGGCGCTGCTGCTCGAACAAGCGGCGCAGCGGCTCGGCGTGGCGAGCAGCGAGCTCGAGGTGCACGACGGCACGATCAGCGCGCCCGGCGCGAGCGTCACCTACTGGCAGCTCGCGGGAGGGCGGCCGCTCGGGCGCCGCGCGAGCGGGCAGGTGGCTCCCAGGCCCCGCCGAGCACCGCGTCGTCGGGGCGAGCGACCCGGGGCGCAGCGACCTGCGCGCGATCGTCGACGGGAGCGCGCGCTTCGTGGCGGACCTCGCGCCCGAGGGCATGCTGCACGGCCGGGTCGTCCGGGCGCCCTCCCCGGGGGCGTCCTCGTGCGCGTGGGGGAGGGGATCCCGGGCGTTGTTCGCAACGGCAGCTTCCTCGGCGTCCTCGCCGAGCGCGAGGAGCAGGCGGTGAGCGCCGCCGAGCTGCTGCGCGCCGCTCGCGCTGGAGCGCGGGGCCCCCGCTCGCCGGCGCCGCGTCACCGGCCGCGTGGCTCGCTCGCAGCAGGACGAGGCGTTCCTCGTCGTCGACGGGCGACCGCAGGGCCCCGCGCCGGCGCCCGACGACGATCGAGTGGACCCACGCTGCCACCTACACCCGCCCCTATCTGATGCACGGCTCGCTGGGCCCCTCGGCCGCGCTCGCGCACTGGGACGGCGAGCGCCTCGAAGTCGCGAGCCACACGCAGGGAGCCTTCGTGCTGCGCGACGCGCTGGCCCTCGCGCTCGGACTGGAGCCGACCGCCATCCGCGTCCGCCATGTGATCGGGCCCGGCTGCTACGGCCACAACGGCGCCGACGACGTCGCCCTCGACGCGGCGCTGCTGGCGATCGCGGTCCCCGGCGTCCCGTGCTCGTCAAGTGGTCGCGCGAGGACGAGCACCGCTGGGAGCCCTACGGGCCACCCGCAGTGGTCGAGCTGCGAGCGCGACTCGACGCGTCGGGGCGGATCAGCGACTGGGGCCACGACGCGTGGGGCACGACCCACCGCAGCCGGCCGATGTCGGGCGGCGCGGTCAACCTGCTCGCCGGCGCCGAGCTCGAGGCGCCGTTCGACGCCGCCGCCCCCGCCGTTCCTCGAGACCGAGGCCGGGATCCACCGCAACGCGACGCCGATCTACGACCTTCCGCGGACCCGGATCGTCAAGCGATTGCTTGACGATCCGGGTCCGCGGGAAGATCACATCTGGCCGTAGAGATGCCCGCCTCGGTCTCGAGGAACGGCGTCGGGGCCGGCGTCGCGACCGGCGCCTGGCTCCGGCGCCGGCGAGCAGGTTGCCCGACATCGGCCGGCTGCGAGGTGGGGTCGTGCCCCACGCGTCGTGACTCCAACGACTGATGCGCCCCGAGGAGTCGAGTCGCGGCTGCGCGGCTCGACGACTGCGGCCGGTCGGCTCCCGGCGGTCTCGTCCTCGCGCGACCACTGGTTGCTCGATCGCCAGCAGCGCCGCGTCGACGACGTGGTGCCGTTGTGGCCGTAGCAGCCGGGCCCGATCACGTGCACGCAGATCGCGCTCGGCTTCAACCCGAGCGCGATAGCGCGTCGCGCGCGAGCCTGCAGCTATGGCTCCGCCGGCGTCGAGGCGCTCGCCATCCCAGTGCGCGAGCCGCGAGCCGTGCATCAGGATCTGGGCGCGTGTAGGTGGCGGCGTGCTCGCCGATCGTCTCGTTGGTGTGTGCGGGCGCCGGGCCCTGCAGTAGACAACGGACTGCCTCGTCCCTGCTGCGAGCGAAGCCACGCACCCGGCGACGCGGCCCGGAGCTGGAGAGCACCGCGCGCAGCTCCAGCAGCACTCGCCGCGTGCTCCGCGCTCGCGAGGGACACGCCCGAGGAAGCTGCCGTGCGAAGCGACAGCCAGAAATCCCCTCCCCGCGCACGAGGTGCACCACAGCAGCCTCCCGTGCAGCATGCGCTGCAGCACAAGGTCC
This sequence comes from uncultured Solirubrobacteraceae bacterium, assembly GCA_963702225.1. Lineage (GTDB taxonomy): Bacteria > Actinomycetota > Thermoleophilia > Solirubrobacterales > Solirubrobacteraceae > Palsa-465. The sequence continues at coordinate 9,219 of CAVPBY010000111.1, read as the reverse complement.
ACCACGAAGCGCGCGCTCCATTCCCACGATCGCGCGCAGGTCCTGCGCCCGGGAGCGCTCGCCCCGACGACACGGTGCTCGGCGGCGGCTCTTGGGGAGCCGCCCGCCCACCGAGCGGGCCTGCCTCCCCGCGAGCTGCCAGTAGGTGAGACCTGCGGCGCGCTGATCGCGCCGTCGTGCGCCTGGAGCGTCTGCGCACGCCGAGCCGCTGCGCCAGGCGGCGCGCGCACCTCGGCCGCCCGCGCGGCGCGGTGCCAGTACTCCATCATCGAAAGGCTCCCGGCGGTGAGATCGTCAAGCGGGGTCATCAGTATTGCTAGCGCACGCGCGCAACGGCGACGCTCGTCAGCCGCGCGCGAGCGCGCTCGTGAGGCCCTGGCAAAGTTTCGCCCCTTCCCCGTGAAGCTCGGCCTCGTGGATTCGGCCGCCCCATGTCAAGGTGCTCCCGGGTTTGCGGCGGCGCAGCAGGCAGGCCTCCCCGCTCACGAGCGCGCCCCGGCGGCACGGCGGGACCACGCGGATCACGCGCCAGTGCGACCCGCGCGGCAGAAGGTGCGGGTCAAGCGCCGCGCGGTCTCCTCGTCGGTCGGGTCGGGGGTGCGCTCGAGCAGCGCGACCGCGCCGATGATAATACCCGCCGTGCGGGTGTGGCCGGCGCTCCGCGCCTCCTCGTCGAGGAAGGCCTGTTGCACGGCGTGCGGCACGCTCACCCGCCGTCGGCCAGGCCCTCAAGTTGACGATGCTGCGGCCGGCGAACGCGGAGAGCGGTGTGACGCACGTGCGCACCGCCTCGGCCGCGCCGGCGGGCACTGTTCGAGCCCGCAGCCGAGCTTCGCCGCGCGCGATCCAAAGTCCGCTGCGCAGCACGTGAGGAACGGCGGTGTCGGGGTCCTCCTCAAAGCGATGACGCTGTTCCCAGTTGACATCGACAAGGTCGTCGAACCTTCTTCCGCGGCGCCCGGAGAGCGAGTTTGACAGTCCCAGTTGCAGTGACGTTATAGTCGCCGCCGCAATCCTTTGCGATGCGCATCCGGCCAGCGCCGGGGCGCAAGATCACCAGAAAAGGGCTACACCGTTATGGGCGGCGGGAGACTCGGGACAGCGGTGTGATACTCACCGCGGGCGCGATGGACATGTCGGGTGAGCAGCGGATGGAGACCGGGATCGGCGCGTCGTTGTCGCTGTCCGGCGACCGCGGACGGTCAGGCGTTCGAGCGCGGATACCAGTTGTGGATGACCGACCAGAACAAGGCAGCCTGCTCGGCCATCCGACACGGTCAGGTCATCACCAACTACAACAAGCTCGTCGGCTCCGACCATGACCTGCGTGCTCGGCCGTTCGGCGCGCTCCTCGGCCAGTGCCCGCCCATCGAAGGTCGCAGCGCGGGGCCCGGCGGCGCCCCGGCCGCCGTTGAACGGTAAGTAAAAATTGCTTCAACATCAGCGTGCCGTGCTCAACCTAGCAGCATTCGCAAAGTGGGCGCGTCGCTGCACCGAGCCAGCGCCCGAAGACGGCCGCCTCCCTCTAACGATCCGTTCACTGAGCCGGTTCCCGCCGGCGCGGAAAAGCAGGCAGCCAGCGGTAGAAACAGGCCTACTCGACAGGTGTTCCCCCGCCGAGGTCACCGACTTCACGCCGAATCGCCGCCGATCGCCTCGAAACCGCTATGTCGTCGTGCTCGGCTGAGTAGTGTGCTCAGCGTGCATCCACACCTTCGTCCACGGCTCGGCTCAACCCGAAGGACATTCTTGGTCGGGACCGCGCGGCCGCGGACCGGTCGCAGCGTTCGTGAAGGCGGTCGGCACCGGAAACGAGAACGGGATCTTGCGTGCCGAGGGGGTGGCGTGACGCGACGCCCGAGATCCCCGGCGAGCATGCAGATGGTCAAGGAGTACATCGCGTGGGGCTGGGCACACCTGCCCCTCAAAGTGGGTGGACACCAAATGAGCCGAGGCGGTTAAGTTTGTCGGCCAGGGTACTAACCCCGGGCGTGCAGGCGACCCATGGGTTCGACGACGCGAAAGCAGAACCTACCTGCACTCAAACATGACCCTGAACAGCGTTCAGGGTCCGGTTAATTTCAACTCCAAGGGCGAGAGAACACCGCCCTGCAGGCCACGACATTTGGGGCGCTGATTTCATTTCCGGTTTAGCCGGCACCAAGCCGCCGATCCGGTCCGAAACCGCATGGGGGCGTGACCCCACGCAGACACGTGAACAGGTTCGCGGAGTCGTGAGCACTATCACTGCGGCGACTCCTCCAGGGCGATCGTCGATGGCGCACGGGGCGCTGTATGCCGCTCATGGCCGCCGGTCTCACGCTGATCTTCGGCGTGATGGACATCATTGGGCGATGGTCATCTCAGGGGTCTGTGAGGCTAGCTGGGTATCGACCTCTTCCTCGGACTCCTGATCACGACCCGGAGATGTTCATCCTGGGCGTGCTAACATGACGATCCTTCGTCATTACACCATGACAATAAGTCATCAAAGTGTGCTGACATGATCTTCAGCATCAACAGCTTTAAGCATGCTCAGTACATTCCTCGGTCCACCTCTTCTACCTCGCCGACATCTACTACTGCTCGGGTTCGCATGGCGGTCGCGCTGATGATCGGCCTCTACGCGATGCTCTACCGCACCGAAGTTCAGCAGGGGCCGTCCGCGCCTCTCGCTGCAGAACCGCACAGCAGTCTGATCAGCATCAAAGTCAACCGCACGATGATCTCCGTCACATGCGTGTGGCGGTGACCGCTAGATCACGCGCGATGAAGGGGTCAGCGCACGGTAGTACGGCCGCGGCCCCGCCAGTCGCACAAGGCGACCAGCCAGGCCGGACGTGCGGTGAGCGCCGGCTCAGCGCGCACAACGCGCTGGAGCACCTCGCTCGTCCTGCTGCGCGCTGATCCTGATTGCGTGGACGCATCTATTATCGAGGTCCAGCATGGGATGGTCTTCCAGAAGCCCAACCCCGAGTTTTCCCCATCGAATGTCGGACAACGTCGCCGCGCGCGTGGCACAGCCGCCTTCTTCTCGCTGGACCCATGGCGTGCGCGCTCCGTGGAGTACACATTACACGGACACGATCTCCGTGGCCGGACCAATCCCCGCACGCGGGACTACGTCACCGGGCGCTCCGCAGTTGAGCATCACCACCCACAGGCGCAGGCCAACGTGAGGGTCCCGGCGAGCGCGCGCAGGTAGGCCGGTGGGCGCGTCCCAGGCACCCGAGCGCAGATCGTCGCCGACAAGCGAGACCCGCGCGCCGAGCTCGGCGCCATGGCCGACTCCCGACGTCGCCCGCCACGGTGCGAGCACGCGCTCAGAACACAGTGTCATTGCAGGCGTGTCCGCGACCGGCACGACCTCGACCTGCTGGCGAGACCGGTCAATCGCCGGGAACAGCAGGTCAAGCCACAAGGTGTCGGGCAGGTAGTCGGCGGGCGGCCCACATCCGCCCGCACACCTGCGGCGTCGAAGGTGAGTCGCGACCCAGCCGCCGCAGCGCCGCAGCTCCCCAGCGCCGCGCTCCTGGTCCCATGGTGACGATCGCCATGGCGTCGACCGAGTCCTCGCGCAGCGGCAGCCGCCGGGGCGGTGGCCCGATAGCAGCACCAGGCTCCGGGGCACTTCACGCCATCGCGTTGCTCGACCGCGGGGGGTCGGCGAGCTCAGTAGGAGCCGGCGCCCGCACCAACATTGACCGTGCGGGCGTCGCCGAGCACCCGGTAGTCGATACCGCGCCCGCGGCGCCGGATCCTAGTGCACTGGCGTAGCACCGAGTGCTCCGGTACCGAGCCGCGGGCGTCCACGCCGGCGAGTCCACGGACGGCGATTTTGCGTCGCGGTGGGGCTGTCACACGGCAGCCGGCGTGCTGCAGGGACGGCGTGGCTGAGCCCAGCAGCGCAGTCCGGATCGTGCCCCGGCCGCGGGGTGCCGGCGCACCGTCGATCTGGTCGGCGACGTCAAAGCATCTGCCGAGCGCGCGGTCGGCCTCGACCCGGGGCCTGTGCCTCCAGGCCGATAGCGGCGCGCCCGGGTGGCACCGAGTCCTCGGCAGCCTCACGGCGGCGTCGCGCTCCTGCTCGTCGACCTCGGACTCCCCTCTCCAGCGCGAACACGCCGATCCGCCGGACTCGGTGAGCCTGGCGGTGAGTGGCTGCCGACGGTCACACAATCGCCGAGGGAGCGGTGGCAGTTCCGGCGACGTGCGAGCACACACACATACCTCGAAGTGCCGTCGTAGAGAGTCAGCTATCCGATGTGGGCATGGGTTGCACGCTACCGCGCGCGGTCGCCCGCGGGCGCGCGATGCAGCTCTGCAGACAGACCGGTGGTGCGCCATTCGCGACCGAGCGCCTCCACGGCACCTACGAGCTGACCGCGGACGGCGCGTCGGACCCGCCGACCGCACCTCGTTCGGAAGGCGTGCGTCCGCGCGTGGCTCACCGGCGCCGACGGATGATGAAGGGCAAGCGCAACGGCACGATGGCCTGCTACACGCCGGATTCGCTGCACTACGGCAGCGTCGCGCGAGCCGCGGGCGTCGAGGATGCTCAAAGAACCGGCGCAGGTTGGTGTGGTCCGTGCGCTCGGGAACATCCAAGGCCTCACGCTGAGCACCACGTCAACCGGCTGTCTTCGGATGCCGCCCGGCCCCGGGTCCCGATGCCCAAGAACGTCTTCCAGCCGTCGGGAGGTTGAGCGCGAGGTAGTGGGCCTGGGTGTCATTGACCGAAACCGCGCCGGCCGATGCGGCGCGGGCGAGCGCGACGTCGCGCGTCCCGCAGGCCAGTAGGGGGAGTCGTTGGCCCACCGCAGCCCCTCCTGGCGCTGTGGACCGAGTGAATCGCAGCGTGCGGGGCCGCCCTCGGTCATGCACTTCATCGTGTGGTCAACATCAACGAGCCCGTCGGCTCGAAGAAGCACCCGGGCTGCGCATGGTGAGGATCCGGGCGCCTGCTCCACGGCGTCGGCGACGTGGTGGGAGACGATGTGTGGGGAGCGAAGATAGCCGAACATCAGACGGAGCCGGGCATCCTGCCGCAGCGAGAACTGAGGATCTCGGTCACCCGCGCCACGAACGCGTCGTAGACGGGCGCCTCGACGTAGCAGCGCTCGTCGAGATGCACACCTGGCCGCCCGTACATCGCCGACCAGGCGGCCTGGCGGCGCGCTCGATGTCAGCATCGCGCCGGCATCGGACCTTTGCACGAGCCTCCAGCCAGCGCCGGATCAGCCGCTCGGCCGCCCGTGGCTTCCGCTGGCGCCGCGCGTGCGAACGTCGCCGGTGGCGACCTGAAAGTCATCCGGGCCGGTGCCACATCTCGGCCATGAGGGGCAGCGGGGCCCGCCCTCCTTGACGGCTTGAGAGGAGTCACCGCGTTGCCGGCATGGCGCAGAGATCACCGATTTGACGATCGGATAGTTGCGGGCCCCGCCGAGCCAGGAGCGCCTGCCGATCGACGCCGGCGAGCGCCAGGAGGAGACCTTCTCGTCGGCGAGGTAGCGCTCGCGCGGGCGAAAGCCGAGCGCGAGCGCCGGGTATACCGAGGTCGGTGAGCTGGGCGTCCTCGCGCGTCTTGCCCGTCTCCCGCACGAGCGGTGTCCATCGCCCGGTCGCCGTGGTCGAGGATCCTGGGCGCGCCGCATGATCCGGCGCGCGGCCCTCGAACCCGAGCGAACTCCCAGCCCGGCTGCGCGGCCCGCGCCCGGGGCCGCCATCCCCGGCGAGCTGCTCGGCGCCGAGCCTCCACCGCCGCGTGCCGCTGGCCGGTCGCCGGTGATGCGTGTCCTGGGCGAGGCGGCCCCCGAACACAGCGGGCGGCCCAGAGCCGCTCGCCCGCCGCCTCGACGCTCACCGTCCAGCTCGATCGACTCGATCGACGGCGGCTCGACCGGGCGGTCACCTGCGCACGTCGGCAGCTGCTGATCGCCTCGACGGCGTCCATCCCCGGCGGTCGCCTGCCCGAAGACCTGGTGTTGCCGTCGAGCCGCGGGCGGCGTCGGTGACGATGAAGAACTCGGAGGCCGTTGGTGCTGGGGCCTGCGTTGGCTGCGCAAGCGCGCCAGGCGCACCACCTTGTGGTCGTTGATCTCATCCTCGAACTGGTAACCCGGCCACCGGTGCCGGTGCCCTCGGGGCAGCCGCCTGGATCATGAAATCAGACTCCGGTGGAAGGTCAGGCCGTCATAGAAGCCGTCACCGGCGACGCGGAAGTTCTCCGAGCTCTTGGGCGCGTCGGCGTCGAACAGCTCGACCCGATCGCTGCCAGCGTGGTGTTCATGGTGGGCTCTGTAATCCCCCGACAGTAGCGGGCCTGGCGCCGAACGCCGGCGACGGAGTCGGCGGGCCGTCCGTGGCCCACCGACGGCGACACTCACCGCGGTGATCGCGTTGATCGCCGAGGTGCCAGAGTCACCGCCGGCAGCACGTCGCTGGGGACCGACGCGGTGCACGCGACCGGCGGTTCGAGCAGGCCCGCCCGCCAGCTGCATCGGATGGAGCAGGGTGTGACATCACCCTTGGTGCCGTCGGTGGGGACGCGCACTCCACCTCAGACATGGTGGGTGCGAGAGCCGACGGTGAACGTGCACCTCACCGTCTCACGGGCGCGGGGGGTCCGTCACCGTCCGCGGTTTGGCGAAGCCCGGTGAGGAGCCGGCGGCTGGGCAGCGCCACCGAGCCCGTGCATGGCCGCGGTGCCGTTCACCGTAGCAGGCATCGCCCAGTCATGCTCGAGCCATACTCGGGGCGCGGTCGGCATTTGCCGGCGCCACCTATTTGTAGATCGAGCCGAGCCGCGCACAGGTGCCCCTCACACGCTCTTATTGCATCTGGTTGATGTTGGAGCGCGCCCGAGCCGACGTGCAATATGCTTGTCCTAGGATCCGCCTCGTGGGCGAATGTTGGAGTTGATGACCCCACGGTCGGCGAGCCGGACCCGGCCGACCGAGTTCGGCGCGATCTTCTTGACTGCGTCAGCGTCGTTGCGGATCTGGTTGTCGATCAGGTCGCGGCGGCGCCGACGCCGCCCATCGACATGAACAGAGCTGCCGAGGAGATGACGAGCGCCGCCGATGGGCGGCGGCTGGTCAAGGTTCGACGTGTCACAAGTAGAGACACTGGTTGGGCGCCCGCGGGCAGGCGGCATCGCCGGCCGTGAGCGGCAGGTCACGCTTGCAGGAACCCCGCCGGGCACGGAGAAGTCGCGGAGAACCTGCGCTAGGCGCACGGAGTCCAACGGCGCTCGGGGATCATCTCAGCTCGCTGGCGACGTGGCCCCGGACGGCGCTCTCCCGGCGGCGCGCTCGAACAACCCGCTCGGCCTCGGCGCACGAGCACGAACGCGATCCTCGGCGCGGGACCGGTGCCGGCCAGGTGGAGGTGATCGCGTGAGGCGTCCGAGCGGCAGCGAACACGGTGCAGCCAGCGCACCCACTGGCGTCGTGGAGTTGAGTGGCGCCGCACTTGGCGGCCCGGGGCGGTCGCGGCGACTTGACCCCAGCGTGGTTCTCGATCGCCTGCACGTCCCGGACTCTGCCGCTTCTCGTAGAACGTGATCACGCAACCGAGCGCCCGACACGTCCCGTGCGCCCGACGCACATGTCCGGGCACGTCATTGTAATAACGTGCGAGATGCCGGAGATGTCCACCAGCGGCAGCCGGTGGCGACGAGGTGGGACCCACTTTGAAGGGGAGTCGTCCACCCGTCGCGGGCACCTTCCACTCTGCAGCGCCCCCGGACGGTTCCATCCCGGTCGCGCAGCGTGCGGAACAGCTGATCGCAGCGATTTGTGCGCACGAAGTCAACGCCTCGTAGGGGCCGCTGCGGCCTCAGCACGGTGACGAGCGCGTCGGTCTTGTCCCTGGGGGCAACCTGGAGCACAAACTGCTCCGACCGTGTCGACGGTGCCGCGCTGTTGCCCACCTTCACCTTGACCGTCGCCGAGTAGCGTGTACTGGTCGGCCAGCCACCGGGATCTCTGGCGGCATCGTCGCGCTCGACGGCGCGGTCTCGACGCTGGACAGGGGTGAGCGCGAGGATGTCTCGACGTCCTCCAGGAAACCGAGGTCGCGTCTCGTCCGCCCTCGTCGAGAGCACGACGAAGCGGGTGGCGTGCGGCAAGCCCCTTGGAGCACGCCGACGGTGCCGACCACAACCTGCCGATAACACGGCCGCGACATCGACCCCTTTGAGCCCGTCCGTACGCGCGCAGCGCCTGGGTGAAGCAGGCGCGTCGGGGTGAGCGCGAGTCCGATGCGCCCCTCGGGGTCGACGAGGTAGTCGGCAGGCCCGTTCCCGGCGGTACCCCGACCGGTCTGGGCCTCGCCGTCGCGTCGAGGCCCTCGAGCAGCAGCAGTGCCCTACTATGATGGGCTGCGGCGATTCGTAGCCGACGCCTCGAGAACATCGAGCAGCGCCGAGCTCGAGGCCCAGTTCTTCGAACGTCGGTCCATGGGCCTCACGATAGACGACGGTGCGTCGGTGGTGCGGTGCCGAGACCTCGGCTGGTCGGGCGAACGGCGGGCACCGCGTCGGCGACCGCGTCCCGCTTCAGCCCGAGCGCGGCGAGCTGCCCGTAGCCGTACCTGCCGGTGTCGAGCATCTCCCGGGCAGCCCGCACGAGCGCGCCGTAGGCGGCGAACGCGAACGCGCCGCCGACCGACACGCGGCGCACGCGAGGCTGGGCGACTCGGGGAGCGGCGGGACGCCGGGGACGACGAGCGCGCTTGAGCGGGAAGCCGACGCTCGACAGCACCGCGCGGATCTGCTCGGCGCTGCTCAGCCCGGGCGCGAAGAGCACGTCGGCGCCCGCGGCGGCGAACGCCTGCAGCCGCGCGATCGTGTCGTCGAGGTCGTCGACGTCGCGGATCAGGTTCTCGGCGCGCGCGGTGATCCGCCGGCCGCCGGCGGCCGCCTCGACGGCGGCGCGGACGCGCTCGGTCGCATGCTGACGCTCGTAGATCGCGCTGCCGCTCCAGTCCTCGACCGACGCGCCGGCCAGGCCGGTCGCGGCCGCCGCGGCGATCGTCCAGCGTCGCCGCGCAGCTTGCCGTCGTTCATGTTGCGCGTATTCCGCCATGAAGAACATGGCAAACTTCATCGAGCTGTATTCCGTGTGGTACCCGGCCGTCAGCTCCGTCTCTGCCTCCGGCAGTCGAAGGGGGCGCGGTTGGTCTCCGCGTACGCTGCGGTCGGGTCGATGAAAAAGG
>CAVPBY010000110.1:0-42216 GCA_963702225.1 uncultured Solirubrobacteraceae bacterium | reverse complement strand
GTCGAAGCTGCCCGGGGTGAAGCCCGCCGCGACGCGGGCGGGGACGCCGCCCATCCGCAGGAGCATCGCCATCGCGCCGGAGAACTGCTGGCAGTAGCCGATCCGCGAATGGAAGAGGAAGTCGAGCAGCGGATAGTGCGATGTCTGCGGGCGCTGGTCGTAGACGTAGCCGCCGTTGTCCAGGAAGTGCTGCACCGCGCGCACGAAGTCGTACGGGGTGGCCGACTAGGGCGGCCAGGCGCTGGCGACCCTGACCGCTCCGGCGTACGGCGAGCCCTGGATCGTCATCTGCCGGACGCGGCCGAGTGGCTGATGGAATCCCGGGGAACGTGAGTGCGGTGCCGTGCTCCTCTGCTCGGGGAGGGTGAGGGCCAGGTCGGGGCCGGCGCGCCCCACGGATAGGTCCTCGCGCTCGCCTCTGCAACTGGGCGGGGAGGGCGTCGGCGAATAGGTCTGTCACCGAGTAGGTGTCGCCGGGGCCGAGCGGGCGAGAACGCCCTTCCAGGTCCCGAGCGCGGAGCCCTCCGTCACGCCCTCCCCCGGCGATCTGGGGGTGCAGCGTAGCCCGGAGCCGCCGATGACGTCGAACGTGTTCAGGCTCGCGATCCTCACCTGCAGCGGTGTGCTGTAGCGCCGGGTCGCGGCGGCGCTGGGCGAGCGGCGCCGGGGGCGTCGCCGACTCGCGTCGACTCGTGGAGGGGTTGTAGCACGGCGTTCGTCTCCGCGAGCAGCCCGCCGCCGGCGTGGTTCGGCGCTGGCGGCCGGCCCCTCCGACCCAGTCGGTGCCGTTGAACATGGTGAGGTCCTCCGCCTTCCAGTAGTCGCCGGTCCGCGTCCGGACGGTGAACATGATGCGGCCATGCTGAGGCCGCTCAGCGGCCCGTAGGTCTGGTTCCAGTTGAAGCTCTCGAGGGCCGCCCCGAGCCGGCGTCCCGCCCCACGCCCGGTAGTCGACCCAGGGGTGTGAGGAGGACAGCGCGGGCACCGCGATCAGCCCGCCGAGGCCGGCCGCGTGCACGCCAGGCCGACGCGGCCCCGCGGCGGCCGACGTCACCCGCTCGCCCCACACGAACAGCGTGAGCAGCCCGAACAGGACGAGCCCCTGGAGCGTCGGGTGGCGGCGGGCACGAACGTCGAGGGCACGACCGCGAGCGCGACGAGCGGCAGTGCCGCCGCGGCGCGACGCCCGTCCCCCAGCTCGCCGTTCGGGTCTCCGGCGAATGCGAGCGCTGCGCCGCGTCGAACAGCAGGACCCCCGGGCCGAGCGCCACCACGAGCCGGACCGGATACGCGTGGCCCAGGTAGGGCACGAGCACGTGCCGTCGACGTTCAGGCCGCGGCCGATCGCCCGGACGCTCACCGCGATGCGGACGTCGACGACCCATGCGGCGCGCAGCCCGGCGACCGCGAACGCCGCGACGATGATCGCCGCCGTCAGGACCCCGGCGGCCAGGCGCCCCAGCCGGCCGCGGTCGTCGGGCCCGGGGCGGAGCCGCCGGCGAGCGGGACGAGCACGGCGAAGGCGACCGCGAGCGCCGCGCGCCCGTACAGCCGCCACATCGGCGGATGGGCGAGCAGCCCGCCCCAGCGCTCGACGCCGTACGCGCGGACCGCCGCGAACGCGGCCGTGCGGAGCCGCCGCCGCGGGCGGGCGGCCCCGGCAACCGCATCGCGGGGAGGTCCCCCGGCGTGACGACCGGGATCGAGCTCATGCCCTCCCCCGTGCGCCATGCCACCGCCGGTCCGTCGCGGCGCCGCTCCGCCCGGGCCCCGCTCAGCGCGAACCCGTGGCACCCGGTCACCGACAGCACCGCCGCGGCGGGCCCGGCCACCCCGCGCGGGCGGCCGTCGACCAGCTCGGAGGCCGGGACGACGAGCACGACCGAGCCGCGGGCCCCGACGCCGAGCGTCGCTCCGAGGCGCTCATGCGGGGCGGCGCTGACATAGACGAGCGGGACCCGGCCGGCGATCCGCTCGAGCGCAGGCGCCCGGGCGCGATGCGGATCGGCCTCGGTGCCGACGACCGCCAGGCGGGCGTGGACGGCCGGCCAGGCCGACAGCTCGGGGTCGATGATCGCCGGGCGCGACTGACCGGGCAGCAGTAGCGCGCAGCCGCCGCGACGCGCGAGCTCGAGCACGAGCGAGGCGGTCGCGCGACCGCGGCGTCGACCGGCTCCTCGGGCGCACGGTGGGCGGCGGTCCGCGTGCGGGTGTCGAGCACCACCAGTGGCCGCTCGTCGCCGTCGGCCCGCAATCGCCGCTCGATCAGACCGCGCCCGCACGCGAGCGCGAGCCAATGGATGCGGCTCGCGGGCGAGCCCGGCCGGTAGGGCCGCAACCCGTCGAGGTCGGCGGCGGCCAGCGCCTCCGCGCCGATCCGGCCGTCCTCCCCGTCCGAGCGCCGGATCCGGCCCTTGGTCGTCCACTGGACCGGCTCGGTCCGCGGCAGCACGAGCATCACCTGCGGCGCGTCGCGGCCGGGCGACTCGGCGCGCGCCAGGTCCAACGGGTCGCGCGCGGTGATCGTCGGCGGCGCGAGCACGTACTCGCCGCGGCGACCCATCGGCGCGCTCAGCTGCACCGAGGCGTCGCGGACGCTGCGCAGCGGCGACGCCGCACCGCCGAGCGCGAGCCGCCGGCCGGTGAGCTCGTCGAGGATCTCCAGACGACCCCACCCGCCGGCCGCGAACGAGCGGTGGACCTCGATCGTCACGTGGAGCACGGTCCCCTCGGTCACGCGGTCCACCGACAGGATCCGGCGCGCCCGGGCGCCGCGCGCACTCGCGAGCACCCACAGCGGGGTGAGGGCGCCGATCGCGCACAGCGCGACCCCGGCCACGAGCAGCGGCCGGGCCGCGAACACGAACGAGACGAGTCCGAACGCCACGCCGGCGCCCGCGACCATCGCGGCCCGGCGGCAATCCAGCGTGAGACGAAGCCGGGCCGGTCGCTGGTGCACGGGCGCGGCCATCGCGGGCCTCAGCTCCGGTGTCCGGTCATTCTGGACGCCTTCTCTACAACGCGCGAACCGCGTGGATCGCGTCGCGGATGACATCGCGCGCGGCGGCGCGCGGGGTCTCGGGGGTGAGCACGAGCCGGTGGGAGAGCACGGGCTCGGCGAGCGCCTGGACGTCGTCGGGGAGCGCGTGGTCGCGGCCGCCGATCATCGCGTGCGCCTTCGCGGCGCGCAGCAGCATCAGGCCGGCGCGCGGGCTCGCGCCCAGCTCGACGCGCGGGTCCTCGCGGGTGCGCCACAGGAGGTTGACGATGTACTCGCGCAGCGGCGCCGAGGCCCGCACCCGCGCCGCCGCGTCCTGCGCGGCGAGCAGCTCGGCGGCGGTCGCCACCGGCGTGAGCGCGAGCACCTGGTCGCCGTTCTGGTGGGCCTCCAGCATCCCCGCCTCGGCGCTCGGATCGGGGTAGCCGAGCGAGATCCGCATCATGAAGCGGTCGACCTGCGCCTCGGGCAGCGGGTAGGTGCCCTCGTACTCGATCGGGTTCTGGGTGGCGAGCACCAGGAACGGCCGCGCGAGCTCGTGGGTCTGGCCGTCGACGGTGACCCGCCGCTCCTGCATGCACTCGAGCAGCCCCGACTGGGTCTTGGGCGAGGCGCGGTTGATCTCGTCGACGAGCACGATATTGGCGAACACCGGGCCGGGCCGGAAGCGGAACCCCTGCTCGCGCTGGTCGTAGATGTTCGCGCCGACGACGTCGGCGGGCAGCGGTCCGAGGTGCCCTGCACGCGCGCGAACTGGCAGTCGATCGAGCGGGCGAGGGCGCGCGCGAGCGCCGTCTTGCCGACGCCCGGGTAGTCCTCCACGAGCACGTGGCCCTCCGCCAGCAGGGCGACGATCAGGTGATGCAGGCTCTCCGGGGGGATCTGAACCGCGCGGGTGACGTTCGCCTCGAGCGCTCGCGCCGTGGCGGCGAACGCCTCACACTCGTGCGGCGCGATCGGTGCCGGCTCCGCGGACATCCTGTTCCCCTCCTGTGGCCAGATCCTCGATCAGGTCGAGGATTCCGTCGGCGATCCTATCCTTGCCGGCCCGCGACAGCCGCGTCTCGCGACCGCTGCCGGTGATGACCGTCACCTCGTTGTCGGTGGCGTCGAAGCCGATCCCGTCCTGGGACACGTCGTTGACGACGACCGCGTCGAGCCCCTTGCGGGCCAGCTTGTCCCGGCCGTAGTCGAGCGCGTGCGCGCCGTACTCGGCCGCGAACCCGACGATGAGCTGGCCCGGCCGCCGGCGAGCCGCGAGCGCGGTGATGATGTCCGCGGTCGGCTCCAGCGCGAGGTCGGACGGCGGCCCGTCGCTCTTCTTCAGCTTGTCGGCGGCGGGCTCGCGCGGGCGGAAATCGGCGACCGCCGCCGCCATCAGCAGCACATGGCAGTCGGCGAACGCGCGCTCGCACGCCCCCTGCAGCTCGGCGGCGGTGCTCACCGGCACCACCTCGACGCCCGCCGGAGGGTCGAGCGCGACGTTGGCGGAGACGAGCGTCACCTGCGCACCGCGGGTCGCGGCCCGCGCGGCGAGCGCGTAGCCCATCCGGCCGCTCGAGCGGTTGCCCACGTAGCGCACGGCGTCGATCGGCTCGCGGGTGCCACCGGCGGTGACGAGCACGCGCCGGCCGAGCCAGGTCGAGGGGGCCGCCGGCCCCGCCGTCGCGGCGACCACCGCCTCGACCGCGGCGAGCAGCTCGGCGGGCTCGGACATGCGGCCCGCGCCGCGCTCGCCGTGGGACGCGAGCTCGCCGGTACCCGGACCGACGATCGTCACCCCGCGCTGCGCGAGTCGCGCGACGTTCGCCTGGGTGGCGGGATGGTGATACATGCGGTCGTTCATCGCCGGCGCCACGAGCACCGGGACCGACCCGGCCGCGCCCGCGTCGCCGGCGGCCAGCGCGGCGGTGGTGACCAGCGAGTCGGCGAGGCCGGCGGCCAGGCGCGCGATCGTGTTGGCGCTCGCGGGCGCGATCAGGTACGCGTCCGCGCGCTGCACGAGCGCGAGGTGGGAGATCGGCGTGCGGGCGGATACGGCCCCGTCGAGGTCCGTCTCACCCGGATAGGCGCCCCGCAGCGGGTCGGGCTCGAACTCGTCGGTGAGCACGGGCGCGCCGGTGATCGCCTGAAACGAGGCGGGCCCGACGAACGCGGTCGACCGCTCGGTCTGGATCACCCGCACGGCGTGGCCGGCGCGGACGGCGAGGCGCGCGGTCTCGATCGCCTTGTAGGCGGCGATCCCCCCGCTGACCCCGATCAGCAGCCGCGCCATCTCCACGACACCGCGCGCCGTCTCCCCGGATCAGCGGTAGTGGTACTTGAGCTTGCCCTGGGCGACTTCCTCCAGGGCGATCGTCAGGTAGTTCTTGGAGCGCGTGTCGACCATCGGCGGCGGGAACTCGTCGAACGTCCCCTCGCCGAGGTTGTGGTAGTAGCTGTTGATCTGACGGGCGCGCTTTGCGGCGACGACCACGCTGGCGTAGTTGGAGTCGACGTGGTCCAGGAGCTTGTCGATTCGAGGCGAGATCACGGAACGTTCATCCTCTGCGTTGGGAAGGGGGACGGCGGGCGGGTGAACGTCCGGTCCCGACCGCTTGAGGTTAGCCGACCGCCGGATACGGGCGACACCCTTCACGCCCCGCGCAGGGCGTCCTGCACGATCGCCACGAGCTCGTCGGTCGACTGCTCCAGGCGGTCGTTGACGACGACGTGCGAGAACTCGTCGCGGGCCTCGATCTCCTGCTCGGCGGTCCGCAGGCGCTGCTCGATCTGCTCGGGCGCGTCGGTCCCGCGTCCCACCAGGCGGGTGCGCAGCGCCTCGAGCGACGGCGGCAGGATGAGCACCTGGAGCGCTCCGGGCATCGCCTGTCGCACCTGACGCGCGCCCTGAACCTCGATCTCCAGCACGACCGTCGCCCCCTCGGCGGTCCGGCGCTCGAGCTCGGAGCGCAGCGTCCCGTAGCGGCGCCCGAGGTAGGAGGCATGCTCGACGAACGCCCCGTCCCGGACGCGGCGCTCGAACTCCTCGGGCTCGAGGAAGTGGTACTCGACCCCGTCGCGCTCACCGGGACGGGGCGCGCGGGTCGTCGCCGAGATCGACAGCTCGAGGCCCGGAACGCGCTCCAGCAGGCCGCGGATGAGCGTCCCCTTCCCGACGCCGGAGGGGCCGGCGATCACGATCACTCCGGGCACGCGCGCGGGGGCGGGTTCAGCGCTGAGTGCCCGCGACCTAGCGCCGGCGCAGCAGCGCGACGAGCTCGCCGCGCTGGCGCTCGGACAGACCGCCGAGGGTCTTGCTCGGCGAGATCCGGCACTGGGACAGGACCTTGTTGACCTTCACGCGCCCGTACTTGGGGACGGCGAGGAGCAGATCGAACACCTTCGCGGTGATCAGATAATCGGGCGGCTCGAGCAGCAGCTCGTGGATGGGCTGACGGCCCGACTTGAGGTCACGCTTGAGCTGCGCGCGGCGACTGCGGATGTCGTTCGCGCGCTGAAGTGCCTCCATGCGCTGGACGAGTGATCGCTCGGGCGCGGCGACGGGCTTCTGCAGCGATTCGCTGACCGGCGGCATGGGCGGCGACTATACATCGTGGAACCGGGCGATCAAGGGCTCGCGGCCCAATTCGGCTCGACCTCAAGTCGAGCTTGAGGATACTCGACCGTGAATGCAACAATAGTGAGGTTTTGCAGGGCCTTTCGAAAACAAGCGTCAATGTTGCTCACGCTCGACCATCCTGTGATCGAGAGTCCGCCAGATGCGCTCCGATCGCCCGCCTGACGGCCGATGCGGACCCCCGCTCCGGACCCCCCGAGCGGGACTCAGACCGCGGTGGCGTGCAGCTCCTGCAGCGACACGACGCGAGGCTCCGCGCGGCGGGCGGCGATGATCGCGCGAGCGGCGGCCATGCCGCCACTGATCGTGGTGATGCAGGGGATTCCGCGGGCGACGGCGGCCGCGCGGATCTCGTAGCCGTCGGTGCGGGCGCGGGTTCCCGTCGGGGTGTTGATGACGAGGTCGACCTCGCCGCGCACGATCCGCTCGACGACGTTGTCCGGCCCCTCCCCCAGCTTGTTGATCGCGGTCGCGCGGATGCCCATGCGGCGCAGCGCCTGTGCCGTACCGCGGGTGGCGATCACGTCGAAGCCGAGCTCCTGCAGCGAGCTCGCGATCCCGGTGGCGGCCGGCTTGTCGCCGTCGGCGACGGTGATGAACACCGTGCCGGCATGCGGCAGCCGCGCGCCGGCGGCGGCCTGCGCCTTGGCGAACGCGGTCGGGAAGTCCTCGGCGATCCCCATCACCTCGCCGGTCGAGCGCATCTCCGGGCCGAGCAGCGAGTCGGCTCCCGCGAAGCGGCTGAACGGCAGCACCGCCTCCTTGACGCAGACGTGGGTGGGCGCGGCCGATGTCGCCTCCTCCGGCAGCCCGAGCGACGCGACCGACTCGCCGAGCATCACCCGGCAGGCGAGCTTGGCCAGCGGCAGCCCGATCGCCTTGGAGACGAACGGCACCGTGCGGGAGGCGCGCGGGTTGGCCTCGATCACGAACAGCTGCTCGTCGCCGTGGATGGCGAACTGGACGTTGAGCAGCCCGACCACCCCGAGCGCCCGGGCGATCCCGATCGTCTGCGAGCGGATCCGCTCGAGCATCTCCTCGCCGAGCGTGTGCGGCGGCAGCACGCAGGCCGAGTCGCCGGAGTGGATGCCGGCCTCCTCGACGTGCTGCATGATCCCCGCGATCCACACGTCCTCGCCGTCGCAGAGCGCATCGACGTCGACCTCGATCGAGTCCTCGAGGAAGCGGTCGAGGTAGATCGTCGAGCCGCCGGCGGCGTCGCCGGTATGGACGCGCCGCAGGTAGTCCTCCAGCCCGCTCAGGTCATACACGATCTCCATCGCCCGGCCGCCGAGCACGTAGCTGGGGCGCACGAGCAGCGGGAAGCCGACCTCCGGCGCGCGGTCGACCGCGTCCTGCGCGCAGCGCGCGGTCGCGTACGGGGGCGCGCTGTAACCGAGCGTGTCGAGCAGCGCACCGAAGCGGCTGCGGTCCTCGGCGTGGTCGATCGCGTCGATGGAGGTGCCGAGGATCGGGATGCCCGCCCGGTCCAGGCCGGCGGCGAGCTTGAGCGGCGTCTGGCCGCCGAACTGCACGACCACGCCTTCGGGACGCTCGAGCTCGCACACCGCGACGACGTCCTCGAGGGTGAGCGGCTCGAAGTACAGGCGGTCGGACGTGTCGTAGTCGGTCGAGACCGTCTCCGGGTTGCAGTTGATCATCACCGCGTCGCGGCCGGACTCCCGCACCGTCTCGGCGGCGTGCACGCAGCAGTAGTCGAACTCGATCCCCTGGCCGATCCGGTTGGGCCCCGAGCCGAGGATGATCACCGAGGGACGGTCGCCGCGCTCGACCTCGTGGGTGGGCATGCCGTCGGCTCCCGGCCGTTCAGCGAGGAGTAGTAGTACGGGGTGCGGGCCGCGAACTCCGCCGCGCAGGTGTCGACCGACTTGTACGTGCGCACGCCGGCCGCTCCAACGGACGCCGTGGGCTCGCGCACGAGCTCTGAGAGCTCCTCGATGAACCAGCGGTTGATCGAGGTCCGCTCGGTGAGCACGCCGGCGAGACGCCGCGACGCAGCGCCTCGAGCAGGTGATCGAAGCGGGCGGCGCCGGGGCGCGCGGCAAGTGCCAGCAGCTCGGCTCACCCTCGGGGGAGCGCGGGGTCATGTCGAGCTCGCGCGAGCGCAGCGCCTTGGCGAACGCCTCCTTGAACGTGCGGCCGAGCGACATCGCCTCCCCCACCGACTTCATGTGCGTGGTGAGCTCGTCCTCGGCGCCCGGGAACTTCTCGAACGCGAAGCGTGGCCACTTGACGACGCAGTAGTCGAGCGCCGGCTCGAAGCTCGCCGGCGTCGCGCGGGTGATGTCGTTCGGGATCTCCTGGAGCGTGTAGCCGACCGCCAGCCGCGCGGCGATCTTCGCGATCGGGAAGCCGGTCGCCTTCGACGCCAGCGCGCTCGACCGCGACACGCGAGGGTTCATCTCGATGACGACGATCTCCTCGGTCTCCGGGTTGACCGCGAACTGCACGTTGGACCCGCCGGTCTCCACCCCGACGGCGCGGATCACCGCGATCGCCTGGTTGCGCAGCTGCTGGTAGAGCGCGTCGGGCAGCGTCTGCTGCGGGGCGACGCACACGCTGTCGCCGGTGTGGACGCCCATCGGGTCGAGGTTCTCGATCGAGCACACGATCACGACGTTGTCGGTGTGGTCGCGCATCACCTCGAGCTCGAACTCGCCCCAGCCGAGAACCGACTCCTCGACCAGGACCTGGCCGATCGGCGAGGCGGCGAGACCGCCGCCGACGATCCGCTCGATGTCCCGCTCGGTGCGCACGACG
The DNA here is from genome assembly GCA_963702225.1 of uncultured Solirubrobacteraceae bacterium. Classification (GTDB taxonomy): domain Bacteria; phylum Actinomycetota; class Thermoleophilia; order Solirubrobacterales; family Solirubrobacteraceae; genus Palsa-465. The sequence goes on along the minus strand of CAVPBY010000110.1, from coordinate 32,818 downwards.
CCGCCGCCCGTCCCGCCGAGCGTGAACGCGGGGCGCACGATGAACGGGAGCCCGAGCTCGGGCAGGGCGTCGTAGGCGTCGCGCTGGCTGGTGGCGATGAACGACTTGGGCACCCGCAGACCCGCCGCCCCCATCGTGTCGCGGAACCGCTCGCGGTCCTCGGCGCGGTCGATCGCCTCGTAGTCGGCGCCGATCAGCTCGACGCCGAACCGCTGGAGCGTGCCGTCCTCGTGCAGCGCCTTGGCGAGGTTGAGCGCGGTCTGCCCGCCGAGCGTCGGCAGCAGCGCGTCCGGCCGCTCGCGCTCGATCACCTGGGTGACCGGGCCCGGCAGCAGCGGTTCGATGTAGGTCGTGGTCGCGACCTCCGGGTCGGTCATGATCGTCGCCGGGTTGGAGTTGACGAGCACGACCTCGTAGCCCTCCTGGCGCAGCACGCGGCAGGCCTGGGTGCCGGAGTAGTCGAACTCGGCGGCCTGCCCGATCACGATCGGCCCGGAGCCGAGCAGCAGGATCTTGTGGATGTCGTCGCGGCGTGGCATCTGACGCTCCGGGGTCAGTGGGTGGTCGCCGCGGCCGCGATCTCGTCGACGAAGCGATCGAACAGGTAGCGCGCGTCGTGGGGCCCGGGACCGGCCTCGGGGTGGTACTGGACGGTCGCGCCCTGGACGTCGCGCAGCCGCAACCCCTCGACGGTCCGGTCGTAGAGGTTGATGTGGGTGAGCTCGGCGGCGCCGAACTCGGCCTCCCAGCGCACCGGCTCGTCGGTGTCGATCGTTCGCGCGCCGCCCGGGCCGAGCACCGCGAACCCGTGGTTCTGGCTGGTGATCTCGGTGCGGCCGGTGGTGAGGTCCTTGACCGGGTGGTTGGCGCCATGGTGCCCGAACCGGAGCTTGTAGGTCTGAAGGCCGACCGCCCGGCACAGCAGCTGGTGGCCAAGGCAGATCCCGTAGACGGGCAGCCGGCCGACGAGCGAGCGGACGGTCTGGACGATATGGTCCAGGGCGGCGGGGTCGCCGGGGCCGTTGGCGAGGAAGATCGCATCCGGGCGCGAGGCGGTGAGCGCGGCGCCGTCCTCGCCGCACGGATGCAGCTCGACGATCGCCCCGCGAGTGCGGAGGTTGTCGACGATCGAGCGCTTGACCCCGGTGTCGATCATCGCGATCCGGATCGGCTCCCGCCCGTCGCCTGGCTCTGCGGTCGGCTCCAGCACGATCGTCTGCGCCGGCGTCACCTCCCGGGCGAGGTCACGGCCGCTCATCGCGGGCTCGGCCTCGATCAGCGCGCGGGCGTCCCCCTCCGAGATGTCCTCGAACACCCCGCCGCGCATCGACCCCGCATCGCGCAGGTGGCGCACGAGCGCGCGGGTGTCGACGTCGCTGACCGCCGGGATCCCCTGGGCGGTGAGCCACTCGCACCAGCCCGCGACCGCCCCGGGCGCGCTCGCCCGGTCGACGGCTGCGCGCATGATCGCGGCCCGCGCGTGGACCCGGTCGGACTCCATCGCGTCCTCACGCGCGCCGTAGTTGCCGATCTGCGGGAAGCTGAACGCGACCAGCTGGCCGGCGTAGCTCGGGTCGGTCACCGTCTCCTGGTAGCCGGCCATCGAGGTCGTGAACACGACCTCGCCGACGGCGTGGCGGCCGAACGCGCCGACGGCCAGGCCGTCGAAGCGGGCGCCGTCCTCGAGCAGCACGTACGCGTCGCGCGGGGTGGTCATCGCCCGACCTCCTGACCGGCGGCGACGAGCATCGGCCGCTGGTGGACGATCGCGCCGGCCGCGACCGTAAGCAGCACGCGCCCGCGCAGCCGCCGGCCGTCGAAGCAGCAGTTCGCCGAGCGGCTCGCGTAGCCGTCCTCGCCGGCCACCCAGCTCGCCTCGAGGTCGACGAGCGTGAGGTTGGCCGGCTCGCCGGGCGCGATCCGGGGCGTGAGCAGCCCGTACAGCGCCCCGCCGGCGGTCATCCGCTCGACGAGCACGCCCAGGTCCAGGACGCCCGGCAGCACGAGCTCGGTGTGGAGCGCGGCGAACGCCGTCTCCAGGCCGGTCGTGCCCATCGGCGCCTCCTCGAAGGGGACCTCCTTCTCGTGCACGGCGTGCGGCGCGTGGTCGGTGGCGACGCACTCGATGACGCCGCTGCGCAGCCCCTCGATGAGCGCCCGGCGGTCGGACTCGGCGCGTAGCGGCGGGTTCATCTTGAAGCGGCTGTCGAGGCTCAGGACCTCGGCGTCGGTGAGCGTGAGATGGTGGGGGCTCGCCTCACCCGACGCCCGCGCGCCGTGGGCCCTGGCGCTCTGAAGCGCCTCGACCGACTCCATGCAGGAGAGGTGCTGGAAGTGGACGCGGGCGGCCTCGTAGCGGGCGAGCGCCGCGTCGCGCGCGACCATCGTCGACTCCGACAGAGATGGGATCCCGGTCATGCCGAGGCGCGCCGACACGGCGCCCTCGTGCATCACCCCAACGCCCGAGAGCGCGGGGTCCTCCTCGTGCAGCGCGATGATCCCGCCGGCGAGCCGCTGGTACTGCAGCGCCTTGCGCAGCATCCCGGCCGACACGACCGGCTTGCCGTCGTCGGTGAAGCCGATCGCCCCGGCGTCGCGCAGCTCGGCCATCTCGGTGAGCTCCTCGCCGGCCAGCCCGCGGGTGATCGCGGCGAGGAACCCGGTCGGCACGCGCGCCTCGGCGCGGGCGCGGGCGACCAGCGAGCCGACGACCGCGGCGGTGTCGACCGTCGGGCTCGTGTTCCGCATCGCGACGACCGCGCAGTAGCCGCCCGCGGCGGCCGCGGCGGTCCCGCTGGCGATGTCCTCCTTGTACTCCTCTCCCGGGGTGCGCAAGTGGACGTGCGGGTCGACGAACGCGGGCAGCAGATGCCGTCCGCGGCCCTCGACGTCGTCGCGGGCTCCGGGGCGCGCAGCGCGCCGGCCTCGCCGATCTCGGCGATCTCTCCCCCCGCGCACGAGCACGTCGCGGACCTCGTCGATCCCGGTGCGCGGATCGAGCACGTGCGCCTGGCGGATGAGCACATCCGCGGCGGCCGCGGCGCGGCGTACAGCTGATCGGCGGGATCGGTCCACCCCGCCCACCCCGACACCGGCTGGGGCTCGTCTCCGCGCTCACGCGACCGCCGCCGCGATGAGGCTCGGAGCGCCGACGAGCAGCTCGTAGAGCACCGCCATGCGCACGGCGACCCCGGCCTTCACCTGGTCGCCGATCAGCGCCTGCGGGGAGTCGATCGTCGACGAGGAGAGCTCGACCCCGCGGTTGACCGGTCCCGGATGCATGACCAGCTGCCCGGGCCGCAGCCGCCGGTCGTTGATCTGGTAGCGGGCGGCGTACTCGCGCAGCGAGGGCACGAACGACTCGGTCATGCGCTCGTGCTGCATCCGCAGGACGTAGACGACGTCGGCCTCGTGGATGCGGTCGAGCGTCGGCTCGGCGTCGCAGCCGAGCGACTCGATCTGCCGCGGCAGCAGCGTCGGCGGACCGGCCACCGTCACCTCGGCGCCCATCCGCCCGAAGGCGAGGATGTCCGAGCGCGCGACGCGCGAGTGGGTGACGTCGCCGACGATCCAGATCTTCAGCCCCTCGAGCGAGCCGAGCCGGCGGCGCAGCGTGAACACGTCGAGCAGCGCCTGCGTGGGGTGCTCGTGCTTGCCGTCGCCCGCGTTGATGACGGCGGCGTCGGTCCAGCCGGCGACGAGCTGCGCGGCGCCGGCGTGCGGGGAGCGGATGACGATCGCCGCCGGGTCGTAGGCCGAGAGCGTCTGCACGGTGTCCTTCAGCGACTCGCCCTTGGTGACGCTCGAGGCCGAGGCACGGATCGAGACGACGTCCGCCGACAACCGCTTGGCGGCGAGCTCGAAGCTCGAGCTGGTGCGCGTCGAGGCCTCGTAGAAGAGGTTGACGACGGTGCGGCCGCGCAGTGCCGGGACCTTCTTGATGTCCCGCCCCGAGACCTCCGCGAACGACTCGGCGCGGTCGAGAATGCGCTCGATGCCGGCCCGGTCGAGGTCGTCGATCGAGATCAGGTGGCGGGTCACCGCTGCGCCCCCTCGGAGGCGGAGGCGCCGGGATCGGCCGTCTCGCCGCCCTCGCTGAGCACGATCGCCACCTCGTCGCGACCGTCGACCTCTTCCATCCGCACCGAGATCACCTCCTGGCGCGAGGTCGGGATGTTCTTGCCCACGTAGTCGGCGCGGAACGGCAGCTCGCGATGGCCGCGGTCGATCATCACCGCCAGCTGGATGCGACCCGGCCGGCCGTAGTCGAAGATCTCGTCGATCGCGGCGCGCACGGTGCGCCCGGTGTAGAGCACGTCGTCGACGATCACGAGCGTGCGCCCGGCGAGCGGGAAGTCGAGCTCGGTGGCGTTGACGACCGGGAACTCGCTGCGGGTGGTCAGGTCGTCGCGGTACAGCGTGATGTCGACCGAGCCGAGCGGGACCTCGGTGTCGACGAGCCCGGCGACGATCTCGTGCAGCCGGCGCGCGAGGTGGGCGCCGCGGCGGTGGATGCCGACGAGCGCCAGCTGCCCCTCGGGGTTCTTCTCGACGATCTCATGCGCGATCCGCACGAGCGTGCGCCGCATGTCGTCGCGGTCGAGGACGACCGTCTCCTGCGCGTCCACGTCTTGCTCCTTCCTGGTCTCACGGGACCCGGTTAAAAGTGCGCTCGGGAACATAACACCTGGGGTGGCCGGACCGGTTGGGGTGTCCGCTCCCGCCACCCCGCTGGCGGTCCTCGGAACGTCGGCGGTCAGCGAAAGGTCCGCAAGGGTGACAGGAGCGGACACCCCCACCGGTCTGACAACCGGCCGTCGCCTGTCCCTCGCTTGAGCGGGACTGGAGGCGGAGCGGTCTGTCTATTCGGCGATCGGCTCCGGCGTGCGGTCCTCCCAGCGGACCAGGCGCGGGGCCCCCCGCTCGGGGTACGGGATCTCGATCGTGTCGAAGTCGCGCGGCAACACCGTCTCGGCGAACACCGCGCGCGCCTCGTCGCGCAGCCGGCCGAGCGGATGGCGGGTGGAGACGTGGGTGAGCGCGAGCATCCGCACCTCGGCGTCACGGGCGATGTCGGCGGCCTGGCGCGCGGTGGAGTGGCCGTTCTCGTGGGCGCGCTCGCGCTCCTCGTCGGCGAACGTCGCCTCGTGGACGAGCAGGTCGGCCCCGTGGGCGGCGACCCGGATCGTGTCCGTCGGCCGGGTGTCGCCGGAGACGACGAGCTTGCGCCCGGGGCGGGGCGGCCCCATCACGTCGGCGGGCGCGACGCCGTCGACGGTCTCCCCGCGCTGCACGCGGCCGAAGTCGGGGCCGGGCGTCAGGCCCGCCGCCCGTGCGGCGTCGGGGTCGAACACGCCCGGGCGCTCGTCCTCGAACAGCACGTAGCCGAGATCAGGCCCGCGATGGTCGCCGGCGACGGCGGCGATCCGGAAGCCGTCGCGCGTGAGCACGTCGCCGGGCTCAAGCTCGGCGACTCCAGCTCGAACCCCGGCCGGCCGCTCATCCGCCGCACGAGCTCCATCAGCCGCTGCGCGCCGACCGGGCCGTGGATCGTCAGCGGCCGCTCGCGGCCGCGCAGGTTGAACGTGTTGAGCAGCCCGGGCAGCCCGAGCCAGTGGTCGGTGTGGAAGTGGGTGAGGAAGATGTCGGTGAGGTCGGCGAGCCCGACGGAGGCGACGAGCTGGCGCTGGGTCCCCTCTCCGCAGTCGACCAGGATCCGGTCCGCGCCGCGCCGCACGAGCAGCGCGGGCAGGCCGCGGCGGGCCGTCGGCACCGACCCGGCGGTGCCGGCGAAGAAGACGGAGAGCTCGACGCCGTGGGTGCTCATCGCCGTGCGAGTCTGCCATCCCGCCCCTCAGCCGAGCGCGACGAGCTCGAATCGCAGCTCGCCGCCGGAGTCGAGCCGGGCGAGCGCCATCGTGTGGGAGGGGGCGCGGCGGCGCTCGGTCGGGCTGCCGGGGTTGACGATCGCAAACCCGCCGTCGCCCGCGGTCTCGATCAGCGGCAGGTGCGAGTGGCCGAACACGACCGCGTCGGCGTGCGGGAACCGGCGGCGCATCCGCGCCAGGCGCCCGGCCGCCGGCCCGGCGTCGTGCAGGACCGCGATCGTGTGCCGGCCGAGCCGGACGGTCGCGGCCGGCGGCAGCGCGGCCCGCACCGCGCGGTCGTCGACGTTGCCGTGCACGGCGGTGACCGGCGGCCCGATCCCCCGCAGCCGCGCGAGCACCTCGAGCGTGCAGAGATCGCCCGCGTGCACGATCGCCTCCGCGGACGCCAGCTGCCGCAGGCACGCGTCCGGCAGCCGCCGCTCGCCCTTGGGCATGTGGGTGTCGGAGATGATCGCGATCATGGCGGTAAGCTCCCAGCCTCGGTCTTGACGACCGCGCGCGCCCGTAGCTCAGTGGATAGAGCGTCCGCCTCCGGAGCGGAAGGTCGCAGGTTCAAATCCTGCCGGGCGTACTTCACCGGGATGGGCAGACGTCATTCCCTGGTGGCCGGGCCGGGCGAGGAGACGCATGACCGAGACGACGACCCCCGGCCCCCGCGCGGAGGTCACACGATCGCGCGGATGTCGGCGCGGATCGCCGCGCTGCGGCGAGCGCCCGGCCTCGCGTCACCTCGGCGACGGTGAGTGGCGCGAGACGACCTATGCCGAGACCGGCGCCGAGATCGACGCGATCGCCCGCGGCCTGATCGCGCTCGGCCTGCAGCCCGGCGACCGGATCGGCCTGCTCGCGGACACGCGCCGCGAGTGGACGCTCGTGGGCTTCGCGATCGCCGCCGCCGGCTGCGCCGTCGTCCCGGTCTACCCGACCAACTCGGCCCGCGAGTGCGCCTGGGTGCTCGGCGACTCCGGCGCGCGGGCGGTCGTGTGCGAGGACCCCGCCCAGGCCGGCAAGATCGCCTCGGTGACCGACCAGCTGCCCGCGCTCGCCCACGTGATCACGATCGACGGCAACGCGGGCGAGGCCGCGGAGCTCACCCTCGCCCAGCTGCGCGAGCGCGGCACCGGAGCCGGCCCGGACGCGCTGGAGGCGCGGCGCGCGGCGGTCGCACCGGAGGACATCTGCACGATCATCTACACCTCCGGGACGACCGGGCCGCCCAAGGGCGTCGTGCTCACCCACGCCAACGCGGCCGCCGCCTGCGAGATGGTCCGCGCGCTCGGCGTGCTGCGCGAGGACGAGGTCTCCTACCTGTTCCTGCCGCTCGCCCACGTCTTCGCCCAGTCGACCGTGCTCGCCTCCTTCGAGCTCGGCACCACGATCGTCTACTACGGCGGCGACACCAGGCAGATCCTGCCCGAGCTGATGGCGACCGAGCCGACGTATCTGCCGTCGGTGCCGCGGATCTTCGAGAAGCTCTACGGCGCGGCGATGAAGATGCGCGACGCCGGCTCCGAGGAGGAACGAGCGCGGTTCGACGCAGCCGTGCGGGTCGGCGTGCAGGTCCGCCGGCTGCGCGAGCGCGGCGAGCCTGTGCCCGGCGAGCTCGCGCACGCCTTCGAGGGGGCGGAGGAGAGCCTCTACTCCCGGGTCCGCGCGCTTTTCGGCGGGCACCTCAACCAGGCGCTGTCGGCAGCGGCGCCGATCGCCCGGGAGATCCTGGAGTTCTTCTACGCGTGCGGCGTGCTCGTGGTGGAGGCCTGGGGGATGACCGAGACGACCGCGCTCGGCACCGTGTGCACGCCCGAGCATTACCGCTTCGGCACCGTCGGTCGCCCCGCCCCCGGCGTCGAGATCCGGATCGCGCACGACGGCGAGATCCTCGTCCGCGGGCCCAACGTCTTCCGCGAGTACTGGAACAACCCCGAGGCGACGGCCGCGACGCTCGTCGACGGGTGGCTGCACACGGGCGACCTCGGCAGCATCGACGACGACGGCTACCTGTCGATCACCGGGCGCAAGAAGGACATCATCATCACCGCCGGCGGCAAGAACCTCACCCCCGCCAACCTGGAGAACGACCTCAAGCAGTCGCTGTTCATCTCTCAGGCGGTGATGCACGGCGACCGCCGCCCCTACCCGGTCGCGCTGATCACCCTCGACGCCGAGGAGATCGTGCCCTGGGCGCGCGAGCGCGGGCTCTCCGAGGACCTCGCCGAGCTCTCCCGCGAGCGGCAGGTGGTCGCGCTCGTGCAGGGCGTGCTCGACGAGGCCAACGCCCAGTACGCCCCGGTCGAGCAGATCAAGCGCTTCGCGATCCTGCAGCGGGACCTCACCATCGACGACGGGGAGCTCACCCCGACGCTCAAGGTCAAGCGGGCGGTCGTGGACGAGCGCTACGCGGACGTGCTCGAGTCGCTCTACACCTGATCCGGCTGACCGGTCGCCACCGGCTCGGGATCGGGCGCCGGCGGATGCGTCGGCTCCGGCGGGGCCGGATCCGGGATCGACGGGCCGGGCGGCCCCGGGCTCGGGCCGGGGGCTGGAGGCGCCGGGTCGGGACCGGGCGTCGGCGGGGCCGGTGACGGCGGCGCCGGCGTGGGCGCGGGAGGCGTGGGAACTGGATCTCCGACGGATGACATCCCTATTGCCTACCCGCCGTCCCCACGCCCAACCGGCGGCTCAGCGAGCCGGCGTTGTCGGGCGCGAAGCCGCACCAGTCGTTGTTGAAGTACGCGTACACGTCGCCGTGGCGACGCCACTGGGCGACGCGGCGCGCCCAGGTCGCGAGCTCGCCCTCCGAGTAGCGCCCATCCCCGCCGTGGGCGCCGTAGTGCAGCCGGAGATAACGCCATCCGGCGGTGGCCACCCGGCGCTGGAACGGACGCTCGGGGTGATCGCCTATCGTCAGCGCGACATCGTGCTCGCCGAGCGTCCGCAGCACCGGCGCGGCGAACCAGCTCGGATGGCGGAACTCGATCGTGTGACGGCCCGGCCACCGATCGACCGCGGCCAGCCAGTCCTCGAGCCGCGCATCGTCGCGCGGAAAGCTCTCCGGCAGCTGCCACAGGATCGGCCCCAGCCGCCCGCTGCGCGCGATCGGCTCCAGGCGGTCGGACAAGCGCCGCGTCCCGTCCGCGACGTCGCGCAGCCGCCGGACGTGGGTGAGGTAGCGACTGGCCTTGATCGCGAAGCGAAAGTCCGCAGGCGTCTGCTCGCTCCAGGTCCGCACGGTGTCGCGCGACGGCAGCCGGTAGAACGTCGCGTTCACCTCGACGGTGTCGAACCGCTCCGCGTACAGCTCCAGCCACCGCCGCTGCGGCTCTCCGCGCGGGTACAGCCGCCCGCGCCAGTGGGGGTAGTTCCAGCCCGAGCAGCCGATGCGTATGCGCGTCACGCGCCGGGTACCCCGCGCCGGTGAGCCTGTTCGATGAGCAACCTCCCCCTCCGGTACCCGACCGGCCGACGCTCGCAACCCTGCGTGAGGCAATCGGCGGCTGCCGCGCCTGCGAGCTGTACGAGCGGGCCACCCAGCCCGTGATCGGTGAGGGGCGGGCCGGCGCCCGGCTGATGCTCGTGGGCGAGCAGCCGGGCGATCGCGAGGACCGGGAGGGCCATCCGTTCGTCGGGCCCGCCGGGCGGGTCCTCGACGATGCGCTGCAGCGTGCCGGGATCGATCGCCGGGATGCCTACGTGAGCAACGTGGTCAAGCACTTCCGGTTCACCCAGCGAGGCCGGCGCCGCATCCACCAGACGCCCGAGCGCGTCCATGTCACGGCGTGCCGGCCGTGGCTCGACGCCGAGCTTGCGGTCGTCAGGCCCCAGGCACTGGTCCTCCTCGGAGCGACCGCCGCGCAGGCGATCCTCGGAGCGGGGATCCGCATCGGCAAGGACCGCGGCGTTCCGCAGGACTGCGACCTCGCGGACCTCGTGACCCTGACCGCGCATCCCTCCTCGATCCTGCGCGCGCAGGACGACGATCGGGTCGCGGCGATGGATCAGCTCGTCGATGATCTGACCGCGGTTGGGGCCTGGATGGCCGAGCATCGCGACGGCTGAACCGGAGCGCTCCCACCTCCGGTCAATAGACTTGGTCGCGGACCCCGGCTCGCGGTCCGTATGCGCGAATGCTCCAGGACGAGACCTCCACCGACCTCCCCGCCGACGACCCGCCCGTCTCGCGCTGACGGAGTGCCGGACTCGCTGAGCGCGCTGTCGGTCGACGAGCTGTTCGCGCGGCATCGCGCGACGGATGACCCGGCGGTCGTCGAGGAGCTCGTCCTGCGCTACGAGCCGCTGGTGCGCTCGGTCGCGCGGCGCTACCACGCCCGCGGCGAGCCGCTCGACGACCTCGTGCAGGTCGCCAACGTCGGCCTGCTGAAGGCGATCCAGCGCTTCGACCCCGACCGCGGGTTCGCGTTCACGAGCTTCGCCACCCCCACGATGCTCGGGGAGCTCAAGCGCTACTTCCGCGACAGCGGCTGGGCGGTGCACGTCCCGCGCGGAGTCAAGGAGCGCGCTCTGCAGCTCGCCACCGCGACCGACAAGCTGTCGGCGCGGCTCGGCCATTCGCCGTCGATCGCCGAGCTCGCCGAGGAGATCGGGGCCACCCAGGAGCAGACCCTCGACGCGCTCGAGGCCTACCACGGCCGCCACGCCACCCCGCTGGAGCGCGGCGGCGACGACGAGGACGGCCCGCCCTCGCCGGCGACGACGATCGGCGCCGAGGACGCGCGGCTGGAGCAGGCGGAGTACATGACCGTCATCGCCCGCGGCGTCGATGCGCTCTCCGACGACGACCGGCGGCTGCTCCACCTGCGCTTCGAGGAGGATCTCACCCAGTCGGAGATCGCCCGGCGGATCGGCACCTCGCAGATGCAGGTCTCTCGGCTGCTGCGGGCGGCGATCGAGAGGATCCGGCGGGTGAGCGGCGAGCTGGAGCCGCCGGGCGACGACGCCGCCTGATCCGGGCCGGGCGCGGGCGCGGCTTAGGCCGAGGAGACGCGGACCGGCGTGGCCAGCGGGATGTGGCGGATCAGCCACTGGCCGTCGGCGAGGCTCAGCCGCATGCAGCCGTGGCTGACGGAGTATCCGATCGAGCCGGTCTCGGGCGTCGAGTGGATCGCGATCCGGTTGCCGCCGTCCCAGCCGGAGATCTTGTGCGGGGCCTTCGCCGACAGCGCGAGGATGCAGCAGCCGTACGGCCCCGCGGGATCGCCGGTGGTGAGCCGGTCGGTGACCGCGAACAGCCCGGTGGGCGTCGGCGCGGTCGGCTTGCCGGTCGCGATCGGGAAGTGCTCGACGAGCGTGCCGTCGCGGTAGACGTCGAGCTGGTGGCGCGAGAGGTGGGCATGGATCGACCAACCGTCGCGCGTGATCTGGACGTTCGTCGCGCGGATCCAGCCGATGTGGTTGTTGCCCGCGGCGGTGTCGACGACGCCCAGCCAGTGGCCCTGGACGTGGCGCACGAGCACGTACGTGGGCGAGCCGAAGCCGGTCTTGGTCTCAAGCTCGGCGATCAGGTGGCCGCCGGGCCGGGTGCGCATCGCCGTCGGACGCGAGACGTAGCCGATCACGGCGCCGTGCCCGGCGGGGATGGCGACCCCCGAGCGCGCGGCCGCGTGCCTGGCGCCAGCCCGGTGGCGCGAGCCGGCCTGGACCGGCGTGTAGGCCGCGGTCTGGGTCGTCTGCACGGTGGCGGCGCGCGACGCGCCGCCGTGCAGGAACAGCCCGACGAGCAGCGGCACCACCGGGACGAGCACCGCGAGCGTCGCGGCGAACGCAATCCACGGGCTCGGGCGGCGCGAGGCGCGCTGGTCGGTGGACTCGGGGCTCGGCATCGGGACGCGGGGATTGTCCCACCTCGCATCGGCGATGTCACCGTCTCGCCCGACCCTGAACATCCGGTGACGGACCGAATGACGAGCGCGGCGGCGCGCCGGCCCGTGAGTACCCTTCAACTCATGTTCGGTTTGCGCGAGAAGACCAAGATGATCGACCCCGGTCGGGCCCTGCGCGGCCGCGACCGGGCGATGGCGGTGGCCGAGCGCCACGCGGTGCTCGGGACCCCGATGACGCCCCCCTTCCCGGAGGGGTACGAGCGGCTCGTCGTCGGGATGGGGTGTTTCTGGGGCGCCGAGCGCATCTTCTGGGAGGCGCCGGGCGTCTACACGACCGCGGTCGGCTACGCCGGCGGCTACACGCCGAATCCGACCTACGAGGAGGTGTGCAGCGGCTCGACCGGGCACGCCGAGGTCGTGCTCGTCGTGTTCGACCCCGCGAAGACGCCGCTGCAGGAGATGCTGCGGCTGTTCTGGGAGAGCCACGACCCGAGCCAGGGGATGCGCCAGGGCAACGACGTCGGCACCCAGTACCGCTCGGCGCTGTACTGGGAGACCGAGGCCCAGCGCGAGGCCGCCGAGGCGTCACGGGCCGCATACGGCGAGCGGCTGCGCGCCGCCGGTTACCCCGAGATCTCGACCGAGATCGCGAAGGCCGGCCCGTTCTACTACGCCGAGGACTACCACCAGCAGTACCTGCACAAGAACCCGTTCGGGTACTGCGGCATCGGCGGAACCGGCGTGAGCTGCCCGATCGGCCTGGACGTCGGCTCGGCGCCCGCGCAGGTGGAGGCGCTGCCGCCCGAGTCGGCGCCCGCCGCCTGAGCGGCGGCCGCTGTGTGAGCGGCGCCCGCCGCCCGGGTCAGCCGCCCGCGACGGCGGGGAGGATCGTCACCTCGTCGCCGTCGCTCACGGGCGTCTCGAGGCCGTCGAGGAAGCGGATGTCCTCGCCGTCGACGTACACGTTGACGAAGCGGCGCAGCCCGCCGTCCTCGGCGATGCGGCTGCGCAGCTCGCCGTAGCGCGAGTAGAGCGAGTCGAGCACCTCGCCGACCGTCGTGCCGTCGACCGACGCGGTCGACTCGCCCTCGGTCGCGGACCGCAGCTGGGTGGGGATCTTCACGCGGACGGCCATCGGCCGGAATCCTATGCGAACGCGGCGACGCGCTCGTCGCCGGTCTCGAAGGACTCGAGCGTCGGGTCGATCTCCCGCACGGTGAACGTGCCCCGGACGGCGTCGAGCGTCTTGAGCCCCTCGCCGGTGATGTAGGCCACCACCCGCTCGTCGGGATCGATGTCGCCGCGCCGCGCGAGCTTGGCGAGCACCGCGGTGGTCACCCCGCCGGCGGTCTCGGTGAAGATGCCCGTCGTCTGGGCGAGCAGCCGGATCCCCTCCCGGATCTCGTCGTCGGAGACGGCGTCGATCGAGCCGCCGCTCGTGCGCGCGAGATCGAGCGCGTAGGGGCCGTCGGCCGGGTTGCCGATCGCCAGCGACTTGGCGATCGTGTCGGGCTTGACCGGCTGGCAGAAGTCGCGGCCGTCGGCCCAGGCGGTCGCCACCGGCGAGCAGCCCTCGGCCTGGGCGCCGTTGAACGTCGGCAGCGTGCCGGTGAGCAGGCCGGCGTCGATCCACTCCTCAAAGCCGCGGGCGATCTTCGTGAACAGCGAGCCGGAGGCGATCGGCGCCACGACGCGGTCGGGCAGCTCGTAGCCGAGCTGCTCGGCCGTCTCGAACGCGAGCGTCTTGGAGCCCTCGGCGTAGTAGGGCCGCATGTTGATGTTGACGAACGCCCACTCATGCTCGCCCGAGAGCTCGGTGCAGAGGCGGTTGACGTCGTCGTAGTTGCCGCGGACGCCGACCACGTGGGCGCCGTAGACGCCGGTGGCGAGGATCTTCTGCTCCTCCAGGTTGGACGGGATGAACACGTAGGAGTCCAGGCCGGCCGCGGCGGAGTGCGCGGCCACCGCGTTGGCGAGGTTGCCCGTCGAGGCGCACGCGATCGTCTCGTAGCCGAGCTCCCGGGCGCGCGCCATCGCGATCGAGACCACGCGGTCCTTGAACGAGTGCGTCGGGTTGGCGGCGTCGTTCTTGATCCAGACCTCGCGCAGGCCGAGGCGTTCGGCGAGCCGGTCGGCCTTCAGCAGCGGCGTCCAGCCGCTCGGGAGCACCCCCTGGGGCGCGGTGTCGACGGGCAGGAAGTCGGCGTAGCGCCACAGCGAGTAGGGGCCGGACTCGATCCGGCGCCGCAGCGCCTCCGGGTCGGCGTCGCCCGGCCCGGCGTAGGCGACCTCGAGCGGGCCGAAGCAGCGCTCGCAGACGTACCGCGCGTCGAGCGGGTAGGTGGTCCGGCATTCCTTGCAGCGAAGAGACTCTGGCGGCATATGTGATTCCTCCGCCGGGGTCAGTGGTCGGAGGTGGAACGACACCGCCTTGCCACATCTCCCAGGCTTGTCGTAGGCCTGATGGAATTGGCACCGTTCCCTTGCGGGAGGTTGCCGGGGCTTCGTCGGGCCAAATCCCTCCACCCCTCTGGATGCGTACTGCTGTGCGGCGCCAGTATATCCGTGACCACCGACACCGCGCCGCCCGCCCAGAGCCCGTCGCCGCGGTCGCGTAACGACTGACCGCCGCCGGTGTTGGAAGATCCCGAATGTCGATGACGAGCTCGAGCGACCCACTCGCGCGCCTGGAGGCGATCGTGAGTCTCGAGGAGCCGGCCACACCGAGCCGGCGGATGCTCATCATCGTCAACCCCTACGCGTCGACGGTCTCGGACCGGCTGCGCAACCTCGTCGTCTACGCACTGCGCGGCCGCTACCAGGTCCACGCGGTCGACACCGAGGCGCGTGACCACGCGACCGAGATCTGCCGGCAGGCGACCAGCGAGGGCTACGACGTGGTCGTCGCGTTCGGCGGCGACGGGACGTTCAACGAGGCCGCCAACGGCCTGGCGGGCACCGACACGCCGCTCTGCTGCCTGCCCGGCGGGCGCGCGAACGTGTGGTGCCGGATCATCGGCATCCCGGTCGACATCGTCGATGCCACCGAGCACCTGCTGGCGATGGCCCACGACTGGCGCCCTCGCCGCGTCGACCTCGGCCGCGTCAACGACCGCTTCTTCCTCTTCTCGGCCGGCGTCGGATTGGACGCGAGCGTCGTCGAGCAGGTCGACGCCCACCCGGGGATCAAGCGCCGGCTCGGCGAGTGGTACTACACGTGGACCGGGATCCGCACGTTCAACCGCCGGTACCTGATCAACCCGCCGCGCTTTGAGGCAGAGGTCGACGGGGAGCGGATCGAGGGCGTCACCGCGATCGTCCAGAACGCCGAGCCCTACACGTACTTCGGCGACCGCCAGGTCCACATGGCAGACGGCGCCTCGCTGTCCAGCGGCGACCTGTCGGGGATCATCCTGCGGCGCGTGGGCCTGATCGACATGCCGACGATCCTCCTGCGCGCGTTCGCCTCGGGACTGCGGGTGACCGCCCACCGGCGCGTCACCGCCGTGCGCAGCGACCATGAGATCGCGATCCGGTCGCTCGACGAGCGCCCGCTGCCGCTGCAGGTCGACGGCGACTACATCGGCGAGGTCCCCGAGGCCCGCTTCCGGGTCGTCCCCGACGGCCTGCTGATCGTCTCCTGAGCGGGCCCTCACCGCGCAGGGGGGTGAAAACCGGTCGTCCGTGGGCTCTAGAGAACAGTGGAGTCCGCGGTGTCCGAACCCTCCCCTGCCCCTCCCCCCTCCCCGCTGCGGCTGACCGCGCGTGACCTCGAGCTGCTGTCGTTCCTGGCCGAGCACAGGTTCGCGCTCGCCGCGCAGCTCGGGCGGGTCGTCGGAACTTCGGCGCTGGCGGCCGGACGAAGGATGGCGGCGCTGCGCCGCGCCGGGCTCGTGCAGCGGGCGCGGCCGATGCGGCATGACGCGACCGCATGGTCGGTGACCCGGCGCGGACTGGCGGCCTGCGAGAGCCCGCTCGGGGTGCCGCGGGAGCTCGATCTGGCGACCTACCGCCACGACGTCGGGGCCGCGTGGCTGGCGGCCGGGGCCCGTCGCGGGGTCTTCGGCGAGCTCTCGCAGGTGGTCAGCGAGCGGACGATGCGCTCCGAGGACCGGCGATCCGACCGTCCGGCCGACGCGCCCGCCCACGGGGTGCGACTCGGCCACGGCGAGCCCGGGCGGCTGCACTATCCCGACCTCACCGTCGTGACCGCGAGCGGCGATCGGGTCGCGTTCGAGCTCGAGCTCTCGACCAAGTCGCCGCGCCGGCGCGAGCGGATCCTCGCCGCCTACGCCGACGACCGCGGGATCGACGCCGTCGTCTACCTCGTCCCGACGCGCGCCGCGGGTGAGGCGATCGCCCGCTCCGCGGCGCGGGTGGGCGCCGCGGACATGGTCCGGGTCCAGCGCTTCGGCTGGGCGGGCGGCCGCGCGCCGGGCGAGCCGCCGCGCCGGGGGACCACGCGCCTGCGGCGGGCGCCGGCCCGCGGAGCCGAGGTTGACCGATGAGCGCGCAGGGCGCCCGCCGCGTGGCCGCCGCGCTGTGCCTGCTCGGGACGCTCGCGCTGCCCGCGCCGTGGCCGACCGGGATCGTGCTCGCGCTCGCCGGGATCGTCGCCGTCCGCCGGGCGCTCGTGCCGTTCGTCCGCCGGCTGCGGGCGCGCCGGGCCCGGGTCGAGCCCGGAGCGGTGCGGCTCGGCCGCGACGCCGACGGCCGCGCGATCGGGCTCACCGATGTCCAGCTCGGCGCGCACGCGCTCGTCGTCGGCGCGACCGGCGCCGGGAAGTCGACGACGCTGCAGACGATCCTCGCCGACCGCATCGCTCGCGGCCACCCGGTCGTCGCGATCGACATGAAGGGCTCGCCGTCGTTCGCGCGGGCGCTCGCGGTCGCCGCCCGGGACGCGGGCCGGCCGCTGCGGATCTGGACTCCCGAGGGGCCGAGCCACTGGAACCCGCTCGCGCACGGCGGTCCGACCGCGCTCAAGGACCGGCTGATCGCCGCCGAGCGGTTCTCCGAGCCGCACTACAAGCGCGCCGCCGAACGCTTCCTGCAGACGGCGCTGCAGGTGCTCGCCGGCGCCCATCCAGGCGTCGCGCCGACCCTGCCCGAGGTCGTCGCGGCACTCGACCCGGGCGCGCTGCGGGCGCTCGCGCGGCGGGCGCCCGCGGAGCTCGCCGGCCGCGCCGGCGCATATCTCGAGACGCTCACCCCCGACCAGCTGAGCGCCGCCCGCGGCCTCGGGACGCGCCTGGCGCTGCTCAGCGAGTCCGACGCCGGACGCTGGCTCGCGCCGCCGCCCGCCGGCTCGGCGGCGCCCGAGGTCGACCTGGGACACGCGCTCTCGACCGGCGACGAGGTCGTGCTGCTGTCGATCAACTCGAGCATCTACGGCGCGCTCGGGGCCCAGGTCGGGGCGCTCGCGGTCCAGGACCTCACGAGCGCCGCCGGTCGCCGCCTCGGCGGCGGCGGGCGCCCGCCGCCCGCGACCGTCGCGCTCGACGAGTTCTCGGCGCTCGGCGCCGACAACGTGCTCTCGCTGCTCGCGCGCGGGCGCGAGGCCGGCGTCGGCGTGCTGCTCGCCACCCAGGAGCTCGCGGACCTCGAGCGCGCCGGCCGCGGCTTCCGCGATCAGGTGCTGGGGATCACCGCGGTGACGCTCGCGCACCGCCAGGAGGTGCACGAGTCGGCCCTGGCGATCAGCCGGATGGCCGGGACCCGCCTGGTCTGGCGCGAGACGCTCCCCAATCCGGCGCCGCTGCGGCCGCTGCTCGGCGCCAGCCGGCCGGGGCACCCCGGCAGTCGGCGCCAGCACGAGGAGCCGGTCGTGCACCCGAACGCGATCAAGCGACTGGGCACCGGTCAGCTCGTGCTGCTGACCGGCGTGCCGCGGCCGAGCGCCGCGCGGGTGCAGGTCGATCCCCCGGGCGCGGAGGCCGGCGCGCGCCGGGTCGGCGTCGCGCGCCTGCTCACGCGGCGGATCCGCTCCGCCCGCCGCGACGGCGCTCAGGCGGCGCCGGGGGTGACGCGGTAGACGTCGAAGACCGACTCGATGTTGCGCAGGCGGCTGATCGCGTGGTCGAGCGTCCGGGTGTCGCCGACCTCGACGACGAACCGGTCCTTCACCATCGGGTGGCTCACCGTGCAATGGGCGTCGAGGATGTTGATCCCCGCCTCGGCGAACGTCTTGATGATGTCCTCCAGCAGCCGGTGGCGGTCCCAGCCGTCGACCTGGATCTCGACCTTGAACGCGGTCTCGGCATCGCCGTCCCAGTACACCGGGGTGAAGCGCTCCGGGTCCTTCTTGAGCACGGCGACGTTCGGGCAGTCCTCGCGGTGGATCGTGATCCCGCGCCCGAGCGAGATGTAGCCGACGATCTCGTCGCCGGGCACCGGGCGGCAGCACTTGGCCAGCCGCAGCATCACCTCGTCGATGCCTTCGACCGAGATCCCGAACTTGCTCGAGGAGGTCGTCGGGCGCGACCGGCGGCGTCCGGGTTGGAGCAGGACGGCGGCGGCCGTCGGCTCGGACTCCGCGGTCTCACCCTGCTTGAGGCGCTGCAGAACCTTGTTGACGACGACCTTGGGCGAGATCTTGGCTCCGCCGAGCGCGATGTAGAAGTCGTCGCCCTTGCGGAAGCCCATCTCGCGGATCACGTCGGCGAGCAGCGGCGAGCCGACGATCTTCTGGGCGGGCAGCCCGGCCTTCTTGAGGTGGTCCTGCAGCAGCTCGCGGCCCGCGTGCTCGTCGTCGCGGCGCGACTCGGCCTTGAACCATGCCTTGATCTTGTTGCGCGCGCGGGTCGTCTTGACCAGCGCCAGCCAGTCGCGCGAGGGGCCGCGCTCGCGCTTGGAGGTGAGCACCTCGACGATGTCGCCCGACCGCAGCACGTAGGAGAGCGGCACGATCTTGCCGTTGACCTTGGCGCCGACGCAGCGGTGGCCGACGTCGGTGTGGATCTCGTAGGCGAAGTCCAGCGGGGTCGCCCCGGCGGCGAGCGACTTGACCTCGCCCTTGGGGGTGAAGACGAAGACCTCGTCCTCGAACAGATCGACCTTGAGGTTCTCCATGAACTCCCGCGGGTCGGCCAAGTCCTGCTGCCAGTCCAGCAGCGAGCGCAGCCACTTGAGCTTGCCCTCGGGGTCACGCGCCTCGGGGCCGGAGACGGCGCCCGCCTTTCCGGCGCCCTCCTTGTACATCCAGTGCGCGGCGATTCCGAACTCGGCCAGGTCGTGCATCTCCCGCGTCCGGATCTGGATCTCCAGCGGCCGTCCCTCGGGCCCGATCACCGTCGTGTGCAGCGACTGGTACATGTTGAACTTCGGCATCGCGATGAAGTCCTTGAAGCGCCCCGGCAGCGGCCTCCACAGCGAGTGGATGACGCCGACCGCGCCGTAGGTGTCCTTCACCGAGTTGACGATGACGCGCATCGCCGTCAGGTCGTAGATCTCGTTGAACTCGCGACCCTTCTTGGTCATCTTGGAGTAGATGGAGTAGAAGTGCTTGGCGCGCCCGGAGATGTCGGCCCCGATGCCGAGCCGGGCGAGCTCCCGCTCGACCGTCGCGCCCGCCGCCTCGACGTAGTGCTCGCGCTCGTCGCGCTGCTGGGCCACCAGCCCCTTGATCTCGTTGTACTTGCGCGGATGCAGCGTCTGGAAGGCGAGGTCCTCGAGCTCCCACTTGATCGCGTGGATTCCGAGCCGGTGCGCGATCGGGGCGTAGATGTCGAGCGTCTCCCGCGACTTCTCCAGCTGCTTCTGCTTGGACATCGCCGAGATCGTGCGCATGTTGTGCAACCGGTCGGCGAGCTTGATCAGGATGACCCGGATGTCGGAGGCCATCGCCACCATCATCTTGCGGTAGTTCTCGGCCTGGGCCTCGTCGCGCGACTGGAACGTGAGGCCGGTGAGCTTGGTCACCCCGTCGACGAGGCCGGCGATCTCCTCACCGAACGCCTCGCGCACCTCGTCGAGCGAGGCGCTCGTGTCCTCGACCGTGTCGTGCAGCAGCGCCGCGCACAGCGTCTCGGTGTCCAGCCGCATGCCGGCGCAGATCTTGGCCACGCCGATCGGGTGGGTGATGAAGTCCTCGCCCGACATGCGACGCTGGTCGCCGTGGTGCACGCAGGCGTAGACGAACGCCTCCTGCACGCGCGCCCGGTCGATCAGGGCGGCGGCGTGATCGGCGTGCTCCTCGACGATCGCGAACAGGTCGCCGAGCAGCAGCTGCTGGGCGTCCGAGAGCGCTGCGACCGCGGGCAGCGCAGCCGCGCCGTCGGCGGCGCCCTCGGCCCCGGGTGCGGATGGACGGCGTCGACCGGCTCCCGGCGCTCGTCGATCACCGCGGAGGACCCGGCGGCCGCGCCGCTGTCGACCACCGGCTCGTTCCCCGCCGCGCCGCCGTTCTGGCGGCGGGCACGGCCGTTCGCCGGGGTGGAGTCACCCCGTCCGATCGCGCGGCTCAGCCGCTTGGCGGGTGGTTTGCGTTGCTCAGGAATCGCTTGCCGTCCTCGTACCCTCAGCGTAGACCCTGAACGAGGGCGAGCGCTCGAGCGCCGTCGGCGCCGGGCGCCCCGCGATCGCCAGAGCCGGCAGGTCCCGGTCGAGGCTGACGAGCTCCAGCTCCACGAGCACCCGGATCAGCCGTCCGGCGAGCGAGCCGAGCGACCGTGCGGGCCGTCCCCGCGAAGCAGATGCTCGAGCTCCTCGCCGGCCGCCCGCTCCCGGCCTCGGAGGGCCCGGTAGAGGGCGACGAGCGACGGGCGCAGTCCGTACTCACGCTCGTGTACCTGCTCGGCAAATCGTAGCTCAGCGGGCCCCCAGGCCAGCTGCGTGACGCCGGCTCCGGCGGTGAGCAGCCCCTGCTCGTCGTGGCCGGCCGGTGGGTCGAGCGCGACGATCTGGTCGAACCGCTCGGCCGCCGAGGGGCGGGCGGCGAGCTCGGCGTAGCCCGCGAGCGTGAACCCGCCGGCACGGGCGCGCAGCCCTTCCAGCCGGCACGGGACGTCCGCGCACACCGCCAGCACGGCGCGCGCGGACGCGACCGCGTCGGTGAGCACCGCGAGCGGGCTCTCGCCGCGGCGGTCGAGCACCCTGCGTCCGGACGTCGGGGCCCGCTCGGCGGCAGCCGGCCGGGCGGCGGCGGCCGACTGAGGGGCGGCCGGTTCGGTGGCGGCGCCGGCCAGCCCGGCCTCGAACTCGGCGAGCACCGCCGCCAGGTACCCCGCCTCCGGGTGCAGGCGCGTGATCGGCGCGGGATCGCATCGTCGCGCGTGCCGCAGCACGAGCCGCGGCTCGACGGCGCCGTTCCAGGCGTTGCGCTCCAGCCGGAACGTCGCGTCGTGGGGCGCGTCGCCGTCGGCGGTGACGCGCCCGTCGCAGCCGAACGCGACCGCCTTGGCCCGCACGCCGCCGGAGATGACGCTGAAGCGGGCGTGGCGGCCCTCCCCCATCGGCCGCACGTTGGCGAAGCGGCCGCCGGGCACGAGCAGCCGCGGCGCCGGGTTGCCGATCCCGCACGGCTGCAGCGACTCGAGCTCCTCCGCGAGCGCGAGGCCGAGCTCGCCACCCGAGACGACCGCGTCGGCGCGCTCGACCGCCACGAGCATCTCCGGGGTGAGCATCTCCGCGGCGTGTCCCTCGAACGACGTCCGGAAGTCGTCCAGCGAGGCGATCTGCAGCGACAGGCCGGCGGCCGCGCGGTGCCCGCCGTAACGGCCGAGGTGGCCGGCGGCGGCGTGCAGGCCGCCGAGCAGGTCGAACCCGGGGATCGAGCGGGCCGAGCCGGTCGCGGTGCCCGTCTGCGGGTCGAGCGCGATCAGCACGGCGGGGCGATGGTGGGCCTCGACGATGCGCGAGGCGACGATCCCGACCACGCCGGGGTGCCACCCCTCCCCGGCGAGCACGTACGCGCTCGGCGCCCGCCCGCCGTCCGCTCGGACCGCTGCGGACTGCGTCTCGGCCTCCCACAGGATCCGCTGCTCGACGACGCGGCGCTCGCCGTTGACGGCGTCCAGCTCGGCCGCCACCTCGATGGCGCGCGCCGGGTCGGAGCAGAGCAGCAGCTCCAGCCCGGCGTCCGCGCGCCGCAGCCGCCCGGCGGCGTTGATCCGCGGCGCGAGCCGGAACCCGAGCGCCGAGGCGTCGAGCGCGCTCGGATCGACCTTGGCGACCGCCATCAGCGCCCGCAGGCCGGGGCGGGCGGTGATCGCGAGCGCGCGCAGGCCCTCGCGCACCAGCCGGCGGTTCTCCCCGGCGAGCGGGACGAGGTCGGCGACGGTCGCGAGCGCGACCAGCTCGGCCTCGTCATCCGCCGTCGGCGCGCCCAGCGCGAGCGCGAGCTTGTGCGCGACCGCGGCGCCGCACAGGTCCGGGCACGGGTAGCCGCACACCGCCGGGTGGACGATCGGGCAGTCGGGCAGGCGCCCGTCGGGGCGCGGCGCGTGGTGGTCGGTGACGACGACCTCGACCCCGCGCCCGCGCGACCGCCACCTCGTCGACCGCCGTGATCGCGCAGTCGACGGTGAGGATCATCCCGGTGCGGCGGGCGGACAGACGCCGGACGGTCGCCTCCGACAGCCCGTACCCATCCTGCAGGCGCCCCGGGATGAACCAGTCGGCGTCGGCGCCGAGAGCGCGCAGCGCGCGCACCATGATCGCGGTGGCGCACACGCCGTCGACGTCGTAGTCGCCGTGCACGGTGATCCGGCGCCCGGAATCGATCGCCGCACGGATCGCCTCGAGCGCGCGCTCGATCCCGGCGAACGCGGCCGGCTCGTGGCGCTCGTCGGCGGCGAGGAACGCCCGCGCCGCGGCGGGATCGCCGAGCCCGCGGCGGACGAGCACCTGGCTGAGCACGTGGCCGATCCCGAGCTCGCGCTCGAGCGTGAGCGCGTCGGTCAGCTCGTAGCGCGAGAGCGTGAGCGAGAAATCCCGCCCACCCGCGGCCGGCGGAGAGTCGAGCAGGGCCACGGGCAGACCGTAGGCGCGCACGCGGACGGACCGGCCCCTGCGATGATCGGCCGATGGCCACGATGCACCGGCACGCCCGGTCTGCTCCTGACCGAGCACACGCTCACCGTCCCGCTCGACCACGACCGCCCCCAGGACGGGCGCACGATCGAGATCTTCGCCCGTATGGCCGCCGATCCGGAGGGGACCGAGAAGCCGGTCCTCGTCTTCCTGCAGGGCGGGCCGGGGTTCGAGGCGCCGCGGCCCGCCGCGCCGAAGTCCCCGGGCTGGATCGAGCGCGCGCTGCAGGACTTCCGGGTGCTGATGCTCGACCAGCGCGGCACCGGCCGCTCGACGCCCGTCGGGACGCTCGATGGGAGGGCGCCCCGGAGCAGTACGAGTACCTCTCCACTTCCGCGCCGACGCGATCGTGCGCGACGCCGAGGCGATCCGCGAGGCGCTCGGCGTCGACCGCTGGAGCGTGCTCGGCCAGAGCTTCGGCGGCTTCTGCGTGGCGACCTATCTCTCGTTCGCCCCGAGGGGCTCGCGAGGCGTTGATCAGCGGCGGGCTGCCGCCGCTGCGCACCCCGTCGACGACGTCTATCGCGACACGTACGCGCCGTGCTCGAGCGCACCCGCCGCTTCTTCGAGCGCTACCCCGGCGACCGCGAGGGATGCGGGGCTCGCACGACGAGCGGAAGCGGAGGCGTGCGTCTCCCGTCCGGCGACCGCTGACCTGGCGGCGGGTTCGCCAGCTGGCAATGCCGCTCGGGATGAGCGACGGCGCGGACGGCTCCACTACTTGCTCGATTTCCCGCTCGACTCGCCCGCGTTCCTCTACGACGTCGCAGGCTCGACGGGGTTCGGGCGCAACCCGCTGTACGCGGTCGTGCACGAGGCCTGTTACGCCGACGGCGGCGTGACCGGCTGGTCGGCAGCGGGACGCTGCCGCCCGAGTACGCGGACGACCCGGATCTGCTCACCGGCGAGCACGTCTACCCATGGATGTTCGAGGACTACGGCGAGCTGCGGCCGTTCGCCGAGGCCGCCGAGCTGCTCGCCGCCCACGAGTGGCCGGTCCTGTATGACCCCGCGCGCTGGCCGCCTGCGACGTGCCCGCCGCGGCCGTCATCTACCACGAGGACATGTACGTCGAGCGGGTCCTCCGAGCGGACGGCAGCCGCGATCCGCGGCCTGCGCCCATGGGTGACCAGCGAGTACGACCACGACGGCATCCGCGCCGACGGCGGCCGCGTGCTCGGCCGCCTGCTCGATCTCGCCCGCGGCCGCGCCTGATCCCCCCACGAGGCGTGACAGATCACCCGCCTCGGGATCGATTTGCCGCCGGCGTCGCGCTCGCCACGACGCCGGTGACGGATCGGCAGTGGCGCGGCGGATCTGTCACGGGCGCACGCATCGGGGCGCACATATCGGATCGGGGCGCACGCATCGGGGATCGCGCCCCAGCGCGCCGGTGCGCCCGGACGTGTCGCCGCCCGGATCAGCGGGCGGGCGCGGTCCGGCGCCTGCCGGCCGCCCCGGATCAGCGGGCGGGCGCGGTCCGTCGCCCGCCGGCCGGCGGGGGCGGCGGGCCGTCGGGTCCGGCGGCACGCTCGCGACGGATCCCCTCGGCGTAGACGACCGCCATCCCGATCAGCGCACCCGGGATGCCCTCGATCGCGGTCACGAGGTGCGTGGCGCTCGTGCCGGGGATCGAGAAGCCGTGGATCGCGAGGCCGACGACGATCGAGCCGACGATCGAGCCGATGAACGCACCGACGATCCCGCCCCAGAACCGGTCGGGCAGCCAGATCGTGAAGTGCCACACGGCGAGGCCCATGATCACCCATGCGAGCAGTCCCATCGCCTAACGCCTTCCGTGTCCGCGGCCGCGCCGCCGTGAGCTGCGGGCGCCGCCCTTGTTGCGGGGATTGCGCGGGTCGTTGGGCAGCATGCCCTCGTTCTCGACCTCGTCGGGGGCGTGCTCGAAGCCGGCGTCGCCGCCGCCGGTGGCGTCCTCGCCGCCCGCCGGGGTCTCGCCGGCGCCGGGCGCGGCCTGCTCAGGACCGGTCTGGCGCGAGGGCGCCGGCGCCGGCCCGCTGAGCGCGGGCCGAGCGCTCCTCGCCGAGCGCGTCCTCGTCGGTGTGCGCGGAGCGGCGGGTGAGCATCGAGGTGCGCCCGCCCGGCTCGGACTCCTCCTCCATGATGTCGCGCTTCATCTGCTCGAACTCGGCGGCCGAGACGTTGCCGCTGTCGCCCGAGGCCAGGCCGCCGCTGCGCCGCAGGCGCGCCCGCTTCGCGCGGCGCGACGTCCGAGCCGGTCGGCGCGTACGCGGGGACCATGCCCTGATCGGCCTCGATCCGCCGGCGGCGATGGCGGTACAGCGGCTCGCGCTCCTTCCAGTGCGTGAGCACCGGCGAGGCGATGAAGATCGACGAGTACGCGCCGGAGGCGACGCCGATGAGCAGCGCGAAGGCGAAGTCCGACAGCTGCGTGCCGCCGAAGAACAGCAGCGCGAGGATCGGCAGCAGCGTGCATGTCGTCGTCGCCAGCGATCGGGTGATCACCTCGGACATCGAGCGGTTGACGATCTGCGAGAACGCCGCCCGCGGCATCCGCGGGATGTTCTCCCTGACGCGGTCGAACACGATGATCGTGTCGTAGAGCGAGTAGCCCAGGATGGTGAGCAGGGCCGCGACCGTGTCGACCGTCACCTGCCTTCCGGTCAACGCGTAGACGCCGGCGGTGATGAGGATGTCGTGCGCGAGCGCGATCAACACCGGCACCGCGAACTTCCACTGGAAGCGGAGCGCCACGTACGCGGAGATGACCAGCAGCGACGCGATGATCGCGATGATCGCCGCGTGCGTCACCGAGGCGCCGAAGGTCGGCCCGACCGAGCTGAATTCGTCGCCTTGGCGACGATGCCGAACTTCGACTGGAGCGCGTCCTGCACGTGCGTCGCGGCCGCGGGGCCGCCCTTGAACGAGATCTGGAAGACCTTGGAGGTGCTCTTGCCGATCCGTTCGACGGTCGGCGCTCCGGAGACGCCCTTGACCGACTGCGCGACCTGCTGGACCTGCGGCACGCTCGCGTTGCGCACCAGCGTCGTGGTCACCTGCGACCCCGAGGTGAAGTCGATCCCGAGCTTCAGGCCGCGCGCGCCGATCGCCAGCGCGCCGACCAGCAGGATCACCCCCGACATCGTGAAGAAGTACCGCGAGGCGCCCATGAAATCGAAGCCGATCCGCCGCCTGGGCTTGCCGGCGCCCAGCGCCGACGGTCGCGCGAGCGTGCGGGTGTCGCCGGCGGTGGTGAGGATCGCCTGGGTGGCGAGCACCGCCGTGAACAGGGAGACGATCGTGCCGATCCCCAACGTGAACGCGAACCCCTGAACCTGCTGGGTGGAGAGCACGAACAGGATGAACGCGGTGATGATCGTCACCACGTTGGCGTCGATGATCGCCGACAACCCCTTCTTGTAGCCGGTGGCGATCCCCGCGCGCACCGATCTGCCGGCACGGATCTCCTCCTTGACCCGTTCGAAGATGACGATGTTCGCGTCGGCCGCCACCCCGATCGTCAAGATCAACCCCGCGATCCCGGCGAGCGTGAGCACGATCGGGATCAACTTGATCATCGCGTAGAAATAGACCGCGTAGATGAGTAGCGCCGCCGTCGCCACCACCCCGAGCATGCGGTAGTAGGCGAGCAGGAACAGGATGACGATGATCAGGCCGACCCCGCCGGCGAGCACGCCGTCGTGCAGCGCCTGGGCGCCGAGGGTCGCGGACACCTGCTCGGTCGAGATCTGGCGCAGGTTGATCGGCAACGCTCCGAGCCGCAGCTGGGTGGCGAGGTCCGAAGCGGTCTGGGTGGTGAAGCCGCCGGAGATCTGCGAGCCGCCGCTCCCGCCGGCGTTGACGATCCCGTCGGGGTCGGTCTGCGAGTTGATGTAGGGGACGGTGAGGAGCTGGGTGTCGAGCGCCGTCGCGAAGTGCTGGAAGTTCTTCTGGCGGCCCAGGCTGCCGATGGCCTCGGCGCGGTGCGCGATCGTCTTGGTGACGTTCTGGAACGCCGTGGCGCCCTTGGAGGTGAAGCCGAACTGCACATCCGGCTGGCCGTTAGCGGTCGAGGCCTGCGGATTGGTGATCTCCGAGCCGGTGAGCGCGACGTGATCGTGCAGCACGTAGAACTGCGCGGCCGGGTTCGAGATGGCGACCTGCTTGGCCGCGTTCGACGTGGTCTGGACCGCCTGCAGGACGACCCATCCCTGCGGGACCGCCAGCATCTCGTTGCCGGCCAGGTGGACTCCCGCCTTCAGCTGCCCGGCGAGCTCGGACGTGGTGAACGTGACCGGACCGCCCCCCAGGTAGCAGTGGGCGCCGGCGGTCGGCTTGACGTGCTGGTCCTTGGCCATCTGCGCGCAGGCGGCGCTCCCGGGGGCGCCGAACAGGAAGAGCTAGGTCCCTTCCGTGACAGGTACTTGCGGTTGGCCGCCGTCAGGGGCACCTTGGTCTGCTTGGAGGCGAGCTTCACCGCCTGGTAGAGGCCGAAGCTGCCCGATCCGGGATACCCGACGCCGCCGTTGCCGATGCCCTGGCTGATGGTGGTCGCGGCAGGGTCCTGCGCCTGCAGCTGGCTGGCGACCGTCTTGCCGTTCGCGGTGATCGCGTTGGCCTCCCAGTCATAGAAGTACAGCCGGGAGGTCGAGCCGACCAGCGCCTCGGCGCGCTTGACGTCGTGCACCGCCGGCAGCGCCACCTGGATCTCGTTGTTGCCGGAGGTCTCGATCTGTGGCTGGTTCACGCCGAGCGCGTTGACGCGCGCCTGCATGATCGTGACCGCCTTATTGAGGTCCGACTGCGTGACGTGGGGATGGGCGGGGGTCCCCGTCGCCTGATAGCTGAGCTGCACGCCGCCGCGCAGGTCGAGACCGAGCTCGGTCTTGGCCGTGAGCAGGGCGAGGATCGACGCGGCGAGAAGGCCGGCGACGATCAGCAGGACGAAGCCGTGACGCTTACGGTCGGACATCAGCGAGAGAGGGTGCGCAAGGGCCGAAGGGTAGAGGGTCGTGCACGCGCAGGCGCGGGTCGGATGGTCCGCCGAGACCCGCGATCAGGAGTCGTTGGTCTTGGTCGGCGTGAGCACGACGAGCACGCCTCCCTCGTCGTCATCATAGGCGGGGAAGATGTCCGCGACCGCGCGGGCGGGCAGATCGTGCTCGGCGTTGACCCGCACCCCCTTGTTCTTGACGCGCACCTCCCACTCGAGCGCGGTCGAGATGTGATCGGACCCGTCGTCGAACTGGAGGCCGAGCACCTCGGCGACCGAGCGGCCGATCGCCTGCTCGGTCTTGATGCCCGTCAGCTCGAACGAACCCCGGCCACAGTCGACGATGCGCGCGTCGTTGTCGAGCGAGAAGAACGCCGCGTTCGGGGCCGGGTAGTAGTCGTCGAGCAGCTCGAACAGGTAGGCGAAGCCGCATCGGTCACAGCCGCGGGTATCGCGCCTAAAGCCGGCGCTCCGATCGGTCCCCATCGAGCGCGTACCGCAGTGCGGGCAGATGAAGTAGTGCTCGCGGCTCATCGGTGTGTGTGCAGGATAGACGCGGAGCCCCGCGGCCCGGCGCCGTTGCGCCCCCGCGGACTAGAGCAGGCGGCCTTGATCGCCGGCGGGCGGCTCGAGGCCGAGGTGCTCGAACGCGCGGCGGGTCGCGGCCCGCCCGCGCGGCGTGCGCTCGATCAGTCCCTGCTGGAGCAGATACGGCTCGTAGACGTCCTCGATCGTGTCCTGCTCCTCGCCGACGGCGACGGCGAGCGTCGACAGCCCGACCGGGCCGCCGGCGAACTTCCCGCAGATCGCGCGCAGGATCTCGCGGTCGAGGCGGTCCAGGCCGGCCGCGTCGACCTCGAGCGTGTCGAGCGCGTCGCCGGCCACCTGTTCGGTCACGGCGCCCCCGTGACGGACCTGCGCGTAGTCGCGCACCCAGCGCAGCAGCCGGTTGGCGACGCGCGGCGTGCCGCGGCTGCGCCGCGCGATCGCCTCGGCGCCGCCGTCGCGCAGCTCGACCTCCAGCAGTCGCGCCGAACGGCTGACGATGAGCGCGAGGTCGTCGGTGGCGTAGTGCTCGAGCCGGTGCTGGATGCCGAAGCGGTCGCGCAGCGGCGCGGTGAGCAGGCCGGTCCGGGTCGTCGCCCCGATCAGCGTGAACGGCTGCAGCGCCAGCGTGACGATCCGCGCGCCCGCGCCCTGGCCGACCGTGATCGGCAGCATGTGGTCCTCCATCGCCGGATAGAACGTCTCCTCCAGCGCGCGGGGCAGCCGGTGGATCTCGTCGACGAACAGCACCGACCGGGGCTCGAGCGCGGTGAGATAGGAGGCGACGTCGCCCTTGCGCTCCAGCGCCGGCCCTGCGGTCTGGAGGAACGGCACGTCGAGCTCGGCGGCGAGGATCTGCGCCAGCGACGTCTTGCCGAGGCCCGGCGGGCCGGCCAGCAGCACGTGGTCGAGCGCCTCGCCGCGCTCGGCGGCGGCGGCGATCGACACCGCGAGCTGGTCGCGGATCGATTCCTGGCCGACGAAGTCCTCCAACCGCTTCGGCCGCAGCGCGCGATCGAGCTCGACGTCCTCGCCCGGCAGTTCGTTGGGGTCCTGCACGCGGGCCTCCTGGTCGGTCGCGCTCATCGGCGGGCGCTCCGCAGTGCGTGCGCGATGAGCTCCTCGGCGCTGCCGACGCCGGCGGCGCCTTTGAGCAGCGCGTCGATCTCGTTCGGGGCGTAGCCGAGGCCGGTGAGCGCCTCGCGCGCGACCGTGGCCGGCCCGTCCGGATCGGCGCCGTCACCGGCGCGACCATCGGTCACGCCGCCGGGCCTCGTCGCCGGGAGAGCGCGTCGCCGACCTTCTCCCGCAGCTCGACGATGATCCGCTCGGCCGTCCGCTTGCCGACGCCGGGCGCGCGCAGCCGGGGGGCCCTCCCCGGAGGCGACGGCCGCCATCAGCCGCCGCGGCGGCGCGGTCGAGAGCACGGCGAGCGCCACCTTCGGGCCGACCGTCTGGACGCCGAGCAGCATCAGGAACAGGTCGCGCTCCTCCTCGGTCGCGAACCCGTACAGCGCCAGCGCGTCGTCGCGCACGACGAGGTGGGTGTGGAGCATGACCTCCTGGTCGACGGCGGGGACATGCTTGAGCGTCTCCGCGGAGACCGAAAGGCGGTAGCCGACACCGCCGGTGTCGACGACGACGTGGTCGGCGCGGCGGACCGCGACCCGGCCGGAGATGAGCGCGATCACCGCGGCGCGCCTCCCGAGCGCGCGCGGGCGAGGGTCGCCTCCGAGACGCCGCGCCCGCCGTCGACGCCGCGCCCGCCGTCCGCGGCGCGCGTCGACCGGCGGCCGGGGCCGGCGCGGCGCCCACCGGCGGGGGCCTCCGGCTGCAGGGCCGCGCCGACGAGCCCCATGAGCGGCGCACGGTTGAGCTCGGCGACCGCGACGGCGAGCGCGTCGGCCGCGTGGTCGGGCGTCGGCACCGCGGCCAGCCCGAGCAGCCGCGCGACCATCCTCCCCACCTGATCCTTGGCCGCCCGTCCCGAGCCGCAGACCGCCCCCTTCACCTGCTGGGGCGTGTAGGAGCGCGCGGGCAGCCCTCGCTGGCCGGCGGCGAGCAGCACAACGCCCCGCGCCTGGCCCACCGCGAACGCCGTCTGCACATTCGCGCCGAAGTACAGCTCCTCGATCGCCAGCACGTCGGGCCGATGCTGCTCGAGCAGCTCGTCGATGCGCGCGTGGATCTGGGCGAGTCGCAGCTCGAGGGCGACGCCCGCCCGGGTCTCGATCACCCCGTGCTCGACGGCGCGCAGCCGCGCGCCGGTGGAGGCGACGAGCCCGTATCCCGTGGACGCGGTGCCCGGATCGATGCCGAGGACGAGCATGATGAGACATTCTGCGGCGGGCGGCGGACGCCTCCCCCCGGGTGGTCCCGGGCGGTGTGGGCGGTGCCGGGGGTCGGGGCGTTCGCGAGGTGGCGCGTCGGGTCGCACGGTGCGCCCCCCACTTGGGCAGGTGGCCGGTCGTCCGAGCGCCCGGCCGTCCGATCAGCGCCGGATATGTCGCCGGCGTCGCGCTCACCGCGACGCCGGCGACAAACCCGGACCCGGCCGCACGCGAGAGCGCGATCCGCCCCGCTCACCGCCGTCCCGCCCCGCTGCCCGGCGGTCGGGCACAGCCCGCAAGGAGCGCCCCGCGCTGCCAACCAACGACCTCTCTACCTCCCGACGCACCGCTCCCCCCGCCCGCCCGTGCTCAGCGCGACCGCCGTCCACGCCCCGCTGCGCGCCACCACCCGGTCGCGGGTCAGCGACGGGTCGATCGCCGCGGGGATGCCGGTGGCGATGTCGGCGGGGCCGATGAAATCGACGCCCGGGGCGGTCATCGCCGAGCCGACTCGCTGCAGCGTCACCCCCAGATCCCAGGCGAGGACCGGCTGGGCGGAGTGGTTGACCGCCGCGAAGCTGGCCGGGCAGGGCAGCACCGCGGCGCGACCCCCGGCCGCGGCGACCGAGCGGCTGAGGCCGTCGAGCGTGCGCTGGGCGAGCGCGGCCTGGCCCTCGGAGCCGATCAGCAGCTCGACGGCCGGACGGCTGACGAGCGCCGAGCCGGCGACCAGCGCGGCGACGAGCGCGCCGCCGATCGCCGCGGCCAGCAGACCGGCCCCGGGCCGTGACCCGCCCGGACCGGCCTCGGCCCGGCCCACCACCGGAGCCACCATCGGAGCCACCAGACCGCCCACCGCCCGGGCCACGGTCGCCATCCCGGCGCCGCCGAGCACGCAGACGACGGCCGCCGCCGGCAGGAAGAAGCGCTCCAGCCCCGGGTAGCCCAGCCAGATCGTCATCACCACCACCTCGACCCACCAGGCGCACACGAACAGGCCGAGCGCCCCGACGATCCGGCCGCGCCGGGAGATCGCCCGCGCCCGCGCCCGCACGTCCCCGAGCGCGACCCAGGCGACGAACGCACAACCCGCCGCGAGCAGCGGCCAGATCTGGTCGTCGACCGCGCGGCCGACCACGGCTCGGAGCGGGTCGGGGCCGAGCTGACCGTTGTAGAGCGCCGCGTTGCGGGCCGCGAGCAGCGGGTCGTCGCCCCCGATCCACGGCGGGCCGAACCAGCCCAACGGGATGAGCGCGAGGCCGGCGAGCAGGAGCGCCCGCCCCCGCCACGACTCCCAGGCGGGCCCGCCGCGCGCCGCGAGCCACGCCGCGAACAGGACCGTGTAGGGCCACCACTCGGGCCGGATCAGCGAGGCGGCGAGCAGCAGCCAGAACGCCGCGCCGCGGCGGCCCTCCAGCAGCCGGTCGATCGCCCACAGCGTGCAGGCGACCAGCCCCGGCTCGGAGGCGCCGCGCATGAAGTAGTAGCCGTAGTCCTGGGTGGTGAGCAGGCCGGCGACCGCGATCGCCCCGGCCACCCACCCCCACGGTCCGGGCCGCAGCCGGGACGCCAGCCGCCAGGCCGCCACCCAGCCGAGCAGGCCGCCGGCGCGGGCGGTGATCACCCACAGCGCCGGCGCCGCGCCGCCGAACAGCCCGTCGACGACGGTGAAGGCGAACGGCAGCGGCTTCCACGACGGCCCGCCGCCGACGAAGAATGCCAGCCCCGGCGTCACCACCTCCCGGCCCCACACCAGCCACGAGAAGGGGTCGTAGCTGGGCACCGTCGGCAGCGTCGCCCACGAGATCACGGCGAGCGCGACGCACGCCGCCACCCAGGCGCGCGGGGATCGGATCACCGCGTGGATCGGCGAGCGATGGGAGAAGCCGTCCTGCATGGGGTCCGAACCGTGAGAATGGTGGCATGGACGAGCGTCCCGCGGTCCGCGACGAATGGCTCGACGGGCTCGGACCCGCCGAGCGCGAGGAGCGCCGGGCGCTGCTGCAGCGCCTGATCGCGCAGGGGTTCTCCGCCGACGAGCTGGCACGCGCGGTCGCCGAGGACCGGCTCGTGTTGCTGGGAATCGAACGCGTGCTCGGCGCGGCCTACAGCGCCGAGGAGGTCGAGGAGCGCACCGGCATCCCGGCCGCGCGGCTCGCCCGCGCCCACCGGCTGCTCGGGCTGCCCGAGCCCGGGCCGCACGAGCGCGTG
>CAVPBY010000109.1:0-59182 GCA_963702225.1 uncultured Solirubrobacteraceae bacterium | reverse complement strand
CGCCAGCCCGGTGTCGCGCGGTCACGGGAGAACGCGTAGAGCATCCGCGAGGCGGCGGTCGACCGCCGACATGCCGCAGAACAGCTGCCCCATCACCGCGATGAACAGCAGCGCCTCGGCACCGCCCTTGCCGAGCGCCTGCTGCAGCAGGGTGATCACGGCGAAGCCGCCGGCGGCGCCGACCGCGTTGAGGTTCTTGATCGCGAACGTGAGCGCCATGATCAGCAGGTAGCCGGCGATCGCCGAGACGACGATCGAGCTGACGACGCCCTTGGCCGCGGTGATCGAGGCCGAGCGCGTCTCCTCGGACATGTGCGCGGAGGCGTCGAAGCCGGTGTAGGTGTACTGCGCCTGCAGGAAGCCGAGCAGGAAGATGAAGAAGAACGGAGCGTGGCCGAAGCCGGCGTTGTTCACCGTCTTGGAGAACACCCAGCCGACGGACTGGTGGGAGTTGGGGACGACGATCAGCACGATCACGATCACCGCCACCCCGATCACATGCCAGTACGCGGAGACGTGGTTGAGGAACGCGACCAGCCGCACGCTGAAGATGTTCAGCATCGCGTGCAGGATGAGGATCGCCGCGTACATGTACATGACGTGGTGACTGTCGTTGGAGTAGTGGAACCACAGGTTCGCCAGGGCGGTCGTGAACGTCGCCGCGCCGTAGTCGATGCCGGCGAGGATCGCCACCTGGCCGATCAGGTTGAACCAGCCGGTGAACCAGCCCCAGGCCGGGCCGCCGAGCCGTGAGGCCCACCAGTACAGGCCGCCCGCGGTCGGAAACGCGGAGGCGAGCTCGGCCATCGACAGGCCGACGATGATCACGAACACCGAGACGATCGGCCAGCCGATCGCCTGCTGCAGCGGGCCGCCGTAATTGATGCCGGTCCCGTACAGCGTGAGCGCCCCGGACGGATCGAGATGATCGTGAACGAGATCGCGAAGTTCTGAAAGCCGCTCATCCGGCGTTCCAGGTCCTGCCTGTAGCCAAGCTCGGCGAGCCGTTGCTCGTCGTCGTGCTCTACGGCCCCTGATGCACCCATGACGTCCTCTCGTGTCGGCGGTCCCCACCCGGGCGCGGGACCCTACGCCAGGCTCGGCCGCCCGTCAACGGCCGCTCCAGCGGCCGATCAGCCGGTGCGCGACACCGAGAACCACACGTTGTTGTCGTCCCCGGACTGGCACGAGAAGCTCTGCGGTCCCACGCGTGCGAGCTGCATCGACAGCTCCGAGCCACACCACCAGGCACCGGCGCGGAAACGGGCGTTGTGGCGGTAGTGGCGCAGCAGGTGCAGATGAGTGACCAGCCGGCGCGCGGCCGGGCAGCGCACCCCGTAGCCGACCGCCTGGATCTTGTTCACGAGCCCGCCCGGGATCCGCACGGGCGCGCAGTGGGCCTGGGGCGGCTGTGGCACGTTGGGCGACTTCCTCGGGTTGCACACGTCGATCGTGCCCAGGCGCCGCGAGAACGTCATCCCGCGCGACGGGAAGTACCACTCGACGTGCCGGTAGGCAGGGTGGCCGCCGCAGCGGCCCAGTCCGAACGCGACGACCGTCGCCGGCAGCTGGGTGCTGCCGCAGGCCACGCACCAGCCCGGCCACACCCAGTCGGCGGTGCCGTGCCCGACCGCCCGGGGGCCGCCCCAGCGAGCTCCAGCGCACGCCGCCGACGAGGCTCGTCGGGTCTCCGCCGTAGCTGACGACCCGCGGCCGGACGTGGCCGAAGCCCTCCGTGAACCGCTGGCGCAGCCCGAGCGTCGGGACCGAGGCGGCCGTCGCCGTGGGCCGGGACGCCGTCGCCGCGGGCCGGGGCGTCATCGCCGTGGGCCGGGCGAACGCGGTCGGCGCGCCGGTCAGCCCCGCCATCAGCGTCACCGTGGCGATCACGCCCACCCAGTGCGTCTGTCGTCTCATCCCGTCCCTCGCATCGTCGACGTTGACCCGCGCCATCGTACCGGCGGCGGCACGGATCAGAACACCACTTGTCCGCCGCGCCCCGCTGTTCCGATCGGTGCCAGCACCTGACACTGATCGGAACAGCACGCGTGATCCGGGGGTTGATGTTCGGATTTCCGCCAGGCCCGGCTACAGACCGGCGGGGAGCGTCGACTCCGGAGCGGTCCCCAGCCCCTCGTCCAGCGGCGGCACCCCGACGTGCTGGTCGGCGTTGCGCGCCGCCTGCGGATCCGCTCCGGGTGGGCGAACGAGAGATAGCCGAACCAGACGACGACGATCAGCGCCGCGATCCCGGCGAAGATGAGGCCGCGGTCGGTCGGATAGGTCGGGAACGGGTGCAGCGAGCCGTAGTAGGCGAGCACCGGGGTGGCGAACCCGAGCACGGCCACGACGACGCGCCACAGCCGGCCCGCCCCGGTGCACGAGCGCCAGATGATGACCACGCCGGCGATCGCGAGCATCCCGTAGACCGCCTCGATCAGGAACGAACCGGCGGCGGCGCTGATCGAGAACGCCTCGATGTTGTTGGGCAGCTTGACCGCGTCGCCGTACTTGGTGAGCCCGCCGTAGACCAGCGCGACGATCCCGGCGGCGAGGATGATCAGGTTGCCGCCGAGCGGGGTCTCACGCTTGCTCGTGCGGGCGATCACCGGCGGCAGCAGGCCGTCACGGCCGAGCGCGAAGAACACGCGCGAGCCGGCGACGACGAACGCGACCGCGACCGACAGCGAGTCGAGCAGCACGACCAGGTCGATCAGCGTCGAGAGCCCCTTGCCGACGTACTGCTGGGCGAGGGCGCCCATCGGCGACGGGTCGGCGGGCCAGGCGGTGGCCGCGCCGTGCGGGCCGAAGCCGATCGCGGCCGCGTAGGTGACGAGGAGGTAGAAGAGCCCGGCGAGCGCGACCGACCCGATGAGCGCGACCGGGATCGAGCGGTGCGGATCGAGGTCTCCTCGCCGATCGAGGCGGCCGCCTCGAAGCCGATGAACAGGGTGACGGCGAACAGGATCCCGTGGAAGACGCCGCTCGTCGTCGAGTGGGAGGTGCCGAACACGGCGAGCGTGTTGCCGTGCAGGCCGCCCTTGGCGATGATCGTGATCGCGAGGATCAGGAACGGGATCAGCGACAGGCCGGCCATCGCGAGCACGCCGCGGATCGCCAGCCGGGCCCCGAGGTGGTTGAGCCCGACGGCGAGCGCGAGCGCGGCCGCGCCCAGATCCACCAGGTGACGTCGATGTGGAGGTGCGCGGAGAAGAAGGCCTGCGCGAGGAAGCCGTTGGCGATGAACACGCCGCCCCCGCCGAGGAACAGGACCCCGACCCCGTAGAGGCCGGCGCCGAAGACGCCGACGCCGGGATGGGCGCCGTGGACGAGGTACTCGTACATGGCGCCCGCGCCTGAGAAGCGGCGCGCGAACAGCGAGATCACATAGCCGAGGCAGAGCGCGCCGACGGTGCCGAGCAGCACCGAGAGCGGCGTGCTGAAGCCGGCCACGCTCGCCACCAATCCCGTCAGCAGGCCGGCCGAGAACATCGGCCCGATCGCCACGACTGGCCGATCGCGTCAATCGTCGTCAACTTTCGCTCGCCGAGGTGCCCCGGGGCGGATCCGTCGCTCATCCCTCTCCTCACAACTGTTGACCCTCGCCCGGCGCCGCCGGCGTCAGTTCGCCGCCGCCTCTACGAGACGCTCCCGTCGAGGATCTGCAGGTCTTCAGATCCGAGTAGAAGTCGAGCGCGTAGTTACCGCCCTCGCGGCCGATCCCGGAGATGCCGACGCCGCCGAACGGCGCCGTCAGATCGCGCACCAGGAACGTGTTGACCCACACGACCCGGCCCGAACCGCGCGGCCGATGCGGTCGGCACGGCCCATCGAGCTCGTGTAGACGATGCCCGAGAGTCCGTACTGGGTGGAGTTGGCGAGCGCCACCGCCTCGTCTTCGTCCGCGAAGGTCTGGAAGGTGAGCACCGGCCCGAACACCTCGCGCTGGACGATCTCGGCGTCGTTGGAGCGTCGGCTCGAACAGCGTCGGCTGTAGAACAGCGGGCCGTCTCGAGCGCCGTGCCGCCGCGCGACGATCCGGCTGCCCGTCCGCGACCGCGCGCTGCACGAAGCCGTCGACGCGCTCGAGGTGGTCGGGGTGGATGAGCGGCGAGACCGTGGTCGCGTCGTCGCGCGGGATCACCCAGCACGTGCCGGTCGACGGCGGCGTGGAAGCGCTCGAGGAACGGCTCGCGCACGCTCTCCTGGACCAGCAGCCGCGTGCCCGCCAGGCACACCTGGCCGGCGTCGTCGTACTGCCCCGCCGCCTTGACCGCGGCCGCTTCAAGGTCGGCGTCCTCGAACACGATCAGCGGCCCCTTGCCGCCGAGCTCGCCGGTGAACGGCACGATGTTGCGTCGCCGCGACTGACGCCGATCTGCCGCGCGGTGTCGGGCGACCCGGTGAACGACATGCGACGCAGCAGCGGATGGGCGACGAGCGCGGCGCCGACCTCCTCGCCGATCCCCTGCACGACGTTGAAGCACGCCCGGCGGGAACCCGGCCTCGTGCGGCAGCGATCGGCGAGCAGCGAGCACGAGAGCGGGGACCACTCGGCCGGCTTGAGCACGACGGTGCAGCCGGCCGCCAGCGCCGGCGCGTCTTCCAGGTCGAGAGCATGAACGGCGCGTTCCAGGGCGTGATCACGGCGGCCGGCCCGGCCGGCATCCGCTGGACTCGGTTCCAGGTGCCCTTCGAGTGCCAGTCGCGCTCCTCGTAGGCGACCGCGAGGTCGGCGTAGTTGCGGAAGTTGAGCGCCCCGCGGGCGATCACCCGGGCGCGCAGCGAGCGCAGCAGCATCGCCATATCGGCGGACTCGACGGCCGCGAGCTCCTCGACGTGCGCGTCGATCAGGTCGGCGAGCCGGTGCAGGTGCGCGGCGCGGCCCACCGCCCCGAGCGCCGCCCACTCGGGAAAGGCGCCGTGGGCGGCGCGCACGGCGAGGTCGGCCTCGCGCTGCCCGCCACGCGCCACCTCGGCGAGCACCCGCCCGTCGATCGGGGACAGCGTCTCGAACGTCGCCTCGCGACCGATCCGCTCGCCGCCGATGTAGTGGCCGGTTGGGACCTCGATCCCGGCGACGGTGGTGGTCGCATCCGCGGTCGTGGTCATGGCGTCACAGCTCCTTGACGGTCTCGAGGTCGTCGACGGTGTAGCCGAACGTGAAGCGGTAGCCGCGCACGACGTCGACCGGGGCGAGCATCGTGTGCTCCTCGCCGGGGGCGTCGGACAGCTCCAGCGCCGCCGCGCCCTCCCAGACCGGCGAGACGGCGCGGTCGCGGCGAGCGCGAGCGGACGAGCTCGTTGACCTGCGGGTCGTCGTGGCGGCCGGCCGCCAGCCGCGGGAAGTAACGGACGTTGACGATCGGCGGATCGGTGTGCAGCGATCCGGACTCACTCGAGCTGATCGAGCGTGACCTTGGCACGCGCGAGCTCGCGGCCGCGAGCCGAGCACGTCGCCCCGAACGCGCTGCCGGGCGCGATCGCCGGCGCCGCGGCGCAGTCGAGGTCGAACGTGCGGGTCATCCACACCTGGCCGAGCTTCTTGGGAAACCCCTGGATGTGGCCGCGGGTGAGCGCGAAGTCCTGGTCGACCCAGATGAACGTGCACAGCGTCACCGGCGCCCCGTCCAGCAGCGCGTTGACGACCAGGTAGCACTCCTTGTACTGGCCGCGCACCGGGTCGGTGAGCTCGTCGCCGCCCTGCGAGAACGACTGCCAGTCGGCGAACACGCACGCGCAGCGGCCCGGATCTGAGGCGAACGGCTCAAGACCATCGGGCAGCAGCGAGACCGCGGCATCGGGGTCGGCGTGGAAGTCGACGACGAGGAAGTCGCCGACGTAGTGCCAGGGCGGCGGCGGGACGAGGCCGGCGCCGCCGCCGGGCGTCCGCGGGGTCGTGTAGCCGTGCAACGTCATCGTCGTCCTCCTTGCGGGCCGCCCACGTACGCGCGAGCCCGGCCACCTTGGACATTTCGTCTCTGGCATCCGTCGCGGCGCTCGATCACACTCCGTCGATGCCCGACCTCCCCGCCTCCCCGCGCGTCAAGCTGCGCCGCGAGCCCAGCCGCGGCCGGCATGACCGCGCGACGATCGACGCGGTGCTCGACCGGGCGCTCGTCGCGCACGTCGCGTTCGTCGCCGACGGCCAGCCGTACTGCATCCCGACGCTGTGCGCCCGGATCGGCGACCGCGTGGTCATCCACGGGTCGGCGGCCAGCCGCATGCTGCGCGGGCTGAGCGCCGGCGCGCCGGCCTGCCTGACCGCGACCTGCACCGACGGGATCGTGCTCGCCCGCTCGGTGTTCAACCACTCGATCAACTACGCCTGCGCGATGGTGCTCGGCGAGCTCGTCGCGGTCACGGAGCGCGACGAGAAGCTCGCGGCGCTCGAGGCGTTCACCGAGAAGCTCGTGCCCGGCCGGTGGGCCGAGGTGCGCCGGCCGTCGGCCAAGGAGCTGAGGGCGACGGCGATCCTCGCGCTGAAGATCGACGAAGCGTCGGCCAAGCTGCGCACCGGACCGCCGTCCGACGAGGACCCCGAGGTCGACGCCTGGGCGGGCGTGGTGCCGATCGTCACCGCCTACGGCCAGCCGATCCCGTCGCCCGAGCAGGCGCCGGACCTGGCGCTCGCGCCGAGCGTCGCGCGGCTGGTCGCCGGCTGAGCGTCGCGGCGCGGTCACCGGAGCTGCTCCGTGCGCGCGGGCGCGAGCGGCGTGCCCTGCATCTCCAGCGACTCGCGCTCGGACTCGACCGCGGCGCTGTCGAAGCGGAAGTAGGAGCGCGGCGGCAGCGGCCCCCAGGTGTTGGACGAGTAGCGGTCGTCGGGCCACTCGCGCGGCTCGTGGTCCGGCGCGAGCTGCTCCATGTCGCAGTAGAGCTCGACGAAGCACTCCTCCTCGACGATCCGCACGTAGGAGGCGATGTTGCCGCCGACGCCGTGGCGAGTCGGGCCCCAGCCCAGCCAGCGGCCGTGGCGGCCGAGGTGGTCGAGCGCGACCCGCATCTGGCCGATGTCGACGACGTCGAGCGCGAGGTGATGGAAGTGCCCATAGCCCTTGTCGACGAGCGCCATGACGTGGTGCTCGGAGCCGATGTGCAACCACACGCCGCCGTCACCGAGCCAGTCCGTCAACCGCATCCCGAGCGCGTCGACGTAGAAGTCCTTCTGCGTCCGGATGTCGCCGGTGAGGAAGTTGACGTGGCCGAGCTTGCGGGGGTGGCCGACCGGCAGCGCGGGGGGAGCCGGGCGCGCGTGGACGACGAGCCGCGAGCCCGGCGGGCGGTAGGCGAGGATCTGCAGCGCGTTGCCGTCTAGGTCGGCGAGCCCGAGGCGGTCCGAGCCGCGCTGAAACGGCACGCCCAGTCCGTCGAGATGCGCGGCGGCGGCGTCGAGCGAGCAGTCGTGGGCGAGCTCCCAGCCGACCCGCTGAAAGCCCGGCGCCGGCGACCCGCCGTCGAGCAGCACGAGCGCTCGCGGCTCGTCGTCGCAGCAGAGGATGACCTCGCCGTCGCCGCGGGCGCGCACGGTGAGCCCGAACTCCGCGGCCCAGCGCGTCGAGGCCTCGTCGAGATCGGCGACCCGGAGGGCGACGTGGTCGAGACGGCCGAGCGAGATCACGGCAGCGTGACCTTGACCGGGAGTCGCTTGATGCCGTTGAAGAAGTTCGAGCGCAGCCGTTCGGGCGGGCCGGTGAGCTCGATCTCGTCGATGCGGCCGAGCAGCTCCTCGAACGCGATCCGCACCTCCAGCTTGGCCAGGTGCGCGCCCATGCAGTGATGGATGCCGCCCGGACCGAACGCCAGGTGCCGGTTCGGGTTGCGCGTGATGTCGAACACGTCGGGGTTCTCGAACGCCGCCTCGTCGCGGTCGCCCGAGACGAACCACGTCGTGACCTTGTCACCCGCCTTGATGGCGACGCCGGACAGCTCGGTGTCGACCGCGGCCGTCCGGCGGAAGTGGTGGACCGGCGTGGCCCACCGGAGGATCTCCTCGGTCGCGGACCTGCGCAGAGCCATGTCGTCGCCCGCGGCGCGCAACCGCTGCAGCTCGGACGGGTGCTCGAGCAGCGCCAGCAGACCGTGGGTGATGGTATGCCGCGTGGTCTCGTTGCCGGCGGCGGCGAGCAGCAGGAAGTAGGTGTCGAACTCCTGCTGGTTGAGCGGCTCGAACGCGAGCTGGGTGATGATGTCGTCGCGCGGCTCCTTGCGCCGCGCCGCGGCCAGCCGCCGCCCGAACTCGAACATCTCCAGCGCCGCCGGACTGGAGAACGGCAGGTTGCGATGGGAGTCCTCCACGGGGACCCTGTACTCGGGGTCCTGATTGCCGAGCAACCGGTCGCCGAGCTCGACGATCACCCGGCGCTCGTCGTGGGGAACGCCGAGGATCTCGGCGAACACCTGCATCGGGATCTCCGACGAGATCTCGCGCACGAAGTCGAACTCGCCCTTGGGCAGCGCGAGGTCAAGCACCTCACGGGTGACCGTCCTGACCTGGTTCTCCCAGACGCCCACCGCTCGCGGGGTGAAGCGCCGCGCGATCAGCCCGCGCAGCTCGTCGTGGCGCGGCGGATCCATGTCGATCATCGACTTGCGGGCCTTGATCTGGTCGGGATCGAGGTCCTCCAGCGAGGTGCCGCCGAGCTCGGAGGAGTACGTCTCCACGTCGCGGTGCACGGTGCGGATGTCCTCGTAGCGGGTGACCGCCCAGAACCCCGGCCCGTCGGGCTCCGGGTTCCAGTGCACGGGGTCGCTGGCACGCAGCTCGGCGAACGCCGCGTGCGGCACCGCCTCCAGGAACGCATCGTGGTCGGAGAGGTCGATGAAGCTCGTCTCGGTCATGTCGCGTCCTACAGATGGTGGATGTACTCGGCGATGTCCCAGTCCGACACCCACTCGCGGTGGCGCTGGATCTCGAACCGCTTGACGGTGATCAACGTCTCGACGATCGGGCCGCCGAGCGCCTCGGTGAGCACCGCGTCCCGCTCGAGCGCGTCGAGCGCCGCCTCGAGCGTCGAGGGCAGCGGCCCGCCGGCGACCCCCGGATCGGCGTGGTAGGCGTCGCCGGCGATCGGCGGCGGCGGGGCGAGCTCACGGCGGATGCCGTCGGCGCCCGCGGCGAGCGTGGCCGCGATCGCCAGGTAGGGGTTGGCGGCGCCGTCGCCGACGCGGAGCTCGATGCGGGTCGCGGCGCCGCGCTCGGGCGGGATCCGGATGAACGTCGAGCGGTTGTCGTATCCCCAGTTGGCGTGCGTGGGCGCCAGCGAGTCGGGCAGGATGCGACGGTAGGCGTTGATCGTCGGGTTGAGGAACGCCATCAGCGCGGGCGCGTGGGCGAGCACCCCGGCGACGAAGTGATGCGTCTGTGGCGAAAGGCCGTCCTCGGCGCGCGCGTCGTCGAGCGCGTTGACGCCGTCGCGGTCCAGCGATACGTGCAGGTGGGTCCCCGAGCCGCCCTGGTCGTTGAACGGCTTGCCCATGAAGGTCGCGATCAGGCCGTGCATGGCGGCGATGTCCTTGACCGAGGCCTTGAGCAGGAACGCCCGGTCGGCGGCCGACAGCGCGCCGGAGTGACGCAGGTTGATCTCGTACTGCGAGTTCATGAACTCGTGGTTGACGGCGATCGCCCCGAGGCCGAGCTCGGCGAGGTGCTGGCCCATCCGCCGCGCGAGTCCGCCGGGATCCGCCTGCTGGCCCACCGTGTAGACCATCGAGAGGTGGTCGACGAGCCGCGCTATCCCGTTGGGCGCCTCCGGATCGCGGCGCACCAGGAAGAACTCGAGCTCGGGACCGACGATCGGGTCGAGGCCGAGCGCGCGCAGCGACTCGACGGCCGAGCGCACCGCGCCGCGCGGGTCGGCGATCGGCGCGCCGCCCTCGGCGGGCGAGAGGTCGGCGAGGCAGATCGCGACCTCCCGGTCCCAGGGCAGCGTGGCCATCGTCGCGAGGTCGGGCCGGGCGACGAGATCGGGGTAGCCCTCCTCCCCGCCCCACACCGGCGTGTGGCGCAGGTCGGTCCCCATCACCGCCGCGCAGAAGCACAGCCCGCGCTCGATCACGTGGTCGAACTCGGCGACGGGAACGTCCTTGCCGCGGGCGACCCCGTGCAGGTCGGGATAGAGCAGGCGCACCGAGCGCGGCGCCGCTCCGTCGAGGGCGGCCTCGGCGCCGAGCTCCGACGGCGCGGCCTGATGGGTGTCGGTCTGCATCGGCTCTCTCCTCTTAGGCGTATTCGACGGCCAGCCGGCGGCGGTACTCGGCCAGCCGGCGGGCGTGGTTGAAGGCGACTGCACCGACCAGCCTGGGTGGCTCGGACCGGGTGTCGAGCGCCTCGGCGACGAGCCGGCGGCCGTCGTCGTCGGACTCGACGATCTCGATCCGCTCGGCCATCGCGGGGAACCCGACCGACTGGATCTTCACGTCGTACTGATCGGACCAGAAGTACGGGGGGGCGACATGCGCGGCGCGCTCGGACGGCTCGCTCACCGCGTTGCGCCCGGCGAGGCGGCCGTGCTCGGCCGCGGTCGTCCAGTGCTCGACCCGCACCCGCTCGCCGCCCGCCCCCGGATGGGGCCAGCAGGCGATATCGCCGGCGGCGAGCACGTCAGGGGCCGAGACCGAGGTGAGCGTCGCATCGCAGACGACGCCGCCGGCCGGGTCGAGCTCGACGCCGCTGCCGTCCAGGAACCCGGTGCTCGGCGTGGCGCCGACGGCGATCAGCACGCAGTCGGCGGCGACGGTGGGGCCGCCGGCGAGGTGGACGCCGTCCTCGTCCACGCGCTCGATCCCGGCGCCGAGGTGCAGCTCGACGCCGTGCTCGCGGTGCATGGCGGCGACGCGCTCGCCGAGCTCTGAGCCGAGCGGGAGCAGCGGTTGCGGCGCGAGATCGATGAGGGCGACCTCGATGCCCTTCTTGCGCACGCTGGCGGCGACCTCGCAGCCGATGAAGCCCGCGCCGACGATCGCCAGCCGCCGCGCGCCGTCGAGCGCCGCGAGCAGCCGTGCCGCATCGTCGAGGCTGCGCAGGGTGTGGCCCGAGGTCAGGCCGGGGAGCCGACGCGCGTGGGCGCCGGTGGCGACGATCAGCCGGTCGTAGCCGAGCGTGTCCCCGTCGTCGAACGTCACCGTGTGCGCGTCGGCGTCGGCAGAGGCGATCACGGTGCCCAGCCGCAGCTCGGCCTCCAGCACGTCGAGCCCGGGGAACGCGCACCCCTCGGCGGTCTGCTCGCCCTTGAGCAGCTCCTTGGACAGCGGCGGGCGGGTATAGGGCGCGTGCGGCTCGTCGCCGACGAGCACGATCTCGCCCTGGTGGCCGGCGGCGCGCGCCGCCTGGGCGGCCCGCAGGCCGGCGAGCCCGGCGCCGGCGACGACGATGCGGCCCGATCGGGTCCCGCCACCCACCCGCAATGCCGCCCCGCCTCCGACCCCCACGGCTCCTCAGTCCTCGATCCGGATCGCCATCATCGGGCAGACGTCGACGGCCTCCTGCACCTCGGCGCGCTGGGACTCGTCGACGTCCTCCTGCCAGGTGAGGACGTCGTCGTCGCCCAGCTCGAACACGTCGGGGGCGGCGAGCACGCACTCACCATGGCTCTGGCACAGGTTCATGTCGACGTGGACCTTCACGGCTTCTCCTGTTCGTTGACGATGCGCTCGGCCTCCT
Organism: uncultured Solirubrobacteraceae bacterium; assembly: GCA_963702225.1. Lineage (GTDB taxonomy): Bacteria > Actinomycetota > Thermoleophilia > Solirubrobacterales > Solirubrobacteraceae > Palsa-465. Next base: position 47,520 of record CAVPBY010000109.1, on the reverse strand, counting down.
CCTCGGGAATCGCGAGCGCGACGTGCAGGGTGTTGGCGGATGTCAGGAGCTGCTCGCCCGCCGCCGACAGGTCGACGTCCCAGTCGACGATCGTGTTCTCGACGCGCGCTCGGGTGGGGCCGCTCTGGACCTCGACGGCGACGACGTCGCCAGGCTCCATCGGGCGCGAGTTGGCCGGGGTGCCGCTGAGCACGATGTCGCCGGGCTCCAGCGTGATCAGCCGGCAGATGTCGGCGAGCTGGTAGGCGACCGGCCAGATCAGGTCCTCGGCGGTGGCGTGCTGCACGACGTCGCCGTTGAGCGTCGTGGTGATCGTGAAGTCGGTCGGGTCGAACTCGGCGGCGGGGATGACCTCGGGCGACAGGGGCAGGAAGCCGTCCTGGCCCTTGACGCGGAACATCGCGCCGCGATCGGCGTGGCGGAAGTCGTGCAGCCCGACGTCGTTGGCGGCGAGGTAGCCGGCGACATGGTCGAGGGCCCGATCGACGGGCACCCCCTTCATCCGCCGCCCGATGACGACCGCGAGCTCGCCCTCGTAGTTGAGGAACTGCGCGCCGTGGGGGCGGCTCGACCGTCCCCCGGTGACCGTTGAGCGCCGTCGGCGGCTTCATGAAGTACGACGGCTCGGGCGGGACGCGCGCCCTGTACTCCTGGATCCGCGAGCGGTAGGTGAGGTGGACGGCGATGATCTTCGACGGCTGCACCGGCGCGAGGTAGGCGGCGTCGCCCTCGGCGATCGTGCGGCCGTCGTCGAGCACGATCCGGTCGCCGTCGCGACGCCCCGTGTGCACGGTGCCGTCGAGGGCGACACGGACTCTCCTCGGTTCCGTCATCCGACAGATCCTCCGCGCCCGGCCCGGTCCGCGCAACACGGTTTCGCGCACGATTATGCGCGCAGGCAGATAGATTTGGTCACACGATGGATCTGCGCCAGCTTCGATACTTCGTGGCCGTCGCCGAGGAGCTGCACTTCTCCCGGGCGGCCTCACGGCTCAACCTCGCCCAGTCGGCGCTCAGCTCGCAGGTGCGCGCGCTGGAGCGCGAGGTCGGAGGACCGCTGCTCGTCCGCTCGACCCGGCGCGTCGAGCTCACGCCGGCCGGCGACCGGCTGCTCGCCGACGGCCGCGAGGTGCTCGCGGCCGCCGATGGGGCGCTCGACCGCGCGCGTGCGCTGGCGCGCGGCGAGGCGGGCGCGATCGTGATCGGCTCGATGGGGCCGGCCGTCGGCGGTCTGCTCGCACCGCTGCTCGCACGGTTCTCCAGCCGCCATCCCGGCATGCGCGTCGAGATCCGCAACCTCGACTTCTCCGACATGGTCGACTCGGTCCGCGAGCGCCAGGTCGACCTCGCGTTCATCTACATGCCGCTCGACGAGCCCGATCTGGAGTTCATCCCGCTGATGACCGAGCCGCGCGTGGTCGTGCTGCCGCGTGGTCATCGGCTCGCCCGCCGCAGGCAGCTCCGCCCGCGCGACCTGCGCGAGGAGACGTTCATCATGCAGCCCGAGCACGTCCCGGAGATCTGGCGCGACCACTGGCTGCTCGTCGACGACTTCGGCCGGCGCCCCCGGATCAGCCCGCGGACCGCCGACAGGCTGGAGGACTGGCTGACGCTGATCGGCCAGGGCGAGGGGATCGACACCGCGCCGGCGATCATCGCGCGCTACTACGCGTGGCCGGACGTGGCCTTCGTGCCGCTCGTCGACTCGGCCCCGTCGATGCTCGCGCTCGCGCGGCGCCGTGCCGACACCGAGCCGCTGCTGGACGAGTTCACCGCGCTCGCGCTCGAGGTGGCCGCACTCGTCGGCGAGACGTGAATAACTGTTCTCCCGCAACGGCGATCGACGAGGAGACGTGAGATGTATCTGATGCGGATCGGCGCCCCGGGCGCGGAGAAGCCCGCGGCGCGGGTGGACGATGAGAGCTACGTCGACCTCTCCGACGTGGTGCAGGACTTCGACGAGGCGTTCTTCGGGGCCGAGGGGGTCGATCGCATCCGCCCGATCGTCGAGGAGCGGATCGCGGCCGGGCAGACGTCCGCGCTGGAGGGCGCGCGGATCGGCGCTCCGATCGCGCGGCCGCACCAGATCCTCTGCATCGGCCTCAACTACTCAGACCACGCCGCCGAGACCGGCGCCGCCGTCCCCGAGGAGCCGATCCTGTTCACGAAGTCCCCCAACTCGATGATCGGCCCCTACGACGACGTCCGCATCCCGCGCGGCTCGGAGAAGACCGACTGGGAGGTCGAGCTCGGCGTGGTCATCGGCCGTCGCACGAGCTACCTGGACTCGGTCGAGCAGGCGGCCGCGCACATCGCCGGCTGGTGCGTGACCAACGACGTGAGCGAGCGCTCCTTCCAGGCCGAGCGGGGCGGCCAGTGGTCGAAGGGCAAGTCCGCGGAGACGTTCAATCCGTGCGGGCCGTGGCTGGCCACCCCCGACGAGATCGACGACGTCGGCGCGCTCGACATGTGGCTCGACGTCAACGGGACGCGCCGGCAGACCGGGTCGACGGCGACGATGATCTTCGACCCGTTCTTCATCGTGCACTACCTCAGCCGGTTCCTGGTGATGGAGCCCGGCGACCTGATCAACACGGGCACCCCGCCCGGCGTCGGCATGGGCGCCAAGCCGCCAGTCTTCCTCGGGCCCGGCGACGTGATGGAGCTCGGCGTGCAGCACCTGGGCTCGCAGCGCCAGACCGTCGTCGGTCCGCGCTGAGCCGGCGCCCGTCCGCGGACCGTGTGACGAACCCGCCGCTCGGGCGTAGTGTGCACATGACACGTCACCCCCCGCAGGGACATCGGATCGCCCCGGCGCTCGCCGCCGCCACGCTCACGCTGGCGGCGACCGCGGGCGCCGCTCGGGCGGCCACCCCGACGACCACCCCGACGCCGACGACGCCGGCGACGCTGTCGGTGCTCGGGCAGGGCCGCGCGTTGGTGAAGCCGAACGTGGCCCACGTGAGCGCCTCCGTGCGCGACCTCGCGCTCACCGGGGCCGCCGCCGGCGCGAACGTCGACCGGCGCGCGCGGGCGGTGATCGCCGCGATCCAATCCCAGGGGGTGACCGGCAGCGCGATCAGGACATCCGCGATCTCGGTCAACCGCGAGGTGCTGATCCGCCACCACCGGCGGCTCGTGCGCTACGCGGCGTTCGAGAGCATCGCGGTGCGCATCACCGACATCAAGCTCGTGTCCGCCGTCCTCGCCGCCGCCACCCGGGCGGGCGCCGACCACGTCTCGGGGCCGTCGTACAGCTTCTCCTCACCGAACGTCGGCGTCCAGGCCGCCGAGCACGCGGCGCTCGTCGACGCGCGCACGCTCGCCGACGCGGCGGCGGCCACGGACGGAGTGGCGATCACCGGTGTGCAGTCGATCGACCTCGATCCCGAGAGCGGCGGGTTCAACTCGCCGAGCACCTCGACGAGCAGCACCGCGTCGCCGGGCAAGCGCTCGCCGCGGCCGCCCACGCGCTCGGGGCGGATCGAGGTCGACGCGACGGTGGCGGTCGTCTACCTGATCGGGCCGGCCGGCTCGTAGTCGACCGCGGGCGCCGGCGACTTGGAGCGCATCGTGGTCGTCATACGACCCAAAGGCGCTCCGAGTGCCCGAGCGCGGCGGCTCTACCGGGCGCGGGTGAGCAGCAGCAGCGTCCGGTAGGGCAGCTCGATCGTGCCCCCGGCGCCGTCGATCACGTGCTCGACCCCGCGCAGCAGTCCGGCGCGGACGTCGGGCGGCAGCGTCGCATGGTCGTTGTAGGTGCTGAGCAGCTCGGCGTAGCCGGCCGCGCTGTAGCGGACCGACCATTCGCACAGGCTGCCCCGGGGGTCGTCGAACGCGCCGGCCGCCTCCGTCTCCCGGACCCACTCGGCGGCGAGCGCGCCGGGGTCGGGCTCGGCCGGGGCAGCGGCCCCATCTCGGCGAGCGGCGCGCCGCTGCGGAAGTAGACCCGGTCGAGCTCGTCGCGCAGCGCGGTGGCGCGCCACCGGGGCCAGGTCCAGAGCACGGCGAGGACTCCGCCGGGCGCGAGCGCGCCGGCGGCGATCTGGAAGCGGACGGCGGGATCGATCCAGTGCCACGAGGTGGCGGCGCAGATGAGCGAGAACGAGCAGGGATCGAGCTCGGCCTGCTCGAAGGGGCCCACGATGGCGTGCGCGTCGGCGCCGGCGGCCGCGAACCGGTCGTTGGCGACCGCCACCATCTCGGCGCTCGGCTCGAGCGCGAGCATCTGCAGTCCGCGGCCGGCGAGCTGCAGCGTCGCCTGTCCGGTGCCCGCGCCGACGTCGAGCGCAGGATCGCCGGGGCCGAGCAGGCCGTACTCGAGGATGGCGTCGATGAGCTGCTCCGGGTAGCCGGGACGCGCCCGGTCGTACTGCACGGCGATGCCGCCGAAGCCGAGACGGTTGCCGGTCGGGGGGGTGGTGGTCGATTCGAGGGTCACATTGACCGTTCTCGACCGGGTCAGGCGAGGCTTGAGGCGGGCTCCCCCCGACCGGCGTCGAGCGCGCGACCGGCCTCCAGCGCGCTGCGGACCCACTCCTCGACGCCGGAGACGTGAACGGTCGCCCAGCTGCGGGCGAGCTCGGGGTCGTGGCGGTGCAGCGCGTCGAGGATCGCGCGGTGCTCGGCGATCGTGCGGTCGAACACGCCCTCGCCGACGAGGCCGCGCCACACGCGCATGCGCTGGGTCGGCCCGGAGATGGACTCGAGCATCGCGCCGAGCGCGGCGTTGCCCGCGGTGGCCACGATCAGGCGATGGAATTCGATGTCGGCGGCGACGAGCTCCTCGATCGTCGAGGACGCGCTCGTGCGCTCCATCAGCCGCTCGAGCTCGTCGAGCACCGCCGCCTCGATCCGGGTCGCGGCCAGCGCGGTCGCGGCCGGCTCGAGGATGCGGCGCACCTCGACGATCTCGAGCATCGTCGCGTCGCCGTGGAAGTCGACGACGACGCTGAGCGCGGCGAACAGCGTGTCGGCGGCGAGCGCGGTCACGTAGGTGCCGTCGCCCTGGCGGACGTCGAGGATCCGCAGCAGCGACAGCGCCCTGACCGCCTCGCGCAGCGAGTTGCGCGAGACGCCCAGCGACTCGGCGAGGTCGGGCTCACGCGGGAGCCGGTCGCCGGGCCTGATCTCGCCCGAGCGGATCATGTCCTTGAGACGGTCGATGGCGTCGTCGGTGACGGTCATGGGCGTTCCCTCTCCTCGGCGTCGCGGCGACCGCAGAACATCGGAGGCCTGAGGCGGAGGACAGCCTACCGCAGCCGGGACCGCCCGACACGCGGCCACGCGCAAATCGCCCGTGGACAGAGATCGGATCTCTCTCCACGAGAAACCGAAGCCACCTGATGCGCTCCCCGCCTGAATCGGGTATACATCGGATGACACACGGCAGGTGCAGGGTTGTGAAAGAGAGCGAGGTGACCCTCGGGTCGCGGCGTGCACGCACGTGGCGACGCCGGGGCGCGCCGGCGTGAGGAGAGGAGCGGCCCGATGTCCAGAGCCGAGCGATGCCCGGGAGCGGTGAGGTCTTCACGCGCTTCGAGCTCGCCGACCTGCGCTTCCCCACCTCCGCACGGCTCGACGGGTCCGACGCGATGAACCCGGATCCCGACTATTCGCTCGCCTATGTCACCGTGCACACCTCGGCCGCCAACGAGGGACACGGGTTCGTGTTCACGATCGGGCGCGGGACCGAGGTCGCGGTCGCCGCGATCCGGGCGGTGGAGCAGCTCGTCGCCGGCCGCTCGGTCCCCGAGGCGCTCGACGACATGGGCTCGTTCAGCCGGCGGCTCGTGCGCGACAGCCAGCTGCGCTGGCTGGGCCCGGAGAGCGGCGTCGTGCACATGGCGATCGGCGCCGTCGTCAACGCCGTCTGGGATCTCGCCGCGCGCCGCGCCGGCAAGCCGCTGTGGAAGCTGCTGGCCGACATGAGCCCCGAGGAGCTCGTCGCGCTCGTCGACTTCCGCCACATCTCGGACGCGCTCACGCCCGAGGAGGCGCTGGGGCTGCTCACCGACGCCCGGGCGGGACGCGAGCAGCGGGAGCTCGCGCTGCTGCGCGACGGGCTGCCGGCGTACACGACGTCCGCCGGCTGGCTGGGCTACTCCGACGAGAAGGTGGCCCGCCTGATCGGCGAGGCGCTCGACGACGGCTTCGGCCACGTCAAGCTGAAGGTCGGCGCCGACATCGCCGACGACGTGCGCCGGGTGGCGATGGTCCGTGAGCTGATCGGCCCCGACGTGCTGCTGTCGGTCGACGCCAACCAGCGCTGGGAGGTCGCCGAGGCGATCGAGAACGTCAACCGCCTCGCCGCCCACGGCGTGTACTGGGCCGAGGAGCCGGTGAGCGCCGGCGACGTGCTCGGCCATCGCGCCGTCGCCGAGGCGGTCGCGCCGGTGCGCGTCGCCACCGGCGAGCATGTCGCCAACCGCGTCGTGTTCAAGCAGCTGCTCGCCTCCGGCGCGATCTCCGTCTGCCAGATCGACGCCTGCCGCGTCGCCGGGGTCAACGAGAACCTGGCGATCATGCTGCTCGCCGCCAAGTACGGGGTGCCGGTGTGCCCCCATGCCGGCGGGGTCGGGCTGTGCGAGGTCGTCCAGCACCTGCCGATGTTCGACTACGTCGCGCTGAGCGGCGAGCACGGCGGGCGCTGGATCGAGTTCGTCGACCACCTGCACGAGCACTTCACCGACCCGGTGACGGTCACCGAGGGTCGCTACCGCGCGCCGCCGGCGCCGGGATCCAGTGCGGAGCTGCAGCCCGCCACGCTTCAGGAGTACCGGCACACCGGTGACACGCCAGTTGCCGTCGACACGAGAGAGAGGTAATGCCGTGATCAAGTCGCTGAGAACCGGAGCGGTATGCGGGTTCGCCGCGCTCGCCCTCACCGCGTGCGGGGTGACGACCAACTCGTCGGGTGGATCGGGAGGGTCGGGCGGATCGGGCGGGTCGTCCAAGACGACCGGCGCGACCCACGGGCACGTCACCGTCGGCGTCGACCTGACGTACAACAACACCGACTTCTGGTCGGCGTACATCGGCTACGAGAAGCAGTACGCCCAGCAGATGGGGATCAAGCTGCTCGGGCCCGACCTGGCCGGCGCGAACGCGTCCACCCAGAACCAGCAGATCCAGGAGCTCGTCAACGAGGGCGCGAAGGCGATCATCGTCAACCCCGAGACCGCGACCAGCCTCGGGCCGGCGATCAGCTACGCGACCGCCCACCACGTCAAGCTGATCTCCGTCGACACGATCGTCGGCGTCGGCAAGGTGTACGTGGTCGTGCGCGCCTCCAATCTGCTCTACGGCGAGGACGCGTGCGCGGAGATCTCCTCCAAGGTGAAGTCCGGCTACGTGCTCGATCTGGAGGGTGACCTCACCTCGTCCAACGGCGCCGACCGCACGAACGCGTTCAACGCGTGCATGAAGGCCAACGACCCCGGGGTCCACCTGCTCTCCAGCCCCACGGTGTGGGTGGACGGGACCGCGGTCACCGACGCGCAGAACGCGATCAACGCCCACGGCAGCCAGCTGAAGGCGATCTACTCGCAGTGGTCGCCCCCGGACACCGGCGTCGTGCCGATCCTCAAGCGCAAGGGCCTCACGCACACGATGCTCATCTCCGACGACGGCGTGCCGTTCGAGATGTGCGACATCTCCAAGGGTACGGTGACCGCCTCGCAGTCCCAGCCGGCGACGCTGTACGCCAAGTACGCGCTCACCTACGCCAGGGACGCGGCCGAGGGCAAGACGCTGAAGGCGGGGCAGCCGGGCGGCGGCGGCGCGAAGCTCGCGATGGTCAGCTACAAGGGCGACCCAACCTCACCGACCCGATCGTGGCGCCGTTCGTCACCAAGACCGCACAGAAGCTCACGGTCGCACACCCGACGAACGGCTTCCCGCGCTCGTTCTCGACGACCCCGGTGAGCACGAAAGCCTGTGGGGCAATCAGTTCGGCGCCTCCCACGGCGGGGTATGCGGATCGTGATGAGCCGACGGCGAGCAGGAGGGGTGCGATGAGCGCGGTGCAGGCGCCCGCCGAGGCGCCGGCCCTGGAGGCCGAGTCGATCTCCAAGCGGTTCGGGCCCACGCGCGCGCTGATCGACGTCGACGTTCGCCTGCGGGCCGGCCAGTGCCTGGGACTGGTCGGCCGCAACGGCGCGGGGAAGTCGACGTTGGTGGCGATCCTCAGCGGCCTGCTTGTCCCCCGACGAGGGGAGGTCCGGTTCGACGGGCACCCTGCGCCGCGCACGAGTGACGTGCGCGCCTGGCGCTCGCGGATCGCCACCGTGTTCCAGCACTCGATGGTGGTACCCGGGCTCACCGTCACCGAGAACGTCTACCTCGGCGAACCCCGGGTCAAGGCCGGGATGATCGACTGGCCGACGATGCGCCGGCGGACTGCGGAGATCATCGACGAGTCTGGGGCTGAGGATCGACCCCCGGGCACGCTGCGAGCAGCTGTCCGTCGACCAGCGCCAGGTGGTGGAGATCGCCCGCGCGCTCACCACCGGCTCGCGCGTGCTGCTGCTCGACGAGCCGACGGCGGCGCTCGAGCGCCCGGCGATCGCGACCCTGTTCGAGCGAGTGCGCGCGCTCACGAGCGCGGGGTGGCGGTGCTCTACATCTCCCACCACCTCGAGGAGGTGTTCGAGATCTGCGATCAGATCACGGTGCTGCGCGACGGCGCCGTGGTGCGCAGCGCCGCGGCCCCGAGCTGTCCAAGGAGGACCTGGTGACCTGATGGTCGGCGACGCGGCGCCGCGAGCGCCCGCCGCCACCTCGGAGGGGCGACACCGCGCGGCGCGGCGACTGCGACGAGGCCCGGCTGACCGTCGCCGACTGCGACGGCGCCTCGACCCAGGGCTCGCTGCGCGGCGTTTCGCTCAGGTCGCCCCGGCGAGCGGGTCGGGGTCACCGGCCTGCTCAGTCGGCCGGGGTGGCGACGCTCGGCCACGTGCTCGCGGGCATGGAGCCCGCCGACGCGGGCGAGGTGCGCGTCGACGGCCGCCGATCCACGCGGGCCACCGCAGCTCGGCGCTGCGGCCGGCATCGGCTACGTGCCCGCGGACCGCGCGGTCGAGGGGTTCGTCGGGCGCTCGGAGTCGCCGAGAACGACGACGATGTCGATCGTGGGCCGCCTGGCAGCCGGCTCGGGGTCTATCCGCCCGAACGACCGGCGCCGCGCGGCGGCGCCGATGGCCGAGAAGCTGTCGGTGATCGCGTCGGGCCCCGACCAGCCGGTGGGGAGCTGTCGGGCGGCAACCAGCAGAAGGTCGATCGTCGGGCGGGCGCTCATCCACGGGCCCCAGGGTGGTCGTCGCGGTGACGCCGACGCGCGGCGTCGACGTCGCCGCCAAGGCGCTGCTGTTGCAGGCGCTCGGCGCCGAGGCACGCGACGCGCGGCGCGGCGCTGCTGATCTGCTCCGACGAGCTCGACGACGTGATGGGCTGCGACCGGATCGCTCGTGCTCGTCCGCGGCGAGGTCGCCGGCGAGCTTCACGCCGCCGTATGACCGCGAGCAGCTGATCGCCGCCACCGAGGGATATCGACGGGACCCCCAGACTCAAGAGTTGAAGCGAGGGAGGCGATGACCGAGACCCAGAAGACCGACGCCGCGACGATGGATCCCGACGGCACGGCGGCGGCGATCGCGGCCGACGACCGTCTGCGCGCCGTGCGCATGCGCGGCGCGACGGTGAGCGTCGTGCGGCAGGTCACGCTGCTGCCCGCGCTGATCGTGCTCGTGATCGTCGGCTCGATCGTAGCCCGGCGTTCCTCACCGGCTCCAACCTCACCGGCATCGGGCAGCAGGTGTCCTCGCTGGGGGTGATCGTCGTCGGCGAGGCGCTGATCCTGCTGACCGGCGGGATGGACCTGTCGCTGGAGTCGACGTACGGAGTTCGCGCCGATGCTCGCGGCCCGCGCTCATCCTGCCCAAGGCCGACTTCGGGGTTCGGAGACCGAGATCGCCCCCCGCGCTCGGCCTGCTCGTGCTCCTCGCCGTCGCCGTCCTCGTCGGCCTGGTCAACGGCCTGCTGATCGTCAAGGCCTCGGCTCAACGGCTTCATCGTCACCCTGGCGATGGTGATCGTGCTCGAAGGCCTGCAGAACGGGATCGTCCAAGGGCCAGTCGCTGTTCGACGCTGCCCGCGTCGTTCACCGACCTCGGGCGCCGCCGAGCTCAACGGCGTGCCGCTGTCGCTGATCGCGTGCGTGATCGTGTTCGTGCTCGTCGGGCTGTTCCTGCGCTACCACCGGTCCGGGCGCGCGATCTACGCGCTCGGCGGCAACATCGCGGCCGCGCGGGCGGCCGGGATCAACGTCGACCGGGTGCGGATCGGCACCTACATCGCGGGCAGCGTGCTCGCCGCGATCGGCGGCCTGATGGAGGCCGGGCGCGTGTCCGCGGTGACCGCCACCCAGGGCTACGGCGAGGGCATCATCTTCCCCGTGTTCGCGGCCGCGGTGATCGGCGGCGTGTCGCTGAAGGGCGGCCGTGGGAACATGATCGGGGCCGCCAGCGGCGTGATCCTGCTCGGGATCGTGCAGAACATCCTCAACCTCGCGAACGTCTCGAGCTACTGGATCGACGCCATCAACGGCTCGGTCATCCTGATCGCGCTCGTGCTCGCCCGGATCGTGGGCGGCGCCGAGACCGTCGAGTGAACCCGGGAGGGCATTGCAGATGGCAGAGATGGACGGCCTGAGGGCCCTGGTGACGGGCGGCGCGTCGGGCATCGGCCTGGCGGCCGCGCGGCGCCTGGCCGCGCTCGGCGCTCGCGTGGCGGTGCTCGACCTCGCCGAGCAGGCGCCCGACGGCTTTGCGCTCGTGCGCGCCGACGTCACCGACGACGCGGCCGTGCGCTCCGCGGTGGCCGGCGCGGTCGACGCGCTCGGCGGGCTGGACGTCCTCGTCAACAACGCGGGCATCGGCGCCCAGGGCGGGGTCGGCGACAACGACGACGAGGAGTGGCACCGCGTCTACGACGTCAACGTGGTCGGGATGGTGCGGGTCGCGCGGGCGGCACTGCCCGCGCTGCGCGCCTCCGCGCACGCGGCGATCGTCAACACCTCCTCGATCGCCGCCACCGCCGGCCTGCCCGACCGGGTCCTGTACTCGGCGACGAAGGGCGCGGTGCTGTCGATGACGCTGGCGATGGCCGCCGACCTGCTGCCCGAGGGCATCCGGGTCAACGCGGTCAACCCCGGCACCGCCGACACGCCGTGGATCGGGCGGCTGCTCGCGCGCGCCGACGACCCGGCGGCGGAGCGGGCGGCGCTTGACGCGCGCCAGCCCCACGGCCGGCTCGTGTCCGCCGACGAGGTCGCGGGCGCGATCGCCTATCTCGCCTCCCCCGCCTCGGGCTCGACGACCGGGACCTGGCTGGCGGTCGACGGCGGAATGTCCGGCCTGCGGCTGCGGCCGCGCGCGCAGTAGCGCGGCGGTCGGGATGCGGCGGATCGCTTCGGTGGTGCGGCTGCGCCCCGAGCAGGCCGAGGCCTATCGCGCGCTGCACGCGACCGTGTGGCCCGACGTGCTGGAGGCGCTCGCCCGCGCCCACGTGCGCAACTACTCGATCTTCGAGCGTGACGGACTGTTGTTCAGCTACCTCGAGTACCACGGCGAGGACTACGAGGCCGACATGGCGGCGCTCGCCCGTGACGACGCGACCCAGCGCTGGTGGAAGCTCACCGATCCCTGCCAGCAGCCGCTTGCGACGGCTGCCGAGGGCGAGTGGTGGGCGCCCGCGCGGGAGCTGTTCCACCTCGACTGATGCGGTTCGACACGCACGTCCACGTCTGGGATCTCGCGGTGCGCGACCAGCCGTGGACGGCGTCTGAGCCGCGGCTGCGCCGCTCCTTCGCGCTGGCGGACCTGGCGCCCTCGCTCGACGCGCACGGGATCGACGGCGTCGTGCTCGTGCAGACCGTTGCGTCGGCGAGGAGACGAGCGAGCTGCTGTCACTCGCCGCGGGCTCGGGGCGGGTCGCCGGCGTCGTGGGGTGGGTCGATCTGACCGCGGGCGACGTCGCCGCGCGGCTGGCGGCGCTGCGCGCGGGCGAGGGCGGCGGAGCGCTGGTCGGCATCCGCCACCAGGTGCAGGAGGAGGACGATCCCCGCTGGCTGTGCCGCGAGGACGTGCGCCGCGGCCTGCGCGCGGTCGCCGACGCCGGGCTCGTGTACGAGCTCGTCGTGCGCCCGCCGCAGCTCGACGCGGTGCTCGACACCGTCAGCGCGCTGCCGCGGCTTCGGTTCGTGCTCGACCACGGGGCCAAGCCGGACCTCACCCGGCCGCCGGGGGCGCGATGGCGCGCTGCGATGGGAGCGCTCGCCGCCCAGGGGAACGTCGTCGCCAAGCTCTCCGGGCTCACCAGCGAGGCGGGACCCGGTGGGACGGCGCAGCCCCTCGCGCCGTTCGCTCACACGCTGCTGCACGCCTTCGGCGCCGACCGGCTGATGTTCGGCTCCGACTGGCCGGTGTGCCTGCTCGGCGGCGGCTACGACGTGACGATCGGCGCAGCTCGGGCGTGGCTTGCCGATGTCGGCGCGCGCGAGCGCGAGCTGGTGTTCGGCACGGTCGCGGCGTCGGTCTACGGGCTCTCGGTCCGGTGAGGACACGGGCGCTCGGGCGCACGGATGTGCGGGTCACCGAGCTGTCGTTCGGCGCCGCGCTGCTCGGCAACCTGTACGCGGAGCGCAGCGACGAGGAGGTGCTCGCGGCGGTCGGTGCCGCCTGGGAGGGCGGCGTGCGCTCGTTCGACGTCGCCCCGCACTACGGGCTGGGGCTCGCCGAGCGGCGGCTGGGCCGGGCGCTCGCCGGCCGCCCGCGCGACCAGTATGTCGTCTCCACCAAGGTCGGCCGGGTGCTCGAGCCCAACCCGGCGCCGCGCGGCAGCGACCTACAGACCGGTGGGTTCGCGGTGCCCGACGCGTTCGCGCGCCGGCGCGACTACTCGGGCGACGGCGTGCGCCGCTCCCTGCACGACAGCCTGCGGCGGCTCGGCCTCGATCGCGTCGACGTGCTCCTCGTCCACGATCCCGAGGAGCACATGGAGCAGGCGATCGAGCAGGCGCTGCCGGCGCTCGTCGCGCTCCGCGAGCAGGGCGTGATCGGCGCGGTCGGGGTCGGCATGAACCTCGCCGAGCCGCTGCGGCGGTTCGTGCGCGAGACCGACGTCGACGTCGTGCTCGTCGCCGGGCGCTACACGCTCGTCGACCGCACCGCGGCCGCGCTGCTCGACGACTGCGCCGCCCGCGGGGTCGCCGCGATCGTCGCGGCGCCGTTCAACTCGGGGCTGCTCGCGCACGAGCAGGTCCCCGACGCGGCCCGCTTTGACTACCTCGACGCGCCCGCCGACGTCGTGCTCAGTCGCGCGCGGGTGCGCTCGCGTGTGCGCGGGACACGGAGTCGCGCTGCCGGCGGCGGCGCTCCGCTTCGGACTGCAGCATCCGGCGACCGCGTGCGTGCTCGCCGGGATGGGGACCGCCGCCGAGGTGGCGCAGAACCTCGCCTGGATGGCCGCACCGGTGCCGCCCGAGCTGTGGTCGCAGCTGCCCGCGCCCGCGCGGGGCTGATCAGCCGGCGATCAGCACGAGCAGCTGGCGCGGGCCGTGAACGCCCTCGACCCGCTCGAGCTCGATGTCGGAGGTCGCCGAGGAGCCCGACACGAACGTGACCGGCACGCGCTCGCCGACGACGCGCGGCGCCAGCGCGGCGATCGCCTCCGGGACGCGCTCAACGATCTGCTCGGCGCGCACGACGCAGATGTGGCGGTCGGGCACGAGCGTGAGCGCGCGGCGCCCGCACGGCGGGCGGCCGTCGAGCGCGAGCGTGCCGGTCTCGGCGATCGCCACCGCGCAGCCGGTGAGCACGCCGTTGACCGCGTCGAGCTCCGCCGCGGAGCGGCCGTCGTCCTCGGCCGCCGCCGGCGGGCCGCCACGCCGACGGGACGCCCGGCGCGACGAGCAGCGCTCGATCCCGAGCCGGACGCACGCGCCGCGGACCGCGGCGCCGACCTCCGCGACCGGGACCCGCTCGGCCTCGGCGGCGTAGTCACGGACGCGCTCGGTGAGCAGCGCGGCGAGGGCGTCGGCGTCGAGCGCGCCGCCGTGGCCGTAGTCGCGGGGGATCGGCACGGGGGCGGCGGACGGGTCCGCGACGTCGCGCAACGCGTCGCGGATACGGCCGAGGACCTCGGCGCGCGCGTCGGTCACGCCGCCCCCGGTCGCGGCCCCACCAGTCGCGGAAGCTCGGCTGCGGCGACGGCAGGTCGCGCCCCGCGGTCCACCCGCGCAGCGGTCCTGGCAGGCGGGTGATGAGCCGGCCGCGCGGCGCAGCGGCGCGGTGACGCGCGCGCCGATCCGCTGCGCGGCCTCGTAGGCGCGCGGTGGGCGAACAGCCGGGCGAGCGCTCCCATCGCGAGGCGCTCGCCGGGCTCGGGGTGCGCGCCCTCGCGCACGACCCGGCCGCGCAGGTGGACGAGCACGCGCGGGATGTCGATCTTCACCGGGCAGACCTCGTAGCAGGCGCCGCACAGGCTCGAGGCGTACGGCAGCGTCGGCCCCTGCTCGAGGTCGATGAGCAGCGGGGTGAGGATCGCGCCGATCGGGCCCGGGTACGTCGAGCCGTAGGCGTGGCCGCCGGTGCGCTCGTAGACCGGGCAGACGTTCAGGCAGGCCGAGCAGCGGATGCAGTGCAGCGCCTGGCGCCCGACCTCGTCGGCGAGCGCGGTGGTGCGGCCGTTGTCGAGCAGCACGAGGTGAAACTCCCGCGGCCCGTCGCCGGGTCGACGCCGGTCCACAGCGACGTGTACGGGTTCATCCGCTCGGCGGTCGAGGAGCGCGGCAGCAGCTGCAGGTAGACCTCGAGGTCCTGCCAGGCGGGGATCACCTTCTCGATCCCCATCACGGTGATCAGCACCTGCGGCAGCGTCGTGCACATGCGGGCGTTGCCCTCGGACTCGACCACGCGCGATCGTGCCCGTCTCGGCGACCGCGAAGTTGGCGCCGCTGATCCCGACTCGCGCGCGCAGGAACAGCTCGCGCAGATGGCGCGCGCGCGGCGTCGGCGAGCGCGCGCGGGTCGTCGGACAGGTCGGCCGGGGCGCCGGGCAGCTTGTCGCGGAAGAGGTCGCGGATCTGGGTGCGGTTCTGGTGGATCGCGGGCACCAGGATGTGCGACGGCGTGTCGTCGGAGAGCTGGACGATCAGCTGGGCGAGGTCGGTCTCCCAGGCGCGGATCCCGCGCTGCGCGCAGCGCCTCGTTGAGGCCGATCTCCTCGGTGGTCAGCGACTTCGCCTTGACCACCTCGGTCGTCCCCCTGCCGGCGATCAGGTCGCCGACGATGCGGTTGGCCTCGGCGCCGTCGCGCGCCCAGTGCACGGCGCCCGCCGGCCGCCGTCACCGCCGCCTCGAGCTCGATCAGGTGGCGGTCGAGGTGGCGCATCGTCTCGGCCTTGATCGCCCGCCCGGCCTCGCGCAGCGCCTCCCAGTCGGGCAGCTCGGCGACCGCCGCGGCCGCTTGGCCCGGATCGTGTGCGTGACGTGCGAGAGGTTGCGCCGCAGCTGCTCGTCGGCGAGCGCCGCCCGCGCCGCCTCGGGAAACGGCTGCGCCGGCGCCGCTCACGCGGGCGCCCCGGCCGCGGCGCGGGCGAGCACCTCGGCGAGATGGATCGGCCGGGGCCCCGCGCCCGCCGGTGCAGCGCACCGCCGATGTGCATCAGGCACGAGCTGTCGACCGCCACGCAGTACTCGGCGCCCGAGTCGAGGATCGCCTGCACCTTGTCGGCGGCATCGCCAGCGAGGTGTCGGCGTTCTTGACCGCGAACGTGCCGCCGAAGCCGCAGCACTCGTCGGCGCGCGGCAGCGCGCGCAGCTGAAGGCCGCGCACCGCGCCCAGCAGCCGCAGCGGCCGGTCGCCGAGCCGCAGCGTGCGCAGGGAGTGGCAGGTCGGGTGGTAGGTGACCGCGTGCGGGAACTCGGCGCCGACGTCGTGACCCCGAGCCGGTCGACGAGGAGCTCGGTGAGCTCGCAGGCGCGGGGGAGGATCTCGGCACCGCCCGGCTGAGCGCCGGGTCTCCGGCGGCGGCGGCGAGGCGCGGGTACTCCTCACGGACGGTCGCCACGCACGAGGCCGACGGCGCGACGATCAGCCTCGGCGCCGGCGAACGTTTCGACGAACCGCCGCACGAGCGGGACCGCCTCGTGGCCATAGCCGGTGTTGAAGTGCATCTGCCCGCAGCAGGTCTGCCCACGCGGGAAGTCGACCTCGACCCCGAGCCGCTGCAGCAGCGCGACGGTCGCGCGGGCGGTGTCCGGGAACATCGTGTCGCCCAGGCAGGTGACGAAGAGCGCGACCCGCATCCGCGCCGGTCAGGCCGTGTCACTCGCCAGGGCGTCGCCGATCGTGCGGGCCACCTCGACGATCGTCTTCACCTCGTCGGCGCGGGTGCGGAAGTTGACGAAGCAGGCGCGCAGACAGGTCATCGCGTCGATCGCGGCCGGCGCGAGGAACACGCGCCCGTCGGTCTGCATCGCGCGGCCGAGCCGGGCGTTGTGGGCGTCGAGGTCGGCGACGCCCGGCGGGACGTGACGGAAGCAGACGGTCGAGAGCATCGGCGTGTGCAGCAGCTCGAAGTCGTCGGACTCCTCGATCATCGACACCAGCTCCCGCGCGTGGGTGAGCGTGCCCTCGATCCACTGGCGGTACTGGGCGGCGCCGTGGATGCGGAACGCCATCCACAGCCGCAGCGAGCGCAGCGGCCGCGAGTACTCGAACGTGCGGTCGACCGGGTTGGCGATATCGCCCTCGTGCAGCATGTAGCGCTCCTGGTGACCGAACGCGGTCACCAGCGAGCCGCGCTCGCGGAACAGGACCGCGCTGCAGCTCTTGGGCACCCCCAGCCACTTGTGGGCGTCGATCGTCACCGAGTCCGCGCGCGGCAGGCCGGCGAACAGGGGGCCGGCGCTGGCGGTGGCCGAGGCGGGCAGGCCGTAGGCGCCGTCGACGTGCAGCCAGGTGCGGTGCTCGGCGCACAGCTCGGCGATGCGGTCGATCGGGTCGACGGCGCCGGTGAGCGTGGTGCCGGCGGTCGCCACCACCGAGACCGGCACCACCCCGTCCGCGCGGTCGCGCGTGAGCGCCTGCGCGAGCGCGTCGACCCGCATCCGGCGCCGCTCGTCGATCGGGATGCGGCGGACGGCGGAGGCGCCGAGGCCTGCCGCCTCGACCGCGCGCACAACCGAGTAGTGCGCCTCGTCGGAGCAGTAGACGGCGGCGCGGGCGCCCGAGACGCCGTCGGCCCGCGAGCCGGGCAGCGCGCGCTCGCGCGCGACCAGGAGCGCGGTCAGGTTCGAGGTCATGCCGCCGCTCGTGAACGTGCCCTCGCCGAGCGGGTAGCGGACGAACTGGGCCAGCCATTCGAGCGTCTGCTGCTCGATCAGCTCCGCCCCGCCGGCGGCCGAGGCGAGGTTCGCGTCATACGTCGCCGACAGCGCCGACGCGAGCACGCCGACCTCGAGCCCGGAGGACCCGATGTAGGCGACGTACAGCGGTCGTGACGGGGACACGGACGCCTCCAGCGTGGCGACGGCGTCGGCGAGCGCCTGGTCCTCGTCGCCCGGCGGCTCGGGCAGCGGCGTGCGCAGCCGCGCGGTGAGCTCGGCCGACAGTGCGGGCTCGGACACGCGCGGCGCGTCGAACGAGCTCCACGCCTCGTCGATCAGGCGACCGAGGTTGGCCAGGACGGTCGCGCGGTCCGACAGTCCGGGGCGCGCGGCGATCCGGTCGGCCGGTGGTGAGGGATCGGCGGAGGAGGCCATTGCAGACGGGACCCTAACGAGCCTGCTCGGGAGACCGTCCGCCCGCGCGTTGCGGGGCGGCGGCGCCCGCGTCGGCCAGGACCCGGCGCAGGGTGGTGAGCGTGCGCCCGGGCTCGATCAGCTCGGCGACCTCGAACGCGACCCGCGAGACATGGCGGGCGAGCAGCGCGCCCGCGCGATCGGCGTCGGTGGCCTTGACCGCGTCGAGGATCTCGCGGTGATCGGCGGTCGCCCACGGACGCGGGCCGGCCCCGAGGTAGAGCATGCGGTAGCGCTCGGACTGGTCGTAGATCTGCGCGATCACCGCGGCGAAGCGGTCGCCCGCGCGCTCCACCAGGAGGCGGTGGTACATCGCGTGGGCCACCTGCCAGCCGCGCATGTCGTGCTGCTCGGCGAAGTGCGTCATCTCCGCGATCGCGCCCTCGAGGCGGGCGACGTGCCCCGACGGCATCCGTCCGACCGACAGCCGAACGGCCTGGACCTCGAGCGTGATCCGGACCGCGAACAGCTCCTCGAGGTCGTCGGCGCTCACCGACGCGACCCGCACCTGCCGGTTCATCCGCGCCTCGATCAGTGTCTCCGCCTGCAGCATCCGCAGCGCCTCGCGCAGCGGCGTGCGGCTCACCCCCAGTTCGTCGGCGAGCGCGACCTGCGACATCGTCGCGCCCGGGGTCAGCTCGCCGCCCAGGATCGCGGCGCGCACCCGCCGGTACACGTACTCGGCGCTCTGGCGCGCCGGCACACCGTCGCCCGCCGGTTGCACCCGCTCGGTCATCCCTCGATCCACTGTAGCCAGGGTGATTTTCTACATACAGTTGAGCGCGGTGCCGACCGCCTCCGTCTCCCACATCACGCTGGAACGCCTCAAGCAGGTGGGCATCCGGGCTGGCGATCGACGACTTCGGCGTCGGCCAATCCTCGCTCTCCCAGCTCGCCCACCTGCGCGAGCTCTCCTGCCCGATCATCCAGGGCTGGCTCGACTCCAAGGCGCTCGTGCGCGGCGACTTCGTCCGCTACGCGACCGCCGGTCTATCGTCGGGCGAATGGTCAGCGCAGTCCGCGCAGCCGCCGGCGACGACGGTGACGACGACGACGCCCAGATGAGCGCCGCGGCCCGCGCGGCCGCCGCACTCGTCCCCGACGGAGCGATCGTCGGACTCGGCACCGGGACGACGGTCGCGCACCTGCTGCCCGTGCTCGCCGAGCGAGCCGCCGGCCACGTGTTCGTCGCGACCTCCGACTCGACCGCGACACTCGCCGGCAGGCTCGGCATCCCGATCGAGCGGTTCGACCGCCTCGCCCACCTCGACGTCGCGATCGACGGCGCCGACGAGATCGCGCCCGAGGGCTGGCTGATCAAGGGGGGCGGCGGCGCCCACGTGCGGGAGAAGATCGTCGCCGCCAACTCCAGCCGGTTCGTGGTCATCGGCTCGGCGCGCAAGGAGGTCGCGCGGCTGAAGCGGGCGGTGCCGGTCGAGGTGCTCGCTTTCGGCGCCGCGGCGACGCTCCAGGATCTCCGCCGGTTCGGC
Source organism: uncultured Solirubrobacteraceae bacterium (assembly GCA_963702225.1). Lineage (GTDB taxonomy): Bacteria > Actinomycetota > Thermoleophilia > Solirubrobacterales > Solirubrobacteraceae > Palsa-465. The sequence goes on along the minus strand of CAVPBY010000109.1, from coordinate 28,166 downwards.
GAGGTCGTGCTGCGCTCGCCCGAGGTGACCTTGAACGGGGGCCTGGTCTGCGACGTCCACGCCCGCCTGTCGGACCCGCGCACGCTGTCGGACCAGCTCGACAGCCTGCCGGGCGTGCTCGGTCACGGCCTGTTCGGCCCCGAGCTGGTCGACGACGTCATCGTCGGCCGGGCGGACGGGGTCGTGCACCGCGCGATCGACCACGGCCGCTCCTCGCCGGCGGGCCCGCGGCCGGAGCCCTGAAGGCCCCGGCCGCGAGCGTGACCGTCACGAGCAGATCGGCCCCGCGCCGCTGGTGAACGTGTCGTTGGACGAGTACCACCCGTTGACCCCGATCGAGGGGCTCTGGCGGTAGAACCAGGAGAAGAACGCCAGCTCCTGGGGGTGGTAGGTGACGCCGTTGGACATCTTGACCGTCACCGACGTGCCCGACAGCGGGTCGCCGACCTCGAGGTTCACCTGGCAGCCGCTCACCTGACCGATGCGGCCCCACGCCGGGGTCGGGTTGTTGGCGAACGGATCGTCCATCCATTCGCCGAACTCGTGCGAGATCGCGCCGACGTCCGACAGCCCGGCGAACAGCCCCGTGGTGTCATAGTCGCCGACCCCGTAGGTCTGCGTCCCCCCCGACACCGGCAGCGCCGAGTGATAGCCGATGACGCAGCAGCCCGACGCCTGCGTCATCACGGAGTTGGAGAGCAGGAAGAACGGCAGCCGGTTGACCTTCGTCACGCCGCTGGACTCCAGCCCGGGCAGGAGCGTGCCCCGCACGTAGCCGTCCCACCAGCTGATGTCCATCTCGCCGAGGTTGCCGCAGGCGCCGCCGTAGTGGACGATCTGACCGTAGGCAGAGGGCACGTTGACGGTCACCTCGAGGCCGACCTTCTTTGCCAGGTTGACGTTGTACGTGGGATTGATGGCGCCGGAGCCCAGGACGTAGTGGGCGAAGTTCTCGCGCTGGAACGCGTCGAGGTACTGGTGGCTGCCGACGCTCACGCTGCCCGCCGTGTAGGCGCGGCTTCCGAACACCGGCGATGCCGACGTCAACGCGAGCGGCGTCTTGGTCGAGCAGCCGGCGGTGGCGACCTCCGGGTCCATCGTCCCATTCGAGAACTGCAGCTTGACCGGGATCAGGTCGACACCGACGCTCGTCGTCGGCGTTGCCTCGGTGACCATCGGGCTGTTACCGACCATCGTGTACTGGTAGGTGGTGCCGTTGACCGGTGACACGATCGAGCTCGACCACGTCTTCACGGTGGCCGCCGCCGCGCTCTGGCCGGCGAGCGTCGGCCGGCTGACGCCGGACAACGGGATCGCTGTGTAGCGGGCCGTCAGCCGGCCCGTGGAGGCCTGCGCCACGGCCGGTGCGCCGACCGCGAGCAGGGTGAGGAAAACGACCATCGACGGCAGTCGAACACGCAAGGTCTGCCCCTTTCGATTGTGGTCCCCGCCGCCTGTCCCGCTGCCCTCGGCGCGACTCTATACAGCGGCGCGGGGCGCGGTCAACATGCCGCCCGCGGCGTTCATCACCGCCGTGAAGGTGTCGCGATCGCAGTCGCGTCGCGGCGCGGTCAGTTGCAGACCGCGCACCGACCGGCGCGGCACGAGCACGTCGGCAGCGGCGCCGCGGCGCGCGCCGGTCGCCACCGGCGGAGCCAGTGCAGCGCCACGCGGTCATAGCGATCCGCCGAGCCCCCCGGCCAGCACGACGCCGTCACGCGCGCCGCCACGTTCCGCCGGCCGGTGTCGGTCGGCCGATCGGCGGCCTCGATGTGGTGGCGAAGTTCCTTCTCGTTCATGGGCTGACTCGTTCCAATACCCGCGGGATGGTTGCCCCTACCCATCCGGGCGGGGGCGTGCCCATGTCATCGGCATGGGGCGGCGCGGCTGAAGGGGTCGGGGCTCGGCGCTCGGCACGCCGCGGGCAGCGCCGCGCGAGCAGGCGTCCCGCCGGGGGCGAGACGCCCGTTCGGAGCCAGTCAGGCGCGCTGCGGGATCGCTGCGATCGCTTCCTGATACAGGGCCATCTCGCGAGCGACGCCGTCGTTGGCGTAGCCGCTCATCACCGACAGCTCGTCGACCACCAGGGCCGCGTTCATCATGCTGCGCCTGAACTCCTCCGCCTCACGGACGGCCGCGATCTGGTCCGCGCCGCCGTGAAGCTGGATGCATCCGTTCACGGATCCGTTGGGCTCGAACAGCATGACGTCGAACCCCTCGATCCGCCCTTCCTGCTGCATGCGCCCGAACATGCCGAGCGACTCGTTGAACACCTCCAGGCCTCGTTCCTCAGCGCCCCGGACGGGAGTTCCCCAGCTGATGAACAGCACGCGGTCGGCCATACCGACTCCCTTCGTTCACGGCCCGGCCCCGGAGCCGGGCCTGCCGGCCGACTATCCCACCGCCATCCGAGCGGCGCAAGACCCGCCGGCCGCCGAACGTCACCGCCCGGACGGCACGACCCCGATGACAGGTACGCACGCCGGGCCTGAGCCGTGAACGAGGAAGCTCACGTCGGCGAGCCCGTGCGGCGAGAGGAGCACAATCCTCGTTTCGCCGGCGGGCGCCTGGGTGGCCCAGACGCTCCGGACCCACGGGACTCGAGCGTCCAGCGCCTCACCGCCGCTCACGTGGCGGGGCCGAGAGCCGCTGCCGGGACCGCACGAGCTCAGCAGGGGCACGACGCGCACCGAGCGCCGATCCGCGCGAGGTGGGCGTTCTCGGTGCCGAGCTGCGCGGGCCCGCCGAGGTTCACCCCAAAGCTGGCCGGCGCGGTGGCGGGCGGACCCGCCGAGTTGACGATCGCCAGGCCAACCACGACGACGGCGCTCACCACGACCATGACCCCCGTTCCCGAGCAGCCTTCCGAGGCGCCTGCCGTCGGGGGCGCCATCATGCCCTCGGCGAAGCGGAAACGCGTCACCACATGCTCACGGGTCATCGCTCTCACCTCAACCGGCCTCTATTGACGTTCGATCCTGCGCAGTCCGCGACCCGGCGACCACCATTCGATGACGAGGAGGGTGGCTGCCTCGTCGAGGTGCGTGTGCACGACGTCGGTGATCTCGGCACGGAAGCGGTCTCCGCTCGGTTCCCCGCCGATCGATCCCGTCGCGATCGCGCGACCGGAGATCTTCGCCTCGCCCGGCCACTGCGCCTCGGAGCCCTCGACCGGATCGACCGTCGCACTGTGCAGGGCGAATCGCGGGTCCCTCCGCAGGTCCGCACCCTTGCGCGAGCTCGCCATCGAGCCGAACACCAGATCGCCGTCCTCGAAGGTCGCCTCGATCCCTGAGATCCGGGGCGAGCCGTCGGCTCGCAGGGTGGCGATCGTCTTGTGACGGCGCGCGTCGAACAGCGCCCGCACGCGCTGGGCGAACTCTGAGTCGCCCGTCTCGACCTCGCTCCATGCCGTCATGGCGCCAATCATTCCAGCGATCGCGACGGATCGGGAGCGGCGCCGTCGGAAAAGATCGCGCCCGTCGGTGTGGGCCCGACGTGGTTTTCCCGCCAAATTGCGGGAACCAGTCGATGACCGGCCTTGCGTTGGGGGGAGGGGGTCCCTGTAGGGTGCGTCTTGCGGTTCGGGAGAGAGTTCAGCTCGCAAAGCCAAGCGAAGCGGCTCTCGAGGCGAACGACAAGGCTTATTCCGCGCGCAGGCTACGCGCGAGAGCAGGCACGGTCGTCGCCCCCGGACCGCGTTTTCGTGCCTGGTGACAGCCGGAGCATGACGCTTTCCCGCTGCACCCGCGACCGTCGGCCCTTGCGGCCGGCTCTCCGCTCGGCGATGTCCCGTCCGGCTCGCCGTCTACGGTGGCTCGTGCGGCGTTGCAGCCGCCGATGCGACGCGGGCGCCTGCCCCCGCGTCGTCGTGCGACCGGGCGCCCCCGGGAGCCGGCGCTGAGGATCGACCCCGGAACCACCCTCAGCTAGCCCGCCCGCTCCCCACCCTCATGACATCGCTCGGGCCGATGGAGCTCGAGTCATGCAGCGCCCGGCGAGTAGATCCAGGTGAGCGGCAGCTCGACGTCCTCCGTCGTCATCGCGAGGTCATAGTCGTCGATGCGCCAGGCCTGATCGAGCAACAGCTGCAGCGCAGGGTGAGGCCCCGGAAGGCACGCACCGGCGCGGGCGCCGCCGAGCGCCGACAACGCCGCCGTCACGGCGAGGGCGGCGTCACGCGCCGCGGGACATGTCAGATGGCTGAGCTGATCAGGGCCGCCCGCGCCGGCAGCGATGAGCCGGCCGGCGTCATAGACGAGCAGCCCGTCGGCTGACGGAGCCTGCGCCCAGTAGCGATAGTCGGCAAGCCGGTCGGACCCGGTCAGCCGCTTCTCGCCGTCGGCCGCCTCGTCGGCACCGACGAGCACGGCGTCCGCATCGCATGCCGGCAGCCGGCGAGCGTTCCCGCTGAGGTACAGCAGGGGCCAGATCGCCCGAAGTCCGGCCCGCCCGTAGAGCGGCAGGGCGCTCGGGTGCCGGGAGCTGAACGTGAAACGGCCGGACGCCCCGGGCGCTCCGGGCCACAGCTCGCGCAGGAGCGCCTGGCCGATCCCTCGCCCCTGCGAAGCGGGATGGACGAACAGGTCGGTGAGCAGCTCGCCCGGCGGCGTCGTCCGCGTCGCGCCCCAGCCGACCACGGGACCGCCGGGGGCGGCGGCGGCGACGACGACCGTCGCCTGCTGCAACAGCAACCGGACGTAGCGCGGGTCGGCGCCGGAGTCCTCGGCCGGCTGCCCGGTCGCGAGCGACACCCGGCCGATGCCTTCGACATCCCGCTCGGTCGCGTGGCGGACGATCAGTTTCGTCATGGACGTCGCAGTGTGCCGCGGGTTGGGTGGTCGGTCACGCCACCGGCTCGCGCGTCCTATACGTTCCTGGGCATGCTCAGGGCCCTCGGTGTCGTGCTCTCCATCGGACTGGCCGACTCGCTCAACCCGAGCACCAGCGTCACTGGTCTCTTCCTCGCGTCCGGGGACCGGCCGCGACGGAGCCTGCTCGAGTTCGCGGCCGGTGTCTTCGGCGTGGTCCTCCTGGTAGGACTGATCCTCACGCTCGGCCCCGGAAGAGTGATCCTCGCGCTGGTCCCGCGGCCGACCGCCACCACCCGGTACATCCTGGAGACGGTCGCCGGCGTGGCGATGCTCGTCGTCTCCGCGGGGCTGTGGCGCCGGCGCGGCTCCCCGGGGAGCGCCTCGCGGCTGGGGAAGATGCCGCGGCGCAGGTCGCCCTTCGTGCTGGGAGTCACGATCGCGGCCCTCGAGATGCCCACCGCGTTCCCGTATTTCGCGGCGATCGCCGCGATCGTCGGCTCGGGCGTGAACCTCGTGGGACAGATCATCCTCGTCGCGATCTATGACGCCTCCTTCGTGCTGCCGCTGTTGGCGATCGCGCTCGCGGTCACGGTCGCGGGCGACCCCGCGGTCGCCCAGCTCACGCGGGCCCGGGAATGGCTGACGTACCACTGGCCCGTGGTGCTGTCGAGGCTCGCGCTCGTCGCGGGCATCTTCGTGGTGACCCTGGGCGTGACCGGGTTGACGCTCGACTTGCCGGGGGACACCGGCCAGGTCTCACGCGGGCTGCGGCACCTGCTGACCCACCCGCTTCCCCAGTGACGCGGCGCGCGATGCCTCGTCGGGTCACCCGGTGGCGCGGCGGTAGCGCTCGTAGACGACGCGTGAGCCGAACGTCCTGGTCTCGACCAGGGTCAGCGAAACGTGTTCGGTGACCGGCGGCAGGGAGGGCGTCCCGCCACCGACGACGATCGGATTGCGGAACAGGCGAAGCTCGTCGACGAGGCCGAGCTCGATCGCGGCCCCGGCCAGGCTCGCACCTCCGATCTCGATGTCCTTGTCGGTGCCGGCCAACGCCGCGCCGACCTCTTCGGCGACCGATCCCGTGGCCAGCCGGGCGTTGCCCTGGACACTGTCGAGGGTGCGGCTGAACACGACCTTCGGGATCGCGGACCAGGCGTCGGCGAACGCCTGCCCGAGCTCGTTGCCGCGCAGCGACGGGTCGGTCTCCCAGGGCAGCATCGTCTCGTAGAGCTTGCGGCCGCACAGGTGACCGCCGAGCCCCCGCACCTCCGCGAGGTGGTAGCGAAACTGCTCATCGTCGGGGACCGTCCAGCCGAACCCGCCCTCGCGGTCGGCGATGAACCCGTCAACCGAGACGCTCGTCGAGTAGATCAACACGACGACAAGCTCATCACATCGAACCGACGGACGACCGGCGACACCGCGGAGCGGCCGGCATGGGAGGACTCGGAGCGCATTGGTGCTCTCATCGGACACCTATGCGCTCCAAGTGCCGGGGAACACCCGCGACAGCCGAACCCGGCGCACCCCGGTGCGTTGGATCACGTTCCCGCGCAAGCGGTCGTGATGAGGAGCTTTGCGTGACGATCGCCTCGGCGCGGCACGAAGCTTGTCCTGCCTGCATCGCGGTGAAGTGCCCGTAGTTGACGGTGGCCAGCACCGCCAGCTCATCCGCCTCGGCCGAGCGACCGTCGATCCACAGGCGCATCTCCATCGACCGCCCGTCCTACGGCCCCTGCGTGGCCCGCTTTCACACCATCCGGTCTACGCTTGGCGACGATGCGCGTCGACAAGTGGCTGTGGACCGCGCGCCTGTTCAAGTCGCGCGCGCTGGCGGCGCAGGCCGTCAAGGGCGGGCGCGTTCACGTCAACGGCGTGGCGGTCAAGCCGAGCCGGGAGGTCGGGCCGGGGGATGAGCTCGAGGTGACCCTCGGCTCCGTCCGGCGCACCGTGATCGTGCGCGGCGCGGCGGAGCGGCGCGTGTCGGCCGCGGAGGCGGGGCCGCTGTATGACGAGACGGACGAGAGCGTCGCCGAGCATCGCCGCCAACGGGAGCTGCGCCGGCTCGGCGCGCCGGTCGACGTCGGCCCGCGGCCGACCAAGCGCGACCGCCGCCGCTTCGACGCCGGCCGGCGCCGCGCGTGAGCCCGCACCGAGTGGCGGCCGCCGACGACGCGGCCGCCCTCCCGGTGCGGTGAGGCTCAGCTGACTGTGACGTTCGCCGAGTAGATCGGCGCCGCCCCCGACCCCGGATACGCGGAGCCGATGCCGCTGAACTCGACAACGGTGACCTTGTAGGTCCCGGGTTTCGCGTAGACATGATGGGGGGAGTAGCTGGTGCCGGTCTTGCCGTCGCCGAACTCCCACAGGTAGTTCGTCACCGGCTGGAGGCTGATCGTGCTCAGGCCCTGGAACGACGCCTTCAGGCCCTTGGTCACGTCCGTGAAGCCCGGCACGAAGCCGCTGTGCCCGGCGTTGATGATCCCACCAGCCCCCGCCGACAAGCCGCTCGACTGGAACGCGGCAAGCCCGACCGAGTACATCCCGGCCAGCGGGAAGGTGTGCGAGATCGCCGGCGAGGTCGTCTCGACGGTGTTATTACACGTGGTCGTGCATCCCGGCGCCGAGTCGTTGAACTGCCAACTGTAGTCGGCAATCGCCGGACCGGACCCCGAGGCGTCGAAATTCATCGTCAGCCCTGTGCCGGCGGTGGCGGTGAATGTCGCCGCGGGCAGAGCGCCCGGCGAGGTGTAGCGTTGCAGGCACTGGCTCAGGTCGTTGCTCCACATCGTCTGGTAGTAGTAGTAGTGACCGTTGATCACCTGGTTGTACTCGTAGGTGTGCCCGTCGCGGGTCACGGTCCCGAGCGGTGCACCGTACGTGTAGCCGCACTGGTCCCCGACCTCCTCGCCATGATCGGCGCCGGTGCCGTTCGTCCAGGCGTCGTTCGGTATCGGGTCGGTGATCGACTCGTTGTGCTCGTGGGCCATCCCGCCGTCGATCGCGCCGTCCGACGGACCGTTCGGGTAGTTGCCGGAATCGCAGGCCAGCTGCCCGCCGTACTTGAAGTTGGTCACGTACGGATCGAACGCGTAGAACCTCATCGGCGTGGCAACGGTCTCCTGGTGATACGCGCAATACACGGCCAGGTTGGGCGGCTCACCGACCGAGCAGCCGCCGTAGTTGGCGACCGCGTCGCTGCTGAAGCACCCCGCGACGTGAGGCGGCGTGATCACGTAGATCTCATGCTGCAGGTCTGCCGGGATGTGGTGCGCCGTGGCGACTGCCTGGACCTCGGCCTGGATCTGGGCGTCGGTGAGACAGTTCGTCACGGGGGCCGGCGCAGGGCACTGACTCGCGGGATACGGGTTGGTGTCGAGGATCGCCCCGCCGTACTTGACCTGGTAGCGGGCGAACGCGCCAGTCGCATCGCCGTACTGGGTCGAGATCGAGTCGACGTTCTGGTTTCCGCCGCTGTCGTGCTGGAGGCCCTTCCAGTACTGCTCGATTCCAGTGACGTACTCCGGCGGGTTGCCCGGCGAGCCATACGCCGTGTAGCCCTTCGGACTCCAGAACAGCATGATGTCCGTGTTCGACGGCATGATCGGACCGCCGTTGTAGTCCATGTTGTTGAACACCGAATCGGGTCTCCGGTACTGATTCGCCGCACTGCGAAGCGGCTGATACGAGACGACCTGGCCGTTCGGCAGTGGTAAGAGCACAGCCGACGCGTTCGAGCTCGCGATCATGAAGACCATCAGCCCCGCGGCGACCGCCACAAGCCCAAGGACGCGACGCTGACCCCAAGAAATCGCCATACGTACCCACCCCTCCTGGTTGGTCCTGCCCGAGTGGCCGAACCCTATCGCCGGGCGCGAGCAAAAATCAAGCCTCGATGACAGGGGCGGTCAGCCGCGCCGGCCGCTGAGCGCCAGCACGGCGCCCACGCCGATCATCGTCACTCCGCCGGCGGCGCTCATCCGCTCCAGGCGCCGGGGCGAGCGGCCGAGCCACTGCCGGGCCGTGCCCGACGCCATCGCCCAGCAGCAGTCCGACAGCAGGCCGACGACGGCGCAGATCAGCCCCAGGGTCGCGAGTTGCAGCGTGGTGTGGCCGCGCGCCGGCTCGATGAACTGCGGCACCAGCGCCGTGAACATCAACACGCCCTTCGGGTTGGTCGCGCCGACCGCGAACCCCTCCCGGATGATGCGGCGGGTCCGACGCGGCTCGATCGCCAGCGGGTTGAGGGCGCCCGCGAGCTCCTTGCGCTGGCGGATGGCGCGCACGCCGAGCAGCATCAGATAGCCGGCCCCGATCAGCTTGACGACGGTGAACAGCGCGTCGGAGCGGGCGAGCAGGGAGCCGAGGCCGATGCAGACGACCAGCAGCTGGAACAGCAGTCCGAGCGTGTTGCCCATGACGGTCGCCAGCGCCGCGCGCCGGCCGAGCGCCACCCCGCGGCTGACGACGAACAGGACGCTCGGCCCCGGAATCAGGATGAGCACGTAGACGGCGAGCAGGAACTCGAGCAGGTGGGCGGTGGGAAGCACGGTCTCAGCTTTCGGTGACGGCGGGGCCGGACCCGTGAGGCTCGCCGGTTTCCCGCGGGCCGTCAACCCTCAATAGGTGGCGCGCCCGCCGCTCAGGTCGTAGACGGCGCCGGTCGAGAACGACACCCGGTCGGAGGCGAGGAACGCGATCAGCTCCGCGACCTCCTCGGGACGGCCGACGCGCTGCATCGGGATCAGGCTGGTGATGTGCGCGAGCACCGAGGGCTCGGTCTCGGCGTTCATCGGGGTGGCGATCACCGCGGGCGCGATCGCGTTGACGATCACCCCGGTGATCGCGAGCTCCTTGCCGATCGACTTGGTGAGGCCGATGACCGCGGCCTTGGAGGCCGAGTAGATCGAGAGGTTCGGGTTGCCGTCCTTGCCGGCCATCGAGGCGATGTTCACCACCCTCCCCCAGCCGCGCTCGACCATCCCGGGGGCGAACGCGCGGATCGTGTTGACGGTGCCGAGCACGTTGACCTCGAGCACCTGGCGCCACTGCTCCGGGGTGGTGTCGAGCAGGGGCACGCCCGGGCCGACGATGCCCGCGGAGTTGACGAGGATGTCGACCTGGTCGAGCTCGTCGCGGATCCGCTGCAGCGCCGTCACGTCGGTCACGTCGGCGGTGATGTCCGCCCCGGGCGTGAGGTCGATCGTGGTCACGGACACGCCGTCGGCGCGCAGCCGGCGGGCCGCGGCCGCGCCGAGGCCGCGTGCGCCGCCGGTGATGACCGCGCTGCGCGGCGAGGCGGCGGGCACCTCCGCGGGCCAGGGCCGCTCGGCGGGCTCTGCGTCAGTGCGACTCACGCGTCACCTCGGAGCCGCTGGCGCCGACCAGGAAATCGAGGTCGGCGCCGGTGTCGGCCTGCTGGACGTGATCGACGTACAACCGCTGCCACCCGCGGTCGGGGCTGGCGAACCCCGCGCGGCTCGGCGCGCGGGCGGCGAGCTCGGCCGCCGGGACGTCGAGGTCGATGCGGCGGTCGGCGACGTCGAGCACGACCGGATCGCCGTCGCGGACGAGCGCGAGCGGGCCGCCGGCCGCCGCCTCGGGCGCGACGTGCAGGACGACCGTGCCGTAGGCGGTGCCGCTCATCCGCCCGTCGCACACGCGCACCATGTCGCGCACGCCCTGGGCGAGCAGCTTGCGCGGCAGCGGCATGTTCGCCACCTCGGGCATCCCCGGATAACCGCGCGGACCGCAGCCGCGAAGCACGAGCACCGAGTCGGCGGTCACCTCCAGGCCAGGGTCGTCGATGCGGGCGTGGAAGTCCTCGATCGAGTCGAACACGACCGCGGGGCCGGTGTGGCGCAGCAGCTCGGGCGTGGCCGCCGAGGGCTTGATCACCGCGCCGTCGGGGGCGAGGCTGCCGCGCAGGATCGCGATCCCCGCCTCGTCGACCAGCGGCCGGCCGCGGGTGCGGATCACCTCGCCGTCCCAGATCGGGGCCTCGCCGAGATGCTCGACGAGCGGCCGGCCGGTGACGGTGATCGCGTCGGGATCGAGCAGGTCGGAGATCTCGCGCAGGACCGCCGCCAGCCCGCCGGCGCGGTGGAAGTCCTCCATCAGGAAGCGCCCGGACGGCTGCAGGTCGACGAGCAGCGGGACGTGGGAGCCGATCCGGTCGAAGTCCTCGAGGGTGAGCTCGACGCCGACGCGGCCGGCGAGGGCGAGCAGGTGCAGCACCGCGTTGGTGGAGCCGCCGACCGCCGCGAGCGTGACGATCGCGTTGTGGAAGGCGCCGCGGGTGAGCACCGCGCTGGGGCGGCGGTCGTCCCGGACGAGCGCGACGACGAGCCGCCCCGTCTCGTGGGCGGCCTGCAGCAGCCGGCTGTCGGGCGCCGGCGTGCCCGCGGTGCCGGGCAGGACCATGCCGAGCGCCTCCGCGACGATCGCCATCGTCGAGGCGGTCCCCATCGTGTTGCAGTGGCCGTGACTGCGGATCATCGCGGTCTCGGAGCGCATGAAGTCCCGCTCGGACAGCGTCCCCGCGCGGACCTCCTCCGACAGGCGCCAGACGTCGGTCCCGCAGCCGAGCGGCGTGCCGCGGAACGTGCCGGTGAGCATCGGGCCGCCCGGCACCACGACCGCCGGCAGGTCGACCGACGCGGCGGCCATCAGCAGCGAGGGGATCGTCTTGTCACAGCCGCCGAGCAGCGCGGCGCCGTCGATCGGGTTGGCGCGCAGCATCTCCTCGGCCGCCATCGCGGCCATGTTGCGCCACAGCATCGCCGTCGGCCGCACCTGGGTCTCGCCGAGCGAGACGACCGGCATCTCCAGCGCGACCCCCGACGCCTCGTGCACGCCGCGCGCGACCGCCTCCGCGATCTCGCCGAGGTGCGAGTTGCACGGCGTCAGCTGCGACGCCGTGTTCGCAATCACGATCTGCGGCCGCCCGGCGAACGCGTCGTCGGGAGCTCCGCGGCGCATCCACGCGCGGTGGATGTAGGCGTTGCGGTCGTCGCCGGCGTACCAGGCTGAGCTGCGGAGCGTCATCGGGTCCTTCCGTCCGAGGGCACGGCGCGCGGCGGACGGACCGTCCCCGCGGCGGCTGAGATGGTCTCGGATCCTACGCGGATGCGAGACTCCGCGGCGATGCGCGCGTTCGTGCTCACCGGCCCCGGGGAGTTCTCGGTGCAGGACGTGCCCGCGCCGCGGGCGGCCCCCGGCGAGGTGGTGGTGACCGTCGAGCGCGCCGGGGTGTGCGGCACCGACGTCGAGTTGTTCAGCAGCGAGATGCCCTACCTGCACGAGGGGCACGCCCGCTACCCGCTGCGGCCGGGGCACGAGTGGGCCGGCACCGTCTCGGCGGTCGGGGAAGGCGTGCAGGAGTCGTGGCTCGGGCGCCGGGTGATGGGCGACACGATGCTCGGCTGCGGCGTCTGCCGGCGCTGCCGCCGCGGCCACCAGCACACCTGCGAGACCCGTCAGGAGGTCGGGATCCGGGGCGGGCGCCACGGCGCGCTCGCCGAGGCGCTCAGCGTCCCGGCGTCCTCGCTGCGGGAGCTGCCCGGCGACATGGACTGGGCGCTCGGCGCGCTCGTCGAGCCGGGCGGCAGCGCGCTGCGGGCGGCGCGCGCGACACGCTGCGGCCCCGGCGACCGCGCACTCGTGCTCGGCCCCGGGACGATCGGGTTGCTGGTGGCGATGTTCCTGCGCCACGACGGGGCCGAGGTCCACCTGCTCGGCTCGGTGCCGGAGTCGCTGCGGTTCGCCCGGTCGCTCGGGTTCGGCTCGTGCTGGAGCAGCGACGACCTGCCGCGCGAGCTCGCCTTCGATGCGGTCGTCGACTGCTCAGGAGCGCCCGCGCTGCCGGCGCTCGCCGTCGAGCTGGTCGAGTCCGCGGGCCGCGCGGTCTACGTCGGGCTGGCCGGCGTGCCCAGCGAGCTCGACACCCGCGAGCTCGTGCTCCGCGACATCACGGCGGTCGGGATCCTGTCCGCCTCTCCGGGCCTTCAGGACACGATCGCGCTGTACGCGTCGGGCGCCGTCGACCCGCGGCCGCTCCTCGCCGCGACCGTCGGGCTCGCCGAGGTGGGCGGGGTGCTCGGCGGGCGGCGACCCGACGGCGCCGGACCGGGGCCGAAGGTCCAGGTCGACCCGCGGCGCTGACCCCCGGCCCGCGCGCAGCCGGGGGACGCGGTCAGCGCCGCTGCAGCCAGGCGCGGTGCTCGCGCCCGAGCGCGGTGGCGGGCTCGGCGCCCTCGATCAGCTCCTCGAGCAGCCTCCCCCAGGACGCGCACGCGCGCACGAGCGCGGCGGTCTGGAACAGCAGCCCGTCCATGCGGCGCAGCAGCAGCGCCTCGGCGGGGACGGTCATGCGGCGCAGCTGGGCGATGTGCTCGCCGGCGACGCCCGCCTCGCGTAGCTCGTTCGTGCCCCGCCACAGGTCATCGGGCCCCAGCCGCAGCGCGCCGTTGTCCTGCAGCCACCACGACACCTGGCGCATGTAGGCGAGCAGCAGCGCGCCGTCCCAGTTCCCCTCGTCGCCGGGGAGGTAGCCGAGCTCGTGCATGCCGGCGACCACCGCGCGCTCGTCGCTCTCCCGCACGCCGCGGGCGATGATCCCCTCGCGGCGCACGTAGCCGGCGGGCAGCCGGCGCATCATGCCGAAGTCGAAGAAGCCGACGCGGCCGTCGGCGCAGAGCAGGTAGTTGCCGGGGTGCGGGTCGCCGAGCGCGAGCCCGAGGTGGTTGGCGGTCTCGTAGAAGAAGCGGTAGACGATCTCGGCGAAGCGATCCCGGACCGGGTCGTCCTGCGCACGGACCGCGTCGAAGCCGATCCCGTCGACCCATTCGGTGACGAGCACCCGGCGGTGGCTGAGCTCGGTGTCGACGGCCGGCACTCGCACCGCGGGATGGTTGCGCCAGAACCGGGCGACGCGGCGGTGGTTGGCGCGCCTCGAGCTCGTAGTCGCACTCCTCGACCGTGCGCTCGCGCAGCTCGGCGAGCACGTCGCGGACCTCCAGGCCGGGCATCAACTGCCGCAGCAGCGGCGTGAGCAGGCGCAGGTTGCGCATGTCGGACTCGACCGACTCCGCGACGCCGGGATACTGGACCTTGACCGCCAGCTCGCGGCCGTCGGAGTCGCGGGCGCGGTAGACCTGGCCGATCGAGGCGGCGGCCGCGGGCTCTGAGTCGATGTGGGCGAGCGCGCGCTCGGGCCGCACGCCCCACTCCTGCTCGAGCACGCGGCGCATCCGCTGCCAGCCGACGGCGGGGACGTTGTCGCGCAGCGAGGCCAGCCGCGCCTGCAGATGCGCGTTCTGGTCGGGATCGAGGCCGGGGAACTCGATCGTCGACAGCACCTGGCCGGCCTTCATCGCGGCGCCGCGCATGACCGCGAGCTGGTCGACGAGCGCGTCGATCGTGGCCACCACCCGGTCGCCGCGGCGACGGCGGCGCTCCTCGTCGGTGCCGGTGGTGTCGAGCCGGCCGCCGGCCCAGCGGCCGGCCCCGCCCACCGCGACGCGGCCGAGGCGAGCGGTGCGGGCGACCCGGCCACGGGTCGGGGCGCGGCCGCTGGAGGGGCCCGCGGGTCGGTCCGAGGCGCGGTCGTCGGGCGGGGCGGCGGGTCGGTCCGAGGCGCGGTCGTCGGGCGGCGGGCTGTCGCTGTCGGGGTCGCCGGTGGGCGGGACCATCCCTCATCTGTAGCCGGTCACCCGGCGCGCGGGGTCCCGGGTGGTCGGTGTGCGGACCGGTCCCAGCGGGGACTTTGTCGAAAAACCGCCCTCTCCAGACCCAAAATGCCAGCCGCGATAATCGACCCGCCCCGCCTCCGTCCACCGAAAGGCTCAGCCGTGACCCACGCCGTCCAGCGCACCGACTTCGTCTCGATCCCCGTCCAGGACATGGAGCGCGCGCGGGAGTTCTATCGCGACGTGCTGGAGATGCACAGCCCGGATTGGGAGGCGGGGTGGCCGGAGATCGAGACCGGCAACGTCTCGCTGTACCTGGTCGACCCGACGACGCTCGGCTCTGAGTTCCGGCCGAACGTGGCGCACGTCGCGCTGCGTGTGCCGGACGTCGCCGCGGCCAAGCGCGAGCTGGAGGCGCGCGGGGTCACATTCTCGGGCGAGCACGACACCGGCGTGTGCAACATGGCGTTCTTCACCGACACCGAGGGCAACGCACTGATGCTCCACCGTCGCTACGCGCCCTGAGCGTCCTCCCCGCCGCGCGCCTCCAGCGACAGCAGCCGGCGCTTGGCCTCCGTGCCGCCGCGATAGGGGCCGATCACCCCGGTGCTGCGCAGCACGCGGTGGCAGGGCAAGAGGATCGGCAGCGGGTTGGTGGCGAGCGCCGTGCCGGCCGCGCGCGCGGCGCGGGGACTCCCGGCGCGGGCGGCGACCTGGCCGTAGGAGGTGGTCTGGCCGTAGGGGATCCTCGCGGTCACCGACAGCACCTCGCGGCGGAAGCCATGAGTGAGCTGCCAGTCGAGCGCGACGTCGAAGTCGGTGCGGCCGCCGGCGAAGTACTCGTCGAGCTGGTGGCGAGCGGCGGCGAGGCTCGGGCGCGGCGCGCGCAGCACGCGGCCGGAGATCCGGCGCGCGAGCTCCTCGAGCACCGCGTCCTCGTCCTCGACGGGCAGGCCGAGGCGGACGACGCCGACGCGGGTGGCGGCCAGCAGCAGCGGGCCGAGCGGCGAGTCGTGGCGCTCGACGGCGATGTCGAGCACCCCCTCGGCCTCGGCGCGAGCGGCGAGCTCCGCGGTCAGCCGCCGCCATCCGGCGGGGTCGACGTCGTGGGCGCGGGACGCGGCCAGCTGCTGCTCGAGCGCGTCGATGTGTGGGTCGTTGCCGGTCATGGTGCTCAGACGCTCAGGACACCGCGTCCGTGAGATCCTCGCGCAGGCGGCGCACGCCCTCGAACACGTTGCGCCGGGCCGCGGCCTCGCTGGTGCCCATCACCTTGCCGATCTCCCGATGCGAGAGGTCGGCGATGAAGCGCAGCGCGACGGCCTGGCGCTGCTTGTCGGGCAGCCGCGCGACATCGCGCCACAGCTCGCCGTCGACCGCCTGTGCCGGGTCGGCGGCGCGGTCGGACGAGACCTCCTCGGGGTCGGCGAGCGGTACCGGCGCGCGACTCGCCGCGCGGTGACTGTCGATCGCCTTGCGCGCCGCGATCGAGAACAGCCAGGACCGCACGGCCGCCGGATCCTCGAGCGTGTCGTAGGCGCGCAGCGCGGCGATCATCGTCTCCTGAAAGACGTCCTCACCGCGGTCCGGGCCGGTCTGGGAGATGCAGAAGCGCAGCAGCGCGCGGCCGTGGAGCTCGAGCACGGTGGCGAACGGCGGCGCGCTCGCACGGCGGGTCGGGGCGCTCGGAGACATGTCGGTGTGACGGCCGGGCGGTCCGATCCGTGAGATGGTCAGGCGGGCGGCGGGCCCTCACTGCCGCCCCGGCGCCGATCGGCGTCGGCCTCGAAGGCTGACAGGAGCTTGGACAGCAGCGCGGCGAGGTCGCGCTGCTCCTGGCGGGTGAGGGCCGCGAGCAGCGTCCGCTCGTTGGCGAGATGGAGCGGCGCGAGCTCGTCGACGAGGCGATGCCCGGCGCCCGTCAGCTCGACCAGGCGGCCACGGGCGTCCGCCGGGTCCGGCACGCGGGCGATCAGGCCCGCGCGCTCGAGGCGGTGCAGACGGTTCGTGATCGCCCCCGAGGTCCGCATCAGCCGGCGATACAGCTCCGTCGGCGAGGCGCGGTAGGGCGGGCCGGCGCGACGCAGCGACGCGAGCACGTCCCACCCCTCCCGCCGGATGCCGTGCGGCGCGAACACCCGATCCAGCCCCTCGTCCAGGAAGCGCGCGAGCCGGCCGACGCGCGCGACCACGTCGATCGGCTCGGTGTCGAGCTCCGGCCACTCGCGCGCCCACTGGGCGCGTACCGCGGCGACGTGATCGGAACCGGGGATCTTCACGATTGTGGAGAATGCCAGCCGAGAGCAGGCAAGTCGCGGCGAGGACGGACGGAAGCTATCTTCACGTTGAGATAGTTGGAGTGGCGGCGAACCCAAGGGAGGAGTGACCGATGTCGAAGCTCTGTGACGACACACACGGCGAGAGCGACGAGATCGCGGAGTTGCTCGCAGCCGCGGCCCGGCTGCGCGACAGCCTCGAACCCGGCGACGTGACCGCGGGCCGCCTGAGCCGCTCGGTGCTGCGCCCCCTCGCCGGAGCGCTGCCCGACGGCACGGACCCCACCGGCGGCCCCGCGTCCGCCCCGTCGCTCGCAGAGCTCGCGCGCGAGGCGACCCGGCTGCGCGCCCGCGCCGGCGGCGCGGCGCTGCTGGAGGCGACCGCCGCACTGCAGGATCTCGCCTGGCGCGAGGCGGCCGAGGCCGGCATGGACACGGCCGCCGGCCTGCTCGACGAGTGGCGGGCGCTCCAGGACTCCCTGGAGCCGTGCATCGAGGTCGCCCACGACGGGCCCTACCTGGTGACGAACGTCGAGACGCTCGACGACGACCTCGGCTGCTCGCTCTCAGCCCGACCGCAGATGGCGCTGTGCCGCTGCGGCGCCTCGGCGTCCAAGCCGTTCTGCGACGGCAGCCACGTCGACGCGGGATTCCACGGCGACAAGAGCCCCGACCGGGTGCCCGACCGGCGCGACACGTACGTCGGCCAGCAGGTGACGATCCTCGACAACCGCGGGATCTGCCAGCACGCGGGGTTCTGCAGCGCGCGGCTGGCGACCGTGTTCGACGCGGGGGGCGAGCCGTTCGTGCACCCGAGCGGCGGCCGCATGGACGAGATCATCCGGGCGGTCCGCGACTGTCCGTCCGGCGCACTGGGCTACGCGGTCGACGGCGTCGAGGCCCGCGCCGACACCGACCATCACGACCGCCGGCCGGCCGCGATCGAGGTCACCCGCGACGGCCCGTACCGCATCACCGGGGCGATCGCGCTGCGCGAGGCGAGCGGGAAGCCGGTCCCGCGGGCCCAGGGCGCGTCGGAGGAGCACTACGCGCTGTGCCGCTGCGGGCAGTCGCAGAACAAGCCTTTCTGCTCCGGGATGCACTGGTACGTCGAGTTCCACGACCCGGTGCCCGATCCAGAGCGGCCGCCAACGGTGTTCGAGTGGGCGGGCGGCTTCCCTGCGCTCACCCGGATGACGCGCATCTTCTACGAGAAGCACGTGCCGCAGGACCCGCTGCTGGCGCCGCTGTTCGCCGACATGTCGGCCGACCACCCCGAGCGGGTGGCCGCCTGGCTCGGCGAGGTGTTCGGCGGCCCGCCCGCCTACAGCAGCCGCTACGGCGGCTATCCGCGGATGCTCTCCCAGCACCGCGGCCGGGGCCTTGAGGAGGAGTGGCGCCGGCGCTGGGTGACGCTGCTGCTGCAGTCCGCGCGCGAGGCGGGACTGCCCAACGACCCCGAGTTCAGCTCCGCGTTCCAGTCCTACTTCGAGTGGGGCTCGCGACTGGCGGTGGAGAACTCCCAGACCGACGCCGAGCCGCCCGAGCGCATGCCGATGCCGCATTGGGACTGGGCGACCGGCGCCGGGCCTCCCGGCTCGCGGATCTCCGCGCTCGCCCCCCGGGAGCCCGAGTTGGCCGTGACGCTTCCCGCCGGCGACGAGCCGGTCACGTTCGACGCGCACATCCGTTCGCTGTTTCGCGAGCGCGACCGCTCGTCGATGCGCTTCGCGTTCGACCTCTGGTCCTACGAGGACGTCCATGAGCACGCCGAGGAGATCCACGCGCGAGTGGCAGACGGCTCGATGCCGTGCGACCGGCGCTGGCCAGAGGAGTACGTCGCCACGCTGCGACGCTGGATCGACGAGGGCGCGCCTCGCTGACGCGGCCCCCAGCTATCGGTACTGCGCGCCGGTAACGAGGACCCGGACGGGTTCCTCGTCCACTCGCCCTACGTCGTCCACGAGCTCCGGGGCACGAGCGCGCGGTAGGCGGCCTGGGTCGCCGCGCCGTAGAGGAGGTGAAAGCCGAGGTCGATTCCAAGCGACGCCGGCGGCTGGTCAGACGGCGGGGGCGCGAGCTTCAGCGCGGTCAGCTGAGCCAGGCCGAACGCCCACACAACCGCGCCGAAGGCGAGGCCGCCCGCCGGCGACGCGGCGCCGCGGCGCGATCCGGCCGCCAGACCGAAGGGAACCCCCCAGGAGGTCCCGTACAGCACATGCATCGACTGATTGAGCGCGTGGCGGCGGCTGCGCGGCACCCGGCGGTGCAGGACGCCGTGGACGAGGCGGCGTCCGACCTTGCCGGGCGTGCCGCTGGGTCGTGACCCCGTCGCCCGGTGGTAGGCCGTCTGGCCGGTGGTCATCGCGGCGGTCCCGACGGCCGCGGCGGCGAGCCCGCGGGCGGCTGCGGCCAGCGGGGAGGTTCTCCCCGGCGGTCGCGCGCCGGATTCGGCAGCCGGCGCGGCGCCGGGCGGCGCGGCGTCGGGCGGCACGGCGTCCCGCGACGCGGCGACGGCGACCCCGACCGCCAGGGCGTCCTCGGCCACCCCGAGCAGCGGATCCGGGAGCCCGGTCCGCCCGGCGAGGATCGCCCTCGCCCGCTCGGAGGCGTACGTGGTGGCTGCGGCGCCGGTGGCGCCGAGACGCGCGCCCTCCCGGCCGCCGACCGTCCAGCCGGCGAGCGCGCCCGTCGCCAGCCGCCCGGCGACCGACAGAGGATCGCTTCGTGGTGGAATCGCGGGGAGCTTGTCGCCGGCCAGCTCGCCGACCAGCATCGCGGGGAGCGCGATCCTGCCGATGCGCCCGCCCAGGCGCCCTCGCGCCCCGAGCGGCCCGAGCGCGCCGAAACTGCGCAGCCCGGACACGCCACCGAGAGCCAGTGCCCGCCGGGAGGAGTCCGAGGAGGACACGCCGGCGTCAGCCGCCGAATCGGCCGCCCCGCCTCAGCGGGGAGTCGTGGCGCGAGAGCGAGTCGCCGATCATCCAGATCGTCGGCGGCCACAACCCGACGAACAGGGCACGCCGCTCGGCGTTGCCGCGCTGGTCCTGATCGACGGTCTTGGCCCGGATCCACAGCGAGGTGCACAGCCCGATCATGGCCAGCGACCAGAGGTGCATGTGCCAGGCGCGCAGACCGGCGCGATGGAGCAGGCGGGTGACCATCGCCGTGTAGCTACCCCTGATGCGGGTAGCTACGCCCAATGCCGCGCCGCCCCTCCGTCGGCCACCGCTGGCTGACCGCGCTCGGCTGGCCGGTGGGCGTGACGCTCACCTCGTGGGACTACCTGTGGCGCACCACCGTCATGCACCGTCGAGAGTTGCACGTGCCCGACGGTGCATCGCACCTGCCGCCGCCGTATCCGCACGGCATCGACCAGAGCGAGGTTCAGCCCATCGGCTCCGGCTACGGTCCGCTGTTCCATCGCCGTTACCAGACCGCGATCGGCGACAGCCGCGATCGGCCCGAGGCGCTGATGTCGCGCGTCAAGAGCGGCCTCAATACCGCGTCCCCGACGCGGTTCGCGCGCTTTCAGCGGGTGCTCGGCGACGGCGAGTGCCTCTCGCTCGGTGACGAGTACGTCGTCCGGATGCCCGGCCCGTGGGACGGGCCCGTGCGGGTGGTGGCCGACACCGCCCGCTCGTTTCGCCTGGCCACGCTCGCCGGTCATCTGGAGGCCGGGCAGATCGAGTTTCGCGTCGAGGACGGCGGTGGGTCGGCGCCGTTGCGCTTCGTGATCGAGTCCTGGGCGCGCAGCGCGGGCCGCCTGTCGGACCTCCTGTACTCCCACGCGCGCATATCCAAGGAGGTTCAGCTGCATATGTGGGTGTCGTTCGTGGAGGGTGTCGTGCGACTGTCGGGCGGGCGCATGGTCGGCGGTGTCGACATCGAGACCCATGTGGCGCCCGCGTGAAACCGCCGCCCTCGCTGCGCGATCGGCTGGCCGCACTCGCCGACCTGCCGGTCAACTACGACCCCGAAGCGCTCGATCTCGCCGACCCTCCGGCGGGCTGGTCGGTCGACGAGAACTGCCAGCCGCTGCCCGGCGAGGAGCCGGGCGACCCGGCTCCCGGGGGGCCCTGGGAGATCGCGGTGCGGCTCATCAGCGGGTACGAGTTCGCCGATCCGTCGCTGGTGCGCGCCTACTACGACCGCGAGACGCCGCTGCTCGGGCGCGACATGCTGCTCGGACTGCGCGCACTGGGGCTGATGACGTTCCATGTCGGCGTTCGGGTGTCGGTCGTCTGGGACGAGACCCGGGTGTGCGACGGGCGCAGCGCGCGGGTGTTCGGCTGGGCGTACCGCACCCTGCAGGACCACGTCGAGCAGGGTCAGATGGACTGGCAGGTGTGGAAGTGGCGCGACAGCGGCGCGGTCGAGTTCCGATCGCACGCGGTGTCACGGACGGCCCCGATCGCCAACCCGATCGTGCGCGTCGGCTTCGCGCTGCTCAAGGGCCGCGAGCGGCGGCTGTACCTCGCATCGACGCGGCGCCGGATGTCCGAGCTCACCGAGCGCGCGCTGCGCGACGAGTCTCCGGCCGACGCGGTTCGCGAGACCGGCCGGGCGCTGACCGCGCGCAAGCCCAGGGGCGCCGAGGCCGCGCACGCGGCGCTCGCGGCCGAGCTCGAGCGCGACGGCGACTGAGCCGGCGCGTCAGGGCTGCAGACGCGTGATCGTCCAGCCGCCGGGCGCCGGCTCGTAGACGAAGCGGTCGTGCAGGCGCGCGATCCCGCCCTGCCAGAACTCGACGCGCTCGGGCGCCACCCGGAACCCGCCCCAGCGCTCGGACACCGGCAGCTCGCCCTCAGGGTGGGCGGCCGCGAGCTCCGCGACCCGCGCCTCCAGGACCTCGCGTGAGCCGACCGGGCGGCTCTGCGCCGACGCGAGCGCGCTCAGCTGGCTCTGGCGCGAGCGGCTGTGCGCGTACACGACCGACTGGTCACGCGCGGTCCGCCGCACCGGGCCCTCGACCCGGACCTGGCGCTCCTGCGCCTCCCAGTGGAACAGCAGCGCCGCCCGCGAGTTGGCGGCGAGCTCGGCGCCCTTGCGGCTCTCGTAGTTGGTGAAGAACACGAACCCCCGCTCGTCCACCGCCTTGACGAGCACCATCCGGCACGAGGGCCGGCCGTCGGGGGTGGCGGTCGCGACCGCGGCCGTCTCCGGGTGCTCGATCCCGGCCGCGCGAGCGGCGGCGAACCAGAGATGGAACTGCGCCACCGGATCCGCGCCGAGATCCTCGGCGCGCAGTTGACGTCCGCCGGCCATCGGGAGAGCATGACAGCGGCGACCGATGCCCGACCGCCTGCTCGACTCCGCTGGACGTCAGCCGAGCTCGCGCCGGAGCTCCTCGCGCGAGTGGATGTCGAGCTTGGAGTACACGTGGCGCAGGTGGTACTCGATCGTCTTCGGGCTGAGGAACAGCGCCGCCGCGGCCTCGCGCGTCGTCCGCCCCTCAGCGAGCAGCAGCCCGATCTGGAGCTCCTGGGGCGTGAGCTCGTCCGGCCGCTCGGGTCGCCGCGCCGCACCGTCTCGCCGGTCGCCTGCAGCTCGGCCCGGGCGCGCTCGGCCCACGGGAGCGCGCCGAGGCGCTGGAAGGCGGCGGCCGCCGGGCGCAACTGCTCGCGCGCCCGGACGCGCCGGCCGGCGCGGCGCAGGCACTCGCCGTAGGCCAGCCGAGTGCGGGCCGTCTCGAACGGTCCGGGGTTCGCAGGTGGTGCTCGAGCGCAGCTTCGAAGCGCGCCGCCGCGACCGCGGTCTGCGCGGCGACCAGACCCTCCGCACGGCAGGCGCGGGCCAGCGACCACGACCCGCGCCTGGCCGCCGCCAGCGCGGTGAACTCGGCGGCGAGCGGTTCGGCCGCGGGGCGCCGGCCGAGCCGGACCATCGCGTCGACGAGCTCGGGCAGCGGAGAGATGTCGGGATCGGTGACCCGCACTCCCCGACCACCCGTCGCTGGTGCTCGAGCTCCTCGAGCGCCCGGCCGGCGGCGCCGAGGCCGAGCTCGAGCATGGCGCGGCCCTCGTACACCCAGATCTCGTGCAACCGCGTGCCGAGGCCCTCGCAGAGCCCAGCGCCTCGGCGCTGAGCGCGCGGCACTCGTCCTGCACCCCGCGCCGGGCGAGCAGCCGCGCCAGCCCGGAGAGCCCGAACACCAGCACCGTGCGCTGGTCGCTCTCCCGGGCCAGGCCGATCGCCTCGCGGTAGGTGACCTCGGCGAGGTCCCAGCGGTCGGTGGTGGCGTGGTCGAGCGCGACCAGGTTGAGCACGAACGGCAACGCCCCGATCGCCGAGCGGGCGCGGGCGCTCTCCAGCGCGTCGGTGAGCAGCCGACGCCCGGCGGAGGCGTCGCGCAGGATGATCGGCGCCACGGCGAGCCAGGGGAGCAGGTCGACGTCGTCGCGCAGCTCGCCGGACTGCTCGGCGAGCGCGATCGCGTCCGCCACCGCTCGCTCTCCGGCGGCCGCGTCGCCGCCCACCACCCAGGCCAGCCCGACCGCCGCGGAGGCGAGGAACCGGGTGCGCAGGGAGGCTGGGTCGGGCAGCTCGTGCCAGGCGCGCTCGGCGACCCGGAGCATCTGCGCCGGCTCACCGGCGTAGAAGCAGGCGGCGGCCGCCTCGGCGCGGAGCGCCACCGCACGCTCGGGGTCCGCCGTCTCCGCGACCGCGGTGAGGATGTCGTGGCCGCGCATCACCGGTCCGCGCCGGACCGCGATGCGGCCGGCGAGCTCCTCGAGGTCGAGCAGCGCGCGCTCGTCCTCGGTCGAGCCCCGGGCCTCGTCGAGCAGCGCGAGCGCGCGGTCGGCGAGGCCCGCGTGCCAGTTCGCCGCCGCGGCCAGGCAGAGCAGGCGCCCGCGATCGGCCGCGTCGGAGGCAAGCCGCGCGGCGCGCTCGAACGCGACGGCGGACGGCGCGTAGGCGCTGCGGCCGCGGGCGCGGGCTCCCGCCTGCTCGAGCGCCGCGGCGGCCGCGTCGTCGACGCCCGACGCGGCGGTCGCCAGATGCCAGGCGCGGCGATCGACGTCGCGGTCGGGCAGCGCCGCGGCCAGCGCGCGGTGGACCTCGCGCCGGTCCCGTGCGTCCGCCGCCGCGTAGACGGCCGAGCGGGCGAGCGGGTGGCGGAACTCGACCGTGCCCGCGGACAGCGAGATGACGCCCGCCTGCTCGGCGGCGACCAGCGCCGCGGGCTCGATCGCGAGCCGGGCGGCGGCTCGCTGCAACAGCCCGAGGTCGCCGCTGTCGCTGGCCGCCGCGAGCAGCAGCATGCGACGCTCGGGGGCGGACAGCGAGCCGGCCCGCCGCGCGAACGCGCCGGAGATCCGGGCCGAGACGAGCACCGGCGCGCCCGCGGGCGCGAGCGCGAGCGCCTCCGGCTCGCCGGCGAGCTCCAGCAGCGCGAGCGGATTGCCCCCGGTCGCCCCGTGCAGCCGGCGCGCGGTCTCGGGCGCGAGCCCGGGCAACAGCGCCCGCGCGTCCGCCGAGCTCAGCCCGCCGAGCACCAGCGTCTGAAGGTCGGCGCCGTCAAGCAGCGACGGCTCGCCCTCCCGCACCCCGACCAGCACCGCGATCGGATCGGCGATCAGCCGCCGGATCGCGAACAGCAGTGCCTCGGCGCTCGACCCGTCGAGCCAGTGCGCGTCATCGACGAGCACGGCACCGGGCCGCCTCGGCGTGCGCGGCGAGCAGGCTGAGCGTCGCGGCGCCGACCGCGAAGCGCTCGTACGCCTCGGTCGAGCGGAGCGCGAGCGCGCCCTCGAGCGCGCGCGCCTGCGGCGCCGGGATCCGGTGCAGCGCTCCCAGCGCCGGGCGCAGCAGCTCGAACAGCGACGCGAACGGGATCCGCGCCTCGGACTCGACGCCCCGCGCGCGCAGCACCCGCATCCCGTCGGCGTGGCCGGCGGCGTCCTGCGAGCAGCGCGGTCTTGCCGATCCCGGGTTCTCCGACGAGCGCCAGCACCTCGCTCGCGCCCGCGCGGGCACGGTCCAGAGCGGCATGCACCCGCTGCCGCTCGCGCTCCCGGCCCGAGCAGCATCGACCGATTCTCTCACCGCCCTGCCCGCCGCGACTAGGTGGGGGTCCCCGGAGGCGAGGCGCGGGCCCGGCCCGTACGGTCGCCCCACCACGACCTGAGGAGGTTCATGAGCACCGTCCAGCAGCCGGCCGCCGAGGTCGACGGCGACAAGCTGATGCAGTTCGTGTTCCGCGCGGTCGACGAGGTGGGCGCCACGCTCAACGCCGCGCTCGTCGTCATGGGCGACAAGCTCGGCCTGTACCGCGCGCTCGCGGCGGACGGTCCGTCTCGCCGGCGGAGCTCGCCGAGCGGACCGCCACCACCGAGCGCTACGTGCGCGAGTGGTGAACGCCCAGGCCGCCGGCGGCTACGTGCACTACGACCCCGACAGCGGCCGCTACCCGCTCGAGCCCGAGCAGGCCGTGGCGCTCACCGACTCCGACAGCCCCGCCTACCTGCCCGGGTTCTTCCAGATCGCGCTCGGCTCGGTGATCGACTCGCCGAGCATCGTCGAGAAGGCGCGCACCGGCGACGGGTTCGGCTGGCACGAGCACGTGCACGACGTCCACGAGGGCTGCGAGCGGTTCTTCCGGCCCGGCTACAACGCCCACCTGATCGCCGAGTGGCTGCCCGCGCTCGACGGCGTCGTCGACCAGCTGACCCAGGGCGCGCTCGTCGCCGACGTCGGCTGCGGCCACGGCTCCTCGACGATCCTGATGGCGCAGCGCCTTCCCGCGCTCGACGTTCGTCGGCTCCGACTACCACGAGGGATCGATCGAGACCGCGCGCCGGCGCGCGCAGGAGGCGGGCGTCGCCGACCGGGTCCAGTTCGAGGTCGCGCCCGCCGCGGCGTACAGTGGCGGCAACTACGACCTGGTGACGATGTTCGACTGCCTCCACGACATGGGCGATCCGGTCGGCGCCGCGCGCCACGTGCGCTCGACGCTTGGCGCCGGACGGCACCTGGATGATCGTCGAGCCGAACGCCGGCGACCGCATCGAGGACAACTTCAACCCGGTGGGGCGCGCCTACTACGCGTTCTCGACGCTGCTGTGCACGCCCGCCTCGCTCTCACAGGACGTCGGGCTCGCGCTCGGCGCGCAGGCGGGTGAGGCGCGGATCCGCGACGTCGTCCGGCCGGCGGGTTCACCCGCTTCCGCCGCGCCGCGGAGACGCCGTTCAACCTCGTGTTCGAGGCGCGGCCGTGACCGAGCGCTCCGGCCGCCGGGGCCGCGGCGAGCCCGGGGGCGCTCGCCGCGGTCCGGCGGCCGGAGCAGACGCGGGCGCTGTACCCGCACACCGAGGGGCACGTCGAGCGCGACGGAGTCCGGTCCACTACGAGGTCTACGGCGCCGGCGAGCGCGACGGTGCTGCTGCTGCCCGACGTGGTCGATCGTCCACTCGCGGTGCTGGAAGATGCAGATCCCGTATCTGGCGCGCCACCGGAAGGTGGTGACCTTCGACGGGCGCGGCAACGGCCGCTCGGACCGCCCGACGGGTGCGGAGGCGTACGCCGACGACCGAGTTCGCGGCGGATGCGCTCGCCGTGCTTGACGCCACGGGCACCGAGCGGGCCGCGCTCGTCGCGTTGTCGTGCGGGGCCCTGTGGGGCACGATCCTCGCCGCCGATTCCTCCGGAGCGAGTCGAGCGGGATCGCATACCTGGGACCGGCGGTGCCGCTCGCCCCCCGAGCACGCCGAGCGCGCGCTCCGGCCGTTCGAGGGCGCCGCACGGCGGCCGGCGGGGCTGGGCGAAGTACACGCGCGAGTACTGGCTGCGCGACTACCCCGGCTTCCTGGAGTTCTTCTTCGGGCAGTGCCTGCCCCGGCGCACTCGACCAAGCAGATCGAGGACTGCATCGGCTGGGCGAGCGAGACGACCCCGAGACGCTCATCGACACGGTCCTCGGGTTTGAGGGTCCCGCGCGCAGGAGCCGTTCGAGCGGGACGTGCGCGCGGGTCCGCTGCCCGACCCTCGTCATCCACGGCGACGATGACCGGATCCGTCCGCACGCGCAGGGCGCGGCGCTCGCGGAGGCGACGCACGGATCGCTGGTCACTCTGCGGGGAGCCGGTCACCTCCCCGAGAGCCGGGACCCGGTCGCGGTCAACCTGCCTGCTCGAGCGACTTCCTCGGGATCACGCCGCGCCGCCGGCGTGGACGCGACCACGGGCGCGCCCGCGACGCGCGCTCTACTCTCCTCCCCGATCGGCCTCGGCCACGCTCGTCGCGACGTCGCGATCGCCGATGCCCTGCGGGCGCAGGTACCCGGCCTGGAGATCGATTGGCTGGCCCAGAGCCCGGTCGACTTCCGGTTCTCCCAGTGGAAGGGCAACGACTTCGACGCCAGGATCGCCGAGACCCGAGGGAACTCGAGGCGTTCCTCACCCCGCTCGTCGAGGCGGGCGTGTCCCTCTTCCACGCCTCCACCCGGCGCTACTTGATCACGCCTTCGACGGCTCCGGCCGCACCCTGGCCGGCTGGACCAAGCACCTGAGCGGCAGGCCAGTGATCGGGATCGGCTCGGTGGGAGTCGGGGCCCCGTTCGTGTCCATCACTGACGACGCCAGCTCGGGCCGGGCGCCCAGCCTGTCGCTCGCGCCGCTCGCCGACCTGGACGATCCGGCAGCCGAAGGAGGGGTGCAGTGACGCGCGTCGGCATCACCGGCCACTCGAACCTCACCGTTGAGTCCGCACCATTGGTGACCCGCGTTGCGCGCCGAGTTGGCCGCGTACGCCAGCGACGACGGTCTTGTGGGTGTCAGTTGCCTAGCCCGAGGCGCTGACCAGCTCTTCGCTCGCGTGGTGCTGGAGCTAGGCGGAGCATTGGAAGTGGTGCTACCCGCGGCGGACTACCGCAGCCGCAAGGTCAAAGTGGACCACGCCGCAGTCTTCGATGAGTTGATCGGCCAAGCCACGATGGTGCGCCGTTGCCGTTCGAGACCTCCAACCGCGAGTCCTACCTGGCCGCCAGCGAACACGTGCTGTCCACAGTGGAGTTGATTGTGGCAGTATGGGATGGTCACCCCGCCGACGGCCGTGGCGGAACCGGCGATGTCGTCGAGCGGGCCCGCGCGGTCGCTTGCCGGTGACCGTGGTGTGGCCCGCCGGAGCAGCACGCGATTAGTGTGGCCCGCGCGGCCCATGACGAACTGTGCTGCGGCGGTGTCTCTATCTAGGCGCTTGCGGGACCCCGATCGACAAAAAGTTGTCTATGCCGCGGCGGCTCCGGTGGTGGTGATGCCGAGGTCGTGGAAGAGGGTTTGCATGTTGATGCGCAGGGTTTCGTAGTCGCGGTCGACGCGGGTCCAGGTGGCGGGTTTGCGTCCCATGCGGGGGCTGCGGATTCCGGCGAGGATGGGGTTGATGA
>CAVPBY010000108.1:0-86256 GCA_963702225.1 uncultured Solirubrobacteraceae bacterium | reverse complement strand
CCTCAGATCAAACCGAGAATGGCGTGATCGTGTAAAGGCGCGTGGATGAATGCGGTGGGGTAGGTATCGACCTACACAGTGCCGTTGATCGAGGATGACAGATACCGAAGACCGTTGGCGGATGATGGACGCGCTTCAATTACGCTTGCGGGTGGTGTTTCGATCAAAGAGGTGCAGACGCTCATGGGTCATAGCTCTCCCGTCGTGACGCTATCCGTCTATGCTCGTTCGGTCGAAGGCCTCGGGCGCCAGGCCGTCAACCAGTTCGCTCGTTCGCTTCGGTTCCCGAGAGGGCCTAGGTTTACGTTAGCAAATGTTAGGAAATGGCTCTGCTAGACGTTCTCCGTTAGCAAGTCCATTTGCGGAAACCGCAATAGAATCGACGTTGGCGGGCACTTGGAGAGGTGGCAGAGTGGTTGAATGCGGCGGTCTTGAAAATCACTAACGCCATCACGATACGTCCCGATTAGTACCGACTGAGCACGAGACACGGAGAGCTCCCGGGACATAAAAGTGCACATCGTGACGTATTCCGTTACCAAATCCGTTACCAAATCGACATTTGGTAACGGCCATTGGCACAACGAGGAGGACTGCTGAAGGGAGCATAGCAAGCGGATGGAGATGAACAGCGACTCGCGGCTCCTCACTCTCTACCAGCGCGCGATTAAGCACTACCGGGGACACGAGGGGAATCGCTGGGTCGTTCCTGACTCCATCCCGATAGTCTACTTTGGCAATCTGCAGAGCTATCTAAACTCAAGGACGAGGATTGTCACCGTCCGATTGAACCCGTCGGGGTCGAGTTTGACGAAGACCGTTTCGGGCATGAAGTTAAGACCTCGCTCCAACCACACGCTGGAACGTGCGCTTTGTAACTACTTTCGAGACAACCCCTATACGGATTGGTTCGACCGGTCGTTCGAGACGTTATTGCAGCCGCTGGGTGCGTCCTACTACGAGAAGATTTATCCCGGCCCCGCTCCGCGACGATGGACTTGGAAACCACGGACAAACGTCGCGCTGCACACGGATTTATGCTCCCCACTTGCGACAGTACCCACTTGGAGTAGGCTGCCGAAAGAAGCAGCGAGGGTCAAAGAAGAACTCTGGGCGTGGGGATTCCCGTTCTGGAAGAACCTCATAGAGGCGCTCAAACCGGACATCGTCCTCATGTCCGTTGGTCGCTCGTGCCTTACTAAGCTCGGTGCGTTAACATGGCGACGATTCAGTCCGCTGGGGGCGGCGACGAAGCCTAAGCAAGAAATGGAGATTGCGCGTTTCGGTGACACGCACATTGTCTGGGGAGTGGCGAATGTTCGGCCGTTCCTTAACTTGAGTTACGAGCAACGCCCCGTTGCCGCCCGGCGATTCTGGCCCAGCCTGAACTCGAATCGTTGAGGGCGCACTGACGCCGACAGTTTGAGCGGTCGCCCTAAAGTTTTCGCGTTGCGATTGAACCAAGGCCGGGGTGTATAATGTCAGCATGTATCCATACCTGAGTTCATTGCGATGCCCCAATGACTGCGAGCGTGGCCGCTACGAGCCGACGCTTCGACCCATCGAAACCCCCGAGGGCGAAAATACCCTTGCTGGTACTGCGACCAGTCGTTCCCGCCGAGCCACGTATCAAGCTCCGGCCGCCCGAGTCGAAGACCGGGAAGACACCCAAACGGAAGCCGCACCGGATGCGGGTAGGCCCCCGCTAGGAGTCCTTTGACCAAATGTCACTCGAAAAAGATGAAGAATGGGCAATGCGACGGATGCCCGACAACATATATATCAGCGAGGGATTCGATAACTTTGCGGAGGGCAGAGAACGGTTCTTGCACCTACCATCGACCCCAAGGTTCACGACGAGTTCGCAACGGTCAACAAGCAGGTGGTCATTCGCGAGAGCCCCGGCGGCCGCGAGCAACTCTCTGCGGTAGTCTATCGCGACAGCCGCGAGACAACGTCGTTGATTCTACAGCGATTTGCTACAGAGTCGGGCAAACCGTACAGGGCGAGCTTCTCATTGCACGGCGAGGACATATCGAAGTTGCTCCAGTTCGTTGAGTTTGCGAAGGCCGCGCCATTCGCCGGGAGGCAGCGCATTGGACTTGACGAGGCGGCGCTCAAGGCGCTCGCCTTTTCGAAAGACACGCTGATGAGCCTTGTGCTTCAGCATCACGACGTGATAGCCGAAATAATGTCGCAGAACGTAACGAAAGAAGACATTGCGGGCCTTGCTCACAGGCGAAAGGTGTTGAGCCACTTTCAGAGGCTTCTTTCGGATGATGCCTTCTTCAGCAGCGAGGCTAAGATTCGTGGCGGCGGGGAGCGGGTTTGGCAAAAGTTTTTTGAGGAAAACCATTGGATTTTCGGATACGGCCTTCTGTACACATCGCTAGAGGCGTTTAGGGGAAAACCTCTGGAGCGACCTGTAGCCGGTCATTCGATAAGCGGACGCGGCAAGAGAGTGGACGCCCTACTCAAGACGCGAGGTGAAATAAGCGCGATATGCTTTGTCGAGATAAAGACGCACACGACTCCGCTCCTCGGGCAGGAGTACAGGCGTGAAGCTTGGCCTGTCTCCAGGGAACTCGCCGGAGCAGTTGCCCAGTGTCAACGCACCGTTCAATCGGCCCTGCTCGACTTAGGAACGACTCGGCATGACGAGACAAACGACATAGGCGACCCGACTGGAGAGAGTGCCTACCTGTATCGTCCTCGGTCTATGGTTGTTGCCGGGCAGCTAGGGGAGTTTGAGGTAGAGTCCGGCATTAACGAAACCAAGTACGCTTCATTCGAACTGTTCCGCAGGCAGTTGCAAAGTCCCGAAATCATAACCTTCGATGAACTTCTTGCGCGCGCTAACTTTATTGTCGAGGTCGAGGACCCCGAGGCGGGCAAGACGGTGGCGAAATGAAGGGACTGAAGCTTAGAAGGGCGCTGACCTCGCTGCCAGCAAGTCTGCTCTTTGCGCTTTTCGCGCTCGTTCTGTCTGCGGTGGGGATTATCCTCAACCATGCGGTAGGGCGGTCGCTGCTGCTGTGGCTCGCCGTCGCTATACTGTTAGCTTTGGCGTTCCTCGCTATCCAAGCATGGGCGGAATACCGCAGAAGGTCATTCGACCCAACGCTAATGCTGCATTATCAAGAGAAATGGGACAAACTAACCGAGGAACGACGTGCGGCGGCGGAAACTCTTTTGAATCGCGCGGACGACTTGTCCAAGATTCAGCAGTTCAAAACCGACCTAGACAGCATAGACGAAGTTCTGGACGTTTCGACGACATTGGCTTCTACGTTAACGGCGACCAAATAAGTCCGGAAGTCGCGCACCAGCACCTGCACCACTGGATTCAAGGCTACGGGAGTGCGGCAAAAGGCTACATCGATGCTTGGCGGTCGAAGAGCCGCTGCGCTGGCAGCATATCGAAACTTTGTTTGAAGAGGTTGAGCGCGTCGAGCAGGCACTTCGTGGTCGTGCGAAAGGGCGTCTGACTTCCGAAGAGTCAAAGACATTCTTGCAAGAGGAGGCAAGTTCTAGTGTCTTTTGAAACGCTCGGAGAAATAACGCCAGCCGACTTGCAAGCCTTAGTGGGAACGGCCCCCGAGCGAAAGCGTCGCGAATACAAGCGTGACCTTCCTGGAAGAGCAGACCGTGACCGGAAGGAGTTTGTCGGCGACATAACGTCATTCGCCAACAGCGAGGGCGGCGTATTCTCTTCGGAAGCGAAAAACACCCGAAGACGCATCTGCCCTACGCAGTTTCCGGCGTGTCTTCAGTGGATGCCGAGACTCAAATCGCTGTCTTGGACAACGTCCGGGAAAGCGTTCGGCCGAGGCTACCGTATCTTCAAATGGAGCGGGTTGCCCTGGACGCGATGAACTGCGTCCTCGTTATTCGCGTTGGCAAGAGTCATCTTGCGCCTCACCAAAACATGCTCAACCTGCGCTTCTTTGCGCGCAATCAAACGGCAAACATCCCCTGACGCCTCAGAGCTAGCTGACATAATAACTCGACGCGAGTCGCTTCCCGACCGTATCAGAAGGTTTCGTCGCGAGCGCGTGGACCTGATTCGTTATACCCCGGACGAAATGCCCGTGCCGGTCGAAACCGAGTCGAAGCTCGTAGTCCATTTCGTCCCGGAAGACACGCTTGGCAGGTATGACATTATCGACGTTGGACTGCTCAGCGACCGCGCCTTTCGCAACAAGATTCGGGCGATTCCCGTTTGGCAGACCTCTGGAGTTTCCTACCGCCCGAATATCGACGGCTTCGTTTACATGCACGGCCGACCTGACACAGAACTACCCTGGTATGCTCAGGTCTTTTACGATGGTTGCGTTGAGGTTGTCAGCGGCACGGCGTTCGATAAGAAGAGTGCCTCGGAGCCGATTTTCCATCCTGGATGGGTCGAAAGGAACCTATTCCGAGCGTTTCTGTTCGTTCGCGAAGTGTATGAAGCCCTGAAGACACCGGGACGAATCTCGATTCTGGCTACGGCGCTAGGAGTCCGTGACAAGACAATATCGGTAGAAGGCGTTCCGAACTTTCAGAATCTGAAGCTCACGCTTACTGGGCACTTGGCAACCATCGGGCGCGACCCTGCGTACTTCAACGCCATCAACGTACAGAGCATGAAGGACGACGAGAAGAAAGCTCTTTGGCCTCTCGTAACGCAACTGTGGCGAGCGTCTGGCCTGGAAAGCGCCGAGTCGTACAATAAAAAAGGCGATTACATCGGCTATCGGTACTAAGCAAGATGGTGAAAACCCATGCTGGCCGCCCACCGCCGTCAGTTGAGTTGAACACCGCATTCCGGTCCGTCGCCAGGCCGTAACAGCATCGGCCGTCCGCAGAACTGGCGTTACCATCCGGGAAGTTGTCGTGAAGACTGCCCGTTGAACGTATCCGTCGAAATCCATAAGGCCTCAAGATAGCCCCCAGCTAAGCCGTTCCGCAGTCTATCGCCGTCGCCTAAGGAGTCTCTTAAGAACTCTACTGGGTTGGCGCGCATCACGGTAAGCACCTGGATGAGTTCGATAACGTCGATACGCCGCTCGCCTTTCTCAACCTTGGACACGAAGGTCTGCGCGCGCCCTATCCGTTCGGCCAGGTCGGCTTGCGTCATGCCTGCTCGGCCTCGGTACTCGACCAGAAGCTCACGCAGGCGTCGTGCCTGCGCCGAGTGTATCGGCTTGCTCACCGGGGGACGGCCTCCATCGAGGCGATGATAGAGGCACTTGCGAGCGTAGCCCAAAACGGGTAAACCATTATGGGTTGACGAAGCCACCAAAAACGAACCGTTGTTTATGGGGGAAGTATGCCGCATGTTTGAATCGACCCAGCGGACGAACTCGGCCGTAATCCGGCTATAGGTCAGGCAGGAATGTGCGAGCGGAGTCACCGCTGGAGGGTCACTGCCGGTGTATTGTTCTTGCTCGCCGCTTGGAGTTCACTAACGCTTGCACCCGTCGGCGCTGACGAAAGCCCCGTCAAAGTCCTGAAGGCCGTCGGCGGCTTTATCGACCCTTCGAACGGTGAGTATAGCCTCGTCTGCGGGGTTTCGTTCGAGAACGTGTCTACCCAGACCATTGTAGCCATCAAGTGGCACATTAAGTTGGAAGATGCGTTTGATTCGGTGCTAGACACGGAAACCGTGGATAGCTACGGCAGTTACTTCCCCGGTGTCATCATAAATCCCAAGCGCGCGATGAATGGTAACTTGGAAACTGATTCGTCTGCCTCCGACACGAACGCCTGGGCCGTATATAACGCATATGATAAACAAGTTACACGATTCATCTTTGTTGTGTCCTCGGTAAAGTATGCGGATGGTGGCGTTTGGACGAACTCCACCGAGCCTTCGTAAGGGCTTGCGCCTCGACTCGAAGGAAAAAAGGGCAAAATGGCAGTCAGTGTCAGTGATTCAAGCCGCGATGACTTAGGAAGGTACGACGGCGCACACAGTACGTTCGACTTTAAGCGGAACGTGGAATAAGTTGAGGCTGTTCCGGGAGAGATAGCCGAGCGGCCGAAGGCGGCGCTTTGCTAGACAGCCGGAGGCTCCTCAAGAGGTACTCGTAACCCTCTCCTGAGCACGAAATGTGGACTAGCCGTACCTATCGTGACGTGTCCTCACCTAATCGGTGAAGTCTTGAGCGTCAACGAGCCATGCACTAGTGGCTCTCATCGCGAAGTGGCCGTCCCGGCGAGGGTCGATGCTTTTGGCTAGGGCCTCCTCTAAAAAACGAGAGCTAGAATGCTTGGCTTAAACAGGGCGCGCCGGACCATCCAAAAGCGGTTTCCCTGCGTACCATTAAGAGCGCACAATTCGTGCGACTACGTCTTTCAAGGGGAAACATGAAAACCATTACAGCGACGCTGCTCCTTTCTATCAGCCTATTTCTTGGAGGCCTGCAAGTAAGCCAGGCACAGAACATGATGTCCTCGGCTTCGATGATGGCTATGCGAAAATGTTCGTCCGGCGACTCGATAGTAGGGGTCAATATGACGACGAAAATGTACATGACGCAGGCTCAGATGAAAGCCAAGACTGCCGGAATGACCCGGGAGCAAAAGCAGGCAATGATGTCGAAAAACACATGAAGATGATATGCAAGTCCAAAGCAGACGCCATGGGCGCGAAGATGATGAAGCCTCCATCACAGTAAGGAAGGCGGTCGCTGTTCCTTGGCAGAGCGATGAAAGGGACGCCCTAGTTGAGCGTCCCGAAGCGTTGAGGGGTTTTGCTGGGTATTACTGTCCAATCATACTGAAGCCCGGCGCTACAAGACCATAGTCGATTTCTCCAGATTGACCCGCAGTCATGACAAACGCACCTTGCTTAGCGCCTGTGGTTACGCCGTTTATCTTAACAGCGGTGACAATCGCGTTTGCGGCGATGTAGATGGTCGTCGGGCCGTAATGGCCATAATCGGAAGCGTGAATACATGCCCCGAAACGGGCGGCGTCACCGTCACTGCCACGGTTTGAATTTCGTTATAGCCGGGGCAATCGACGACCTGAAGGTTGGAAACGGGCGTGGTTACTTTCAGCGGAGTCGAAAGCCCCGTAAAGTCGCAGTGTTTAGCAAATACGTTTGTGGGTGCGACCCCGAGGGTGGCACCATCGACGTAGAGGCCTGACATGTTGTTCCCCGTCAGGTCGCATCCGTGAAGTCGAACGCTCGATGAACCTCCCCCAACGTAAATGCCGTAGTCCTGCGTAGAACCTGCCGGACCGGCTGGGTGGTAGACATCCCAGACCGAGTTGTTACACGCAGCGTTTGAGATGCGTAGGCCTTTACAGTCACCGCTGACGGCTATGCCGCTCTTGGAATACGGTTCTGGCACAGCCCCGCCGCCATTATTTCCATTGCATGAATAATAGCCACCCAGGATTTCGACGTTTGTGCCACCTTGAATATCCATGCCTGGCCCCGCCCAGAGGCTCGAGTAACAGTCAACGAAGCGGATTTGGTCGATGATGGTGGTCGTTCCATCGGTAGGCCCGATAACAATGCCCCCGCCAGAGTAGACTGTTGTAACGCCGCCAGCCGGTCCAATCTCGCATTCAGCGAACCAAACCTCGGCGACGTACACAGCGGCTGAGTCTTCAGCGCCAGTCGGTATGATTTGGACCCCCGCCTCATGTGAAAGGCAGCTTACGTTGCCAAAGAACAGCTTTCTAGTGGGGTCCGTCTCGGTATTGGGTTCGATAATGATTCCGTTGGCCCAGCCTTCTATGCGGCAGTTTACCATACGCAGATGCTCGGCACCGTATATCTCCATTCCGGTTCCGCCACCTTCCGTACCATAATCCGCAATGGTTGTCCCCGCGATGTCAGTTTCAATGGCCGAGTGCACTGCATTCGTGTCACCGGGGCGTACGCCGGTAGCGCCCATGACCTTGTTAACACGTATGTCGCAATCAATAATACTACAGAGAAGGGTGCGCACAAAGTGGACCGCGGCATCGGGGACCTCGTTGAAGGTTATGCGTTGAAGGCGCACGTTGCCGTGTGCAACGGTTATGCCTCTTCCGCCGCCGGGCTGCCCATCCACAAATGCGTAGGATATTATCATGTCCTGAAAGACGATTCCAGCGATATTGTCACTCGTGGTAGGGTCCATTGACATCACGTCGTCGATAACGAAGAAATCTTGGCTACTATCGAGCATTTGGAGCAGAGGATTCCCTCGATTGCGCGCCAGTGCCTCGAAGGATAATGTTGGCTGGGTAGTTTGTCGTGCCGACTGGACCAATGTTTATCGTTTCAGAAAAAGCATAAGTCGAGCCTCCAGAGGGGTCTCCGCTTACGGGAACTCCAAGGTGCCGCCCTGCCCTAGCGTTATTCCTGTAGGGTCCAGCAGTTTATTTATCATGGCTTGTAGGTTGGCGGTATTATCCGTGATACCGTCGGGACCAAGACGTTTCCAGCGCCCACACAGTTGTGTCTGTTACATTGAAGAGGCCGTCCAAGACTGACATAGCATGTTTATCCTTTCTGTGCTCTGAGCTTTAGGTAAAGATGTGGAAACGACATGAAGGGGTTACGACGCCGCGACTTAGAGCAACGGCGCGAGCACCTCCACTTCTTGGAAGTGTAAACGTCGGCAGGCCGCCTTCGGGGTATTTATAATATAGCACGTTGCTATGAGTTGAGCGCAAAAGGTTTGGAACGATAACGGTCTTGCCGTCAATAACGTACTGAAGCACGATATAGGCGGGTGAGCCAAGTGGTGTTGCGCCAACCTTGTGCGCTTTTGTTCCGTTAATCTGAAACTGATAGATATTAGGCTGTTTAGTATTAGAAACCGCCGTTAAAAGCCCATCATTCCATTGAAGGCCGCCCTCGACGTAAACGGCTGCGTCGGCTTTAATGTTTATAAAGTGAGATGAACCACTTGGCAACCGAAAGCTGTTGCTTGTTACCAAGCTTTAAACCGATAAAGAACAAGTTTCCATGGTCGTCGTAAGTATCAAGCGTGCCGTATTGCATGCGTTCATCGGTCAAGGTTACTGGGTGCCTGCCTCTCGCGGCTTTGTATATAAGACATGGCTTGAGAAGCCACAGATCGCTAAATCTCCCGTCGTCGGGCTAATGGCACACGCCCGCGCACCTGCGGTACCGCTTTGGAAGAAGGCGATTCGCTTTGTTCCTCCATGCGCGTATTCGTAAACTCCGCTTGGCTGTCGTTTCCAACGAAAACATTGCCTTTGCTGTCGACACCTCTCCAGCAGCCGAGTAGAAACCCTTGAGGTCGCCGACCTGCTTGCCCGCAGGATAAGTGAAGACAGTACGTTCGAATAGGCCGAGACGTACAGCAAATCTTCGTTCCTTGCTTCTGGTAGCATCCACGAACCGACATCTGAATCTCGTGCGACGCTTTGCGTTTGAGAGAAAACCGAACCGGGAAGCTGGGCTTGTTGCGGGCCGCATCCCGCAAGCAATGCATCGCAGCACTTGCACATAGCGCGAAGCGGCCGAGAAGTGAAATACGCATGGTGACCTTAGGTCTTTCTTGAGTTGTCTTTTGGGACTCCAATAGTTCGACACGCGCCGCGGAGCCCGCGCCCACGACGTACAGGCGCAGCGAGACCCCGCGCACCGTGGCGTCGGTGAAGAACCGGCCGCGGCCGCGGCGGGCGAGCGCTCGCATCCGCCCGTCGACCGGGATCCGGTCGCGGGGATCGAGCGCGTGCACGGCGCCGTCGCGCGAGAGCTGCTCGACGACCACCTCGGTGCCCCCGAACGGCGTCCGGCCGCGGTGCTCGAGCGGGAGCCGGCCATTGCGGGCGGGGCCGGGCCCGTGGCCGCCCGGCGGCGGGCCCGCGCCGGCGTGGCCCCGGGTGATCCGGTCGGCGGTGCTGAGCAGCTGGGTGTCGACCTGCCCCTGGAGCTCGAGCGTGTCCCGAAGTATCAGCAGACCGCCACGCCGATCACGGCGATCGCCACCGCGACCCCGGCGACGAGGCCGATGCGGTGCGCAGGCTCATTCGTCGGGCTCCCGCAGCGCGTAGCCGACCCCCTGACGGTGTGGATCTCCGCCTTGGCCCGGCCTCCTCGAGCTTGCGGCGCAGGTAGCCGACGTACACGCGGAGCGCATTGGAGCCCGGCCCGAAGTCATAGCCCCACACGCGGTCGTAGATCAGCGTGTGCGGCAGCACCCGTCGCGGGTTGAGCATCAGCAGTTCCAGCAGCTGGTACTCGGTTCGGGTCAGCTCGACGAACCTTTCGCCGACCGTCACCCCGTGCCGGCCGGGGTCGAGCCGCAGGTCGAGGAATGCCGGCGCGCCGTCGCCGCCGCCGATCGAACGCCGCCCGCGCGGAGCAGCGCGCGCAGCCGGGCCTGAGCTCGTCGATGTCGAACGGCTTGACCAGGTAGTCGTCGGCGCCGGCGTCCAGCCCGTCGATCCGGTCGCGACACGGCGTCGCGGGCGGTGAGCATCAGCACCGGAACACGATTGCCCTCGCGCCGCAGCAAACGGCAAACCTCGAGGCCGTCGATGTCGGGCAGCCCGATGTCGAGCACGACCGCGTCGGCGAGGCTCCCGTTCACCTCCGACAGCGCCGCCGCCCCGGTCCCGGCGAGTCTCACCTCGTAGCCCGCCAGCGACAGCGCGCGCCGCAGCACGTCGCGCAGCGCACGATCGTCGTCGACGACGAGCAGTCTCATGCTTGGATTGTGTCGCGTCGCGCGGCGTGCGAGCGTTCCTACGAGCTCCTACCCGACCGCTTGCATGCTCGCGCAGGACCGCGCCGAGGATCCCGTTGACGAACGCGGGAGCGTCGGCCCCGCAGAACGCTTGGCGGTCTCGACGGCCTCGTCGATCGCGCCCTCCGGCGGGATCGGCTGGTCCCCGGGCAGCTCGCGGCCGTAAAGCATCTCCGCCAGGCCGACCCGGAGGATCGAGCGCTCGAGCGGGGCGATCCGCTCCAGCGACCAGCCGGTCGCGTGCGTCCGGATCAGCTCGTCCAGCTCGGGCTGATGGTCGCGCACGAGCCCAGCCACCGCACGCGTGAACGTGTGGGTGTCACGGGAAACGTCTGCTCCAGGGGCCGGCCGAGCAGATCGCTCTGATACAGCGCCCAGATCGCAGCGCGGCGCTGCTCGGTCCTACGCACGGCGACGAGTGTAGACGCGGCGCGGCGCGACCCGACGACGTGACGACTGCTCCTTGGAGATCGAGGTCAGGATCTCGCACCCGGACTCGTGACGACCACGAGATCCTCGATCCGCACCCCGAACCGCGCCCGGTATGTACACGCCCGGCTCGACGGTCACGACGTTGCCGGCCGGCAGCACGGCCTCCGAAGGCTCGCTAGCCGTGGCGCTTCGTGGACCTCGAGCCCGACGCCGTGGCCGAGCCTGTGGCCGAAGTGCTCCCCGTGGCCCGCGGCGTGATTGCGGCGCGCGCCACCGCGTCGACGTCCCGCCCGACGGCGCCCGGCTTCACGTCCTCGACCGCCGCGAGTTGCGCGTCGAGCACGAGCTGTAGATCTCCGCGGCCTCGGAGTCGATCTCGCCGGTGGCGACCGTTCTCGTGCAGTCCGAGCAGTAGCCGTCGAGCCGCGCGCCCCAATCGACCACGACGAGCTCGCCGGCGCGCACCGGTTCGTCCGCGGCGCCCGTGGGGCAGCGCGCCATGAGGGCCGCCGGCGACGATTGGGTCGAAGCTCGCGCCCGAGGCGCCGCGTCGGCGCATCTCGATCTCGAGCCTGAGCGCCAGCTCGCGCTCGGTGTGGCCGGTCAGACCGCCGGCGATCAGCTCGCGCAACGCTTCGTCCGCGAGCGCCGCCGGCGGCGCGGATCGCGGCGACCTCCTGCGCTCCTTGACCGCGCGCAGCGCCTCGACCGGCCTTCCCGCGGCGACCAGCTCGATCGAGCTCGGGCAGCCGCCGGCGCAACTTCGCGTGCTGGCGGACGGTGACGTGCCGGCCTCGAAGCCGAGCCGGAGCTCGCGCGTCGGGCAGCACGTGCCGACCGCCTCGAGCAGTCCTGCGGCGCGCGCTGGCGCTCGAACGCGGGGTCGACCTCCTCGGCGGCCTGCTCGGCGTAGCGGAAGTCGGTGACGAACAGACGCGCGTGTCCGGGCCGATCAGCGCGGTGCCGTTGCAGCCGGTGTAGCCCGTCAGGTAGCGGACGTTGACCAGCGAGGTGACGAGCATCAGGTCGACGCTCCTGCTCGTCCTCGGACAGGGCCTGCACCAGGCGGTTGGCTCGATCGCTCATGACATCAGCTCCTCTCGCAGCACGACGAGCGCGTCACGGTATCCGTCCGGGCCCCGGCCGGCGACGCGCCCGGTGCACAGCCCCGCGATCACCGACCGGCGCCGGAACGGCTCGCGCGCATCGACGTCGGACAGGTGGATCTCGACCGCGGGCAGGCCCGTGAGCTCCAGCGCGTCGCGAATCGCGTAGGAGTAGTGCGTCCACGCGCCCGGGTTGAGCACGATCGCGTCCGCCAACCCCTCGAGGCCGTGGAGGTGCTCGACGAACTCGCCCTCGTGGTTGGACTGGAAGAAGCGGGTCACCAGGCCGAGCTCGCCCGCGTGCTCGAGATGCGCAGTTCGAGCTGGCTCAGCGTGAGCGTCCCGTAGTGGACGGGGTCGCGGCGTCCGAGCTGGTCGAGGTTGACCCCGTGCATGATCTCGACGCGGTTGCGGGCGA
Source organism: uncultured Solirubrobacteraceae bacterium (assembly GCA_963702225.1). Classification (GTDB taxonomy): domain Bacteria; phylum Actinomycetota; class Thermoleophilia; order Solirubrobacterales; family Solirubrobacteraceae; genus Palsa-465. The sequence goes on along the minus strand of CAVPBY010000108.1, from coordinate 73,588 downwards.
TGTCGGTGGGCATGGTCTGCGCCAGACGCTAGCTGGCCGACAGCTCGCGCACGGCCGCGATCAGCTCGGCGGAGGCGACCGTGCATCCGGGTCGGGCGTCGCCGGGCTCGGTGAGGAGCACGAACGGGACCGGGCCCTCCCCCACGCGCTTCTTGTCCCGCGCGGTCGCCATCACGACCGCGTCGGGGTCGACCTCGCCGGCGAGCGTCGTCGGGAGGCCTCGGGCGGCGAGCAGATCGCGGACCTCGGACCGCAGCGCGCCGGCGCCCGACAGGCGCAGCGCCGCGAGCAGCCCGAGGCCGACCGCCTCGCCGTGGCGGTAGCGCGCGTACCCGGTGACGGTCTCGATCGCGTGGCCGACGGTGTGGCCGAGGTTGAGCGTCTGCCGCAGGCCGGTGTCGCGCTCGTCGGCGGCGACGACTCGCAGCTTGGTGTGCGCGCACCCCGCGACGACGTCCGGGTCCGTCGGGTCGGCGCCGCCCGCACCGCGTCCCACAGCCAGCCGCCGGCGAGCAGCGCGGTCTTGACGACCTCCGCGTAGCCGGCGGCGAGCTCCTCGGCGGGCAGCGTGGAGAGCGCATCGGTGTCGGCGATCACGGCGCGCGGCTGGTGGAACGCGCCGACGTAGTTCTTGGCCTCGGACAGGTCGACGCCCGTCTTGCCCCCGTAGGCGGAGTCGACCTGGGCGACGAGCGTGGTCGGCACCTGCACCACCCGCACGCCGCGCTGATAGGTCGCCGCGCAGAAGCCGGCGAGGTCGCCCACGACGCCGCCGCCGAGCGCGACCACCACGTCGGAGCGGGTCATCGCGCCGCGAGCCAGCTCCGACCAGACGATCTCGGCATGGGCGACGGTCTTGGACTGCTCGCCGGGCATGATCGTCACCCGCCCGTCGAGGCCCCCCAGCCGGTCGCCGTACAGCCGCCCGGCGTTGTAGTCGGTGACGAGGAACCGCCGCCCGGGGACGGTCCTCGGCCAGAACGCCCGCTCGCCGTCACCGCTCGCCAGCAGCCCGGGGCCGATGTAGGCGGGGTAGTCGCCGGAGCGGCTGGTCGCCCACAGCATCCGCACCCCGGGGCGGGCGAGGCCCTCACCCGCCTCGAGCACCTGTTCGATGTCGTGCACGCGGCGCTCGGGCACGATCACGTCGGCAGCCGCCGCGTACAGCGGCTCGCGGGCGGCGTGCAGCGCGGCGAACCTCTCGCGGTCACGCGCCAGCGGCCGGCCGCTGCGCTCGCGCGTCGCCACGCGGTGTCGACGTCGACGTCGATCCACACCACGAGATGGCGCGCGAGCGCCTCCCGGATCCTCGTGGAGTGCATCGCGCCGCCCCCCAGCGACACGGCGCGGCCGCCGCCGCTGAGCAGCTCGAGCGTCATCTGCTCCTCGAGCTCGCGGAACCCTCGCTCGCCGTCGGTGGCGAAGATCTCCTCGATCGGGCGGCCGGTGCGGCGCACGATCTCCTCGTCGACGTCGTAGGCCCTGCCGTCCGGGCGGCGCTCGACGAGCGCTCGCGCGGCGGTCGTCTTGCCGGCGCCCATGAAGCCGACGAAGGCGACGGAGCGCGTGGAGACGCTCACCGCGGCGCGGCGGCGGGCACGTCCGCGGGCCGGCCGATCCGCTCACGGTAGGCGTCCACGGCGGCGCGCACGTCGTCGATGTGGTCGCCGCCGAACTTGCGGCGGTACGCGTCGGCGAGCACGAAGCAGACCATCGCCTCGGCCACCACCGCGGCGGCCGGCACCGTGCAGCTGTCGGTGCGCTCGCGCAGCGCCTGCGCGGGCTCGTGGGTGGCGATGTCGACCGAGCGCAGCGGCTTGGTGAGCGTCGGGATCGGCTTCATGAAGCCGCGCACGACGAGCGGGTCGCCGGTCGTCATCCCGCCCTCCAGGCCGCCCGCGCGGTTCGTCGTCCGGTGAAAGCCGCGCTCCTCGTCCCAGAAGATCTCGTCGTGCGCCTGCGACCCGGGCAGGCCGGCGACCTCGATCGCGTCGCCGACCGCGGCGCCCTTCACCGCCTGGATCGACATCATCGCCTGACCCAGGCAGCCGTCCAGCCGCTCGCGCCAGGACACGTGCGACCCCAGGCCCGGCACGAGGCCGAACGCGCGGACCTCGAACACGCCGCCCAGCGACTCGTTGGCCTTGCGCAGCCGGTTGATCTCCTCGACCATCGCGCGGCTGGACTCGGGGTCCAGGCAGCGGACCGGCGAGGAGTCGACGTCCGCGAAGTCCTCGGGCGTGAGGTCGTCGCGGCGGGGCGCCCTGACCCCCGTGATCTGGAGCACGTGGGAGTGCACGCTCACCCCGAGCGCCGCCAGGAACGCTCGGGCGAGCGCGCCGCCCGCGACGCGCGCCGCGGTCTCCCGGGCGCTCGCGCGCTCGAGGATGTCACGCACGTCGCTGAGGCCGTACTTCTGGGTGCCGACCAGGTCGGCGTGGCCCGGCCGCGGCAGGTGCACCTCATCGGGCGGCTCCTGCACCGGCCACGGGTTCATCCGCTGCTCCCAGTTGGCATAGTCGCGGTTGGGGACCCCGAGCGCGACCGGCCCGCCGAGCGTGCGGCCGTGGCGGACCCCGGCGGTGACGATCACGTGATCGGACTCGATCTTCATCCGCCCGCCGCGGCCGTGGCCGAGCTGGCGGCGGGCCATGTCGCGGTCGATCGTCGCGCGGTCGAGCACGAGCCCGGCGGGCAGGCCCTGGACGACGCAGGTGAGCCCCCCCCGTGCGACTCGCCGGCGGTGATGAGCTCGAGCTCCATGGTGGACCGAGGTTAGGGGTTCGGGGCGCGAGTGGCGGGAGGGGCGGGACCGCTCTCCCCGGCCGGCGGGTCCCCGGCGCGCTCGGCGGGATGGGCCTGGGCGTCGATGCCGGGCACGCGCCGGCCCGTGCCCTCGCACCACGGGCACGTGACCTCGTGCGGCGTGCCACCGAGGGAGGAGATCAGCCGGCCGGTCCCGCGACAGGCCAGGCACTCGCCGGGCTCGGTCGCCTCGCCGCCGCTGTCGGGAGTCGGGGTCACGGCCGCCACGATACCCGCAGTCAGCGCTCGCGGCGCACCGCGGCGCGCATCACGTCGCGGGGCGCCGCGCGACCGGTGAACAGCTCCAGCGCGAGCGCCCCCTGGACGACGAGCAGCTCGAGACCGTCGACGGCCGGGATCCCGGCGTCGCGGGCGGCGGCCACCAGCCGCGTGCCGCCCGGCCGGTAGGCGTAGTCGGCGAGCGCACCGCACCGGGCGAGCTGGGCGGCGGTGATCGGCAGCTCGGCGAACGGGTCGGCGCCGTGCAGCTCGGCCGCGGTGCAGTTGACGACGAGCTCCACCGGTGCCGCCGCCTCGGCCGCGGTGACGGGCCGGGCGCCGAGCTCGGCGGCGAGCGCCGCGGCGCGCTCGGGCGTGCGGTTCCAGATCGCGAGCTCGGCCACGCCCCCGGCGCGCAGCGCCCACAGCGCCGCCCGGGCGCTCCCGCCCGCGCCGAGCACGAGCGCGTCGCGCGGTCGCGCGCTCCCGAGCGCCGCGAGCGACTCGATGAGCGCGGCCGCGTCGGTGTTGTCGGCGGCGATCGACCCGTCGTCGCGGAAGACGAGCGTGTTGGCGGCGCCGATCGCCCGCGCGCGCTCGGTGAGGTCGCTCGCGACCGCGAGCGCCGCGCGCTTGTGCGGGATCGTCACGTTCACCCCGGCGAACCCGGCGCCGGGCAGCGCGCGCAGCGTCTCGTCGACGAGCGCGGGCGGGATCGGCAGCCGCTGGTAGCGCCAGCCGCCGAGCCCGAGGTGGGCGAGCGCGGCGTTCTGCATCGCCGGCGAGAGGCTGTGGGCGACCGGCCAGCCCGCGACGCCCAGCCGCCTACTTGGGACAGTGGGAACGGCGATCACGGACGAGCAGCAACTGGAACTGCGCGTAGCTCTTTGCGAACACCGTCTGATGCGTGCACGGCTTGGAGAAGAAGTACAGGTAGCTGCTGTTCGCAGGTGCGGCCGCGGCCCGCAGCGCGGTGAGCCCCGGGTTGTCGATCGGCCCCGGTGGCAGGCCGTAGTGCGTGTGGGTGTTGTACGGGCTCCTGGACTGCAGCTGGCTCTGGGTGATCGCCTTGGTGAAGTTGCCGGTCGCATACCGGGCGGTCGAGTCGAGCTGGAGCATCATGTGGTCGCGCAACCGGTTCTCGATCACCGAGGAGACGAGCCGGTCGTCGTGCGGGGAGGCCGACTCGGCCTCGATCAGCGAGGCGATCGTGATCACCGCGAACGCGCTCTGGTGCCGGCGCCGGGCGCCCGCCAGGCCGATCTTGGCGAAGCGGCGCCTGAAGTCCCTGAGCTGGTCGGCGACGAGCGCGGCCACCTTGATCGGGTCGCGCAGCTGGAAGGTGTCGGGGAACAGGAACCCCTCGAGCGAGGCGGTCGCCTTCGGAGCGCCGTAGCGCCGCGGGTCCAGCAGCTTGGAGTGGCGGGTGGCGGCGAGGTAGTCGCCGGGGACGTGCTGCTGGTGCAGCAGCGCGGCGACGTATTGACGGGTGTGGCCCTCGGCGATCGTGATGTCCGACGTGCGGGCCGCCTTCGGGATCGCGGTGAGCTTGGCGAGCACGGACTCATAGCTCATCCCGCTCTGCAGGTGGTAGGTCCCGGCTCGGATGTCACTGCGGTCGCCGTCGAGCGTCGCCCGCACCTCGAAGAAGAAGCGCGAGGAGATCACCCCGTCGGCGGCGAGCATCCGCGCGACCGCGCTCGAGCTCGTCCGCTCGGGGATCCGGACGGTGACGTGCCCGTGGGGCGAGACGCCGAACGGCTGGAACAGCTCGATCGCGAACCACACGATCGCGGCGGCGAGCACGAGCGCGATCAGCGCGACGATCCGGCCCAGCCAGCGGCGCGCGGGCCCGTGCCGGGCGGCGCGGGCGCGAGCGGCGGGCCACCTTCGACGGGCGGCGGTGGCGCCCGGCATGCACGCGCGAGCCGCGCGACACCCGCCGGGTGCCCGACGGCATCTCGAGCTGGTCGTCGGGGACGTAGAACTCGGGGTCGGGCGGCGAGGGGAACGACTTGATCGGGCGGCCGGACCGGCCGCCCGACTCGATCAGCGGGTCGCGGGCGGGGGCCGCGCCGGCTCGGGCTCGGGCTCGGGCACTACGGCGGGCCGGGGATCGGGCGCTGCCTCGGGCTCCGGCTCCGGCTCCGGGGCGGGTTCCGGCTCGGGGGCGGTGCTCGGGGGCGGGTGCCGGCTCGGGGGCGGGCTCCGGCTCCGGCTCCGGCTAGGACAGGATCGGGCTCGGGCTCGGGCTCCGGCTCGGGCTTGGGGGCGGGGGCCGGCTCGGGCTCGGGCAGCGGCTCGGGCTCGGGGACGGAATCGGCCCCGAACGGCACCGGCGGCGCCTCCGGCTCGACCTTTGGGTCCGGGTAGGGCTCCGGCCGGTCCTCGCGCCGGGCCCGGCGATTCGCGCGCTCGCGCCGCGCCGCCTCGCGCTCGGCGGCGGTCCGCCCGCGGCGCTCAGCCACCCTCGCCCCCGGTCGCGGCCACCCGGGCGGCGAGCCAGCCCTCGAGCAGGTGCGCGGCGGCGCGCGAGTCCTCGCTCGCCCGCCCGCCCGCGCGCTCGGCCAGGCGGGTGGTGAAGCGCTCGTCGTAGAGCTCGACCGGCACCCCCACCGCCCGGGCGAGACCCTCGGCGAACGCGCGCGCCTCCGCGGTCTGCGCCGAGTCCTCGCCGGTCAGCGACAGCGGCAGCCCGACGAGCACGCGCTCGGCGCCCGTGTCGGCGACGAGCTCGCGCAGCCGCGCCCGCCCGCGGCGGGTGGCGGGTGCGAGCACGGGCTCGAGCGGAGTGGCGAGCACGCCGGTCGGGTCCCGAGATCGCGGCGCCGCAGCGGGCGCTGCCGTAGTCGAGCGCGAGCACGCGCACTACCGGTCCCTCGGGCGGATGGGCACGGCGGCCGACACTACCGGCCGCTGGGTCGGCACCGGCGGATCACTCGTGGTCAGGGCGGCCTCGATCGCGGCGCGGGCGGCGCGCAGCGCCTCGGGCAGCCGGTCGGGGTCGCGGCCGCCGGCGCGGGCCATGGTGTCCCGGCCGCCGCCCCCGCCGCCGACCTCGGCGGCGGCGAGCTTGATCACCTGGCCCGCCCTCACGCCCCGGGCGACGAGCGCGGGCGCGACCGACACGACGAGGTCGACCTTGCCCTTGCCGGCCCGGCCGAGCACGATCGCGGCGTCGCCGAGCCGACCCTTCAGCCGGTCCGAGAGCGCCAGCAGCGCGTCGCCGTCGGGGACCTCGGCGGCCGCGGTGAGCACCGGCGCGCCGGCGATCTCGACCGCTCCGGCGGCGAGCGAGTCGAGGTCGACCGTGCCGCCCGCGCCGTTGCCCGCGCCCTGCCTGAGCGCGCGCTCAGCTCCCGGACGCGGTCGCGCAGCGCCGAGGCCGTCTCGGCCACGCGCTCGGCGGGCACGCGCAGCGCCCGAGCGGCGGAGTCCAGCTCGCCGTCCCGGGCGCGCATGAACGCGACCGCCTCGGGGCCGGTGATCGCCTCGATGCGCCGCACGTTGGCGGCGCTCGAGGTCTCGGCGGTGATCCGCAGCAGGCCGATCTCGGCGGAGTTGCGCACGTGGGTGCCGCCACACAGCTCGCGGGAGAACGACCCGTCCCCGACCTCGACCATCCGTACGATCTCGCCGTACTTCTCGTTGAACAGCGCCATCGCGCCGAGCGCCTTGGCCTCGTCGAGCGTCGTGGTGAGCGCCCGCACCGGGTGGGCCTGCAGGATCCACGCGTTGACCGCGCCGGTGACCGCGGCGAGATCGTCGCCGCTCAGCCCGCTGGAGTGCGTGAAGTCGAAGCGCAGCTTTCGGGCCCGACGTAGGAGCCGGCCTGGTGGACGTGATCGCCGAGCCGCCGCCGCAGCGCGGCGTGCAGCAGATGGGTCGCGGTGTGGTTGCAGGCCGTCGCGTGCCGCGTGGCGCGGTCGACGCGCGCGTGGACGGGCTGGCCGGGCTCGAACGCGCCGCGTTCGGGGTCGAGTTCGACGACCTGGTCTGAGCCGAGCCGGAACACGTCGCTCACCCGGGCGCGGCACTCGCCGCCCTCGCACTCCAGCTCGCCCGCGTCGGCGACCTGGCCGCCGCCGGTGGCGTAGAACGGCGACTCGCGCAGCTTGACCAGCAGCCGGCCGTCGTCGGCGGGCTCGACCGCGCCGATCGTCGTGTGCGCGTCGACCGTCTCGTAGCCGACGAACTCGGTGGTGAACCCGGCGGCGCCCGACAGCGCGACCGCCCGCTCGCGGCGCCCGTCGCCGCGCCCGCGCCCGCCTTCCCGCCCCCGGGCGCGCTGCTGCTCCATCAGCGACTCGAATCCGGCCTCGTCGACGCCGAGGTCGTGCTCGGCGACGATCTCGAGCGTCATGTCGATCGGGAACCCGTACGTGTCATGCAACTGGAACGCGTCGGCGGCGGCGATCCCCTCGTCGCCATGATCCCGTGCCCGGGTGATCAGCTCGTCCAGGCGCTTCAACCCCAGCTCGAGCGTGTGGCCGAAGGACTCCTCCTCCGACGCGATCCAGCGCCGGATCGTGTCGTGGCCGGCGTGCAGCTCGGGGTAGGCGGCCGCCATCGTCTCGGCGACGACCTCCGCGTAGCGCTGAAGCGTGCCCGGCCCGAGGTCGATCGAGCGGCCATGCTGGATCGCGCGGCGCATCACCCGCCGCAGCACGTAGCCGCGGTCCTCGTTGGAGGGCACGACGCCGTCGGCGAGCAGGAACGAGACCGCGCGGCTGTGGTCGGCGAGCACACGCAGCGCCTTGTCGGTTGCGGGTCCGTGCCATAGCGGCGGCCCGACAGCTCCTCGCCGAGCGCGATCAGCGGGGCGAACTGATCGGTCTCGAACACGGTCTCGGTGCCCTGCAGGATGCAGGCCAGGCGGTTGAGGCCCAGGCCGGTGTCGATGCCGTTGGCCGCCAGCGGGGTGAGGACACCCTCGGGGTTCTGGTCGAACTGCATGAACACGAGGTTCCAGAACTCGAGGAAGCGCTCGTTCTCCCCGCCCGGCAGGTCGTCCGCGGCGCCGTAGTCCAGGCCGCGGTCGAGGTAGAGCTCGGAGTCGGGACCGCACGGGCCGGTCGGCCCCATCTGCCACCGTTCTCCTCGCGGTCGCACTCGACGATCTTCTCCCGCGGGACGCCGATCTCCAGCCAGTAGCCGATCGACTCCTCGTCGGGGCCGAGCCCGAGCGCGTCGTCGCCGGCGAACACGGTCACCCAGATGTCCTCGGGCGCGAGCCCGAACGCCTCGGTCGACAGCCGCCAGGCCATCTGCTGGGCCTCGCGCTTGAAATAGTCGCCGAACGACCAGTTGCCCATCATCTCGAAGAACGTGAGGTGCCGCGCGGTCGTCCCGATGATCTCGATGTCGACGGTGCGGAACGTCTTCTGGCAGTCGGTCACCCGCTTGCGCGGCGGCGTCTCCTGGCCGAGCAGGTAGGGCTTGAACGGGACCATGCCCGCGATCGTGAACAGCACCGACGGGTCGTACTCGGCCGGGACGAGCGACGCCGAGGGCACCCGCAGGTGGCCCTCGGACTCGAAGAACGACAGGTACGTCTCGCGGATCTCGTCGGTGCTCATCGCCATGGTGGTTCGCAGTGTAAGGAGATGAACGGCTCGGCCCGCACGCTGTGGGGAGCCCTTCGCGTCGTGGCGACCGAAAACCTTCCCCGCAGCGAGCGGGGAGCTTTCCTCGAGCCGAGGCCGAACAACCTTCCCCGCGTCGCCTCGGTGGCGGTGGCGCTCAGCGGGCGATCGTGCCCCAGCCGACGACGCTCTCGCCGTCCATCAGGCAGGCGAGCTGGCCGGGCGCGGCGCCGTCGACCGGCTCGGCGAGCGACAGCTCGAGCAGGCGGTGGGGCCCGGCGGCGGGGTCGCCGACCACGCGGGCCGGCAGCGGCCGCGAGCGATAGCGGAGCTTGACCCGGTCCACGCGCGCCCCCTCGCGCCGCAGCTGCGCACCGCGCACCCGCACCCGGTCGGACCGCAACGCGTCCCGCGGGCCGACGGTGACTCGACGGCTCGCGGCGTCCTTGTCGAGCACGAACAGCGGCTCACGCGCGCGTGAGGAGACCTCACCGAGCCCGCGGCGCTGACCGACCGTGAAGCGGTGCTGGCCCCGGTGGGTGCCGAGCACGCGGCCGGCGGGGTCGACGATCTCCCCCGGCTCGTCGCCGACGCCGCCGTGGCGGGCGAGGAAGCGCGCGCGGTCGGTACCGGCGAGGAAGCACAGGTCCTGGGAGTCGGCCTTGGCGGCGACGGGCAGTCCGGCGGCGGCGGCGATCTCCCGCACTCGCGGCTTCGTCAGCTCACCGAGCGGGAACCGCATCCGGGCCAGCGACCCGGGCGCCAGCGCGGCGAGCATGTACGTCTGATCCTTCCCCGGGTCGGCGGCCGCTCGCAGCAGCGGCCCGCCGGGATGGTCGGCCTCGGCCGTGCGCGCGTAGTGCCCGGTGGCCAGCCACGCGCAGCCGAGCCGGTCGGCGAGGCCGAGCATCGCGTCCAGGCGCACGTGGCCGTTGCAGCCGACGCACGGGTTCGGGGTCTCCCCCGCCGCGTAGCCGTCGATGAACGGCTCGACGACCCCCGCGCGGAACTCCTCGCGCAGGTCGATCGTGAAGTGGGCCAGGCCCATCGAGTGCGCGAGCGACCGCGCCTGGGCGACCGCGCTCGCCGAGCAGCAGCTGCGCTCGGCGTCGTTCTCCCGGTCGGCCCACAGCTCGAGCGTCACCGCGACGGCGGGCGCCCCGTCCTGCGCGCACAGGTGGGCGGCGACCGCCGAGTCGACGCCGCCGCTCATCGCCACGAGCGTCCCGTTCTGGACCGGCGGCAGCTGGGCGCCCGCGCGGACCGCGCCTCCCAGCGCGCGAGCGAGCGCATCGGCGGCGAGCTCGGCGGCGTGCAGCTTGCCCGGCGAGAGCCCCCGAGCTCGGCCGCGATCTCCCGCGCGCCGACGCGCGCCGCCTCCAGCACCGGCGTGCCGCGCACGAGCTCGACCGCCGCGCTCCCCGCCGCGTGGGCGGATCCGCACCCGTGCGCCTCGTAGCCCGCGTCGCGCACGCGATCGCCCGTCACGGCGACCGAGAACGTCATCTCGTCACAGCAGACGCCCCCGGCGGCGTTCACGGTCACCGCCCCGTCCGGGACGTGACCGGCGCCCTGGGGCGAGACCAGGTGGTGCTCGAACGCGAGTGCGTCCATGTCGGCGCGAAGGTTAGGGGGTCGGGGGGGCAGCGCGATCAGTGGTGCGGTAGCCGGAGCGCGCGGACATCTTGACAGTGTGCTGTCGATATGACAGCATGCTGTCCATGTCCTCCTCCTCTCACTCATCCCGCACGCCGACCGTCCATCTCGCCCTCTACGCCGGCCTGATCGACTCGGAGATCGGTCATCTCCTCGTCGAGCTGCGCTCGGGACGGTTCACCCGCGCCCCCCACACCGTCGTCACCGTGGCCGAATCGAGCGAGCCGGTGACCACGCAGGCCGGTCTGCGGACCGTGCCCGACATGCTCCTCGGCGATCTCGACCCGTCCCACAGCGATCTGCTGGTCATCGCCGGAGCGCCGATGTGGGACGAGGGGGGCGGTGTGGCGTTCGCGAGCCTCGCCGGACGGTTCCTGCGGGCCGGCGTGCCGGTCGCGGCGATCTGCGGCGCGACCGCCGGGCTGGCCCGAGCCGGCCTGCTCGACGCTCGCGACCACACCAGCGCTTCGCCCGAGTATCTGCAGGCCACCGGCTACGCGGGCGGCGATCGCTACCTCGACCGGCGCGCGGTCGTCGACGGCCCGCTGATCACCGCCGGACCGCAGTCACCGGTGCAGTTCGCGCGCGCGACCCTCGGGCGCCTGGGGCTGATGGCGGACCGAACCCAGCAGGCCTACGAGGACCTCTTCCACAGCGCCGATCTGTCCGCGTTCCCGGTCCTCATGCAGGCCGCACAGGGCGCATGAGCCACGCTCCCGATCGGCCGGTGGGCGCCGTGCCGCCCCGTGCGGACTGGCCCGAGCTCCCCGGGCACACGCCGGCCGGCGCGCTGCTGACCGAGCTCGTCATCGCCACCTTTCGCCTCAACGGCCGCCTGCAGGAGGTCGCTCAGCGACTCGCCGCCCACGGCGGGCTCACCGCCGCCTGGTGGCAGGTCCTCGGCGGCGTGCTCGATCAGCCGCGCACCGTCGCCGACGTCGCCCGAGCGATGGGCATGAGCCGCCAAGGGGTCCAGCGCGTCGCCGACCTGCTCGTCGACCACGGGCTCGCCGAGTACCGCCCAAACCCGGCGCACCGCCGCGCAAAGCTCCTGTCCTGCACCGACGCGGGCTTGGAGGCCATCCGTCAGATCGCGGTCTCCCAGCACCCGTGGGCCGACCGGACCGGCGCGACGCTCGGCGCCGAGGACCTGGGCGTCGCGCTCACGACCATGTACCGGCTGATCGCGGTGCTCGAGGGCCAGCTCGAACGTGACGACGCGCTCGAAGCCGAGCGGGTCACCAGCGGATCCCCAGCTCGCGCAGCTGCGTCGCGTCGACGGGCGCCGAGCGCCGGTGAGCGGATCGCCGCCGCTCGTCGCCTTGGGGAAGGCGATCACCTCGCGGATGTTGTCGCGGTCGGCGAGGAGCGCGACGATCCGGTCGATCCCCATCGCGATCCCGCCGTGCGGGGGCGCGCCGTAGCGCAGCGCGTCGAGCAGGAACCCGAAGCGCGCCTGCGCCTCGTCGTCGCCGATCCCGATCAGCTCGAACACGCGTCGCTGCACGTCGAGGCGATGGTTGCGGATCGATCCGCCGCCGATCTCGTTTCCGTCGAGCACGAGGTCGTAGGAGCGGGAGAGCAGCGTCGCCGGATCGTCGAGGTCGCCGGCGTCCGCCGGGTTGCCGGCCGCGGTCGCGGGCGCGGTGAACGGGTGGTGCTCGGCGTCCCAGCGCTCGTCATCGGGCGAGTAGTGGAACATCGGGAAGCGCACGATCCAGCGGACATCGTGGACGCCCTCGGGCACGAGCGAGAAGCGCCGGGAGAGCTCCAGCCGCAGCGCGCCGAGCGAGGGCGCCCGCCACCTCGGCGGTGTCGGCGACGATGAACAGCACGTCGCCCACCGACGCCCCAAGCCGCTGGTTGATCGCCGCGATCTCGGCGGCGGAGAGGAACTTCGCGACCGGCGAGCGCCAGCTGTCGTCCCCCTCCACGAACGCCCACACCAGCCCCTTGGCCCCGTAGCGCTTCACGAACTCGGTGAGCGCCTCGAGCTCGGAGCGCGGCAGCTCTCGGGCGCCGGCGTTGATCCCGCGCACCACCCCGCCGGAGGAGATCGTGCCCGCGAACACCTTGAACTCGGTCTGCGCGAGCGCGCCGCCGAGGTCGTGCAGCTCAGCCCGAAGCGGGTGTCGGGACGGTCGGAGCCGAAGCGGCTCACCGCCTCGGCGTACGTCATCTGCGGCCACGGGGCGGGCGGCGCAGGAAGTCGACGGTGGCGAACACCGCCGTCATCACCGCCTCCATCAGCTCGATGACGTCGTCCTCCTCGACGAACCCCATCTCGATGTCCAGCTGCGAGAACTCCGGCAGCCGGTCGGCGCGCGAGTCCTCGTCGCGGAAGCAGCGCGCGATCTGGTAGTGGCGCTCAGCCCGCCGATCATCAGCAGCTGCTTGAACAGCTGGGGACTGCGGCAGCGCGTAGAAGCGACCGGGACCGGATCGTGCGGGCACGAGGAAGTCGCGCGCGCCCTCCGGCGTCGAGCGCGTGAGGTACGGCGTCTCGACCTCCAGGAAGTTGCGGTCCTCGAGCACGCCGCATCGCCCGCACGATCCAGTGGCGCAGCACCAGCGCCTCCTGCATCGGCGTGCGCGCAGGTCGAGCGAGCGGTGACGGAGGCGAAGTTCCTCGTTGACGTCTCCGCCCACCCCGTCCTCGTCGACGGGGAACGGCGGCGTGTCGGCGTCGGCGAGGATCTCCAGCGCCGCGACCGCGAGCTCGATCTCGCCCGTCGAGAGGTTCGGGTTGACGTTCTCCGGGTCCCGTCGGCGGATCTCGCCGGTGACGGTGATCACGTCCTCGGAGCGCAGCTTGTGCGCCTCGGCGTGGACCTCCGGGGCGCTCTCCGGGTGGAAGACGAGCTGCAGGATGCCGGTGCGGTCGCGCAGATCGATGAAGATCAGCCCGCCGTGGTCGCGGCGGCGGTGCACCCAGCCGGCGACGCGCGCCTCGTGGCCGGCGCGCTCGGCGTCGAGCTCGCCCGCCCAGGCGTCGCGATAGCGGTTGGGCCGCGGCGCGCGCATCCGGTCCCTCAAAGGCGCTCTCCGCGCAGCACCGCCGCGATCACGGCGCTGCGCTCGAGCTCGATCTGCTCGCCGGACTCCATGTTCTTCAGGCTCGCCTGCGGCGCATCGGAGATGATCGCAACGTAGCGCGCGCCGATCCGGTCGGCGTACTTGAGCTGGCCCTTCAGCGAGCGCCCGGCGAGCTCCATGCGCGCCGCCAGCCCGGCGTGGCGGGCCTCGGTGGCGATCTTGAACCCGGCCCGGGCGATCGCGGGCTCCCGCCCGGTGAGCGCGACGAACAGGTCGGTGGGCCGGGGCGCGGTCAGCACCTCGCCGGCCGCGAGCAGGATCCGCTCCACGCCCGACGCCCAGCCGCTCGCCGGCGTCGCGGGCCGCCGACTGCTCGATCAGCCCGTCGTAGCGGCCGCCGCCGCCGATGCCCGACTGGGCGCCGAGGGCGTCGGAGGTGAACTCGAACACCGTCCGCGTGTAGTAGTCCAGGCCGCGCACGAGCGTCGGGTCGAGCTCGTAGACGACGCCCGCGTCGTCGAGCAGCTCGCGCACGTGGGCGAAGTGCTCGGCATCATCGGGCGCGAGCCGCGCCAGCAACAGCGGCGCGTCGCTCATCGTGCGGCGCGTGCGCTCGTCGGAGGCGTCGAACGCGCGCATCGGGTTCAGCTCGATGCGGGCCACGACCTCGGGCGAGAGGCCGTCCTCGTGCGCGCGCAGGAACGCGGTCAGCTCCTCGCGGTACGAGACCCGGGTCGCCGGCGTGCCCAGGCTCGACAGCCGCAGCCGCACGTCACGGGCGCCGATCGCGTCGTAGATGTCGCCGAGCAGGATGATCAGCTCGGCGTCGGTCTCCGGGCCGGCGGCCCCGATCACCTCTCCCCCGATCTGCCAGAACTGGCGGTAGCGGCCGCGCTGGGGCGCCTCGGTGCGGAAGAACGGCTCGAGGTACCAGAGCTTCACCGGCTGCGGGAGCTTGTGCATCCCGTGCTCCAGATAGGCGCGGCAGACCGGGGCCGCGCCCTCGGACGGAGCGTCAGGGAGCGCCCGCCGTTGTCCTCGAACGTGTACATCTCCTTTTGCACGATGTCGGTCGCCTGCCCGACGCCGCGGCTGAACAGCTCAGTAGCCTTGAACACGGGCGTCTCGATCCGGCCGTATCCGCGCCGCCGAGGATGCGCGCGGCGTGACCTTCGAGCACGGCGCGGCGCTCCGCGTCGGCGGGCAGCACATCGAACGTTCCCCGAGGGGCCTGGATCGAGCTCATCGTGGACGGCTCGCGTGGGTCAGGCGTGGTGCGCCAGCTCGCGCAGGAACGGGTTGGTCGCGCGCTCGGCGACGAGCGTGGTCAGCCCCATGTGCCCGGGATGGACGACCGTCTCGTCCGGATAGGCGTCGAGCAGCCGGCCGATCGAGGCCTCGAGCGTCGGCCAGTCGCCGCCGGGCAGGTCGACGCGGCCGACCGAGCCCTGGAACAGGACGTCGCCGCTGAACAGCGCGCCGTGCTCGCCCAGCCCGTAGCTCACGTGGCCGATCGAGTGACCGGGGACGAACTGCACGTCGAACGACATCCCGGCGAGCTCGAGCTCTCCCGCCGCCGACCGTGTGGTCGGCCTCGTAGCCTTCAAACGGCCCGAAGCCGGGCAGCCTCACGTAGGCGTCGGGTCGCGCAGCATCTCGACCTCCCGCTCGGGGACGTAGACCGGAGCGCCGTCGCCCGGCGCGACCTCGGCGACCGCGCCGATGTGGTCGAAGTGGGTGTGCGTGAGCAGGATCGCCTCGAGCTCCGAGACCTCGAGCGCCCGCAGCGCCTGCAGCAGCCGCGGCGCCTCCTCGCCGGGATCGACCATGACCGCGGTGCTCGCCCCCGGCAGGCGGACGACGTAGGCGTTCTCCTGGACGGGGCCGACGGTGAACATGCGCGCGTCGACGGTCACGTGATCGGCTTCCCCTGCTTTCGCATGCGCCGCTTCCACATGAAGTTCTCGAGGTAGTAGCCGGCCGGCACGTAGAGCGCGAACGCGACCAGCGCGAACACGATCGCGTAGAACGGGTTGCGGCCCTTGCCGAGTACGAGCAGCAGCACGAACATGAGCACGGCGGCGAACCCGGCGCGAGTGACCATCGACTTCCAGGTCGGCTTGCGGTTCAGGCGCTCCTGGCGCGCCTCCTCCTTGGTTCGCGACTTGCGCTCCTTCTCGGTCGGGGGCGGCTGGTGCGCCCCGCGAGGTGACGGACCCGGCGGCGTTGCCGCGGTGCTTGGTGTGGCGCTTGCGCTTGGCCTGGGCCATCGGGCTCCCAGTTGAAGGGTTGCGACGAAGTGAGTGCGCGGCGAGCGCATCCTCGATCGTCGCCCGCCCGTCCAGCTCCGGTCGGCCGGCCAATCGGCGAGCGCGGCCGCCGGAGCGAGGCCGACCAGCTCGGCCTCGGCGACGGTCGCATGACGCCGGACGGCGGCGAGCACCTGCGCCGGCGTCGCGCGCCCCGGGTCGTCGATGTTCGTCGAGACCTGCGCGACGCCGCGACGCGCGAGCGCGAGCCCGATGGCGCGGACGCCGGGCAGCCCCTCCGCCCCGCCCTCGCGGATGAGCGCGGCGACCGCCCGGGCGCGTTCGGCGCCGGCGCCGGCGCCCAGCACCAGGTTGAAGGCGACGGCGGCGGTCGCGCGGCGACGAGCACCGCGCCCGCGGTCGGGTGCGGCGTCGCCGGGCCGAAGTCGGGCGTGAGCTCGGCGCCGCATCCGGGCGGCGAGCTCGCCAGGCCGCCGCGGCGCAGCTCGGCGCGGGTGCGACCGACGCCGAGCTCACCGTACAGGAACACCGGCAGCCCAGCTCGGCGGCGAGCCGGTCGGCGAGCACGAGCGCCTCCGCGCACGCCGCCCCCCGGTCGTCCTCGGTGAGGTGGACGATCGGGGCCACGTCGAGCGCCCCGACCCGCGGGTGCGCGCCGTCGTGGCCGCTCAGGGTCACGAGCTGCACCGCCCGGGCGGCACCGCCGATCACGGCGTCGGCGAGCTCGCCGGGGGCGCCGGCGAGCGTGTACGCGGTGCGGTGATGGTCGGGGTCGGTGTGGACGTCGAGCAGCCCGGGGCCGAACGGGCGGCGATCGCGGCGACCGCGTCCCGGTCGCGTCCCTCGGACACGTTCGGGTAGGCGAGCAGCGTCGTCACGGCGGCCCGCGGGCGTTCCGCGTCCGCCTAGAGCAAGGTAGCGGCCGGCGTCGAGCACGGGCCGGCCGTCGATTGCCCAGCGTCGCGTCGATGACGACGACGTCGAGGCGGATCGGGACCGACACGCAGCCGCGCATCCCGGCGCTCGCGCCGAACGCGAGGTGGACCGGAGCCGTGAGGGTTCCCTCGTCCTCGAATATCTTGCCGGTGAGCATCGCCCGACTCGTTGGTGCCGACGCCGAGCTCGGCGAGGTTGGTGCCGAGCTCGCCGTGGGCTGCCGCAGCTCGGCGAGCAGCTCGGGGCCTGCTGCCCGCGCTCGCGCCGCCACCAAGCTGCCCATCCTCCATCGTGTCCCCCTCGGAGAGCGGGGGGCCGATCCCCCGGCGGAGGCTTGAGGGCGACGATTGGTGCCGGTCCCCGTTCGAGTGCGCGATGCAAATCCTCGCCGGCGGGCAGGTTGCCCAACCCCCCGGGCGCGCCAGCACGCCGTCGTCGGCGAGCCCGCGCGGCCGCCCAGCTTGAGCGTCACGTCGGTGCCCGCGGGCAGCGCCACCCGCGCCTGGGTCGGCCGCAGTCCGAGCAGCGCGCCGACGGCCCGGGACCGCTGGCACCATCGGCTCGAGTCGCCGCGATCACCCGTTCGAGCATCTCCTCGGTGACGCCCGGCATGGTCGCGCCGCGCGCCCCTGCTCTCGCTCGCGGGCTTGCGTGCCGGGGTGTGGCCGAGCGACCGGCTGTCGGGCGCGATGAAGACGTCACACGCTGCCATCGCGGCCGCGATTGGCCGGGCCGGATCGGCCCCGTCGATGCCCGCTCGTCCATCGCGGCGAGCGTCACGTCGGCGCCCGGGGCGCGGCCGCCGTCGCGCAGCGCCTGACCGATCGCTGCGTGTCGGGCATCGACGATCACGAGCACCTCTTCGCCTGCCCCGACGGCCAGGCTTCGGCTGATCGACGCTCTCCACGGCGGTCGCGAGCCCGGGCATCCCGTGGCATCATAGGTCCGCGCCCGGGCCGCGTCGACCCCCTCCGGCGGCCGGCCCCGATCCGGCGCATTCGACGACGCCGTTCCTGCCCCGGCCGGAGTAGCTCAGTCGGGTAGAGCAGCGAAATCATAGTCCGCGTGTCGGGGGTTCGAGTCCCTCCTCCGGCATCGCTATCTTTGCAGGAACTCCCGTCGTTACTGGGGATTGACGCATCTGGTCTACGCTAGCGACCGCTATGAACCGCTAGAAACCGCCCGCTGGCTGACAAACAGCCCAACGAACAGTCCAACCGGCGAACGGCGGGTTTCTGAAAATCGGGCGGCCGCTCCCGCCAGGACCTTGCGCTGATCTTTCTCTTCCGCACCTTGGTGGACTCGAGACGAGCTCAAGCGAGATCGCGCGTCCAAGGCGACGAGCTCGGTCCAGCCAGTGGTTTGGGACTCCCGCTCAACTCCTTGCGAATCTCACGCCGCCGCGCCTGAGCCTCGACGTCCGCTCCCGCCTTGACCTCGAGACCACCGCGTTGATCTCCTCGGCCGTGGTCTGCACCTTCGCCCCGAAGACTCATCGTCAGGGCCGCCCCGGGCGAGCTCTCGTGGACGAGGCGCTCGCGCAGTCGGAACGCGACCGCGGCGTAGCGCCCGGGCAGATCGCGTAGCGCCATGCTTCGAGATTTCTTCTGGTGATCGTGCCGCCGGCCGCCGTGCTCGACCACGATGGCGCCGTAGCGTTCGAAACCGAGGTCAGCCTCCCAGACCGCGGCGGGTCACCCGCCCGTGCTGCACCCCGGGATCGCCCACCGCTCCCGCTCGACGGCCAGCTCGCGCGGGACGATCGCCAGTCCCGCCCGTGAGCTCCGTTCGAGCGGCCGACCTATCCCGACGAGGGACATCGTGGGTGGCCGTGGTTGGTGATGGGCGGCGAGCTGACGGCGCGGACTCCGCCCAAGCCGGTCCCGTCGAGCCCGGCTCGCTGTCAGCCACGCGATCGATCCGTCGCCCCCACAGCCAAGCTCCTCGGTCGAGCCAGCCCTATGGCTTCGAGCTTCGCCACATGACGCACTCCCCACTCGTTTGATCGAGATCCAGCCCGACCTGCACGGCCGGTAGCGACACCACACCGAGTCGTCCGATGACCCTGCCGACTCGGGATCGTTCCTGGTCCAAGCCTTTGACCTGAAGTTGTTGCCATTTCGCGGACCGCGCCGCCGCCCGCCCTGCCCGTACGAATCCACAGCCACCGGTATCTACTGGCCGCCGGCTACCCAACACCACTCTTGCAACTTCTACGTGGGGGGCGGGTAGTCGGCGGCCACAAAAGGGCACGCCTCACCGTGTCTCCCCAAAGTGTTGGCGGGGCGGAAAGCGGCCTCGAGGTGGTCCGCAACCTACTCCGCGTCGTTCTGCTAGCTCGCGGACCACCTCACGGACCTCCCCACCCAGCCCGTTCATCGTTGCTGCTCCCCGCGCCTCGGGCCCGTCTTGGAGGAGGGTGTCGGCGATCTGGTCGATGATCTCGGCGAGGTCCTGCCAGCGGGCGGCAATGACCGTGAGATCCGGGCTCTCCATCGCGACCCCCGAGTCGCTCGACGCACCGGTCAAACTCCGGCCACAGCTCCTCAGGGCCGGGGCGGGGCTGGCGGCCGGACGCAGCTCATAGGCTCTCGCCAGCCCACGGCTGCTCACCGGTCGGCTTCCAGCGGATCATGAGGGTCCTCGCCGCCTGAGCCATCGCGCGCGACTCCCCCGCAGCCGCGCGGAGTGTCCTCACCGCGGTACGGGGAGCCCGCGTCCGGCGGAGCGTACGCACTGGCCGATACCGCCTTGCTCCACTCCTCATCCGACGCTGCATAGCCTCAGCGCCACCAACGTATTTTCGCCGGAGACCGGGTACCACGCTTCCGCCGAACGGATTCGACTCACCGAAGCCAACGGCGGCGATGCATCGAGCTGGGTGCGCGGCCTCGCCCCCGCGGCGCTTTTGGCGGCGCTCTCCTCCTCGGCGCGCAGCATCCCGTCCAGGTCGGAGCGATGGACCAACAGCTTGCGGCGACCGGCGCGCTCTGGCTGGCAGCAACCCCTTCGTGATCCAGAGCTGGACCGTCGCCGGAGTCCACCCGACGCTCTCCGCGATCTCCGCGACCGTCAGCCAAGGGTCATCCGGCGGGTCTAGTCCATAGGGGCCAAGCGTCCTTCGCGTCCGGTGGTGGCAGTCGAACGCATCCTCTAGATGCGCGGAGGAAGCAGCGACACCTCGCTTGGCATGAGCATCGAGACCTTCCAGCGACGGGTGCAGCCGTTCATCCGCGTGGTGCCGCGCGGTGCATCGGTTCAGGGTGGAGCCGGAGGAGCTGCGCCGCTGGGCTTGAGCCAACGCTCGCTGGCCGGTCCAGCGCTGGCTCCCATGCCCGCCTGAGAAAGCCAGAGCCTGGCTGCAGTCCTCGTGGGCTGTGCCGATGCCCGGATACCGCAAGACCAAGAACCCCGGTGTCTACGTCCGCCACCTAGAACGCCTGTCCGGCGGCGGGGCCGGCGGCGGGCGGTGTCGGTGCTCGCCGTCGTATCGCGGGCGCCTCCCAGTCTTTGGCTGGAAGATGGGCTGGTCTCGGACCTTTGCAGGAACGCGCGGAGGTCGCTCACCTGGCTCTCGGTGAAAGAGAAGGGCCAGGCGGCGGCCGAGGAGGCGCTCGCCGCGGGGTCCGACGTTCTCCGGCCCTGGCCGGTGAGTGGCTTGACGGGGTGCGCAGCGGTGCTGTCCGGACGCAGACGCGGCAAACGGAAGACCGGCTACGGCAAGACGACGCTGCACGGCTATGGGTGATCGCTGCGCTACGTGCTCGAGCCCGAGTTCGCGCGCGCGGCCTGCCGGCTGCATCGAGGCACGCGAGTGGCAGATGTGGGGTGGATCGACTCAGCCGGGAAGGGCCTGTCGCGCTCGCGGATCGCGAACCACCTCGCGGTTGCGCGCTGATCTACAGCTGGGCCAGCCCGCCCCACCCGCCGCCTGGTCGAAAGCAATCCGATGGTTGGGGCATTCAAGTTCCTCCAGCGACGAGAAGCGAAGGGAGCGAGTGGCCGACGCCGAGGAAGCAGCAGCACTGCTGTCGACGCTTGACCCCGACACGCGTCCGTACGCCCTCGCCTTCTACGCGGGCCTCCGCCGCGCCGAGATCCACCGCCTGGAAATGCCCGACGTCCAGCTCGATGGCTACCGGTTGCTGGTGCGCAAGTCCAACAGCGAGCCCGGCACCGGCCGCAGGCCTCCCATCGCTTAGTGCTGCGGCCGATCCTCCTCGGGCGCGTCCCTGCACGTGCAGGGGCGGCGGGAGGGCGGATCCGTGAGCGCGGTCTCGGTGATGTCCGGCAAGATCGCGGCGAGGGCGCGAACCCGCTGGGCACTGGCTGGGCTCGAGCCGATCACGCTCCATGAGTGCCTGGGCACACGTACGCCAGTTTTCTGATGGCAGCGGGAGACTCACTCCGCGAGCTCATGGAGTACATGGGCCACAGCTCGCTCCAGGCGACCCAGCGTGACGTGGAAATCGCCGCCGCCGCTGGACGAGAGTGACCCCGCCGAGCCCACCAATGCGTCCCTGCGACGACGAGTGGCTAGGTGAGCCTCAAGCCAGATCCGGGACGCCCGTAGCCGTGCCGACGCTGGAAGAGGTCGTCACGAAGCGGGGCGATCCGCGCTCGCCGACCAGGACGCGGTTGTCACTGGCATCCGCCAGCGCACCGGGACGCTGTTGGCCGCGCACGCCCTCGTCGCGCCTCTTCCTCGGAGCCACCACGGTCAAAGCTCACGGATTCCTGATGGTTTCGGCTGGGCTGCGGTGGGCGGCGCCCCTCGCTCGGCCTCGTCGTAGCGGCCCGCGTGCTCGTGCTGGCCCCGGTTTGCGGTTGACGCACGGGAGCTCATTTTGTCATGAGGAGGCCGTCGCCGAGGCCGCAACGCGAACACCCTTGGGTGGCTCGCCTCCGCCGCCTACGGGTATCAGCTGTCGCGCGATCAGAATGTTAATTCTGGGCTCCGCATCATGTCCGCGCTGCTCACGTTCCTTGGGATCCTGATGGTCCCTCCAGACGCTCTTTCCTGGCTGGCAGCCCTCCGGGTGCACTATTTATGGCACCGCGTCCCCCTCCGCCTGATCAGATCAAGACCCCGCCGATCACCATTGGCATCCAAGAGGCTCGCTGGCGGGTCGACGCCGTCTTGCGTCCCGGCCGGTAGCCAAGCTTCGGCAACGAGCGGCCGGCCCTTCGCGGCGAAATAGCCGAGGCAGCGATATGGGGCAGGTCCGCAGAGGCCATCGCTCCTGCTCATTGGACCGCGTGGTGCGCTCCATGGCTGGCACTCCGGGACACCACGCCCGCCTAGCCGAGACCGAGCGCGCCGCCGCACCACGGCCAAGCGGTCGCCCCTCATGTTGAGGGACGGCAGGGCCAACTGTGCGTTGAACTTGTGGATCGCCTTGATCTCAGGTCTACGCGTCGGCGCGGGGAGGCGAGTCTCCGAGGCGAACCTAGCCGTTACCTGCTTGCCCTCTGTTGCGAGCGTCAGCTCGGAACGCAAAGCAGGTCTCGGCTCTGAGCAAGTCGGACGACCTCTTAGAAATAGCCGCGAACCGGCCACGAAGCGCTTGCCTCGACGGGAGACCTCGTGGCCCGGCATTTCCGTGCGTCAAGCGCGAAATCAGCCGCCGCATTCGCCGCAGCGCTACCCGGCCGGATCTCCCCGACCGCAGCTTCCTGCCGGCCGACTTTTTTGGTGCGTGCTTGGGGCTGCGGCCGACCCCCTACCCGATTGAGAGATCTCTCAAGGCGCCATGGTTCATCTGCTGATGGACGTTACGGAACGCTGGTTCAGGAACGCTATAACTGCTCTTGTGAGCGACGCGGTCCTTCAGTTGTTGCGCGAGCGGAGACACTCGGGGACGCGTTCGAGGGCTCCGCAGCGGATCCCGCGCGCGGCTTGTCCGGATTGATTGAAGGGGGCAGCGCGCGCGGAGCGTTTTCCGGCGGCATGACCGTCGTGATTGGAACGTCTCGGTCTGCTGCCGTTGTTTGATGCGGTCTACGGAAGCTCGGGGATCCTGGCCTTCCGTAGACCGCATCAAACAACGGCAGCAGACCGAGACGTTCAATCACGACGGTCATGCCGCCGGAAAACGCTCCGCGCGCGCTGCCCCCTTCAATCAATAGGACAAGCCGCGCGCCATCGCTGCGGAGCCCTGGAACGCATCCCCGGAGTCTCCGCTCGCGCAACAACTGAAGGACCGCGTCGCTCACAAGAGCAGTTATAGCGTTCCTGAACCAGCGTTCCGTAACGTCCATCACAGATGAACCATGGCGCTTTGAGAATCTGTCGATCGGGTAGCGCGTCGGCCGCGGCCCAAGCACGCGCCAAAAAAGTCGGCCGGCAGGAAGCTGCGGTCGGCGAGATCCGGCCCGGGTAGCACTGCGGCGAATGCGGCGGCTGATTTCGCGCTTGACGCACGGAAATGCCGGGCCACGAGGTCTCCCGTCGAGGCAAGCGCTTCAGTGGCCGGTTCGCGTGCTGTTTTCTAAGAGGTCGTCCGACTTGCTCGGAGCCAGAGACCTGCTTTGCGTTCCGAGCTGACGCTCGCAACCAACGGCAAGCAGGTCCCCGGCTAGGTTCGCCTCGGAGACTCGCCTTCCCGCGCCGACGCGTAGACCTGAGATCGAGGCAATCCACAAGTTCGACGCGCAGTTGGCCCTGCCGTCCCTCGACGTGAAGGGCGACCGCTTGGCCGTGGTGCGGCGCGCTCGGTCTCGCTTGCCGGCGGCATGGTGTCCGGAGTGCCAGCCATGGAGCGCACCGCGCCGTCCAATGAGCAGGAGCAATGGCCTCTGCGGACCTGCCCCATATCGCTGCCTCGGCTATTTCGCCGCGAAGGGCCGGCCGCTCAGTACGAAGCTTGGCTACCGGCCGGGACGCGGAGACGGCGTCGACCCACCACGACCCTCTTCGATGCCGATGGTGATCGGCGGGGTCTTGATCTGATCAGGCGGAAGGGGGCGCGGTGCCATGAGAATCAGTCTACCGGAGGGCTGCCAGCCAGAAAAGCGTCTGGAGGACCATCAGGATCCCAAGGAACGTGAGCAGCGCGGACATGATGCGGACCCGGCTGACGTTCTGATCGCGCAACAGCTGATACCCGTAGGCGGCGGAGGCGAGCCACCCAAGGGTGTTCACGTCGGCCTCGGCGACGGCCTCCTCATACAACGCGGCGTAGAGCTGCCGTGCGTCAACCGCGAACCGGAGCTTCCAGGGCGCGAGCAGCACGGCCGCTACGACGAGGCCGAGGACGAGCACGCCCACCGCAGCCCAGCCGAAACCATGCAATCCGTGAGCTTTGACCGTGGTGGCTCCGAGGAAGGACGCGACGAGGGCGTGCGCGGCCAACAGCGTCCCGGTGCGCTGGCGGATCCCAGTGACAACCGCGTCCTGGTCGGCGAGCGCGGATCGCCCCGCTTCGTAGACGACCTCTTCCAGCGTCGGCACGGCTACGGGCGTCCCGGATCTGGCTTGAGGCTCACCTAGCCGCTCGTCGTCGCAGGAACGCGTTGAGCCGCTCGGCGGGGTCACTCTCGTCCAGCGGCGGCAGCAATTTCACGTAGCGCTCGGTCGCCTGGAGCGAGCTGTGGCCCATGTACTCCATGAGCTCGCGGAGTGAGTACCCCGCTGCCATCAGAAAACTGGCGTACGTGTGCCGGCACTCATGGAGCGTGATCGGCTCGAGCCCAGCCAGTGCCCAGCGGTTTCGCGCCCTCGCCGCGATCTTGCCGGACATCACCGAGACCGCGCTCACGGATCCGCCCTCCCGCCGCCCCTGCAGCATGAACGCGCCGAGGAGGATCGGCCGCAGCGGCTCAGCGATCGGAGGCCTGCGGCCGGTGCCGGCCTCGCTCTTGGACTTGCGCACCAGCAACCGGTAGCCATCGAGCTGGACGTCGGGCCATTCCAGGCGGTGGATCTCGGCGCGGCGGAGGCCCGCGTAGAAGGCGAGGGCGTACGGGACGGCATCCTCGGGGTCAAGCGTCGACAGCAGTGCTGCTGCTTCCTCGGCGTCGGCCACTCGCTCCCTTGGCTTCTCGTCGCTCGGGGGAAGCTCGATGCCGACCATCGGATTGCTTTCGACCAGGCGGCGGGTGGGGCGGGCTGCCCAGCTGTAGATCGCACGCGCGACCGCGAGGTGGTTCGCGATCCGCGAGCGCGACAGGCCCTCCCGGCTGAGTCGATCCACCCACATCTGCCACTCGCGTGCCTCGATGCCGCCGGCAGGCCGCGCGCCGAACTCGGGCTCGAGCACGTAGCGCAGCGATCGCCCATAGCCGTCCAGCGTCGTCTGCGAGTAGCCGGTACTCCGTTTGCCGCGTCTGCGTCCGACAGCACCGCTGCGCACCCCGTCAAGCCACTCGCCGGCCAGGGCGGAGAACGTCGGACCCG
The DNA here is from genome assembly GCA_963702225.1 of uncultured Solirubrobacteraceae bacterium. GTDB lineage: Bacteria > Actinomycetota > Thermoleophilia > Solirubrobacterales > Solirubrobacteraceae > Palsa-465. The sequence goes on along the minus strand of CAVPBY010000108.1, from coordinate 48,683 downwards.
CGGCGAGCGCCTCCTCGGCCGCCGCCTGGCCCTTCTCGTTCGCCGAGAGCCAGGTGACGACCTCCGCGCGTTCTGCAAAGGTCCGAGACCAGCCCATCTTGCCGGCCGAGCTGTCCCACCGGCGCCCGCGATACGACGGCGAGCACCGACACCGCCCGCCGCCGGCCCCGCCGCCGGACAGGCGTTCTGGTGGCGGACGTAGACACCGGGGTTCTTGGTCTTGCGGTATCCGGGCATCGGCACAGCCCACGAGGACTGCAGCCAGGCTACGGCTTGCTCAGGCGGCATGGGAGCCGCGCTCGACCAGCCAGCGAGCGTTCGCTCGAGCCCAGCGGCGCAGCTCCTCCGGCTCCACCTGAACCAATGCACCGCACGGCACCACGCGGATGAACGGCACGCACCCGTCGCTCGAAGGTGTCGATGCTCATGCCAAGCGATGTCGCTGCTTCCTCGCGCGTGTAGAGGATGCGTTCGACTGCCGCCACCGGACGCGAAGGGCGCTTGGCCCTATGGACTAGACCCGCCGGATGACCCTTGGCTGACGGTCGCGGAGATCGCGGAGGAGCTCCCCGGGTGAACCCGGCGACGGTCCGGCTCTGGATCACGAAGGGGTTGCTGCCAGCCAAGCGCGCGGTCGCCGCAAGCTGTTGGTCCGTCGCTCGGACCTGGACGGGATGCTGCGCGCCGAGGAGGAGAGCGCCGCCGAAAGCGCCGCACCGAGCGAGGCCGCGCACCCACTCGATGCATCGCCGCCGTTGGCTTCGGTGAGTCGAATCCGTTCAGCGGAAGGCGCCTACCCGGTCTCCGGCGAGGATCCGTTGGTGGCGCTGAGGCTGATGCAGGCGTCGGATGAGGAGTGGAGCAAGGCGGTATCGGCCAGTGCGTACGCTCCGCCGGACGCGGGTTTCCCGTACCGCATCCGGGCGCTTGCCGCCGCGGCTGCGGGGGAGTCGCGCGCGATGGCTCAGGCGGCGAGGACCCTCATGATCCGCTGGAAGCCGACCGGTGAGCGGCGTGGGCTGGCGATCTCCTATGAGCTGCGTCCGGCCGCCAACCGCCCCGGCCCTGAGGAGCTGTGGCAGGAGTTTGACCGGTGCGTCGAGCGACTCGGGATCGCGATGGAGAGCCCGGATCTCACGGTCATTGCCGCCCGCTGGCAGGACCTCGCCGAGATCATGGACCAGATCGCCGACACCCTCCTCCAAGACGCCCCCGAGGCGCGGGGACAGCAACGATGAACGGGTCTGTCGGGCGGTCCGTGAGGTGGTCCGCGAGCTACAGAACGACGCGGATCAGGTTGCGGACCACCTCGAGCCGCCGTCCGCCCCGCCAACACTGGGGAGACACGGTGAGGCGGGTCCTTTTGTGGCCGCCGACTACCCGCCCCCCACGTAGAAGTACAAGAGGGTGGGGTTCGGGTAGCCGGCGGCCAGTCGAGACCGGTGGCTGTGGATTCGTACGGGCGGGGCGGACGGCGGCAGCGGTCGGGCAATGACAACGACTTCAGGTCAAAGGCTTGGACCAGGAACGATCCGAGTCGGCAGGTTCATCGGACGACTCGGTGTGGTGTCGCTACCGGCGGTGCAGGTCGGGCTGGATCTCGATGAACGAGTGGTCAGGCGTCATGTGGCGAAGCTCGAAGCCATGGGCTGGCTCGACCGAGGACCTTGGCTGTGGGGCGACGGATCGATCGCGTGGCTGACGCGAGCCGGGCTCGACGGGACCGGCTTGGGCGGAGTCCGCGCGGTCAGCTCGCCGCCGTCACCAACCACGGCCACCCACGATGTCCTCGTCGGATGGTCGGCCGCTCGAACGGAGCGTCACGGGCGGGACTGGCGATCGTCGCGCGAGCTGGCCGTCGAGCGGGAGCGGTGGGCGATCCCGGTGCGCGGCGAACACGGGCGGGTGACCCGCCTACCTGACCTCGCGGTCTGGCTCCCCGGTTCGAACGCTACGGCGCCATCGTGGTCGAGCACGGCGGCCGGCGGCACGATCGCCAGAAGGCAATTCTCGAAGCATGGCGCTACGCGATCCTGTCCGGGCGCTACGCCGCGGTCGCGTTCGACTGCGCGAGCGCCTCCGTGCCGACTCGATCTCGCGTCTCGCCCGGGCGGTGGGCCTTGAGCGATCAGTCTTCGGGGCGAAGGTGCAGACCACGGCCGAGGAGATCAACGCGGTGGTCTCGAGGTCAAGGCGGGACGGACATCGCGACGGCTCAGGCGCGGCGGCGTGAGATTCGCAAGGAGTTGAGCGAGATCCCCCCAAACCACTGGCTGGACCGAGTCGTCGCCTTGGACGCGCGATCTCACTGGCTCTCTCGAGTCCACCAAGGTGCGGAAGAGAAAGATCGCGCAAGGTCCTGGCGCGGTTGACGGCCGCCCGATTTCAGAAACCCGCCGTTCGCTCGTTGGACTGTTCGTTGGACTGTTTTGTCAGCCAGCGGGCGGTTTCTAGCGGTTCGTAGCGGTCGCCCACCGTTCGAGCCAGAAACGGCCGAATCCCCGTAACGACGGGAGTTCCTGCAATCCTGCGATGCCGGAGGAGGGACTCGAACCCCCGACACGCGGATTATGATTCCGCTGCTCTAACCGACTGAGCTACTCCGGCTCCGGGGAGCGCGCAGTCTACCCGGCGCGTCGCCGTGGCCGGCGTCGGGGCCGGTCCGCCCGGAGCCGGTCCTTCGCGGCCCGGGCGCGGGGCCGTATGATCGGCCGCCGATGCCCGATCTCGCGCCCGCCGTGGAGACGATCCTCAACCGCAGCCTGGCCGTCGCCGGGGGCGACGAGGTGCTCGTGATCGTCGATGCGGACACGCTACCGATCGGTCAGGCGCTGCGCGACGGCGCCCGCGCCCGGGCGCCGAGGTGACGCTCGCGGCGATGGACCAGCGGGCATCGCACGGCGCCGAGCCGCCCCGCGCCATCGCGGCCGCGATGGCCGCCTGCGACGTGTTCATCGCGCCGACGACGAAGTCGCTCAGCCACACCCAGGCGCGGGCCCGCGCGACCGAGGCGGGCGCGCGCGGCGCGACGATGCCGGGGTCACCGGGGAGATGCTCGAGCGGGTCATGGCCGGCGACTACGAGCGGATGGTGAAGCGGTCCCGAGCCGTCGGCGCGCTGCTCGACTCGGCCGCCCAGGCGCGGGTGCGCTGCCCGCGGGGCACCGACGTGACGCTCGAGCTGAGCGGCCGCGCGGGGCTCGCCGACGACGGCGTGCTCACCGCGCCCGGGGCGTTCGGCAACCTGCCCGCCGGCGAGGGGTTCATCGCGCCGCTGAACGGGACCGGCACGATCGTCGCCTCGAGCCTCGCCGGGATCGGCGTCTCCGAGGACCCCGCCCGGCTGACGATGGAGGATGGGCAGCTGGTGGCGGCCGAGCGCGGCGGCGGGCCCGAGCTGCTCGCAGCTGCTGCGCCCACGGCGAGCTCGGCACCAACCTCGCCGAGCTCGGCGTCGGCACCAACGAGTCGGCGATGTCACCGGCAACGTGCTCGAGGACGAGAAGATCCTCGGCTCCGTCCACCTCGCGTTCGGCGCGAGCGCCGGGATCGGCGGCACGGTGTCGGTCCCGATCCACCTCGACGTCGTCATCATCGACGCGACGCTCGAGATCGACGGCCGGCCGGTGCTCGACGCCGGCCGCTACCTGCTCTAGCGGACGCGGAACGCCCGCGGGCCGCCGTGACGACGCTGCTCGCCTACCCGAACGTGTCCGAGGGACGCGACCGGGACGCGGTCGCCGCGATCGCCGCCGCGTTCGGCCCCGGGCTGCTCGACGTCCACCCCGACCCCGACCATCACCGCACCGCGTACACGCTCGCCGGCGCCCCCGGCGAGCTCGCCGACGCCGTGATCGGCGGTGCCGCCCGGGCCGTGCAGTTCGTGACCCTGAGCGGCCACGACGGCGCGCACCCGCGGGTCGGGGCGCTCGACGTCGCCCCGATCGTCCACCTCACCGAGGACGACCGGGGGGCGGCGTGCGCGGAGGCGCTCGTGCTCGCCGACCGGCTCGCCGCCGAGTTCGGGCTGCCGGTGTTCCTGTACGGTGAGCTCGGCGTCGGTCGCACCCGCGCCGAGCTGCGCCGCGGCGGCCTGGCGACGCTCGCCGCCCGGATGCGCGGCGCCGAGCTCACGCCCGACTTCGGCCCGGCGACGCCGCACCCGACCGCGGGCGCGGCGCTCGTCGCCGCGCGACCGCCGCTCGTCGCCTTCAACCTGGTGCTGGGCGCCGGCGCCGGCGCCGAACGCGCCCGGGCGGTCGCCGCGCTCATCCGCGAGGGCGGGGCGGAGGGGCTGCCCGGCGTCCGCGCCATCGGGCTCGCGCTCGCGCGTCGCGGCGTCGCGCAGGTCTCGACGAACATCGACGACCCGGGGCGCGCGACGCCGGCGCAGGTGCTCGCCGCCGTCCGGCGTCATGCGACCGTCGCCGAGGCCGAGCTCGTCGGCCTCGCTCCGGCGGCCGCGCTCGCCGATTGGCCGGCCGACCTGGAGCTGGACGGGCGGGCGACGATCGAGGATGCGCTCGCCGCGCACTCACTTCGTCGCAACCCCTTAAACTGAGGAGCCCGATGGCCCAGGCCAAGCGCAAGCGCCACACCAAGCACCGCGGCAACGCCGCCGGGTCCGTCACCTCGCGGGGGCGCACCAGCCGCCCCCCGACCGAGAAGGAGCGCAAGTCGCGAACCAAGGAGGAGGCGCGCCAGGAGCGCCTGAACCGCAAGCCGACCTGGAAGTCGATGGTCACTCGCGCCGGGTTCGCCGCCGTGCTCATGTTCGTGCTGCTGCTCGTACTCGGCAAGGGCCGCAACCCGTTCTACGCGATCGTGTTCGCGCTGGTCGCGTTCGCGCTCTACGTGCCGGCCGGCTACTACCTCGAGAACTTCATGTGGAAGCGGCGCATGCGAAAGCAGGGGAAGCCGATCACGTGACCGTCGACGCGCGCATGTTCACCGTCGGCCCCGTCCAGGAGAACGCCTACGTCGTCCGCCTGCCGGGGGCGAGCACCGCGGTCATGGTCGATCCCGGCGAGGAGGCGCCGCGGCTGCTGCAGGCGCTGCGGGCGCTCGAGGTCTCGGAGCTCGAGGCGATCCTGCTCACGCACACCCACTTCGACCACATCGGCGCGGTCGCCGAGGTCGCGCGGGCGACGGGCGCTCCGGTCTACGTCCCCGAGCGGGAGGTCGAGATGCTGCGCGACCCCGACGCCTACGTGAGGCTGCCCGGCTTCGGGCCGTTTGAAGGCTACGAGGCCGACCACACGGTCGGCGGCGGGGAGACGCTCGAGCTCGCCGGGATGTCGTTCGACGTGCAGTTCGTCCCCGGTCACTCGATCGGCCACGTGAGCTACGGGCTGGGCGAGCACGGCGCGCTGTTCAGCGGCGACGTCCTGTTCCAGGGCTCGGTCGGCCGCGTCGACCTGCCCGGCGGCGACTGGCCGACGCTCGAGGCCTCGATCGGCCGGCTGCTCGACGCCTATCCGGACGAGACGGTCGTCCATCCCGGGCACATGGGGCTGACCACGCTCGGCGCCGAGCGCGCGACCAACCCGTTCCTGCGCGAGCTGGCGCACCACGCCTGACCCACGCGAGCCGTCCACGATGAGCTCGATCCAGGCCCCTCGGGGAACGTTCGATGTGCTGCCCGCCGACGCGGAGCGCCGCGCCGTGCTCGAAGGTCACGCCGCGCGCATCCTCGGCGGCGCCGGCTACGGCCGGATCGAGACGCCCGTGTTCGAGGCCACTGAGCTGTTCAGCCGCGGCGTCGGGCAGGCGACCGACATCGTGCAAAAGGAGATGTACACGTTCGAGGACGACGGCGGGCGCTCCCTGACGCTCCGTCCGGAGGGCACGGCGCCGGTCTGCCGCGCCTATCTGGAGCACGGGATGCACAAGCTCCCGCAGCCGGTGAAGCTCTGGTACCTCGAGCCGTTCTTCCGCACCGAGGCGCCCCAGCGCGGCCGCTACCGCCAGTTCTGGCAGATCGGGGGAGAGGTGATCGGGGCCGCCGGCCCGGAGACCGACGCCGAGCTGATCATCCTGCTCGGCGACATCTACGACGCGATCGGCGCCCGTGACGTGCGGCTGCGGCTGTCGAGCCTGGGCACGCCGGCGACCCGGGTCTCGTACCGCGAGGAGCTGACCGCGTTCCTGCGCGCGCACGAGGACGGCCTCTCGCCCGAGGTCGTGGCCCGCATCGAGCTGAACCCGATGCGCGCGTTCGACGCCTCCGACGAGCGCACGCGCCGCACGATGAGCGACGCGCCGCTGTTGCTGGCGCGGCTCGCGCCCGATGATGCCGAGCACTTCGCCCACGTGCGCGAGCTGCTCGACGACGCGGGCGTCGTCTACGAGCTCGACCCGACGCTCGTGCGCGGCCTGGACTACTACACGCGGACGGTGTTCGAGTTCACCTCCGACGCCCTCGGCGCCCAGTCGGGCATCGGCGGCGGCGGCCGCTACGACGGGCTGATCGAGCAGATCGGCGGCCCCGCGACGCCGGCGAGCGGCTGGGCGTCGGGCGTGGAGCGGATCCTGCTCGCGGCCGGCGAGGTGCCGACCGCGCCCCGGCCCACCGACCTGTTCGTCGCGCTCACCGGGCGGGAGCCCGCGATCGCCCGGGCCGGGTTCGAGATCGCCACCGAGGCCCGCCACGCCGGGCTTGGCGGCGCGCATGGAGCTCGCCGGGCGCTCGCTGAAGGGCCAGCTCAAGTACGCCGACCGGATCGGCGCGCGCTACGTTGCGATCATCTCCGATGCGCCGCAGGCGAGCCTGAAGAACATGGAGTCCGGCGAGCAGATCGAGCTCGAGCGCAGCGCCGTGATCGCGGCGGTGCTGCGCGGAGAGCGCCTTTGAGGGACCGGATGCGCGCGCCGCGGCCCAACCGCTATCGCGACGCCTGGGCGGGCGAGCTCGACGCCGAGCGCGCCGGCCACGAGGCGCGCGTCGCCGGCTGGGTGCACCGCCGCCGCGACCACGGCGGGCTGATCTTCATCGATCTGCGCGACCGCACCGGCATCCTGCAGCTCGTCTTCCACCCGGAGAGCGCCCCGGAGGTCCACGCCGAGGCGCACAAGCTGCGCTCCGAGGACGTGATCACCGTCACCGGCGAGATCCGCCGACGGGACCCGGAGAACGTCAACCCGAACCTCTCGACGGGCGAGATCGAGCTCGCGGTCGCGGCGCTGGAGATCCTCGCCGACGCCGACACGCCGCCGTTCCCCGTCGACGAGGACGGGTGGGCGGGGACGTCAACGAGGAACTTTCGCCTCCGTCACCGCTCGCTCGACCTGCGCCGCACGCCGATGCAGGAGGCGCTGGTGCTGCGCCACTGGGATCGTGCGGGCGATGCGCGGCATCTCGAGGACCGCAACTTCCTGGAGGTCGAGACGCCGTACCTCACGCGCTCGACGCCGGAGGGCGCGCGCAACTTCCTCGTGCCCGCACGATCCGGTCCCGGTCGCTTCTACGCGCTGCCGCAGTCCCCGCAGCTGTTCAAGCGGCTGTGATGATGGGCGGGCTCGAGCGCTACTACCAGATCGCGCGCTGCTTCCGCGACGAGGACTCGCGCGCCGACCGGCTGCCGGAGTTCTCGCAGCTGGACATCGAGATGGGGTTCGTCGAGGAGGACGACGTCATCGAGCTGATGGAGGCGGTGATGACGGCGGTGTTCGCCACCGTCGACTTCCCGGCGCCGCCCGCCCCGTGGCCGCAGATGACGTACGCCGAGGCGGTGAGCCGCTTTGGCTCCGACCGTCCCGACACCCGCTTCGGGCTGGAGCTGCACGACCTCGGCGGCGCGCTCGCGCAGACCGAGTTCAAGGTGTTCGCGGGCACGATCTCCTCCGGCGGGGTGGTGCGCGGGATCAACGCCGGCCCCGAGAGCTGCCGCGCTCCGAGCTCGAGGCGCTCACCGAGTTCGTGAAGCGCTACGGGGCCAAGGGGCTGGTGTGGGCGTTCGTGGAGGGGGACGACAGCTGGCGCTCGCCGGTCGCGAAGTTCCTCTCCGCCGCCGAGATCGCGGCGATCAACCAGCAGCTGGCGTCGGTGGGCGACGTGCTGTTCATCGTCGCCGACACCGCCGAGGTGGCGGGCGCCTCGCTCGGCGCGCTGCGGCTGGAGCTCTCCCGGCGCTTCTCGCTCGTGCCCGAGGGCGTCCACGATGTCCGCTGGATCGTGCGCTTCCCGATGTTCCACTACTCGCCCGATGACGAGCGCTGGGACGCCGAGCACCACCCGTTCACCGCGCCCGCGACCGCGGCCGGCGACCCGGCGGACGCCGGCGACCTCGACGATCCGGCGACGCTGCTCTCCCGCTCCTACGACCTCGTGCTCGACGGAAACGAGATCGGCGGCGGATCGATCCGCAACCATCGCCTCGACGTGCAGCGACGCGTGTTCGAGCTGATCGGGATCGGCGACGACGAGGCGCAGGCGCGCTTCGGGTTCTGCTCGACGCGCTGCGCTACGGCGCGCCCCCGCACGGCGGGATCGCGATGGGGATCGACCGGATCGTCGCGCTCCTCGCCGACCGCGACAACATCCGCGAGGTGATCGCCTTCCCCAAGGCGACGAGCGGCGGCGATCCGCTCACCGGCGCTCCGGCGCCCGTCGACGCGACGCAGCTGCGCGAGCTGGGGATCCGGCTGTCTGACCCGCTCGGCTTCGAGCGCGTCGTCACGTTCGAGCTGGCCCTCGAGCACCGCGATCAGCCGGTACATGGTCGTGAGCGCGACGCCCAGGTCCTCGGCGCCGAGCGTCGCGCCGGTCCGGTCGGCCCACGGGTGCTGGGAGACCGCGATCTGACGGATGGCCTCCAAGCCCGCGTCGGTGCAGGACAGGAGCTTTGCGCGGCGGTGCGCCGGGTTTGGGCGGTACTCGGCGAGCCCGTGGTCGACGAGCAGGTCGGCGACGCGCTGGACCCCTTGGCGGCTCATGCCCATCGCTCGGGCGACGTCGGCGACGGTGCGCGGCTGATCGAGCACGCCGCCGAGGACCTGCCACCAGGCGGCGGTGAGCCCGCCGTGGGCGGCGAGTCGCTGAGCGACCTCCTGCAGGCGGCCGTTGAGGCGAAAGGTGGCGATGACGAGCTCGGTCAGCAGCGCGCCGGCCGGCGTGTGCCCGGGGAGCTCGGGCCAGTCCGCACGGGGCGGCACGGCGCCCACCGGCCGATCGGGAGCGTGGCTCATGCGCCCTGTGCGGCCTGCATGAGGACCGGGAACGCGGACAGATCGGCGCTGTGGAAGAGGTCCTCGTAGGCCTGCTGGGTTCGGTCCGCCATCAGCCCCAGGCGCCCGAGGGTCGCGCGCGCGAACTGCACCGGTGACTGCGGTCCGGCGGTGATCAGCGGGCCGTCGACGACCGCGCGCCGGTCGAGGTAGCGATCGCCGCCCGCGTAGCCGGTGGCCTGCAGATACTCGGGCGAAGCGCTGGTGTGGTCGCGAGCGTCGAGCAGGCCGGCTCGGGCCAGCCCGGCGGTCGCGCCGCAGATCGCCGCGACCGGCACGCCGGCCCGCAGGAACCGTCCGGCGAGGCTCGCGAACGCCACACCGCCCCCCTCGTCCCACATCGGCGCTCCGGCGATGACCAGCAGATCGCTGTGGGACGGGTCGAGATCGCCGAGGAGCATGTCGGGCACGGTCCGCAGACCGGCCTGCGTGGTCACCGGCTCGCTCGATTCGGCCACGGTGACGACGGTGTGGGGGGCGCGGGTGAACCGTCCCGAGCGCAGCTCGACGAGGAGATGACCGATCTCCGAGTCGATCAGGCCGGCGTAGAGGGCGAGATGGACGGTCGGCGTGCGGGATGAGTGAGAGGAGGAGGACATGGACAGTATGCTGTCATATCGACAGTATACTGTCAATATGTCCGCGCGCTCCGGCTACCGCACCACTGATCGCGCTGCCCCCGACCCCTAACCTTCGCGCCGACATGGACGCACTCGCGTTCGAGCACCACCTGGTCTCGCCCCAGGGCGCCGGTCACGTCCCGGACGGGGCCGTGACCGTGAACGCCGCCGGGGGCGTCTGCTGTGACGAGATGACGTTCTCGGTCGCCGTGACGGGCGATCGCGTGCGCGACGCGGGCTACGAGGCGCACGGGTGCGGATCCGCCCACGCGGCGGGGAGCGCGGCGGTCGGCTCGTGCGCGGCACGCCGGTGCTGGAGGCGGCGCGCGTCGGCGCGCGGGAGATCGCGGCCGAGCTCGGCGGGCTCTCGCCGGGCAAGCTGCACGCCGCCGAGCTCGCCGCCGATGCGCTCGCTCGCGCGCTGGGAGGCGCGGTCCGCGCGGGCGCCCAGCTGCCGCCGGTCCAGAACGGGACGCTCGTGGCGATGAGCGGCGGCGTCGACTCGGCGGTCGCCGCCCACCTGTGCGCGCAGGACGGGGCGCCCGCCGTCGCGGTGACGCTCGAGCTGTGGGCCGACCGGGAGAACGACGCCGAGCGCAGCTGCTGCTCGGCGAGCGCGGTCCCAGGCGCGGTCGCTCGCGCACTCGATGGGCCTGGCCCACTTCACGATCGACCTGCGCGAGGAGTTCCGCGCGGGGGTCGTCGAGCCGTTCATCGACGGCTACGCGGCGGGGGAGACCCCGAACCCGTGCGTCGGCTGCAACGGCCACGTGCGCCTGGACGCGATGCTCGGCCTCGCCGACCGGCTCGGCTGCGCGTGGCTGGCCACCGGGCACTACGCGCGCACGGCCGAGGCCGACCATCCCGGCGGGCCGCTGCTGCGAGCGGCCGCCGACCCGGGGAAGGATCAGACGTACATGCTCGCCGCGCTGGCGCCCGGGTCGCTGGCCCGGATGCGGTTCCCGCTCGGTGAGCTGACGAAGCCGCGAGTGCGGGAGATCGCCGCCGCCGCCGGACTGCCCGTCGCCGCCAAGGCCGACTCCCAGGACCTGTGCTTCCTCGCCGGTACCGACCGCGCGCGCTTCCTCGCCCGCCACGGCGGGCGTCGGTGACGAGCCGGGGGAGATCGTCGACCCCGCCGGCCGCGTGCTCGGCACCCACCGGGGCCAGCACCGCTTCACGGTCGGTCAGCGCCGCGGGCTCGGTGAGGTCTCCTCCACGCGCGCGTGAGCCGCTGTTCGTGCTCGACAAGGACGCCGCGAGCCGTCGCGTCACCGTCGGCCCGCGGGACGCGTTGCGGTCCGACCGGGTGCGGGTTGCGCGGTGCGCAGCTGCGGCGCGAGGGGGCGCGCGTGGACCGGGTCAAGCTCCGCTATCGCTCGCGGCCGCTGCCGGCCCGCGTGGTCGGCGACCCCGCCGCCGGGCCCCACCGCCTGCTCGAGCTGTTGCGCTCGCCGAGCCGGTCGACGGCGCCGCCCCCGGCCAGCTCGCCTGCCTGATGGACGGCGAGAGCGTCGTCGGCTGGGGCACGATCGCCCGCTGAGCGCCACCGCCACCGAGGCAACGCGGGGAAGGTTGTTCGGCCTCGGCTCAAGGAAAGCTTCCCGCTCGCTGCAGGGGAAGGTTGTCGGTCGCCACGACGCAAAGGGCTCCCCACAGCGTGCGGGCCGAGCCGTTCATCTCCTTACACTGCGAACCACCATGGCGATGAGCACCGACGAGATCCGCCAGCGTACCTGTCGTTCTTCGAGTCCGAGGGCCACCTGCGGGTGCCCTAGGCATCGCGTTCGTCCCGGCCAAGTACGACCCCGTCGGTGCTGTTCACGATCGCGGGCATGGTCCCGTTCAAGCCCTACCTGCTCGGCCAGGAGACGCCGCCGCGCAAGCGGGTGACCGACTGCCAGAAGACGTTCCGCACCGTCGACATCGAGATCATCGGGACAACCGCGCGGCACCTCACGTTCTTCGAGATGATGGGCAACTGGTCGTTCGGCGACTATTTCAAGCGCGAGGCCCAGCAGATGGCCTGGCGGCTGTCGACCGAGGCGTTCGGGCTCGCGCCCGATGATATCTGGGTGACCGTGTTCGCCGGCGACGACGCCGCTCGAACTCGGCCCCGACGAGGAGTCGATCGAGGCTCCTGGCTGGAGATCGGCGTCCCGCGGGAGAAGATCGTCGAGTGCGACACGCGAGGAGAACTGGTGGCAGATGGGGCCGACCGGCCCGTGCGGCCCCGAGCTCCGAGCTCTACCTCGACCGCGGCCTGGACTACGGCCGCCGCCGACGACCTGCCGGGCGGGGAGCACGAACGCTGGCCTAGACTTCTGGAACCTCGTGTTCATGCAGTTCGACCAGAACCCCGAGGGTGTCCTCACCCCGCTGGCGGCGAACGGGCATCGACACCGGCCTGGGCCTCAACCGCCTGGCCCTGCATCCTGCAGGGCACCGAGACCCCCGTGTTCGAGACCGATCAGTTCGCGCCGCTGATCGCGCTCGGCGAGGAGCTGTCGGGCCGCCGCTACGGCACGGACTTCCGCGACCGACAAGGCGCTGCGCGTGCTCGCCGACCACAGCCGCGCGGTCTCGTTCCTGCTCGCCGACGGCGTCGTGCCCTCCAACGAGGACCGCGGCTACGTGCTGCGGCGGGTCATGCGCCGCGCGATCCAGCATGGCCGCGTCGCTCGACCTCGGGCCGGGCTACGCTGCAGCGCTACGCGGAGCGTCGTCGACCGAGACTGATGGCGGCCGACTACCCCGAGCTGCACGCCGGCCGCGACCCGATCCGGCGCTGGCTGGCGTCCGAGGAGGAGACCTTCGGCCGCACGCTCGAGCTGGGGCTCGAAGCGCCTCGACGAGCTGATCGCCCGGGCACGGGATCATGGCGACGAGGGGATCGCCGCCGCCGACGCGTTCCAGTTGCACGACACGTACGGGTTCCCGATCGACATGACGCTCGAGATCGTGGCCGAGCACGACCTCGGCGTCGACGAGGCCGGGCTTCGAGGCGCTGATGGAGCGAGCAGCGCGACCGCGGGCGCGGGAAGGCCGGGCGCGGCGCGGCGGCGACGGGCTGCCGCGAGCGGGCGGTCGCGCTGTCGGGCGCGGCCGGGTTCGCCACCGAGTTCGTCGGCTACGAGACGACCGACGCGCACACGACGATCGGCGCGGTCGAGCGCGCCGACGACGGCCGGCTGCTCGTCAAGCTGCGTCGAGTCGCCCTTCTACGCCACCGGCGGCGGCCAGGTCGCCGACGCGGGCGACGCTGGAGTGCGACGGCGGCGAGCTGCCGCGCCCGGGTCGAGCGACGTGTTCCGCCTCGGCTCACGACCAGGTCGTCGCGCTCGACGCCCGAGCGCGGCGCAGTTCGAGCCCGGCGAGCGCGTCCACGCGCGCGTCGACCGCGCCACGCGGCACGCGACCGCCTGCAACCACACCGCCACCCACCTGCTCCACGCCGCGCTGCGCCGGCGGCTCGGCGCTCACGTCCACCAGGCCGGCTCCTACGTCGGGCCCGACAAGCTGCGCTTCGACTTCACCCACTCGCAGCGGCGCTGAGCGGCGAGCGAGCTGCGCGGCGGTCGCAGGACGACGGTCAACGCCTGGATCGTTCAGAACCACCCGGTGCGGGCGCTGAAGGCATGACGCTCGACGAGGCCAAGGCGCTTGGCGCGATGGCGCTGGTTCGACGAGAAGTACGGCGAGTTCGTGCGGATGGTCGAGGTCGGCGGTGTTGGGGGTGGGGGTGATCTCTCGTTTCACGCGAGCTGTGCGGCGGGACGCACGTGCGCTCAACCGCCGAGATCGGCCTGTTTCGCTTCTGCTGAACGAGACCTCGAGCGCGGCCAACGTGCGGCGGATCGAGGCGATCACGGGGCCCGAGGCGATCGCCTTCATGCGCGACCGCGACCGCGGCTCGAGACGCGCCGCGGACCTGCTGCGGGTTCCCCCCGAACGGGTCGCCGACTCGGTCACGGCATTGCGCGAGCGCTTCCGCGAGCTCAGCGCGCCGCTACGTCCGGCGCGGGCCGGCGCGGCCGGTGCGGTCGACCTCGACCCGCTCGTCACCGCAGCCACCGAGCACCGCCGGCGCGACGCGTCCTCACCGCCGCGGTCACCGCGTCGCCGACGGCGACGCGCTGCTCGCGCTCGCCGATCGGCTCAAGGGCCGGCTCTGGCCGAGGCCGCGATCGTGCTCGGGCGTGCCGCGATGGCTGCGTCGATCTCATCGCCTCGGTCGCGCCGGGCCCTCATCGCGCGTGGGGTGAAGGCGGGGGAGATCGTCAAGCTCGCCGCCGCGCAGGTCGGCGGCGGAGGCGGCGGGCGCGACACGATGGCCCGCGCCGCGGACGCGATCCGGGCAGGCTCCCCGACGCGCTCCGGGGTCGCCCTGGGGCGGCGATCGAGGCGGCCCTCACCTTGTCGTGAGCGGCCGCTGATGAGTGAGGGGACCAATATCCGGGGGTATCGGAGCGCTTGCGCGTGCTCGCACTCGACTACGGCAGCGCACGCTGCGGCAGCGGCCGCTCTCGGACCCGACAGGGGCGCGCTCGCCACCCCGCTGGAGCCCGTTCTCGCCCCGGGCACCCGTCGCCTGCCGGCGCGCGGCTGCGCGAGCTCATTGCCGAGACCGGCCGCCCAGCGCGTGCTCGTCGGCCTGCCCCCGTCGCTGGACGGCCGGCGACTCCGATCAGACCGCGTGAGACCCGGGTGTTTGCCGAGGGCCTCGCAGGGCGCGATCGCCGTCCCGGTCGAGCTCTACGACGAGCGCTTCACCACCCGGATGGCGCAACGTGACGGTGGGTCGCGTGCGAGCGAGGATTCACGTGCGGCGGCCCGACTCCGTCGAGGGACGGCCTGGCTCGACGCGCCGGACCGCCGACGCCCGTGGCTGAGGGTTCCGAGCGCGGGGGGCCCACCGCCGCCGAGCGCGAGGCCGCCCGCCGGGAGCGCGAGGATCGCCGACGCCGTCTGGTCTCGGCCGCCCCCGGCCCCGACGAGCAGGCGGCCGGATTAGTTCGCCCCGCCGACCCGCCCGTCGTCGGGGGATCCGCCCGCACCGGCGCCCCCGCCCGCGGCGCTCGCCTGACCCACCCCGCGCCCGTGCTCGCGGTCGCGGTCGCCGTCGCCGTCGCCGTCGCCCGCGCCCCCCCGCGCGCCCCGCGTCGCCGTCCGCCGGAGGTCGGACCGTGCCCGTCGCAGCCCCCGGCCGACTTCGAGCCCCCGGCCGCCCGCCCGATCCGGTCCTTCCCCTCGCCGCCGGACCCCGAGTTCTACGTGCCCGACGAGGAGCTCGAGACCCCCTCGGGCACCAGGCGCGTCTCGCGCGCCACACGTCCCTCCCGGGGTCGCCCGCCGTCCCCGCCGGCGGACGCCGATCCGCCGTCCGCCCGAGCCTCCGCGTCGCGGGCCGGCCGCGGTGCGCGCCGGGGCGGCCCGCCCGCACCGCTGGCTGGCCGCGGATCGCCGCGCTGATCGTCATCCCTCGTCGTCGCCGCGATCGTCGTGTTCGCGATCGAGATCTTCCAGCCGTTCGGCACCTCACCCCGCGGGTCGGTGACGGTGACCCGATCCCTCAGAACCCACGAGCTCCAAGGCGGTCGCGCTGACGCTCGCCGCGTGACGGGGTGATCTCCTCGAGCTTCTTCTTGAGCTGCGCGCCACGCTCGACGGTGACCGCAGCAACATCCGCGCCGGGACCTACCACCTGCGCAGGGGGATGGGGTACGAGGCGGTGCTCGCGCGGCTGACCCGCGCCCCCGTGGCGGCCAGGACCAGCGAGCTCACCCTCGCCGAGGGCCACACCCGCCAGTACGTCGCCGCGCTGCTGCGACGCCAGCACGACGTCAAGGGCGACTACCTCGCCGACACGCTGCACTCCCCCGATCCTCGATCCGCGCTCCTACGGGGCGCCGAGGACGACGAAGACGCTCGAGGGCTTCCTGTTCCCCGACACCTACTCGCTTGTCGACCGCCCCCGTGCCTCGGCGCTGGTCGCCGATCAGCTGCACGACTTCAAGCGCCGCTTCGCCACCGTGAACCTCAGCCAGGCCCACCGCCTGCACCTCTCCGCCTTCGACGCTGGTCACGATCGCCTTCGCCAGATCGAAGCCGAACTCGCCGGCCTCCCCGGCCGACGATCGCCTCGTCTCCTCGGTCATCGACAACCGGCTGCGCGATCACATGATGCTGCAGTCCGACCCCACCGCGCGGTACGCGACCGGGAACTTCACCAAGCCGTTGACCGTCACCCCCAGCTGGCCTCGAAGAGTCCCCCACAACACCCACACCCACTTCGGCTCCCCCCGTCTGATCAACAGCCCCGGCCTCACCGCGCTCCGACGCCGCCGCCGCATCCGGCGAACAGCCACTACCTGTACTTCTTCTCCAAGCCCTGCACGGACAAGACGGTGTTCGCGTCGAGCTACGCGCAGTTTCAATCCCTGCTCGTCCGTGACCGGCGCTCCTGCACTGCCCCAGCGGTACGCCATGCCGGCGACCCGGCTCGGCGTGGTCGGCTGGCCGGTCGCCCACAGCCGCTCGCCGGCGATGCACAACGCGGCGCTCGTCCGCGGTCGGCCTGGGCAGCTGGCGCTATCAGCTGCTGCCGGTTCCCGGAGCTGGTCACCGAGACCCTGCCGGCGCTCCGCGGCGCCGGGTTCTTCCCCCTGCGCCGTGACCATCCCCCACAAGGCCGCGGCACTCGCGGCCGCCTGACGATCACGACGCCACGAGCGCGTGCGATCGGCGCGAATGCGAATGCTCTCGACTCTCGCGAGGACGGCCCGCATCGCCGCCGACAACACCGACGCTCCGGCCCTGCTCCAGGCACTCGCCGAGCTGGGGATCGCCCGAGCCGCGTTCGCCGCGCTCGTGCTCGGTGCCGGCGGCAGCGCGCGGGCGGCGGTGTGGGCGCTGCGCGACGCCGGCGTCCCCGCGATCTGCGGGTGTGGAATCGCACGCCCGACCGCGCAGCGCCTGCTGGCCGCCCAGCCCGGCGCCCGTGCGGTGACGAGGCCGAGCCCGCCGACCGTGCCCTCGTCGGTAACTGCACCGCGGTCGGCCTGCGGGGCGAGGACCCGTTCGCCGCCGGCGACGGAGGTCGCCGCCGACGCCGGCGTGCTCGGTGAATTCGGCGCCGTCGTCGACTACGTCTACCCGCCGGCGACGCCACCCGCGCTCATCCCCGTGCCGCCCGGGCTCACGCCGTGCCCCCGTCCGTCGACGGCCTGGCGCTGCTCGTCGGGCAGGGTGCGCTGAGCTTCACGCAGTTCACCGGGGCGCCCGGCTCCCCGGGCCGTGATGGACGCGGCAGCCCGCAGCGTCCGCGTGACGGGTTATTGTTGATCGGCGATGAGCACCGACATGACAGCCGCTCCCGGGGAGCGCCCTGGCCTGCCGCGGCACCGGCAGGCTGCAGTCCGGACTCGGCGGAACGCCGCACGAGGTCCCGCTGTCCGTGGTGTGAGGGCACCGGAACCCCCGGATCCCCGGCATCCACGCCCAGGCGCACCCCGCCGAGACTCCCCGCGGCCCCGTCGCCGACCCCGCCCCGGCACGCGCGAGGGCCTCCGATGACGCTTGAGCTCACCACCGCGGGTGAGTCCCACGGCCCGCGGGCTCATGGGCATCCTGCAGGGCCTGCCCGCCGGTCTGCAGCTGGATCGCGAGGCGATCGACCGTGACATGGCCCGTCGCCAGCTCGGTCACGGCCGCGGCGGGCGGATGAAGATCGAGTCCGATCACGTCGTCGTCACGGCCGGGGTCCGCCATGGGCGCACACTCGGCGGTCCGATCGCACTCGAGGTCCCCAACCGCGACTACGCCAACTGGGAGCAGCGGATGATCCCGTGGCCGGTCGAGGTCATCCGCCCGACGAGTTCCTCTCCCCCGGCCCGGGCCACGCCGACCTCGTCGGCACCCAGAAGTTTGGGCTCACCGACGTGCGCGACTCCTCGAGCGGGCGAGCGCCCGGGAGACGGCCGCCCGGGTCGCCGGCGGCGCGCGTCGCCAGGCCTTCCTTCGCCGCGCTCGGGGTCCAGCGTGTCCTCGCACGTGCATCCAGATCACCGGCGTGCGGGCGCCGCGCCGCGACGATCTCACCCCCGCGCGACTTCGCCGGCGTCGACGAGTCGCCGGTCCGCTGCCTCGACCCCGAGGCCACGGAGCGATGGTGGCCGAGATCAACCCGCTCCGCAAGGCCAACGAGTCGCTCGGCGGCGTCTTCGAGGTGCGCGCCTTCGGGCTGCGTGCCCGGCCTCGGGTCGCACGTGTCCTGGGAGGAGCGGCTCGACGGCCGCCTCGGCAGGCGATCCTCTCGATCCAGGCGATGAAGGCGGCCGCGATCGGCGACGGGCTCGAGGTCGCGGGGCTGCCGGGCTCCCAGGCCCACGACGAGATCTTCCGGGACGACCGAGCGCGGCTTTTATCGCGAAGACGAACCGCTCGGGCGGGCTGGAAGGCGGGATGACCACCGGCGATCCGCTCGTCGTGCGCGGCGTCGACGAGCCGCTGCCGACGCTCACCAAGCCGCTGCGCTCGGTCGACATCGCCACCCACGAGCCGGCCCAGGCGCTGCGCGAGCGCACCGACTCGTGCACGGTGCCGGCCGCCGGCGTGGTCGGGAGGCCATGGTCGCGTTCGTGCTCGCCGACGCCTACCGCCGCAAGTTCGGCGGCGACCACATCGACGACGTGCGCGCCGCCGTGGCCGCCTACCGGGAGCGGATCGGCTGGCCGCGGCGTGCGCCGCGCCGCGCCGCGCCCGAGCTCGCCCGCGTCCGTCGCGTTCGTCGGCTTCATGGGCGCCGGCAAGACGACCGCCGCGCGAGCGCTCGTCGAGCGCCGCCCGGACGGCCGGGCCGTCGACGTCGACGAGGAGATCGGCGCCGCACCGGCCGCCCGATCGAGGAGATCTTCGCCACCGACGGCGAGCGAGGTTTCCGCGGCTCGAGGAGCGATGACACTCGAGCTGCTCAGCGGCGGCGGCCGCGCCGTGTCGCTGGGCGGCGGCGCTGCACTCCACGGGTCCGGAGGCGCTCGCGCGCCATCTCGTGGTGTGGATCGACGTCGACGTCGACACCGCGTGGCGACGCGCGGAGCGCAGCGGCCGGCCGCTGGCGCGCGACCGCGAGAGTTCGCCGCGCTGCACGCCGCCCGCGAGCCGCTGTACGCGGCGGCTGCCGACGTGATCGTGCCCGAGCGCCGCATGCACGACATCGAACAGGTGCTCGAGGCGGGTGAGGGCCTCGCCGCCCCGGGGGTGCGGATGCTGTGGGCGACCAGCCGCTCCGGCGACTACCCCGCCTACATCGGCCCCGGGCTGCTCGGCGATGACGGCGAGCGGCGTTCTGGCCGGGACCGTCCCCGGGCGGCGGTTCCTCGTCACCGACTACAACGCCGGGCGGCTGTACGGCGACCGGCTGGGGGGCCTCGACGGGCGGGTGACGATCATGCCCGGCGAGCAGTCCAAGACCGTCGCCCATGCCGAGATCGTCTGGTCGGAGCTGGCTCGCGGCGCGATGACCCGCTCCGACGTGGTGGTCGCGCTCGGCGGCGGCGTCGTGGGCGACCTCGCCGGCTTCTGCGCGGCGACCTATCAGCGCGGCGTGCGGGTGGTGCAGGTGCCGACCACGCTCGTCGCCCAGGTCGACTCCGCCTACGGGGGCAAGACGGGCGTCGACCTGTCCGAGGCCAAGAACTACGTCGGCGCGTTCCACCAGCCGCGCGCCGTGATCGCCGACACCGATGCGCTCTCCACGCTGCCCGCCGAGGAGCTCGCCGCCGGCTACGCGGAGGTCGTCAAGACCGCGCTGCTCGCCGGCGGCTGGCTGTGGGAGCGCGGTCGCGCGGGCGCCGACCCGACGCGACCCGGCGTCGTCGCGGGGTGCGCGCACACCAAGCTGCGAGTCGTCGCCGCCGACGAGCGCGACACCGGCCTGCGGCAGACGCTCAACCTCGGCCACACCGTCGGCCACGCGATCGAGACCGTCACCGGGTACGCGCGCTACCGCCACGGCGAGGCGGTCGGCCTCGGGCTGCTCGCGGCGCTGCGCCTGTCGGGCGCCGGCGCGCTGCGGTCCGAGGTCCGCGATCTGCTCGCCGCCCGAGGCCTCCCGACGACGCTCGCCGGCGAGGTCGACCCCGACGCGGTCGTGATGGCGACCGCGCGGGACAAGAAGCGCGTGGGGGAGGGCCCGGTCCCGTTCGTGCTCCTCACCGAGCCCGGCGACGCCCGACCCGGATGCACGGTCGCCTCCGCCGAGCTGATCGCGGCCGTGCGCGAGCTGTCGGCCAGCTAGCGTCTGGGCGCAGACCATGCCCACCGACATCGCCCGCAACCGCGTCGAGATCATGCACGGGGTCAACCTCGACCAGCTCGGACGCCGCGACCCCGTCCACTACGGGACGCTCACGCTCACCCAGCTCGAGCTGCGCATCTCCGAGCACGCGGGCGAGCTCGGCCTGGTGACCCGCTTCTACCAGTCCAACCACGAGGGCGAGTTCGTCGAGCACCTCCACGGCCTCGAGGGGTTGGCGGACGCGATCGTGCTCAACCCGGGCGCGTGGACGCACTACTCCTACGCGATTCGCGACGCGCTGGAGCTCACGGGCCTGCCCGCGGTCGAGATCCACCTGTCCGACGTCGATGAGCGCGAGCCGTTCCGGCGCCGGTCGGTGCTGGAGGGGCTGTGCACCGGGCGCGTCGCCGGCCGCGGCCCGGACGGCTACCGTGACGCGCTCGTCGTGCTGCGAGAGGAGCTGATGTCATGAGCGATCGAGCCAACCGCCTGGTGCAGGCCCTGTCCGAGGACGAGCAGGAGGTCGACCTGATGCTCGTGACCTCGCTGGTGAACGTCCGCTACCTGACGGGCTTCACCGGCTCCAACGGGGCCGCGCTGATCGGCCCGGACCGGCGTCTGTTCCTCACCGACTTCCGCTACGCCGAGCAGGCCGCCGCCGAGGTCGACCCCGCGTTCGAGCGCCACATCATCGCCACCGGCTTCTTCGAGGAGCTCGGCCCGCTGCTGCCCGACTCCGAGCTCCGGCTCGGCTTCGAGGACCGGGACGTCACCGTCCACCAGCACGCAACGCTGCGCCGGCGGCTGCCCGGCTCGATCGAGCTGGTCGCCGCGGGCACCCCGGTCGAGGCGCTGCGCGCGGTCAAGGACGAGCACGAGATCGAGCGGATCCGCGCCGCCTGCGAGCTCGCCGACTCCGCATTGCGCGAGATCCTCGAGCAGGGGATCGCCGGCCGGACCGAGACCGCGGTCGCGCTCGCGCTCGAGGACGCGATGCGCCATCGCGGCGCCTCGGCCGCGTCGTTCGACACGATCGTCGCCGGCGGCGCGCATGGCGCGCGGCCGCACGCGGCGCCGCGCGACGCCGAGATCGGCGACGCCGAGCTCGTCGTGATCGACTGGGGCGCGGTGCTCGACGGCTACTGCTCGGACTGCACCCGCACCGTCGCCTCCGGCGAGGTCGGCGACGGGGCGAGGATCGCCTACGATCTGGTGCTCGAGGCGCAGCTGGCGGGCCTCGAGCAGGTGCGGCCCGGCGTCGGCGGCCGGGACGCCGACGGCGCCGCGCGCCGGATCATCGACGCGGCCGGCCACGCGGAGCACTTCGGTCACAGCCTCGGCCACGGCGTCGGCCTCGAGGTCCACGAGAAGCCGACGCTCTCGGGCCGCTCCCAGGACGTGCTGCAGGCCGGCAACGTCGTCAGCTGCGAGCCCGGCGTGTACGTGCCGGGCGAGCTCGGGGTGCGGATCGAGGATCTGTGCGCGGTCACGCCGTCCGGGCGCGAGGTGCTCACCCACATTCCCAAAGAGCTCCTCGTCGTCGGCTAGCGCGTGGCCCGCCGAACCGAGCAACGCCGTGCGGCCGTGTGGGCGCTCTACCAGAGCGACCTGCTCGGCCGGGACCTCGGCGAGACGCTGCCGCGCGACGTGCACATGTTCACGCTGGCGCTCGCCGAGCAGGTGCGCGAGAACCAGGACGAGCTCGACGAGCTGATCCGCCGCCATGCCTCCGACTGGCCGCTGGAGCGCATCGCCCCGCTGGAGCGGTCGATCATCCGGGTGGCGCTGCTGGAGATGCTGCACCCGGAGCTCATGCCCGGGGAGGTGCCGATCCCGCCGGAGGGCGCGATCGACGAGGCCGTCGAGACCGCCAAGACGTTCTGCGGATCCTCCGCCCCCGGGTTCGTCAACGGGATCCTCGGCGCGGTGCTGCGCGAGCGTGTAAGCGGCGCGTAGGAGTCTCGTCGAACGTCGCCGGCGCGCGGCACAATCCGGGCAGATGCAGCTGCTCGTCGTCGACGATGACCGCGGCCTGCGCGACGTGCTCCGGCGCGCGCTCGGGCTGTCGGGGTACGCGGTCCGCCTCGCGGGCACCGGCGCCGGCGCGCTCGCCGAGATCGCGGCCAACCCGCCGGACGCGGTCGTGCTCGACATCGGGCTGCCCGACATCGACGGCGTGGAGGTCTGCCGGCTGCTGCGCCGCGAGCGCAATCGTGTCCCGGTGCTGATGCTCACCGCCCGGGACGCCGTGTCGGACCGCATCGACGGCCTGGACGCCGGGGCCGACGACTACCTCGTCAAGCCGTTCGACGTTGACGAACTGCGGGCCCGGCTGCGCGCGCTGCTGCGGCGGGCGACGTTCGATCCCTCGGCGGCGAGCGACGGCGGCGCCCCCGCGTTCCTCGACCTGCGCCTGGACCCCGGCCTGCACGGGGTCGCGGTCTGCGACCGGTTCGTCGAGCTCACCCGGACCGAGTACCAGCTGCTGGAGCTGCTCATGATCAACCCGCGACGGGTGCTCCCGCACACGCTCATCTACGACCGGGTGTGGGGCTATGACTTCGGCCCGGGCTCCAATGCGCTCCGCGTCTACGTCGGCTACCTGCGCCGCAAGCTCGAGGAGGCCGGCGCCGAGGCGGTGATCCACACCGTGCGCGGGGTCGGCTACGCGCTGCGCGAGCCGGAGCCGCGGGCGTGAGCCTGCGGGTCCGCCTCGGCCTTGCCGCCGGGGTCGCGGTGGCGATCGCCGTGATCGCGGTCGCGGTCTCCAGCTACGCGGGGACGAGCTCGGAGCTGCGCGGGCAGGTCGACACCCAGCTGCTCAGCACCGCCGACCGGATCACCCGGGGCCACGCCGGCGCGGGCCCGCCGCCGGGCGGCCACGGGCCCGGCCCCGCCCGCAATGGCCGGCTCCCGCTCGAGCACCGCGGCCGGACGCCGTTCGGGGGCACCGAGGTGGTCGTCGAGCAGCTCTCGCGCGACGGCGCCGTGCACGCGCTCGATCCCCGCGACCGGATCCCGGTCGACGGGCGGATGCGAGCGCTCGCCCGCCGCGGCCGCGGCCGGTTCTTCACCGACGCCACGGTGCGCGGGGTCTCGCTGCGCCTGTACGTCGTGGGCGCGGGCTCCCGCGGCGCGCTGATCGCCGCGCTGCCGCTCACCGGAGTCGACCACGCGCTGTCGCACCAGCTGCTGCTGCTCACGGTCATCGCCGCCGCCGGGATCGCGCTCGCCGCGCTGCTCGGCGTGCTCGTCGCCCGGGCCGCGCTCGCGCCGATCGCCCGCTTCACCCGCCGGACCGAGGCGATCGCCGCCTCGCCCGAGCGCCTTCAGGGCGACCGGCTCGAGGTCCGGGGCGGCGACGGCTGGCCCGGCTGGCGCGGACGTTCAACGAGACGCTCGACGCGCTCGAGCGCTCGGTCCAGGCGCAGCGCAACCTCGTCGCCGACGCCTCCCACGAGCTGCGCACGCCGATCGCGACGATCCGCGCCAACCTGCAGCTGATGCGCGACGAGGAGCGGCTGCCGCCGTCGGAGCGGGAGGCGCTGCGCCGCGACGTGATCGACGAGCTCGACGAGCTCACCGCGCTCGTCGCCGACGTGGTCGAGCTCGCGCGCGGCGCCAAGCCGGGCGGCGGCGCCGGCGACGTGCGCCTGGACGAGGTTGTCGCCGCGGCGGTGCAGCGACCCGCCGTCGCGCGCCGTCGCTCACCGTCACCGCCGAGCTCGAGCCCACGCTCGTGCGGGGGGAGGGCGACCGGATCGCCCGGGCGGTCGCCGAATCTGCTCGACAACGCGGTGAAGTGGAGCCGGGAGGGCGATGAGATCGAGGTGCGGCTGCGCGACGGCCGCCTCGCGGTGCGCGACCACGGCCGGGGCTTTCAGGAGGCGGACCTGCCGTTCGTGTTCGACCGCTTCCACCGGGCGCGGACCGCGCGCGCCACGCCCGGCTCGGGGCTCGGGCTGGCGATCGTGCGCCAGGCCGCCGAGGCGCACCACGGCACCGCGACCGCCGCCAACGCCCCGGGCGGCGGGGCGCTGATGACGGTCGACTTCGGTCCCGCCCAGGCGCTGCCGGCGGCCGCCGCGGCTCGAGCCCGCGGGGTGACGGGCGACGTAGCCGCCGCCGTCGCGGAGGTTGCCGGTCGGGTTGGAGCGCCAGCGCGGGCCGGAGCCGCTCGGGATGTTCGGGCCACCGTAGTCGGCGGTGTCGAACGCCCGGCCGTCGACGACCAGGAACGCGTGCGCCGGGTCGCTGTAGACGGTGACCCAGGTGCCCATGCCGGGCCGGCCGTAGGACTCCAGGCCGGTCGAGTCCTCCGGGGAGGAGAGCAGGCCGCCGCCGTGCAGCGCGAAGCTGACCGCGCCCGAGCAGTCATAGCCGCTGCTCTGGAAGCTCGCATGGCCGCCGCCCCACTCGTAGTCGGTGTCGATGATGCTGTTGGCGGCCGCGACGATCTGCTGGACGGCGGCGGGGGCGCCGGCGGGCAGCACGAGCTGGCCGTCGGAGGCGATCGTCGCCTTGCCGTCCGCCGTCGTCGTCGCGGTCGTCGTCGTCGCGGTGTGGCCCGTCGTCCGCGTGGCGGCACCGCAGCGTGCGGGCCTCCGAGCGTGAGAGCGCGCCGGTGGCCCGCAGCCCGGTCGCCCGCTGGTAGCGCATGACGCTGCGCCGGGTCATCGGGCCGAACTGGCCGTCGGCGGTCGTCGCGTAGCCCGCGGCGGTGAGCGCCCGCTGCATCTGCTTGACGTCTCGCCCGTGCATTCCGGGGCGGAGCACGCGGCGTCCGAGTAGGCGCGTCGCGCCGGGGCTCGCATGGGTGGTGGCGGTGGCGGTCGTCGTAGGGGCGGTGAGCGTCGCGCCTCCGCCACCCGCTCCCGCGGCGAGCGCGACGGCGGGGGACAGGACGGCACCGAGCGCGAGGCTCATGAGCGCAGCGCGCAGGCAGGCGCGGAACAGTTTGTGGAGCACGGCGGCAGACCCTTCTCTTTCGGCGCCTACGGGGTGAGCTGACGGGCTCGCGCTGAAAGAGTCGCGCTACGCCGGCAGAAGCCGGCGATTCGCCCCATGGGACGCCGTGAGGTCGTCCCGGGTGGTCCCCCGCTCGCCGGCCCGTGGGTCCGGCGACTCGGCTGGATGTCGATGATTCGGAGTTCACAACGCGTGATCGGCGCGAGAGTTGCGGACACGGAGCGGACCCGCGTATCTGGTCGGAACAATGACCGGTTCTCCGCCGAAGGCGCGTGATCAGGGAGTCGGCCCGAACGTATAGCCGTGGTGCGGGAGGGGAGCCGGCCCGCTGCGCGCGGTCCGCGCGCGGACGAATCCCCGGGCGCCGGGAAGGATCGAGCCACGGCGGCGTCCTGCTGTGCAGAGAACGCGCCGGGCGCCGGGCCCGGCGACCACGCCCGACCATCGGAGGAGACCATGCTCAAACAGACCCTGGCCGTTGGGGCAGTCGGCGCGCTCGCCGCCTACGGCGTCGCCGCCCACGGCGCCACCGGCGCGAGGGGCGCCGCCGGGCCGGGCGCGACCACGCCGACGCCACTGCTCACTCAACTGACGCAGGTCGGCACCGTCGGCTCCACGGTGCCCGGCAACGGGGACGTGAACCCCTACGGCCTGGTGAAGGTGCGGGCGAACCGTGGCAGGCTGCGGGCGGGCGACCTGCTCGTGAGCAACTTCAACGACCGCGCCAACAAGCAGGGAACGGGTACGACGATCGTCGAGCTCTCCCCGACAGGGCGGCGATCGGTGTTCGCGCACATCACCGATCACTCGCTCCCGGGGTCGTGCCCGGGCGGGGTCGGGCTCACGACCGCGCTCGACGTGCTGCCCGGCGGATACGTCGTCGTCGGCAGCCTGCCGACGTCGGACGGGACCTCGGCGACCGCTCGCGCCGGCTGCCTGATCGTGCTCGACGGCGCCGGTCGCGCGATCAGCACGATCGCCGGGCCGAAGATCCAGGGCCCGTGGGACTCGACGGTGGTGAGCCGCGGCTCGACGTCGACGCTGTTCGTGAGCATGGTGCTCAAGGGCGGCGCCGCGGCCGGCCGCCACACCGTCGACAACTCGACGGTCGTGCGGATCCGGCTGAGCCCGGGGCCGGCCGGGCGCCGAAGGTGCTCGGCGAGCGGGTGATCGCGAACCGGATCCCCCGCCGCGACGATCCCAACGCCCTCGTGATCGGCCCGACCGGCCTCGCGCTCGGCTCGGGCGGGCAGCTCTACGTCGCGGACACGCTGGACAGCCGCATCGCCGTGATCCCGAACGCGATGACCCGGACGACCCCGGCGCCCGACGCGGGCGCGACGCTGACGATGGGCGGCGACCTCAACGAGCCGCTCGGCCTCACGCTCGCCCCCAACGGGGACGTGATCGCCGCCAATGCCGGTGACGGCAACCTCGTCGAGGTCGACCCGGCGGGCCGGCAGATTGCCGAGCGGACCGTGGACACCGCGACCGGAGCAGGCTCGCTGTTCGGTCTGGTGGCCGCCCCGAGCGGCAAGCGGCTGTACTTCGTCGACGATGGCGACAACACGCTGAAGCTGCTGCATTGAGAGACCGTGGGAGGGTGCGTGGCGCTCGCACCCTCCCGCCCGGTCGGGCGCCCGGTCGGGTCGGCGCCCGGTGCGACGACGCTCAGTGCGACGAGGACCCCGCCACGCCGTCGGCCGCCGTGCGGATGAACGTCGCGAGCGCGCGCACGTCGCGGCGCGGGAGCCGGGAGCCGAAGTCCTGGGGCATCAGCCCCGCCTCGTAGCCCGGGATCGACTGGGGGGGATGGAGGATGAACGCCTCGATCTCAGGCACGGTGCTGCCCTGCAGCAATACGTCGAGCCGCGGGCCGAGCCGGCCGTCGTAGCCGCCGGCCGCCAGCGTGTGGCAGTCGCTGCAGCCGTGTGCCTTGAACAGGCGCTCGCCGCGACGCGCGAGCGCGCCGCCGTGGGCCACCGCCCGGATCTCGCGCCGCTCGGCGCTCGCCGAGATGGGCAGGCGCCGCGGGGGAGAGCCCTGGCCGACGCCGGCGGCGACGAGCCCGGTCCCGGCGAGGACGACGAGCGCCGCGACCTCGCCGAGGCGGCGGCTCATCGCGCCTGCTCCGCGCCGAGGCCCAGGCGCGCCCCCAGCCCGGCGGCGAGCACGACGAGCACCGCCGCGGCGCACTCGGCGGCGATGATGACCGTCGCGCGGGCGTCATAGCGGTGCTCGGCGAACCCGAACAGGCTCGTCGTGTGCGAGATCACGATCGAGACGACCGCGCCCACGCTGATCCCGAGCGCGCCCATCGCGAACAGCCACGGTCGGCGCAGGAACAGGAGCGCGATCACCACGCCCGAACTGACCTCGTTGAGCAGGAACAGCGGGCCGATCACGGTGACCTGGGCGTAGCCCTCGTGAAACAGGCGGCCGTGCAGGAAACCCGCGACGCCGACCGCGACCGCGGCGAGGGCGAGGACCGCCCACACGGGGCGCGGCGGGTCGGTCGCGCCGAACAGCAACCGGGCGCGGGCCGGAGTCGAGGAGGGGATGGCGCTCGAGATGCATGCGGGCGACCTGGTCTGTTGGAGCCGATGTTCCTCCAAAGACGCCGTCGCCGCCCGATCCTTTCCGGCGGCCGGCGATGCGGTGTCTCAGTCGACGCGCCACGACCGCTCTCGCTTATCCGTCTGATCAGCTGATCTTCTCCGCCAGCTCGACGATGATCCCGGCCGGGCCGCGCACGTAGCACAGCCAGTAGCTGTCCTCGTAGTTCACCAGCTCGCCGACCAGCTCGCCGCCATGCGTTCGCAATGCGGCCAGCGATGCCTGGATGTCGTCGACGAGGAAGAGGATGTGGCGGATGCCCGGGGCGTTGGCCGGCGCCGGCGCGGTGTCGCCCCCGTATGAGGGCGAGCGGTACCTGGCGAGCTCGACTTTCGCGTTGCCATCCGGGGTCCGCAGCATCACGATGTCCGCCCGTACGCCGTCGAGCCCGTTGATGCGGTCGACCGAGGCGCCCTCGACGGAGGTTTCGCCCCCTGATTCGAGCCCGAGCCCGGCGAAGAACTCGGTCGCGGCCGCGAGGTCGTCGACGACGATGCCGATGTGCTCCAGGCGCTTGACGGTCACGGGCGGCCTCCGGTCGGCGTATACGGGTGGACTCGGGCCGCTAGCGTAACCGGTGCCGGGGGAGCAGCTCAGACCACAGACCGCGCCCATGCTGACGAGCAGACAACGAGACGTGAGGCGCACCGCCGCGGTCCCCTCGGGTCTGATGCAGGATCCGAAGGAGGGGGAGCAGCGAGCCACCGCGCTGGAGCTGTTCTTCGACCTCGTGTTCGTGTTCGCGATCACCCAGGTCACCGGCATGGTCTCGGCCCACCCGACGTGGACGCGTCTCGTCGAAGGGCTGGTGATCCTGGCGGTGCTGTGGTTCGCGTGGTCGGGATACGCGTGGCTGGCGAACACCGCGAACACCGACGAGGGGATCGTGCGTCTCATCCTGTTCTGCGCGATGGCCGCGATGCTGGTCGCCTCGCTGGCGGTCCCGCATGCCTTCGGCAGCGACGGGCTGATCTTCGGCGTCGCCTACTTCGCGGTGCGGGCGCTGCACATCGGCTGCTACGCGGCGGTCGCGCGCGCCCGGCAGGACGCCACGCTGGCCTCCGTCGTCGCCCGGCTGGGCACCACGATCCTTCCCGCCGCCGGCCTGATCGTGCTCGCGGGCGCGCTGTCGGGCACGGCGCGGGCGGTCTGCTGGGCGCTCGCGCTGCTCGTCGACTACGGCGGCCTGATCGCCCGCGGGGTGGACGGCTGGACCCTGGAGCCCGGGCACTTCGCCGAGCGCCACTCGGCGGTGATCATCATCGCGCTCGGGGAGTCGATCGTGTCGCTCGGGGTGGGCGCCGAGCACGTGCGCCTGCGCATCGGGGTCGTCGCCGCGGTCCTGCTCGGGCTGGCGGCCGCGGCGGCGTTGTGGTGGGCGTACTTCGATGTGGTCGCGATCGTCGCCGAGCGCCGGCTGCGCGAGGCCCGCGAGGACACCCAGGCGAGGATGGCGCGCGACTCCTATACATACCTGCACCTGCCGATGATCGCGGGGATCATCGTGTTCGCGATCGGCGTCAAGCGGACGGTGGAGCACGTCGACGCGCACCTTCCCTGGGTGCCCGCGCTCGCGCTGTGCGGCGGCGCCGCGCTCTACCTGGTCGCGCTCAGCGCCTTCAAGCGCCGCAACATCGGATCCTTCAACCGGCAGCGACTGGTCGCCGGCGCGGTCCTGCTCGCGCTGACCCCCGCGGCCGCCGCGGTGCCGGCGATCCTCGCGCTCGCGCTCGTCGCCGCGGCCCTGTGCGGACTGATCGCGTTCGAGTACGTGCGCTACTCCGAGGCGCGTACCCGGATCCGGCACGGGACGTAATCCGGCGGTCGAACCCGGCCGTCTCCGAGGGCCTGCCGGACGAGGAGCCGGCCTGTCACGCGGCCGTCCGGCGACTGATCGGCGCGCGGCAGGTTGCATGCGCTCCCAGTGCCGGGGACAGCCGCTTGGAGGCGCGTGCTGGTCATACTCGCCGGATGGGGTTCGCGATCCGCCCGCTCGACACGGCGACGTGGACCGAGTTTGCGCGGCTTGCCGAGGATCACCATGGCGTCTGGAATGGGTGCTGGTGTCTGGGCTTTCACGAGGAGGGCCGCAACGGTGCTCACACGCCGGCCGAGCGGCGCGTTCTGAAGCAGACGCGCGTACGTGAGGGGCGAGCGCACGCGGCGCTCGTGTTCGACGGGGAGCGCTGCGTCGGGTGGTGTCAGTTCGGTGCGACCGACGAGCTGCCGCGGATCAAGCACCAGAAGGCGTATCGGGAAGGACTGGGCGACCTGCCGGACTGGCGGATCACCTGCTTTTTCGTCGGGCGGACTCACCGCCATCGCGGGGTGGCCGACGCTGCGCTTGCCGGTGCGCTCGCGGAGATCTCCGGGCTCGGCGGCGGCATCGTGGAGAGCTATCCCGAGGACACGGTCGGCCGCAGGGTGTCGGGATCGTTTCTCCACAATGGCACCGTCGCCATGTTCGAGCG
This sequence comes from uncultured Solirubrobacteraceae bacterium, assembly GCA_963702225.1. Lineage (GTDB taxonomy): Bacteria > Actinomycetota > Thermoleophilia > Solirubrobacterales > Solirubrobacteraceae > Palsa-465. The sequence goes on along the minus strand of CAVPBY010000108.1, from coordinate 18,487 downwards.
CCACGGCTTTGAGCGCGTCCGCCGCATCGGCAAGCATCGATGGGTCGTCACCCAGGTCGCCGGCTGAACGAACCGGACGTCCTGGAGCAGGTCGTCGTATGCGGCCGCCGTCCGGTTACCGGGGGCTATAGCTCGGAGGCGTAGTCGCGGTTGTGGGCCTTCAGTTGGGCGTCGGTGCCGAGGAACGCGTGGCGCGACATGTCCGGGACGTAGCGCGCACCCGCCGGCTCCCGGCCCAGCGCGAGCGCCAGGGCGCGGATGTGATGGGCGCCCGCGCCGCAGCAGACGCCGAGGTAGCGGGCACCGAGGTCCCACGCGGCGGCGCCGAACTCGGCGATCTCCTCGCGCGTGCACATGAACGGATCCAGCGATGTCGGGAACGGGCGATGCCCGGGCCGGTGCGGATCGGTCAGCGACTGGAAGCTGGGCTCGGCCTCGGTCGTGCGGTACGGCACCGGCAGCGCCGCCACGGGACAGTCGACCGCCTCGCGGATCTCGGCGATCATCGGCAGCATCGTCTCCGGGCCGCGGATGCAGTTCAGGCCGACCACGTCCGCGCCGGCCTGCTCCAGGCGTCGGCACGCCTCGGCCGGTGAGTGGCCGTCGCGCGTCTCGTGCGCGCGGTGGAACGCGAGCGTGACGACCGACGGCAGCTCGCGCTCGCGGATCGCCTCGAGCGCCAGCAGCGCCTCCTCGAGGTAGGAGAACGTCTCGCCGACGACATAGTCGACGCCGGCCTGCACGATCCACTCCAGTTGCTCGGCGAACATCCTGCGCACGCCCGCGCGTGCGGCGTCGTCGGGTGCGTAGGCGTTCGTGTTGCAGAGGTCGCCGGCGAGCAGCGTGCCGGTCCGCCGCGCGACCTCGCCGGCGAGCGCCAGCGCGTCGCGGTTGAGCGGCTCGAGCAGGTCCTCCTTGCCGATGATCCGCAGCTTCTCGCGGTGGCCGTAATACGTGAACGCGAGCACGACGTCCGACCCGGCGTGCACGAACTCCTCGTGCAGACCGGTCACCAGTTGCGGGTGCTCGAGCACCACCTCCGGCACGAACGCGCCGGCCTGCAGGTATCCACGGCGCTCGAACTCGAACAGATAGCCCTCCGCGCACACGACCGGCCCGCGCTCGAGCCGGGCCAACAGTCCATCGCCGCTCATCACTTCTCCTTGCGCCATTGACAACTGCCGATGTTTATATCGCAACTTCGCCGATCCGCGCGATCGATGTTTGTTGTCACTACGACAACATGACTTGCTCTATTGCCTCCGCGTCGGTACGGTCCGTCGGGGGCCGCCGAGCGCCAAGCAACGACGAGGGTGGAGGACATGCGGGCCGACGATCGCAAGCTGGACGGGCTGCGCGCGCAGCACACCGAAGCCGAGAACCATTACATCGACGAGCTCGTCGCGGGGCGGCTCGACCGACGCACGTTCCTGCGCCGCGGCGCCGTGATCGGCATGTCCGCGTCGGCGATGGGCGCGATCCTTGCCGCCTGCGGCGGCGCCAACAGCACGGGTAACTCAGGCGGCGGCGCGAGCTCCTCGACGAGCACCGCCGCCGGTACGCCGAAGCACGGCGGGACGCTCAACGTGGCGGTGCAGACGCCGGCGACGGCGATGAACCCGATGGTCGTCAACGACGCCGGCGGCCTCTGCATGCTCGGGGTGCCGGGCGAGTTCCTGACGTTCGACGACAACCTGAAGCTGCAGCTGTACCCGATGCTCGCGTCCAGCTACGCCCACAACGGGGACGGCAGCGTGGACGTTCACCCTGCGCCAGAACGTCAAGTTCCACGACGGCACGCCGCTGACGGCCGACGACGTCGTCTACACCTTCCAGCAGCTCGCCGACCCGAAGAACTCCTCGAACGCGCTGTCGACGTTCGTCGGCGTGCTCAAGCCCGACGGCGTGCGCAGCAAGGACACGCACACGGTCGAGTTCCACCTCGAGGCGCCGAACGGCAACTTCCCCTACTTCGTCTCCAACGACAACTACAACGCGGTCATCGTCCCCAAGGGCACCGACTTCGCCAAATGGGGCAAGACGATGGTCGGCACCGGCCCGTTCAAGCTCAAGAGCTATCAGACCAACCAGGGTGCGGAGTTCGTCGCCAACCCCGACTACTGGGGCCAGAAGCCGTACCTGGACACGCTCTCGTTCAAGTTCTACGAATCCCAGCAGCCGCAGATCGTGGCGCTGCAGGGCGGGGTCGTCGACTGCATCGGGCAGCTCGTCCCCTCCGGCGCGCAGTCGGTGCTGAACGGCTCGAAGTACACGATCGTCAAGACCAAGTCCTCCAACCACCGCGAGATGTCGATGCGCTGCGACCAGGCGCCCTTCACCGACGCGCGCGTGCGACAGGCGATCGCACTGTCGATCGACCGGCGGGGGATGGTCCAGGCACTGCTGCAGGGCCTCGGCAATCTGGGCAACGACAACCCGTTCGCGCCGATGTTCAAGTCCGCGGACCTGACCGCACCGCAGCGCGCACAGGACATCGCCAAGGCCAAGCAGCTGCTGCAGGCCGCCGGGCACACACACTTCACGGCGACGATGGCCGCCGACATCTACGAGGAGATCCCGCAGCTGGCACAGGTGTTCCAGCAGTCGGCGGCCAAGATCGGCGTCACGATCCACCTCAAGGTCGAGAACCAGTCGGCGTATTACGGCAAGGCCGTGTTCGGCAACTCCGACTGGCTGGACTCGGAGATGTCGCTGGTCAACTACGGCGACCGCGGCGTCCCCAACGTGTTCCTCAACGCGCCGCTGACGACGCACGGCTCGTGGAACGCGGCCCACTTCCACAACGCCACCTACGACAAGCTCTACCAGCAGTACGTGGCCGCGATCGACCTGCAGACCCAGAAGCAGATCGCAGGCAAGATCGAACGGCTGCTGCTGAACGAGACGCCCCTGGTGATCCCATACTGGATCGATGGACTCACTGCGACGACGCCGAAGGTGCACGGCGTCAACCCGACCGGGCTCGGACAGCTGTTCCTCGATAAGACCTACATGGACTGACCTGGAGTCGCGGCGGGCGTCGGGCGGTGTGCGGGGACCTCGGTGCCGGCCCAGCGTGCCAGCAGCCTGAGACGCGGGACCGTGATCCTGGCCGCGCTCGGGTCCGAGGAGGCGCTCGATGCCGGGGGCCTGGGAGTGGTGCGGATCGCGCAGCTGGTCGGGCAGGACAAGAGTCAGGTGTCGCGGGCGCTGGCGGCGCTGGCCGATGCCGGCCTCGTCGACCGCGACCCGCGCACGCGCGCGTACCGCCTCGGCTGGGGGCTGTTCGCGCTTGCCCGGCGCGCCGGCCGGCCGCGGCTGCTGGCGGTCGCGCCGAGAGTGTTGTCCGAGCTCGTCGCCGCGATCGGCGAGACCGCGCATCTCTCGGTGCTGCAGGGCGACGCGGTGCTGACGCTGCTGTCGCACTCCTCGCCGGCGGTCGTGACCGCACGCGGCTGGAGCGGACGGACGGTGCCGGTCACGTGCACGTCGTCGGGCCGGGCGCTGCTGATGGATCGCTCGGCGGCCGAGCTCGCACCGCTGTTCGCGCCCGCCCGGCCGGCCGCCGGAACGCCGAACGCCCCCGCCGACGCGGGGGAGCTGCATCGGCGGATCCTCGCCGCCCGCGAGCACGGCGTCGCGATCGCCGACGAGGAGCTGGAGCTGGGGCTGTTCGGGATCGCCGCGCCGGTGCGCGACTTCAGCGGCCAGATCGTCGCCGCGGTGAACATCTCCGGGCCGAGCTTCCGGCTGCGGCCGCACGCGGACACGGCCAGTGAGGCGCTCGAGCGGGTGGCTGCGCACCTGTCGGACGCGATCGCCGGTCCGCACGACGGGAGCTGGCCTTCCGGTCAAGCCGCCGAAGGGACTCGAACCCTCGACCTTCCACGGTCCTCGAGTGTGCCGGGGTAGAGGCTGCCGTTACCGCGACGCGCGGCTCCCTGGTCCGGCCGGCGGGGGATCGCCTACTGCACCACGCGGAATCCGAGGTGCGTCGCGGCAGGCGTCACCCGAGCCTGGGTGCGTTGGAGGCGGATCGCCGAGTCCAGGGTCGAGAACAGGCAGAAGGACCACAGCTTCTGGGCTGAGCGCTTGCTGCTGCTGGTGGTAGCTGGCGATCATCTGCCGGGCGGCGCGCCGCTGTGAGCGCTGATCATCAGCTTCCGGCATCGCGGCCGTGCCTGGAGGCATCGAGGTGACGCGCCCTGCGCCAGGCCGCCGCGACGTCCTGGCTGATGCGCCCGCGGTCGCTGACGTCGATCCCGTTCGCGCGTGCCCACGCGCGCAGCTCCGCGCTCGAAGGGGAGGGTGCCAAAGGCGCGTCGGCGAGTCGCGTGTCGAGCCCGGCGTTCCCGATTCGTGCGTGGGCCGGTGCCTCGTCACGCGCCCACGCGTACGCGGCCGCGAGGAACCGGTAGGTCCACTCCTCGGCCAACTTGCGCGACTCGCAGTACACGATCGGGACGCTCGGATAGCGCACCTGAAGCTCAGCCACGCCATCGGCGACCGTCGCGCCTCTCATGTACGGCTGGGCGAACAGCCGTGCGTACCCCTCCTCGACGACCACCGCCGCCCGCGGCAATCCGGCAAGCTCGCTGAGCGCGAACCTCAGCCGGCCACTGGCCACGCTGGAGATCAGGTCTCCGGCCGACTTGCGCTCGACCGCGCACACCACCCGCCCGTCCAGGGCCACCGCATAGTCGCCACAGGCCAGACCGCGCTGGACCGTCCGGACCTGCTGGCCGGCGAACCGATACGCGTAGCGCTCGTGAGCGTCGACGATGATCTCCAGCGCCTGGAGCCCTTGGGCTCGCGCGGTCGGCACCCGCACATCGGGGCGCGACTGCTTCCGCGTCCGCGGCGATTGCCAGAACACCACGTCCCTACCGCGTGCGCGCGTGAACACGATCTGCGAACGTTGCTCACGTCCGCGGTCGCACACCACGTCGATCGCCGCCCCGCGCCGGGTACACACCCGCAGCGCCACCCGCTCGACGATGTCAGGCTCCACCGGCCACTCCTCCACATCGACGGGGTGGCAATACAGCGCGCTCGTCCGAGGCCACGTTCCCCGCGTCCGAAACACCACGCCCTCGCCCAACGGCAGCCGCAGCAGGAACGGCAACGAGCTCGCCGGGTCCGGGTTACGCGCCACCAGCAACTCCATGACCTGCAGTCTGACTGAGCAGACCGACGGTAACCACCGCCGCTGGGCGCTCGGTCACCGTGGCGGCCTGGACCCGCGTTCGAATCAACCCGGTCGGCCAACCACTTGCGCTCGGAGACGTGGCCAGGCGCTCGGCAGGTCGTATGCACCGGCTTCTGACCGGTGATAGTCCCGCCTGCGCGGGCTGTCGGGGTTTCCGTTGTCTTGCGGGTGTTATGCGCGAGCGGTTCGCGCAGTCGATAGGGTCCGGTCGTGAGGCTTGCTGAGGGAGCGCGGATCGCCGTGATCGGCGCGGGTCCGTCGGGCATCGCGGCCGCCCGGCACGCGCTCGAGGCCGGGTTCGAGGTCTCCGTGTTCGAGGCGAGCGATCGGCTCGGCGGCCAGTGGTACACGGCCGCCGCTCACAGCGGTGTGTGGCCGGGTATGCACACCAACACGAGCCGGGCGATGACGGCGTTCTCGGACCTGCCGGCGCTCCCTGAGTATCCACTGCACCCGGCGGCCGAGCAGATCCACGCCTATCTCCAGGATTACGCGAGAACCTTCGGGGTGCTCGACTGCATCCGGTTTGAGTGCCGCGTAAGGCGGGCGCGGCCCGGTTGGACTGTCGACGGCGAGCCGTTCGACGCGGTGGTGGTGGCCTCGGGCCGGTTCCGTAAGCCGCGGTTGCCGGCGATCGTCCGGGGCTTCCGCGGCCAGGTGGTGCACTCGTGTGACTATCCCGGCGCCGGCGCCTTCACCGGCCGGTCGGTGCTCGTGTACGGCAACGGCATCAGCGGAGCGGAGATCGCGTCCGACCTGGCGGCGACGCACCTGTCATCTCGGCCTTCCGCAAGTCACGCTACGTGATTCAGAAGGTAGTGGGACGGTGTCCCCTCGGACTGGCAGTGGTACACGATGTTCGGTGCGCTGGAGCGGCGGCTGCTGACTGGCGAGGAGTGGAGGCGGCGCCAGCGCGAGCGTCTGCTGCGTGTCGCGGGAAATCCCGCGGACTTCGGCGTGCCGGCGCCCGACGCGGACCTCCGTATCGCGGGACTGTCGCTGTGTCAGGAGTACCTCGCGCAGGTGCGGGAGGGCAGCATCGTGTGCCGCCCGGCGATCGCCGCCGTTGACGACCGAACGGTGACCTTCACCGACGGCACCAGCGCAACGGTGGACGTGATCGTCTGCGCGACGGGGTATGACCTGGACGTCCCGTACCTGGATTCCGACCTCGTTGATGCGCGCGCCGGCGATTGGCCGCTCTACGAGCGCACCTTCCATCCGGACCTGCCCGGCCTTGGTGTCATCGGGCAGTTCCTCGCCCAGGGGCCGTACTTTCCACTCCTGGAGCTACAGGCGCGGTGGATCGTTGCCGTGTGGAGCGGCGCTGCGCCGCCGCCCGCCGAGGACCGAATACGCCAGGGGTTGGCCCGAGGCCGCCCGCCGCTCGAGGCCCACAACGCCCTCGCGCTCACCCTCTCGGAGGAGTTGGGCGTTTCACCTGATCCGCTGGACTGGCCGGAACTCGCCGAGCCCCTGATCTTCGGTCCCATGCTGCCGATGCGCTACCGCCTGTCGGGCCCGGGCGCGCTGCCCGATGGTCCCGCGATGTACGCGTCGGCGCTCTCCACCTCGCCGCGCGCGCCGGTGGAGCCCGGCGACATCGAGGCGTTGCGGGCGTTCGGATGGGAGGCCGCGGCCACCGTTGTCAGCCGCTGACCGTCCCCGCGGAACGGTACCCCGCGGCGGGATGAGCGCCGCCGCACCTGCGCCCGGCCGACGCCTGACTTCTGCTTTGCGCCGTTGTCCTTCGCGTATTGGCGCCGACCAGGTGGCCGCAGGGCGATAAAGCGGGGTCTCGCGATGGGCTGGCGTCGGTCTCGTTTGTCGGCGGAGTCGCGTTGGTGGGCGAGAGTCAGATCCTGTTGATCAGAGGGCTTTCGAGGGACACGCGCGCGTTTTCGGGATCGGGACGGCTGGCTGCGTCATCGGGGGTGTGATCGGCGCGGCGTGTCCTTGCGACGACGTCCTCGAGCACCGTGCTGAGCCGCTGCGCGATCGTCGCCCATGAGAACTGTTGGCGGACTGCCTGACGTGCCGCTTGTCCTCGACGCTCGCGCTCGATCGGGTCGTTGACCACTTCGACAAGCGCCGCGACGAGCTCCGTTTGATCGTTGGCATCGACGAGCCAGCCGGTCCGTCCGTCCTCGATGATTGCGGTTGGCCCCGCAGAGCGTGTGGCGACAGGGGGGACCCCGCAGGCCATCGCCTCGATCAAGACCTGTCCGAACTGCTCGTGCTCGGAGGTGAGCACGATTGCCTCGGCGGCTGCGAGGAACGCAGGCAGCCGCTCCTGGGCTTGCCAGCCCCCGAGACACACATGCGGTACGCCGAGACTGGCGATGGTAACTGCCGGGTGGGCGCCTTCCCATTCGCCGGGATGACCGCCGACCAGGACCAGCGTTGTCGGCTGCGTGAAATGCTCCTGCGCCTGTGCGAAGGCCGCGATCAGGCGGTCCAGCCGCTTCACCGCGGTAAAGCGTCCCACGTAGAGCAGCGCCACCCCGTCGACCAGCCGATCGACGGCGCTTGCGTCGTAGCGCGCGCTGCCCGCCGGCCGGCCTGGCAGCCAGCCCTGGGGCTGCTCGACCAGCGCATCTCGCCAAAACGCGTGCCGATCGATCGCCGGCGGGTCGAACAGGTTGACATCGACCCCGTTGGGAAGTGCAACGACGCGATCGCGAGGCACGCCCAGCAATCGAATCGCGCGCTCAACACCCGACGGTGCGACGATGAGAGACGCGCACCGGTTCGCCCAGCCGCGTATCCGCGTCGCCCATCGCTGCGCGTACCGCCAACCCGCCGGTGGACCAGCGGCGATGCGCTCGAGCATCAAGAGCTCAGTCCCGTGTATCTGGCCGACGACCGGAACGTCGGGCGCGACGCGGGCTGCAGCCTCGTTGATCGGCGTCAGGTGATGCAGATGCAGGACATCCGCTTCGCGCGCACCGCCCAATACCAGCTCACGACCCCACGCGTCTACCTGGCGTTCGTAATCACGATCGTCAAGCATCGCGAACACCACGTCTGGAGCGCCCGGTCGGTCCTCGTAGGAGGGATGAAGAGGAGCGTTGCCGTCGCGTCCGTCAAATTGCAGCGGAGCGTTGCTGGCCAACGCCAGGTCGAAGCTCACCGCACGCGCCTGGCCGTAGAAGCCAAGAGCGTCTCCATGCGTACCAAGGTCGCTGCGTGAGCCGGCGATCAACGTGACGGCGCAGCCCTGCGCCCGCAGGCCACGCGCCAGCGCGCGCGCGGCGGACGCAGATCCACCGCGAGGCGAGAACAAGATCGCGGACACCACATGCAGGGCCATCCGACTGAGTATGGCCAGATGTGTCCAACACGTGAACGCGGTCAGTCGGGACGCAGCGCAATCGCGGTCACGATCGCGCGTCCCTCCAGCAGATCAACGCCGTGCTCCTCACGCGGACGGTTGCGAAGCCGCCCGTCGCAAACCAGCGACGCGGACCCGCCACCATCAAGGTTCAAGGCATCAGTTGCGCCCAGCTTCACCAACGCGGAAGCAAGCTCGGGCAAGGTCATGCCGGCATCGCGGCCAGTGCGGCCGTCACACGCGATCAGGAGCAGTCGTTCGTCCGCCACCGCCAGCGCAGCACGCGGATACCGTCCGCGCGTGATGTCGGAGTCGAACTGGTGCGCTGCCGCGGAGAAGCCCTCCACGTCGTCTCCAGCACGAACCGCCACCTGTCCATCGACGACGAGCAAAGGGCCTGCCTGCAGCAGATCCCCGACCGGCGCCGGACCGAGCTGATCACGCCGCGCGATCCGCACCTGGCCGCCGATGATCTGCACGCACGCCCGCACATCCCCCCAGGGCGGGTCAAAAGCCAACGACGAACGAGGTCGACCATCGACCTGCACTTGCCCGAGCGGCAGGTATCGCGGTCTCGAGAAAAACCCACCGACCACGGCATCCCGCACGCCCTCCTCAGTACACCACCGTATGAGCGGCACAGGGCGCTCCAAGACTTCCACCCGCGCCTCAAAGGCTCGGCGCTCGTAGCTGGCGACATGCAGTGTCGTGCGGGCACCGTCGCCCAGCCTCACGCGCATGGTCGCGACGCTCGAACGTCGACGAAACGGCCGGTCAGCCGGACGCAGCCGACGCAGAAGATACGAAGGAGGGCTCACCCGCGGCCGGAGGGCATGACGACATACACCACCGTCCCGGATTACACCACCACCCCCGGAACGTTGCTCGCGCGCAGAAATCCGGGAAACCCCTTGCAGAACAGGCCAAGGGCCCACGATCACACGCCGCGCGCATCGATGAACGAAGTCGGGACGGACGCGACAGCGCAAGTCGCCGATCGATCGCCTCCGCAGCGGGACGCTCGCATCATCAACAGCAAAGCCGGACCTCCGACGGTCGTTCCGCGATCAGAGAGCAAACTGCGTCTGGCTGGCGACAGGAGTTCTGCCAGAGTGCCGGGCCAGCGAGTCAAACGGAGCAGCGGGGGTGCCCCGAGCCTGGAGCAAACGGCGAACTCGCGGCGTTACCGCGAGGACAGACCGAGCTTTACGCCGAACCCGATCAACGTTGCGCCCGTCACGCCGTCGATCGTCTGACGCGCCCGTCGCCGGCTGAGCAGATCGCGCACCGCATGGATCCCGAAGATGATCATCGCAAACCACGCCAAGCCCTCGAGATTGTGGACAAGCGCCAGTAGCAGCCCTACTGCGAGGTGCGAGGCATGAGGCGGGATGAACTGCGGTAGGACCGCGACGTAGAACGCGCCGATCTTCGGGTTCAGCAGATTGGTCGTCAGGCCCTTGGTCCATGACAGAAGGAGGCTCGGAGTACTTGATGGCGGAGGCTCTGCGGGCGTGGTGAGGTCGGTGGGATGCAGCGCTCGGACGAGCAGTCGCGCCCCGAGACCAATCATGTAAAGCGCACCGAGGATCCGCACGACGTTGTAGGCGACGGTTGATGCCGTCAACAGCGCGGAGATGCCGACGGCCGGCGGCCAAGCCCCAGACCAAGATGCCGGTGTTGACGCCCAGAGCCGTCGCGAGCCCATGCCTGCGCCCGTGCGCTGCAGTCCAGCGGACCACCATCGCGGTGTCCAATCCCGGGACGATCGTCACCAGCCCCGCGACGCCGGCGAACGAGAGCACATCTGTCAGCAGCGACACGATCGTCAGTATCGCGGAGCCGGCGGCGTATCGCCAGAGTCATGAGACCGGCTCGCGCAGCGGCGATTGGCACCACGGTGGCGCCGATGGGTGCTCGTTCCGCGAAAGAGCATCAGAATGTTCTGGCGGGCCGACGCCTCTCTTGATTCTTGCGCGGCGACTTCGGGACGCGCGCTCCGCGGCGGAGGCAGAAGCGCGATCGGTTGGTCGCATCAATCGAGGTCAAAGGCGGCGTGGTTTGCGGCGCTCAGAATGAGTTCTTGGTCGTCCAGGAGTCGGCCGATCTGTTCGCCGAGCACATCGAGGGGGACGGTCGTGATGCGGTCGCATGCAATCACGCATCGCTCTTCGAGTCCGTTGGCCGCATCGAGAGCGACCTCGGTGGAGAGCCCGCGGATCGTGCGGGTGATCGGGGCGACGGTGACCGTGTTCAGATGGGGGCGCACAAGCTCACGGGTGAGCACCAATACGGGGAGCGTTTTGTCCAGGCGCACCCGGTGGATCGGCCTCACTGGAGGTCGATCGGGTGAGCGGCGGTGTGCTCGGCCATTGACGCGAGATCAGGATCGGGGTGGGCGGCGAGTATCTCGGCGTCTCGCGCGGCGACCGCGCGGCGTCGTTCGCGCTCCAACGCCCGCGTCACGACGGCGGCGCGGCTGCGCTGCCGTGGGAACGACGGGCAGGAGCGTCGCCGACAGCGGCGCGGGACCCGGAAGCCGCCGGGCCCTATCGTCGGGGTGATGAACGCCGCCAACCTGTTCTTCGACCTGATCGTGGCGCCAGATGAGGCGGTCCGACGTGGGCGTTGGCCGCGCCGGGCTGCGGTGGGCGCCGGCGCGGTCTTCTTTGTTGCCGGCCTGGTGAAGTTCGCGTTTCACCACTGGGAGCTACACGCATTTCGCAGCTTCGGGCTGCCATGGCCATCCGCACTCGAAATTCTGGCGGGAGTGCTTGAAACCGTCGGCGGTCTTCTCTTGATGGGTCGCCGATCGGTCGTCGCGGTCGCGTCGTTACTCGCGATCACCATGGTCGTCGCAATCATCTCTTCGGGTATCGGGCACGGTGACGTGATCCCCAGCCTCACGTTGGCTCCGGTCCTGCTGCTCGCCATGCTCTACCTGTTGGCCACCACGCTGCCCCGGCGCCATACGCCGCCCGGTCACCCGCGGACCAAGGAGACGGCACGCGGCCGGTAGACAACGCAGACGCTATCGCCCACGCGCTCTACATCACCGCAGGCGTACCCCCGCGCAACCCAGCACGCTCGGGCAGTTGCGTGCGTTTGCGTGCACTCATCGCCCGGATTGTGAGTGGGAAGCGGATCTGGCCGAGATCCGCCCACCACGTCGGCTCCGCTCCGGCTCGTGATCCGTGGCGCGATTGATCCTTGACACCGGCGCGCTGATCGCCCTGGAACGCGCTGACCAAGCCACGAGTCACTCCTAAGATGTGCCGCTTTCGGTTTCGCATCAGAGCCGTTCATATCGCAAACTCTATGCCTCGCCGGTTGCGATCACCACGGCGCTCCATAAGTTCCGAGCGCTGGCAGACGGCGATACCGATGATGGACGAGTTCGCACCCGCGCGTGATCGCAGCCGCCGACCTGGTCGGCGTCCGCAACGTCGCCGCTCCAGGATCCTCGAGGAGAATGCTCCTCATCTGGGAGGAGCAGCGCTGGCGTCGCGTTGCGAGCGCACGACCAGGCGGCGATCTGGAGGCAAGAGCAGGCGTCCGTCGTGTCAGGATCACTCGATGATCCGTGCTGCGCGTGTCGACGAGTTGGGGAGGTTGCGTGCGATCGAGCGTCAGGCCGGGGCGATGTTTCGGTCGCTTGGGATGGATGCTGTCGCTGATGACGAGCCTCTGTCTTTGGAGGCACTGAGGGCGTTTCAGAGCGACGGTCGGGCATGGGTGTATGTCGATGGCGCGGATGTGCCGCTGGCGTACCTGCTGTGGAGGTCATCGACGCTGCGGCGCACATCGAGCAGGTCACCGTTCACCCGCAGGGACAACGTCAAGGACCGGGCCGCGCTCTGATCGGTGCCGCTGCAGCTTGGGCGCGAGCGCGAGGTCTGACCAGGGTCACGCTCACCACCTACCGAGACGTGCCGTGGAACGCCGCCTATTACGAGCGGCTCGGCTTTACGGTGATCCCGAACGATCAGCAGACCCAAGGGCTGTGCGAGCTCCGCAGGCAAGAAGCCGCCGACGGCCTTGATCGATGGCCCCGAGTCGTCATGCAGCTCCTCCTCGAGCACTGAACGGGATCCAGCGACCGTGCGCCCCTCCGACGCGGCGCAGCGAACAACCGCAGGCGTTCGCGGATGAAGCGATCCGGTGCGGGCGTCGAGAACTCCGTGATGATCGCCCAGTCCGGGCCGACGCGGCCCTGGCTGATCGCGTCGCGCCGGGCAGACCTCAGTGCAGATCGCAGATGTCAAAGGCAAGCAGGCCGCCAGGGCGAAGCGCGTGCGCGATCGCAATCAAGCGCGGTCGATGGACCGGGCGTCGGGCAGGTAGTTGATTGGATGCCCGATCCCGACGATCGCGTCGGCGGCGGGCAGCGGGTCGTCGGGTAGTGCGATTTGTCGAAGCTCAGGCGCATCGGCGCCGAGGTGTTCGGACGCGCCGCGGTGGTGCACGCGCGCGAGATCACCGCGGTAGTACAGCCCTCCTGCAGCGCCCACGACGCGCATCCTGGCAGCTCGTTGAGACGGGTCATAGAGACTTGGTCGAATGTCGACGATGCCGCGCTCGTCATCACGACGCCGGGCGCCAGATGAATGGCGCCGCGGCCACCGGCTGGCGGCGGTGTGGTGGATCGGCGAACATCGGACTCGTGTCGATGTTGCTTGTGGTCACTGGCCCTCCAGGCGCGGGCAAGAGCACCGTCGCCGGCACGCTCGCGGACGGCTTTGAGCCGAGTGCGCTGATCGCCGGCGATGAGTTCTTCGCGACCATCAGGCGGGGGTTCATCGCGCCTTGGACCGAGGCTGCACATCATCAGAACAAGATCGTGGTAGGTGCGGTGGCCGCCGCGGCAAGCTGCATGGTCCGGGGCGGCTACACCGTCGTCTATGACGGCGTCATCGGGCCGTGGTTTCTTGAAGCCTTCCTGCGCGCGACCGGTCTTCCTGAAGTGCATTACGTGGTGCTGCTGCCGCCCGAGGAGATCTGTCTTCGCCGGATCAGCTCTCGCGTCGGTCACGGCTTCAGCGATCTTGACGCCGCGCGCCACATGTACCACGAGTTCGTCTCTGCCGCAGCCTCAACGCCACGCGTGGTCACGTCCAGTGCGGCGCCAGAGATCGTCGCTGCTGAGATCGCGGACCTGCTCAACTGCGGCGCGCTGCGCGTACCGACGAGGTCCTGAAGACCTCAGTTCGTCGCCGAGCGAGCGCGTGTCGACGGCTGTCGGGGCGCATGAATGCGAGCGTCCGCCTCGTCCGGCTGGCGCCGCTGGAACGCACGCGAAGCCGTCGCGGCGCCCGCCCTCCCTCCCGCGTAACTCGGATGCGTCGCCGGCGCGACCATGAGGGTGGTCGGGGCCCGAAGCAGGTCTGCGCCCCTGTCTGGGGCAGCGACCCGATTGACCGGCCTCGCGCTGCTCGGGGGCAGCGCGGCAACACGCGACCACACACGTCGTCGGTCGGGTCAGGGTCGGTCCACGCCGCGGCATGCTCATCGAGCCGGTCGGTGGCCAGCGGAGCGCGCGAGGCTGCGTGCGCCGTCAACGATCTTGCGTTGCGCGGTCGAGAACAACCAGGGACCCGCAGCTCCCCGTCGCGCAGGTCATCGTAGTGCCGAAGCGCCGCGAGCAGTGTCTCTTGAAGAGCCTCCTCACCGCGATCCAGGCCCAGCCTCGCCACACGGGCCCGCGGTTCTACGTTTCTCGTGGCGGACGCGTCTATACGGGTGACGTGACCCATCGCCCTTGACGACACTCCGTTGCCGAGCCGTTCGAGTCCGTTCTGGAGCGCCCCGGACCTCACGAATCGATGCCGACGAAGCGTCTCACCTTCAGACCGTCCAACCGAGCGGACCAGCGCCACCCTCGGCGCCTACGTCCACGAACGATCGGAGCCACGATGAGCTGGACCATCGCCTGTTTCTGCGGGAATATCTACACGGCACCTCCCGACCGCTGCGGCGTCTGCGGCAGCACCATCGAAGACGCCGCCCCGCGTCCGAACGCGGGCGCCACCGACGCAGACGCGCTCGCGCCCCGCACTTCAAGGACGCCGATCGCCAGGGCTCTAACGGCTCACGGCCTGCGCGCCTAGACCGCCGCCGCTCTCATCGCGATGGTCGGAGTGTCACCACCTTCCGCCGAGGTCCGATCAACCATCCAGCAAGCGAGGTAGACGCATGTCTATTGAGAAGAACATGGCAGTCGTCGGGCGTTGCTTCGCGGAATCGAGAACGGACTGATCACCGAAGAGATCGGCCTCGATGACGGCGTGACGGTGCTCCAGCAGCTGGGCCTGATCAAGCCGGCCTGACCGGCTCACGCGGCACACCGCAACGCCGCTCTCTACATGTGGAACGCCGGCTCTGGCGCTACAAGTCAACGAGCCAGAGCGGAGCGAGGCGTTCCCGCTCTCGTCGCCCTCCTCCTGTGCGGGCCCGGGCCGGCCCTCGCACCTGCCCGCCCCCGAGCCTGCGGCCCGAAACACCGCCTGAACTGTGCACCACCGCAAACACAATGGACCCCAAGCCGAAGCGTGGCTTACCCTGGATCGCACGCCGCTCAAGCACCTCATGTTGATAACCCCCGAGAAGGGCTCGGACGAGCTGGTGTGGCGGCGACTGCGACGCCCGCTCCGACTGACACTCCGGACAGTACTGAGAGTGGCACAAGCTCGGCGCGGTCAACAAGCAGGCCGACGACGCCCAGCTGGCGCTCCAGTTGTGAGAGCGCAGCGAGGCGATGGTCGCCCAGGTCGCCGAGCGTGGGTCAGTTGAGCGCGTCGGCCGGTAGCACGAAGCGCAGCGCCTGCTTCGCGTCGGTGTCGTTGCCGCCGCTGATGCGCGAGCCATGGAGCCCGCGGCTCTTGGGAGAGATCACGGCGGTCTCGGGCGCTCCGGAGTGGGTCATGATCCAGTCGATGACCGCCGGGTAGTCGGCACCTGCGGCCTGGATCGCGGCACGCTCGATGACGATGCAGCCTGAGGGGTGGGGACGACCGAGCCTCGAGACAAGTGTGGTGATTTCGGAATCGTTCACTTCGTTCACTCCATGACGGTTGTGGGTTCCGGTCGCAACTGATCGACGTCGCGGTGCAGCACGACGTGCCCATACTCGCCGGGCAGGTCCGCCTCGGCGTGGGCATCCTGCGGCGCGAGGTTGAGCACGGAGGTCAGCAGCCGCAACGGGGCGCGGCTGCCCATGCCTGCGGACGTGATGCCGTCGGGAAGGCGACCGGAACCGACGCCAGGGCGAGCGGGAAGCCGGCGAAGACCTCCGGCAGGCGGGCTCGAAGTAGACGGCGGCGTTCAGCGTCGCGGCGGCGACCGTCAGAGCCTGGTCGTGGAGTCCATAGCGGGCCAGGCCGGCGACGATCAGCGAGTTCTCGTGCGGCCAGATGGTTCCGGTGTGGTAGCCGAGCGGGTTGTAGCCGGCCTCGCGGGTGCCGAGGGTCCGGATGCCCCAGCCCGAGTACATCTGCTCGTCGAGCAGCAGCTCCGCGGTGGCGGCCGCTTCGCTGTCGTCGAGGATCCCGCTCCAGAGCAGGTGCCCGATGTTGGATGACAGGCTGTCGACGTGCCGCTTGTCGCCGTCGAGCGCGAGTGCGTAGCAGCCGCGTTCAGGCATCCAGAAGTCGCCTCGGAACTGTGCTCGCAGATCACGGGCGCGCGCTCGAGTGTGTCGCTGAGGCCGTCATCGCCCCAGATCGTACGAGCGAGGTGGGCCGAGCGCCGGTGTGCGTCATAGACGTAGCCCTGGATTTCGCAGGTCGCGATCGGCCCCCGCGCGAGCGTCCGTCGGCGAACTGGATCGAGTCCCAGCTGTCCTTCCAGCACTGGTTGACCAAGCCCGCTGCCGGGTTGCGGCGCTCGTACTCGACGTACCCGTCCCCGTCGGCGTCGCCGCTGTCGACGATCCAGGCCAGAGCCGCGCGGGCGTGACCCTCCAGTTCACGGACCAGCGCGTCGTCCCCGGACCAGCGGTGGTACTCGTCAGCAGCACGAGGAACAGCGGCGTGGCGTCGGCGCTGCCGATAGGGCGAGTGGGGACGCTGCCCGCTGGCGGTCAGCTCACCGAACCGCAACTCGTGCAGGATCTTTCCCGGTTCGCGTTCATGAAAGTCATCACGCTCGGTGGCCTGGCGGGCGGCGAGCACGCGCAGGGTCGTCGCTGCCAGCTCCGGGAGGTACGGCAGCGCCTGGAAGCTGGTGATCAGGCTGTCGCGGCCGAACAGCGCCATGAACCACGGCAGTCCCGCCGGGGCAGCGTCGCCTCATCACTGAGATCGGGCTGCATGCGCAGCGCACCGAGGTCGGTGAGGCTCGCCCGGTAGGTACGCACCAGCGTCGGGTCGTCGGCTTCGAGGACCGGCGCACCCTCCAGCCACGTGTCGAGCTCGGCGATGCGTTCCCGGCGCACAGCGTCGAGTGCGCCTCGCGCCTTGCGCTCGGTGAACCTGACTCCCGGCTGAGAGGCGAATGGAGCAACGGTCAACGTGGTCGTCCACTGCTGACCCGGCGCCAGCTCCAGCTCGAACTCCAAGCCGGTACGGGTGATCTTGGCGGGTGAGGTGGTCGAGATGTTGACCGAGCGGCGGAAGTCGCCGTTCGCGTAGGCCAGGGTCAAGCTGGTGGCGTCGTGGCTGACGCCGACCCTTCGCTCGGGGATCGCCACGTCCTTGACCTCGAACAGGTCGGCGAAGTCGGTGTCGACCTCCAGCATCAAGCGGGTCCGACTCGTCTCATGGAGATGGTTGGTGAAGGTGATCTCCTCCATCCAGACGTGGTCCACGAGGCGGTGGCGCACGATCGACCACGGCGCCTGTTCCTCGGGCCCGACCCTCGGGGTCAGGAAGAACTGAGCGTCGAAGTGGGTGCCCTGATTGAGGCTCAGCAGCTGAAGCGGCCTGTCCCCGACGTGCAGAACCCAGCGCGAGATGAAGCGCGTGTCCTCGGCGAAGAAGCCATGCTCGTGACCTTCACCGGGAATGACCTCTCCATGGGGATCGCTGACGACGAAAGTGCTCCCGTCCAGGACGCTCAGACTGCTCTCAGACATGCGCGAGCGCCGCCTCTGGATATGGAAGCTCCGCAGCCGCAGCTGTTGGCCAGCCCAGTTCCGCGACGGCTGGGAGGCCGAGCTGCGTCACCGTGTTGGGGAGGAGGACGGACCGGTACGTGCGCTCGTAGGCTTCGGCGACGACATCGCCGTCACAGTGCTGGCTCACCCAGGTCCGGCAGTCGCTCGGCTTGATTCGCGGGAGGGCGCCGATCGCGTCGGCCATCGCGCCGACGTCCTTGACCAGGAAGCCGGTCTTCTCGTGGACGATGAGCTCGCGCACGGCGCCTTCGGGGAATGCGATCACCGGCGTGCCGCACGCGAGTGCCTCCACGATGACCATTCCGAAGGGTTCGTCCCAGCGGATCGGCATGAGCAGCCCGCGGGCACGAGCGAACAGGGATCGCTTGGCCGATCCACCGACCTCTCCAATGAAGCGGACGCGGTCGCCATCGATGTGAGGTGCCACCTCTCGGTCAAAGAACTCCTGTTGCCCGGGCTGGATCACGCCGGCCAGCACGAGCGGTACATCAACCGCGCGGGCGGCGGCGATCGCGCGCTGCGGCCCCTTCTCTGGGGTCATGCGTCCGATCCAGAGCAGGTAATCCCCCTTGCGCTCCTGCATCGGCCAGTCCTGCAGATCGATCGGGTTCGGGATCGGGCCAGTCGCCTCCGTTCCGCGAGGTGCAGACCTGAGCTGAGCGCGGCTGATGCCCACGAGCGTCCCCTTGTGACCGTGGCGGGCGTAGAACGCCGCGGTCTCCGGGGTGAACGGCCCGTGTAAGGTGTGTACGAGCGGCGTGTCGATCCGGGACGCGAAGGCCAGGCCCGTGAAGCCGCAGTGGTCGTGGATCACATCGAACCGGCCACCATC
>CAVPBY010000107.1:0-11693 GCA_963702225.1 uncultured Solirubrobacteraceae bacterium | reverse complement strand
TCGCCGCTGTGGCGCCACGACCTCGATCTCGAGGTGACGGTGTGCGAGGACTGGGAGTCGTGCGTGCGGGGCGCCGACGTCGTCGTCGAGGCGAGCCGCCTCACCGAGCCCCAGCCGCTGCTGCGGACCGAGTGGATCGCGCCGGGCGCGCTCGTCGTGCCCTACGGCACGGTGAGCGCGATCGAACTGTCGCTCACCGACATCATGGACAAGGTCGTGGTCGACGACTGGGGGCAGGCGCACGCCGGACCGCTCGGCGCGCTGCGCGCCCATGTCGACTCCGGGCGGGTGACCGCCGAGTCGCTGCACGCCGAGCTCGGCCAGATCGTCTGCGGGGCGAGACCCGGCCGCGAGCGCGACGACGAGACGATCCTGTTCTGGCACCGCGGCCTGTCGATCACCGACGTCGCGCTCGGCGAGGCGCTGCTCGACAAGGCCCGGGCGTCCGGCGTGGGCGCCGAGCTGCACTACCGCGACTGACGGCCGGCCCGCCGGCGCCCGCCGGCTGCTGCCCAAGCTCCTGGAACTCGCGGATTTCGCGCAGTGAAAGTCGTGTCATCAGGTGATAGACTGGCCCCGTGCCCGCCGACCCGACGACGCCCACGACGACCCGCACCGTCGAGCGGGCGCTCGAGCTCCTCGAGGGCGCCGCGGCCGCGGGCGACGGCCTGACCCTCACCGAGCTCGCGCAGCAGACCGGGCTGTCGGCGTCGACCGCGTCGCGGCTGCTCGCCACGCTGCAGCTGCACCGGTTCGTCGCCCGCACGCCCGCCGGTCGGTTCGTCGCCGGGCCGCGGCTGCGCCAGCTCGCGGTCTCGGCGATGCGCGCCGACCCGCTGTACGAGCTCGCCGGCCCGCATCTGGTCGCGCTCTCGCGCGAGACCCAGGAGACCGCGAACGTCGGGGTCGCGCTCGACGAGGACCAGGTGCTCTACCTGCGCCAGCACGAGAGCCCGCAGTTCGTGCGGGTCGCCGGCTGGACCGGGCGCACGATCCCGCGCCACGGGACGGCGCTCGGCGCCGCGCTCGACGGCGACACCGGGACGGAGGGGTTCGTCGTGCGCCGCAGCTCGGTCGAGCCGGACGTGATCTCGATCGCCGCGCCGGTCCACGGGGACGGCGGGACGATCGTCGGGGCGCTGAGCGTGCTCGCCCCGCGCTACCGGACGACCCGCGCGCAGGAGCGCGCCCACGGCCGCTGCGTCGTCGCGCACGCCCGCGAGCTCTCCGAGCGCGTGCGCGCCCAGGGCGGCGCCGGGACGGACAACTCGATCGAGGAGGTGGCGTGATGGGAGCCCAACTGGAGTGTCGCGGCTGGCAGCAGGAGGCGGCGCTGCGGATGCTGCGCAACAACCTGCACCCCGACGTCGCCGAGAACCCGTCCGAGCTCGTCGTCTACGGCGGGATCGGCAAGGCGGCGCGCAACTGGGAGAGCTACCGCACGATCGAGCGCGAGCTGCGCCGGCTCGGCGACGAGCAGACCCTGCTCGTGCAGTCGGGAAAGCCGGTCGCGGTGTTCGACACCCACGAGCGCGCGCCGCGGGTGCTGATCGCCAACTCCAACCTGGTTCCCAACTGGGCCAACTGGGAGACGTTCCGAAAGCTCGACGCCGCCGGGCTGATGATGTACGGCCAGATGACGGCGGGGTCGTGGATCTACATCGGCTCCCAGGGGATCCTGCAGGGGACCTACGAGACGTTCGCCGCGGCGGCGCGCAAGCGCTTCGGGGGCACGCTCGCCGGTCGCCTGGTCGTCACCGCCGGGCTGGGCGGCATGGGCGGGGCCCAGCCGCTCGCGATCACGATGCTCGACGGCGCCGCGCTGTGCATCGAGATCGACATCAGCCGAATCGAGAAGCGCATCCAGACCGGATATCTCGACGAGCGTGCCGGCGACCTCGACGACGCCCTCGCCCGCCTGGACGCGGCCCGCGCCGAGAAGCGCGGCCTGTCGATCGGCCTGGCCGGCAACGCCGCCGAGATCCTGCCCGAGCTCGTGCGGCGGTCCGTCGAGGTCGACGTCGTCACCGACCAGACCTCCGCCCACGACCCGCTCAACGGCTACGTGCCGGTGGGGATGACGCTCGAGCAGGCCGTCGCGCTGCGCCGCTCGGATCCCGACGACTACCTCAAGCGCGTCGGCGAGTCGGCGGTCATCCACGTCTCGGCGATCCGCGCCCTGCAACAGGCGGGCTCGGAGGCGTTCGACTACGGCAACGCGCTGCGCGGCCTGGCCTCCGAGCACGGCGACGAGGACGCGTTCTCCTACCCGGGGTTCGTGCCCGCCTACATCCGCCCGTTGTTCTGCGAGGGCAAGGGCCCGTTCCGCTGGGTGGCGCTGTCCGGGGACCCCGAGACATCCACGCCACCGACCGGGCGATCCTCGACCTGTTCGGCGATCAGGAGCACATCGCGCGCTGGATCGAGCTCGCCTCCGAGCGCGTCCACTTCCAGGGGCTGCCGGCGCGCATCTGCTGGCTGGGCTACGGCGAGCGCGAGCGCGCGGGCATGCGCTTCAACGAGATGGTCGCCTCCGGCGAGCTGAAGGGCCCGATCGTGATCGGCCGCGACCACCTCGACTGCGGCTCGGTCGCCTCGCCCGAGCGCGAGACCGAGGCGATGCGCGACGGATCGGACGCGATCGCCGACTGGCCGCTGCTCAACGCGATGCTGATGACCGCCTGCGGCGCGAGCTGGGTGTCGATCCACCACGGCGGCGGCGTCGGCATGGGCAAGTCGATCCACGCCGGGCAGGTCGTCGTCGCCGACGGCACCGAGCTGGGCGCCGAGCGGGTCCACCGCACGCTCACCGCAGACCCCGGGATCGGCGTGGTGCGCCACGCGGACGCGGGCTACGAGGACGCGCTCGACGCCGCCCGCTCCGGCGGGATCGCGATGCCGATGCTCGACCCGGCCGGTGAGTAGCGCCGCCATGGATGCGGTCAGGTCGCTGGCGCTGCGCGACGCCGCGCAGGTCCTGCTCCCGCCCGAGCCGGGCCTCGCGCACCTGCGCGGCGCGCAGCTGAGCGCGCAGACGCTCGACCCGGGCTCGCTGTCGCTGCGCGACGGACGGATCACGGCGCTCGCGGACGACCCGCTCGCCGAGATCGCGATCGACTGCTCGGGCTGCGCCGTGCTGCCCGGGTTCGTCGACTGCCACACCCACCTGCCGTTCGCCGGCTGGCGCGAGCGCGAGTACGAGCAGAAGCTCACCGGCGTCCCCTACGCGCAGATCGCGCGCTCGGGCGGCGGGATCCGCGCCTCCTCACGGGCGCTGCGCGAGTCCTCCGACGAGCAGGTGCTCGCCCAAACGACCGGGCTCGCCGCCGAGATGCTCGCCCACGGCACCACAACGTTCGAGTGCAAGTCGGGCTACGGGCTCTCGCGCGAGGCCGAGATGCGCGCGCTCACGCTCGCCCGCGAGCTCGAGATCGCGGTGCCGCAGACGACGACCTCGACCGCGCTGCTCGCCCATGCGGTGCCCGACGGCTTCACCGCGGACGAGTGGATGGGCGTCGTCGCCGAGATGATGGCGGAGGTGCTGTCGGCGGGCAGCGTCACCGCGCTGGACATCTTCGTCGAGTCGATCGCGTTCGGCCTCGATCACCTGACGTGGATGGGCGAGCTCGCCGCCGCGGCGGGCCTGGAGCTGCGCACCCACGTCGAGCAGCTCTCGCACATGGGCGCGGTCCCCGTCGCGCTCGCCGCGGGGGCGCGCTCGGTCGACCATCTCTCGACGATCGAGCCCGGTGACGTCGCCGCGCTCGCCGGCGCGCGGTGCGCCGCGGTCCTGCTCCCGGCCGCCGAGTTCCTCGGCGCCGAGCACCGCGCCCCCGGCCGCGACCTGATCGAGGCGGGGGCGCTCGTCGTGCTCGCCACCGACGCCAACCCCGGGACCGCGCCGGTCGTCTCGATGCCCGTCGTGCTCGGGCTGGCGGCGCGGATGTACGGGCTGGCGGTGCGCGAGCTGCTGGGGGCGGCGACGCTCAACGCGGCGTGGACGCTCGACCTGCATCACGATCGCGGCTCGATCGAGGTCGGCAAGCGCGCCGACCTGCTCGTGCTCGACGGCCCCGCCGAGCGGATTCCGTACCGCTTCGGCCACAACCCGGTGCAGGTGGCGTTGATCGGCGGAGCGGTCGCCTACGTGCGCGACGAGGCGGCGGCGGAGCGGATCTCCGATGGCTGAGTCCGTACGGCGCGCGCGCATCCCGGCGATGGTCAACGCGCACTCCCACGCGTTCCAGCTCGACCTGCGCGGGGTCGGTGAGCGGGTCACGCGCGGCGGCGGCGACGACTTCTGGAGCTGGCGGACCGAGATGTACCGCCTGGCCGGGATGCACGATCCGGGCTCGATGCGGGAGGTCGGCGCGCGCGTCTACGGAATGATGGCGAGTGCCGGCTACGGCGCGGTCGGCGAGTTCCACTACGTCCACCACCGCCCCGACGGCACCCCCTACGACGATCCGAACGCGTTGGCGATCGCGCTCGCGGAGGCGGCGCTCGGGGCGGGTCTTCAGATCACCCTGCTGCCCGCCGCCTACCACCGCGCCGGCTGGGCCGACGGCGCCGATGTCCCGCCGGGCGAGGGCCAGCGCCGGTTCTGCGACCCCACGGTCGAGGCCTACCTGGAGCGCGTCGACGCGCTGCGCGCCTGGGCCTCGGATCGTGCGCGCGTCGCCGTCGGGGTGGCCGCGCATTCTGTCCGCGCGGTCGACGCCTCCTGGCTTCAGGAGATCGCCGCCTACGCCGACCGTCACCGCCTGGTGTGCCATGTCCACGCCTCCGAGCAGCGCCGGGAGCTCGCCGAGTGTGAGGCCGAGCACGGCTGCTCGCCGATCGAGCTGCTGCACCGCACCGGGTTCCTCGGGCCGCGCACGTCGGTCGTGCACGCGATCCACGTGAGCGACGCGGACGTGGCCCGGCTGGCGGACAGCGACTCGATCGTCGTCACCTGCCCGACCACGGAGGGCAACCTCGGCGACGGGATCCTGCCCGGGCTGCGATACCGCGACGCGGGCGTGCGGCTGGCGATCGGGACCGACGAGCAGGTGCGGATCGACCCGTTCGAGGAGGTGCGCGAGATGGAGACGCTCGCCCGGCGCGAGGGCCAGACGCGCGACGCGTTGCTCGCCGCCGCCGGCGGCGAGCTGTGGGCGGCCACCGCCGCCGCCGGCCGCGCCTCGCTCGGCCTCGGTGAGCGCGACGCGCACGGCCGCGCGGCGGAGATCGAGATCGATCTCGGCCACCCGGAGCTCGCCGCGGTCGCCCCGGAGAACCTCGGCTGGGCGCTGGGGACCTGCGCCTCGGCGGCCGTCGTGAGCGCCGGCGCGCGCACGCTCCGCGAACGCGACGTACACCCGGCGGAGTAGCCACAGACACATCCCCGGGGCGATTGTCAGGGCCGTGGGCCGTGGCGAGAATCCGCACATGCTCTCGACGCTCTCGCTTCGCCTCAGTCGCCGTCCCCGCCGGACCCTGCTCGCCGTGCTCCTGTTCGTCATCGTCGCCGGCGCGATCGGCGGGCCGGTCGCCGGCGCGCTGCAGGGCTCGGGCGGCTTCCAGCCGCCCGACGCGGGCTCCCAGATCGCGATCCGCCAGATCGAGCGGGCGACCGGAGCCGAGCCCGCCCCGGGCGTGCTGCTGCTCGTGCGCACGCCGCACGGCGCCGGCGCGGCCGGTCACGCCGCGCTGCGCCGGGCGAGCGCGCGGCTCGCGCGGGTCGACGGGATCGCCCGGACCGCGATCGCGTCGATCGCCCCCGGCGGGCGCGAGGGGTTCGTCGCCGGGACGATCCGCGCCTCCGCCTCGGACTCCGACGTCGCCGCGGCGACGATCGCCGCGTTCGCGGGCGACCATGCGGTCTCGGTCGGAGGCGGCGCCGTCGCCGCCAAGCAGGTGAGCTCGCGGATCACGAGGGACCTCGGATTCGCCGAGGCGCTCGCGGCGCCGCTGCTCGTGATCCTCTCGATCCTCCTGTTCCGCGGCCGGGCCGCGCTCATGCCGGTCGTGGTCGGGGTCACGACGGTGCTCGGCACGTTCCTGGTGATGCGCGGCGTCAACGCGCTCTACGGGCTCTCGATCTACGCGCTCAACCTCGTCATCGGCCTCGGGCTGGGGCTCGCCGTCGACTACACGCTGTTCATCGTCACCCGCTTCCGCGAGGAGATCGACGCCGGACGCGAGACGGCCGAGGCGATCGGCGAGACGATGCGCCACGCGGGCCGGACCGTGCTGTTCAGCGCGGCCACCGTCTCCGCGGCGCTGGCCACGCTCGTCCTGTTCCCGCTCGGCTTCCTGAAGTCGATGGGTCTCGCCGGGGCGATCTGCGCGCTCGTGGCGGCGCTCGCCGCGGTGTGCGTGACCCCGGCCCTGCTCGGCCTGTGGGGCGCCAAGCTGGCCCGAAGGGACGGGGGCCGCGCGGCGGCCGGCGCCGGGCGCTGGTACCGCCTCGCCCACGCGGTCATGCGCCGCCCCGGGCCGGTTGCGCTGCTCACCGCCGCGGTGATGGCCGCCGCCGCGATCCCGGCGCTGTCGGTCGCCTGGTCGCCGGCCAACGATCCGTCGGTCGTCCCCAGCGGGCAGAGCGCGCGGGTCGTGTCCGACGCGCTGGACCGCGCGTTCGGGGCCTCCGGCGACGCGCCGATCAGCGTCGCGATCTCGGCGCCCCACTCCGCCGGAGCGCAGGTCCGGGCGTTCGCGCACCGGGTGGCGGCGCTCGCCGGCGTCGATACCCCGTCCGGGGCACATGGTGGCCGGCCGGCGCTGCGCGAGCTTGGGCCCTCGACCTGGGAGCTCGTCGCGCAGGTCCACGGGGACGCGAGCGGCGTCCGCGCCCAGCGCGCGGTGCGCGCGATCCGGGCGCTGCCGCGGCCGTTCACCGCGCGGGTGGGCGGCGCCGCCGCGGAGTTCATCGACCAGCAGCAGGCGATCGCCTCGCAGCTTCCGATCACGCTGGGATTGCTCGCGGCGATCACATTCCTCATCCTGTGGCTGATGACCGGCTCGTTCGTGCTCCCGCTCAAGGCGATCCTGATGAACCTGCTCACCGTCGGCGCGGCGCTCTCGGCGATCGTGGTCGTCTACCAGCACGGCCGGCTCACCGGGCTGCTGCACTACACGCCCGACGGCGGGGTGGAGCCGACCGACTTCGTCGTCTCGGCGACGGTCGTGTTCGCGCTGTCGACGGACTACGGCGTGTTCCTGCTCGCCCGCATCCGCGAGGCGCGCGAGCGGCTGCTCGCCCGGCGCGGCGCCCTCTCGCCCGCCGACGAGCGCGAGGCGGTCGCCGCCGGCCTGGGCGCGACCGGCCGGGTGGTCACCGGGGCGGCGATCCTGCTCGCGGTCGCGATCGGCGCGTTCTCCACGAGCGAGATCTCGTTCATCCAGCAGATCGGGGTCGCGGTCGCGGTCGGGGTCCTGCTTGACGCGTTCGTCGTGCGCTCGCTGCTCGTCCCCTCGCTGATGGCGCTGCTCGGGCGCCTCAACTGGTGGGCGCCCGGCCGGGCGCGGCGGCCGCGGGGACGCGCCGTCGTCGCATGAGCGTCGCGCGCCGAGCGCCTCCGGCGTGGGCGATCGACTGGGCGCCGGCGGCGCTGCTGGGGCCGGTGTTCGTGATCGACGCCGTCATCTCGGACGCCGGCAGGCCGCTGACCCCGGTGGGCGTCGCCTGTGGTGTCGTCGTCTGCCTGCCGCTCGGTCTGCGGCGCCGTCTCTCGATGGCGCCGCTCGTCGTGCTCATCGTCGCCGGCGTCGTGCTCGTGATGTGGCAGCTGCACCCGGGCAATACGGTCGTCCTGCTCCCGATGGTCGCGGTGTTCGAGCTCGCGCGCCGATACGACCGCCGGCGCGCGCTGTGGATCGCCGCGATCTGCCTGCCCGGGGTGCTCGCCGGGGTGCTGCCGTTCTCAAGCGGCCTCTCGCACACCGCGGGCCTGATCGTCCGCAACCTGGTGCTCTGCCTGGTCGCGGTCGCCGCCGGGGACTCGCTGCGAGCGCGGCGGGAGGCGAGCGAGCGCGCCGCCGACCTGCGCGAGCAGGAGGCGCTGCGGCGGTTCGCCGACGAGCGGCTGCGGATCGCGCACGAGATCCACGACGTCGTCGCCCACGGGATGACGGCGATCAACGTGCAGGCCGGGGTGGCGGCCCACCTGCTCAAGCGCGACCCCGAACAGGCGCACCGGGCGCTGCGCGACATCAAGCGGGTCAGCGGGGAGGCGCTCAGCGACCTGCGGGCCACGCTCGCGGCGCTGCGCGCGCCGTCGGACTCGGCGCCGCTCGCCCCCGCGCGCGGCCTCGGCGACCTCGAGCGGCTGCTCGACGGCGTGCGCGCCGCCGGGGTCGCGGTGGCGCTCGACGTGGGGGACGTCGGGACGGTGCCCGCGGCGGTCCATCACGCCTCCTACCGGATCGTGCAGGAGGCGGTGACGAACATCGCCCGCCACAGCGGCGCCGGCCACGCCCGGGTGTCGGTCGCCCGCCACGACGGGATCGTCGTGGTCGAGATCGCCGACGACGGCCGCGGCGCCGGCGGCGGCGCGGACGCCACGCCGGGCAACGGCCTGCAGGGGATGCGCGAGCGCGCGCGGGCGCTCGGGGGCACGCTGGAGGCGGGCGACGGGCCCGCCGGCGGGTTCACGGTCCGCGCCCGGATGCCGGTGCCCGATCCGCCGCCGGCGGCGGCGCAGCCGTGATCACGGTCGCGCTCGCCGACGATCAGGCGCTCGTGCGGGCGGGGTTCCGGGCGCTGCTCGACGCCCAGCCGGACATCTCCGTCGTCGCCGAGACCGCCGACGGCGCGGCCGCGGTCGCCGCCGCGCGCGACCACCGGCCCGACGTCGTGCTGATGGACATCCGCATGCCCGGGCTCGACGGGCTGCAGGCGACATCCCAGATCACCGCCGACCCGGACCTGGAGGCGACCCGCGTCGTCGTGCTCACCACGTTCGAGCTCGACGAGTACGTGTTCGGCGCGCTGCGCGCGGGGGCGTCGGGGTTCCTGCTCAAGGACCTCGAGCCCTCCGACCTGCTCGCCGCGGTGCGCGTCGTCGCCGCCGGCGAGGCGCTGCTCGCGCCCCGGCTCACCCGCCGGCTGATCGAGGCGTTCGTGGCCGGAAGGGGCGCCGCCGCGACGCCCGGCGGCGAGGCCGCGGAGCGGATCGCGGCGCTCACGCCGCGCGAGCGCGAGGTGCTCGCGCTCGTCGGCCGCGGAGCCTCCAACGGGGAGATCGCGCAGACGCTCGTCGTCTCGCCGTTCACCGCCAAGACGCACGTCGCGCGGCTGTTCGCCAAGCTCGGCGCGCGCGATCGCGCCCAGCTGGTGGTGATCGCCTACGAGACGGGGATCGTCGTCGCGGGGAGCCCCGGCGCGCTGGCCGAGATGCCCAACGACCCTGCCTGATTCGCTCCGTCGGCGCCGGGCCGGCGCGCATACGCTCGCCAGATGGAGTACGAGGTCAGCCTCGAGCCGGGGCGCATCGACCGCGACTGGGTGTGGCGGATGCTGTCCGGCGAGGCCTACTGGCTGCGTTGGCGCACGCGTGCCGACGTCGAGGCCCAGCTCGACGGCGCCTGGCGCATGGCGGGCGCCTACGCGACCGCGACCGGCGCCCAGGTCGGGTTCGCGCGGGCGCTGTCGGACGGCATCTGCGACGCGTACCTGTCCGACGTGATCGTCGATCCCGGCCATCGCGGCCGCGGGCTCGGCAAACGGCTGATCGAGGCGATGGTCGCCGACCGCGACGGCTCGCGGCTGCACTGGATGCTCGTCACCAGCGACGCGCACGGGCTCTACACGCAGTTCGGGTTCCGGGCGCCCGACACCCGGTTCATGGAACGGCCCGCGCCGACCCGCTGAGGGTCAGGTCCGCCAGCGCAGGGGGGCGTCGGCGAGGTCCTCGTAGAGCCGCACCGCGCTCATCTCACCGGCGCGGTCGCCGTAGGTCAGGCGGGCGCGGCGGTGGATCTGCTCAACCAGCGCGGCCAGCTCGACCGGCACGCCCGCGTCGCGGGCGAGGTCGACGGCGAGGCCGAGGTCCTTGGTGACGAGCTTCATCGCGAAGCCCTCGTCGTAGTCGCCGTCGTCGAGCACCATCCGCAGGTCGCGCTCCAGGAAGCCCGAGTTGGCGGGCGAGTTGACGAGCGCCGTGTGCAGGCGGTCGATCGGCACGCCGGCCCGCAGGCCGACGGTGAGCGTCTCGGCGGTGGCGACCGCGTGCATGAACCACAGCTGGTTGAGCAGCAGCTTGACCGCGTAGCCGGTGCCGCTCGGCCCCATGTGGAAGATGCGCTGCGGATCGCCCATCGCCTCCAGCAGCCCGAGCGCGCGGCGGAACGCCCGCTTGGAGCCGCCGGCGTAGATCGCGAGCGTGCCCGCCTCGGCGCCGATCGTCTGGCCGGCGACCGGAGCGTCGACGAAGTCGGCCCCGGCGCGCGGGCGGTGGTGAGCACCGCCCGCCCGACCTCCCGGGGGCTCGTCGACATGTCGATGCGTGCTCGCCGGCCCCGATGTGGGCGATCGCGCCCTCCGCGCCGCACAGCACCGCCTGGACCTCGGCGGGGCCGGGGAGACTCGTGATGAGCACCTCGGCGTCGGCGACGCAGTCGGCGACCGAGCGGGCGGGGCGGGCGCCGTCGTGGCGCGCGGTCCGCAGCGCCGCGGGGCTGAGGTCGAACGCCGAGACGTGGTGGCCGGCGGTGCAGACGTTGCGGCACATGTGGCCGCCCATGTGACCGAGGCCGATGAACGCCACCCGGCGCGCCCGGGATCTGCATGAGCGCACCGACCGGCGCGCGAGCGCCGTCTCGTCGAGCATGATCCCCAGGCCGGGCCGGTCGGGCACGACGAGCATGCCGTCGCGGTCGATCGTCACCGGCTCGGCGAGCATGAAGTCGCGTCGCTCAGGCGTCCAGCCCGGCGGGTCGTAGGGGAACTCGACGCACGGTCTGCCGCCGACCCCGCACACGACCTGCAGGTTGGCGAGCAGCCCGATCCCGTTCGTCCAGGTGTGCGGCGTGAACCAGCGGTTGGACCGCAGCGCGAGCTCGGCGAGCGTGCGCGTCCCGCCGATCCCGAGCGCGAGCACGACGTCGGGCTGCAGCACGTCGAGCGCGTCGTCCTGCAGCGCGCGGTGCAGCTCCCCGAAGCCGGTCGCCATCTCGCCGCCGGCGATGCGACGGCCGGTCGCCCGTCGCAGCAGGCGCATCCCGGCGAGGTCCTCCGAGGGCAGCGGCTCCTCGACCCAGAGCACGTCGAGCTCGGCGAGCTCCTCGACGACCGCGCGCGCGGCCTGCGGTCCGAGCCCGGGCACGATGTCGCCGGGCATCCGCCACCCCTGGTTGAGGTCGACCATGATCTCCAGCGCGTCGCCGATCGCCTCGCGCATCGCCCGCACCACGCCCAGCCCCTCGGGGACGCGGTCCCGGGCGATCCGCACCTTGACCGCGCGAAAGCCCTCTCCGAGCAGCGCCCGCGCGTCGTCGGCGCGCGCCTGCGGTGAGCGCAGCTCGCCGAGCGACGCGTACGCGGGCAGGCGGTCGACCGCGCCCCCGAGCAGCGTCGCGACCGGGACGCCGAGCGCCCGGCCGGCGACGTCCCAGAGCGCCGCCTCGAGCGGCCAGAAGCGGCCCGAGTGCAGGGAGATCGTCTCGAGCGTGCGTCCGTGGCGGGCGAGCGCGAGCGGGTCCTGGCCGAC
>CAVPBY010000106.1:0-14104 GCA_963702225.1 uncultured Solirubrobacteraceae bacterium | reverse complement strand
CTGTCGAAGGTCCACGCGACGTTCAAGACCCCGGTCAACGCGCTGGTCACCGGCGCAATCGTCACCGCGCTGTTCATGCTGCTCGTCTTCCCGTCGCCCAGAGCACAACGTCCACATCTGTTCATCACCTATCCGGCGAAGACCAACGTGCTCGTCGCGCTCGTGTCGTTCGGGGTGAGCGGCATCTACCTGTCGTTCGGACTCACCGTGCTCGCGTCGCTGATCGCCCGGTGGCGCGGCTGGATCCCCGAGGGCAAGTTCCAGCTCGGTCGCTGGGGCTACCCGGTGACGATCGTCGCGCTGATCTACCTCGCGGTCCTGTTCGTCGACGTCGTCTACCCCTCCGGCATCAGCAGCCCGCGGGCATTCTTCAACTACGACTGGATCACGCTGATGGTGATGGTCGTGATCGTCCTGGTCGGCCTGCTCTATCTGATCGTCGGCCGCCCGAACCGGGGCGTTGCGCGTCACACCGCCGAGGAGCTCGAGGAGGCCGAGGAGCGCGCGAGCAGGAGCCCGGCGCGCCGGATCAGATCCGCTCGCCCTGACCGCGGGCGGGCGGGACCCCACATGGCCCGTTGGCCCACGCGGGGCTCAACCCCGGGCGCTCGGTACCGATGACGAGAGCACGCCGATGCTCGCCGTGCCGTCCACCACCGAATCCGCCCCCGCGCCCGCGACCGCCCGCCGGGACGCCATCGCGCCCGCCCGCCGGGACGCCATCGCGACCGCCGCTGCGATCGCCGCCTTCCGCCGGCTGCAGACGAAGGTCGCCGCGATCATGCTCGCCCACGAGCGGCCCGACGGCGGCCTGATCTGCGAGCGTGTCCGGCCCGGCGCGCCGCCGCTCTTCTACCGCGTCACCGCCGGCGGCCGCGTCCAGGCGGACCGTCGCTACGACTTGGTCGCGCCCGGCTTCGCCCCGGTGCCGCTGCCCGCCGGGATCGACTGACCCTCGCCGGCGACGACCGCCTGCAGCGCGTCACGCAGCCGCGCGACCTGCTGCGGGGTGAGCGATGCGAGCAGCTCGGCCTCCGCGCGCTCGCAGGCGGCGGTGGCCAGCGCGACGGTCTCGCGGCCGCCGGCGGTGAGCTCGACGACGTTGCGGCGGCGGTCCTCGGCGTGCGGGTGCCGCGTCACCAGGCCCTTGTGCTCGAGCGCGTCCAGGCGCGCCACCATCGACGTGCGGTCGATCCCAAGCCGTTGTGCCGCCTGCTGCTGGGAGCCGGGCTCGTGGCCGGCGATCACGAGCAGGATCCCGAGCTCGCGCGCGTCGATCCCGAACGGCGCGAGCGCCTCGCGTTGAGCTCGCTCCATGCGCTGCTGCGCGTGCTTGAACAGGTATCCCAGGCGCCGGCTGACCGCCGGCCCGGGTCCGCTGGCGGTGGCCACGAGCCGGATCGTATCGCTAGGCTGATCGTCAGCGAAGCAAATGATCAGCAATACGGACGAAAGCGACGACAGATGATCCTCGTCACCGGAGGGCTCGGCTTCATCGGCTCCCACACCGTGCAGGCGCTGCTCGACGCGGGCCAGGAGTGCGTGCTTGTGCAGCGAAGCCGCGCCGAGCCGCCGCCCGGATCGCTTCGACGCCCCGGTCGCGGTCGAGCAGGCCGACGCCACTGATCTGGAGGCGCTGCTCGCGGTCGGCGAGCGCCACCGGATCACCGGCGTCGTCCACCTCGCGGGCTCGATGCCGTGGCCGCCGAGCTCCGAGCCGCCCGTGCAGGCGGCGCGCCGCGCGCTCGGCAGCCTGTTCAACGTCATGCAGGCGGCACAGGAGTGGGGCGTGACGCGCGTCGCCCTGGCGAGCACGATCGGCGTCTACGGCGGCGCCGAGGAACCCTTTGAGGGTCCCCTCACCGAGGACATGCCGCTGTCAATGGGCGCGCCGCACCTGATTCCCGACCTTCAAGAAAGTCAGCGAGTTGCTTGGCGGTCACCTCGCCGACGCCACCGGCATCGAAGTCGTCAACCTCCGCATTTCCGGCACCTGGGGCCCGCTCGGTCACAACCCCGATCCGTTCTTCCCCGCCCCGCAGCTCATCCACGCCGCCGCGCACGGCCGGGCCCGGAGCTTTCCGGTGTTGGTCGCCGGATGTACGCCGAGGACTCGCTCGACCTCTGCTACGTGAAAGACACAGGCCGGGCTATCGCCGTGCTGCAACTCGCCCACCACCTGAGCCACCGCACCTACAACGTCGCCTCCGGCCACGCGACGACAAACGCCGAGGTCGCGGCGGCGATCCGCCGAGCCGTCCCCGACGCCCAGGTCGACCTGCCGCCGGCGGCGAAGCCCGGCAGGCATGGCTCGACATCACCCGCCTGCGCGAGGACACCGGCTACCAGCCGGCCTGGGACACCGAGCGCGCCGCCGCGGACTACATCGCCTGGTTGCGGGCCGGCCACGACCGCTGACCGGGCCGTCGCCCCGCGCCCCGGGCGCGCGCCGTCAGCCCCGCTGCGCCGGCCGCGAGCACGGCCAGCCATGGCGACACCGCCGCCCGGACCGCCCTGGTCGAACTGAGCGTGTGGGTGCCCGTGATCGGGACGACCGCGCGATTCTCGCCGGCGGGCACCATCCCGAACGGGTCACGCTCGCCCTGGACGACGAGCACCGGGATCGACGCGGGGACCGTCTCCAGCTCGCCCAGCCGCGACTTTGAGCCGTCGCCCCGGCGGGCGGCCCTGGCGGCAGCAGCGGGAAGGCCAGGCAGATCACTCCGGCCGCGCCGACGTGGGCGGCGGTCCGGCAGGCGACCCTCGCCCCGGAGGAGCGCCCGCCGACCACGCAGCGGCGGCCGGCGAGCGGCCCCGCGGCGAGCGCCTCCATCACCGCGAGCCAGGCGGTGTCGAGCCGGCGCGCCGGTGGAGGCGAGCGGCGTCCGGCCACCCGGTAGGGCTGCTCGACGAGCGCCACCCGGAGCCCGAGCGCGACGGCGGCCTCGGTCGTGGCGCGCAGGTCCGGCGAGCCGACGCCGCCGCCCGCGCCGTGCCCGAGCACCAGCGCGAGCCCCCGGCCCCCGGCCGCGTCGCCCCCGCCCTCAAGCCGTACCGGGCCGGCCCCCCGGTGTCTGGATGTCGATCACGCGCCCCAATACTGTCGCGGACGAGCGCACCGCGCGCCCGCGTCCCGGACGTCCGCACGTTGACCGTTTCACCGCTTTCTCAACTTCGCCGACAGCGTTGTCGATAGCTCCCACGATGGGAGCCGCCGTGGTTCGCCTGGTCGTCCTCTGCGTGTCGCCGTGATCGCGCCGCTGGTCGTCGCGCTGGGGCGATGGTCGCCGGCTACGCGGGCCTGGATGCGGGTACCTGCTTCGACGTCGCCTGGACGGCGGCGGCCCTCGCGGGCACGATCGGCGCGGCCGCCGCGCGGCGCCCGCGCGCGCCGGAGAACCGGGCCCGTGGATGCTGTGGGCGGTGGCGATGGGCGCCTGGCTGGTCGGGCAGCTGATCTGGAACGTATACGGGATCACCGGCTTCCCGCAGGACCCCAACCTCGCGGACGTCAGCTGGTGGGCGTTCGCCCTACTGGTGACCGTCAGCGTGCTGCGACGACCGCGCGCCGAGCGCTCCGATCGCACGGTGGCGGCGCTCGAATCCGCGCCGCTGATCTGCGCGGCGATCTCGCTCTGCCTGGCGCTGTTGTGGCAGACGGCCGTCCAGTCCTCCGCGCCGCTGCCCGCCAAGCTGTCGGACCTCACCTACCCGTGCCTGCTACGCGTCGGCAACGATCCTCGTGCTGCAGGCGATGCTCGGCGGCGCGCTGCGCGGCCTGCGCCGGCTGTCGCTGCGGCTCGTGCTCGGCGGGATCGCGGCGATCTCGTGCCCGTTCATGCATGTGGTCGAGCCAGCTGCTCCGGGGGACCTACGTCGCCGGCACCTCGGTGCTCGACCCGCTGTGGGTGATCGGCCTGGCCGCGATCGCCACCGGCGGCCTGCTGGCCGCGCGCGACCCCGAGGACGCGCCCGAGGTCGAGCGACCGAGCCACATGGGGGTGGTGCTCCCGGCGGGATGTTCGGGCTGCTGTTCGTGGCGCTGCTGTTCGAGGCGATCTCCGGAGGACCGAGCGACGCCGAGGCAATCCTGGTGCTCGGCCTGCTGTGCTCGGGAGCCGCGATGATCGTGCGCTCGACGCTGCTCGAGCCGGCGGATGCGGGACCTGCTGCGCCGCGAGCGCGTCGCGATGGTGAGCCTGGTGGAGCGGGAGGCAGAGCTGGCGCGGCTCAACGAGCAACTCGTGGAGGACTCCCGTCACGACCCCCGACCGGGATCGGCAACCGCCGCGCGCTGTCGGACGATCTGCCGATGTACCGGACGCTGCAGCGCGAGGCGGGCGAGCAGATCGCCGTCCTGCTCTGCGACGTCGATCACTTCAAGACCTACAACGACCGCTTCGGGCATCTGGCCGGCGATCAGGCGCTGTGCATGATCGCCGCCACCGCCCGCGGCGCGTTGCGCGGCCAGGACGCCGCCTACCGCTTCGGCGGGGAGGAGCTGCTGCTGATCCTGCGGGGCGCCGACCCAGGAGGAGGCGCTGAGGGTCGCCGAACGCGTGCGGGAGCGGGTGCAGCGTGCCGCGTTCGTGCACCCGCTCGCTGACGCCGGCGTGCTCATCGTGTCGATCGGGCTCGCCGGCGGCGCCGAGGAGCCTGAGGATCTGCTCGCCCGCCGACAACGCGCTACCGCGCCAAGGAGTCCGGCCGCAACCGGGTCGTGGCCGGCGACGACGCGTCACATGCGGGCTCGCCCGGCCGCGTGCGCGCCCGGGAGATCGCGGGCCCCGCGCCGCGGCTCCTGCGCAGCATGCTCTCGGTCTCGCGGGCCGCCGCCTCCGCTCAGAGGGTGATGCCCGTCCTGCAGGCGCTCGCCGAGGCGATCCACTCAGAGCTCTCGTTCAACGTCGTCGCGGTGAGCCTGCGTGAGCCGGCCGATCGGTTCCGCACGGTGATCGTGCTCGGCGACCCGTCCGCGCGGGCGCTGCTGATCGACACCACCAAGCAGCTGACCGAGTGGGAGGCGCTGATGGAGTGCGGGCGCGACGTCCACGGCGCGGCGTGGCTGCAGGCCGGCACCTACGACCCTGACAACCACGCGCTCACCTGGCGTCCGGCGACGGTCCCGCCGCTGGCCGCCGGCGGCTGGGACCCCGACGACATGCTGCTGCTGCCGCTGCGCGGCGCCGGGCGCGAGCTCCTGGGGTTCCTGTCGGTCGACCAGCCGCTGCTCGGCCGGGGCCCGACCGAGGAGGAGATCGGCATCCTGATGGCGGTCGTCGACCACGCCGCGCTCGCGCTGGAGCAGGTCCGGCAGGACGGCGCCGGGCGCGGGGAGGAGTCCGATGAGCTGCGGCTGGC
Organism: uncultured Solirubrobacteraceae bacterium; assembly: GCA_963702225.1. GTDB lineage: Bacteria > Actinomycetota > Thermoleophilia > Solirubrobacterales > Solirubrobacteraceae > Palsa-465. The sequence goes on along the minus strand of CAVPBY010000106.1, from coordinate 8,743 downwards.
GGCGGTCATGCTGCTCGCCGAGGCGCTCGACCTGCGCGACCCGAGCACCGCCCTGCACTCCCACACCGTCGGCCGCCTGGCCCGCCGCACCGCGATCGAGCTCGGGCTGCCCGACGCGCTCGTGGAGCGCGTCCATGCCGCCGGCGTGCTGCACGACCTCGGCAAGCTCGGCATCTCCGACGCGATCCTGCACAAGCCGGGCAAGCTCGACGACGGCGGAGTGGCGCGAGATGCGCCGCCACCCGGAGGTCGGCGCGCGCATCCTCGAGCACGCGGGCATGCGGGACATCTCCGGTCTGGGTGCGCGCCCACCATGAGCGCATCGACGGGCAGGGGTACCCGGAGGGGCTCGCCGGCGAGGTGATCCCGCTCGAGGCCCGCATCCTTGTCGGTGGCCGACTCCTACGAGGCGATGATCGCCGACCGCCCCTACCGGGCCGGGATGGGGGAGACGGCCGCGCGCGAGGAGCTCGTGCGCTGCGCGGGCACGCAGTTCGATCTGCGGGTCCTGGACGCCTTCCTGCGCGCGCTCGACCAGGAGGAGCAGGGCGAGGACGAGGACGCGCTCGAGCCGGTCGGCGCCCCTGCGGTCATCGTGCAGCAGGCGTAGCGCGTCGCCCCCGCTCAGACTCGCTCAGACCCCGCTTGGACCGCCCGTGACCACGCGATTGCGACCCTCGCTCTTGGCCGCGTAGAGTCGCTCGTCGGCGAGCTGCAGCATGCGTGGGAGCTCGCTCTCCTGCTCGGCGACGGCCAGCCCGATCGACGCGGTGACGACGAGCCCGTCGGCGACCCGCTCCCAGGGCTCGGCCTGGATCACCGCGCGGGCGCGCTCGCAGGCTGCCGCGGCGGCGTGGGTGCCGTTGGAGGGCATCAGCAGCAGGAACTCCTCGCCGCCGTTACGCACGACGACGTCGCGCTCGCGCAGCGCGTCGCACAGCAGCCGCGCGACCCGCACCAGCACCTCGTCGCCGATCGCGTGCCCGAAGCTGTCGTTGATCTGCTTGAAGCGGTCGAGGTCGAGTGCGGCGACCGCCAGCGGCGTCGTCATCCGCTCCGACCCGGGTGAGCGCAGCGCCCGCGCGAGAAAGCGGCGGTTGTGCAGCCCGGTCAGCCAGTCGCGGTCGACCTGCTCGCGCAGCTGCGCGGCCTCGAGCGTCGTGCGCTCCAGGCTGAGCTGCAGCGTCGAGAGCTCCCGGAACGCCTGGCGCTCGAGCTCGGCGGAGCGTGCGAGTGCGTCGTACGCCTCCTCCAGCAGGCCGGCGGCCCGCAGCTGCTCGGCGAGCGTCGACAGGATCAGGCTGCGGATCTGGGGGACGCGGTCACCGAGCCACTCGAGCGCCTCCTCGCCGCGTTGCCGCGCCTCGTGCAGCCGGCCGAGCGCCATCTGCGCCTGCACCTGGGCGCGGATCGTCACCGCGAGCACGTAGGGGTTCGGCCACGGATCGGCGATCAGGAACTCGATCGCGCGCTCGGCGTCGCCGAGCGCCTCCAGCGGCCGTCCGGCCGCGAGGTTGATGTCGGCGCGGGTGGAGAGCACGACTCCCTGCGCGAAGCGGTTGTCCTCCCGCAGCGAGCGGGCGCGGGCGAGCGCCCGGTCGATCTCCGCCCGGGCGGCCGCGGCGTCGCTCCCCTGCAGAAAGCACGCGAGGTCGTTGCGGGAGATCGCCTCCTCCCAGGCGTCGCCTGCCTCGAGCGTCAGCGCGAGCAGCTCGCGGATCCGCTGCTCGAGGTCGTCGACCTCGAGGTTGCCGAACACCACGCACGTCGCCCGCCGCACGTAGATGCGGGTCCCGAGCCGCCCGGAGGCGTCCCCTGCGCGACCGCGCGCTCGGCGTGTTGGAGCGCCTGCACCGAGGACCCCGCGAAGAAGCTCACCTGGCTGCGGACCGCGGCCACCTCGGCGTGCGCGACCGGGTCGTCGGTGAGCTCGCCGTGGCGCTCGGCCTCGATCACCAGCTCGAGCGCGCCGTGCAGGTCGCCGCGATGCAGCGAGACCGCCGTCTGCAGCGCCCGGGCGCGGGCGCTCGTCGTCGAGTCGCCGCGGGCGCGCGCCGACTCGTGGCAGGCGGCCGCCACCGACAGCGCCTCGGCCGGCCGCTCATAGAACATCCGCCGCGCCGCGTCGAGTCGGGCGCCGGGCGGACCGAGCGGGTCGCCGGTCGTGGGGGCGTGGGCGAGGGGAGAAGAAGTCATGTGAGGACGAGGGCCGCCGAGATCTGATCGGCCCAATGGTGGCGAATCTTGACCGCGGAACACATCTGGCCGGCGGGCGCGGCTGTGAGAGACTCACGCCGCACGATGGGCGATCACACCGGTCAGACGATCCTGGTCACTGGCGCGAGCCGCGGCATCGGCCGCGGCGATCGCGCACCGCTTTGCCGGCCTCGGCGGACGGATCGCGCTCGTCGCCACCAACGCAGAGCTTCTCGCCACGGTGGCGGCCGAGCTCCCGACGGGCACGCAGACGCATGTGATCGCGGCCGACCTCACCGATCCCGCCGAGTGCCGCCGCGCGGTGCAGGAGGCCGAGCAGGCGCTCGGCCCGGTGCACGTGCTCGTCCACAACGCCGGCGTGCTCAGCCGCGATTTCGCCGAGGACGTCACCGAGAGCGACTTCGAGCGCGCCTGGCGGCTGAACACGGGCGCGGCGCTGTGGCTCAGCCAAGCGGTGCTGCCGGGGATGCGGGCGCGCCGGCAGGGCGCGATCGTGCTCGTCTCCTCCGAGCTCGGAATCATCGGCGCGCCCGACCTACGCGTCGTACTGCACGAGCAAGTGGGCCCAGCTCGGCCTCGCGGAGGTGCTCCGGCACGAGCTCGTCGGCAGCGGCGTCCAGGTGTGCGCGGTGTGTCCGGCCGACGTGCGCACCGACCAGCTCGAGCAGGAGAACGCCTGGGGCCCGACCGGCGGGCAGTCGCCCGCCAAGGCGCTCAGCCCGGACACGGTCGCCCGCGCGGTCGTCCGGGGCGCCGAGGGGACCCGGCCGCTGATCGTCGTCGACCGTCCGCTGATGGCGCTCGGCTTCCGGATCATGGCCGGGCCACGCCGGCTGCGCTTCAGCCCGGTCCACGACGCGTTCAAAGAGCTGCTGCGCGAGCGCGGCCCGCGCGGGTCGGCGCCGCCCCCGAGCTGACGCGGCCCGGTCAGCGCCCGCGCCGCGCGGGAGCTCGAGCTCGCCGCGGCCCCCGTCCGCCCGCAACGCGCAGCCCCGAGGAGCGTTTTCGCCCACGCATGGGTGGAGCGGGCCCCGGAGCCCGTGGGCCTAATTGCTCACAGCGCCAGCCCGACGGGGTGCTCGAGCAGCTCGCGGATCGCGCCCAGGAAGCGGGCGGCGTCGGCGCCGTACAGGATCCGGTGGTCGCAGGAGAGCGTGAGCGTGAGCAGCCTGCGGTCGACGATCTCGCCGCGCTCGTCGCGGTCGAGCACGTCGCGGATCGCGCCGACGCCGAGGATCGCGGCCTGCGGCGGGTTGACCACCGGCGTGATCGCGGTCATCCCGTACATCCCGAGGTTGGAGACGGTGAACGTGCCGCCCGACAGCTGCGGCGGGGTGACCGTGCCGTCGCGCACCGCCCCGGCCAGCTCGCGAGTGCGCGCGGCGATCTCGGTCAGCGTGAGCGCGTCGGCCCCGTGCAGCACCGGCACCACGAGCGCGTCCTCGCCGGCCACCGCGACCCCGACGTTGACCGCGGCGTGCAGCACGAACCCGCCGTCGGAGTAGGAGCCGTTGGCGCGCGGGAAGCGCCGCAGGGCGAGCGCGCTCGCCTTGACGACCAGGTCGTTGAGCGAGGGCGGCGCGATCTCGCGCTGCGCCGCCAGCGCCTTGAGCTGCTCGCGGAACGCGAGCGCCGCGGTCATCTCGACCTCCGTCTGGACCTGGAAGTGGGGATCGTCGCCTTCGCCTCGGCCATCCGGCGGGCGATCAGCGCCTGCAGCCGGGTGGGCTCGACGCGGCTGTCACCGTCGAGCGCGGGCGTGGGCGCGGCGGCGGGCCCGGCGGTTCGCGTCGTCGGCGGGCGGCGGGCCCCGGCGCGTTCGCGGCCGTCGGCGCGGGGCCGGGGCGGGCTCCGCGATCCCGGCCGCCCGCAGCACGTCGGCGCGGGTGATCCGCCCTCGCGGGCCACTGCCCCGCAGCTCGCCGAGCGCGACCCCGTGGTGGGCCGCGATCCGCCGGGCCATCGGCGTCGCGGGCACGCGCTGGGCATCTAACGGAACCTGGGGTGCCGCGAGATGCCCAGCGCTTCCGTCGGCCGGCCGGTCCGCGGCGCGGCCGGCTGCGGCTCGGCGGCGGCGCAGCGCGGGCTCGGGCGCGGGCCCCGGCGGTCGCCGCGGCGGCCGCCCCGTCGCCCACCCGCGCGATCACCTCGCCGACCGCCACGGTGCGCCCCGCCTCCACCACCACCTCGAGCGTCCCGCCGGCCTCGGCCTCGTAGGTCATCGTCGCCTTGTCGGTCTCGATCTCGGCGAGCTCCTGGCCCGCGGACACCGCGCCGCCGTCGTCGATCAGCCAGGTGAGGATCGTGCCCTCCTCCATCGAGTCGGACAGCCGCGGCATCAACACGTCGGTCACGAAAGGCCCTCCAGGTCAGATGAGGTCGAGCGCGGCGCCGACGATCGTCTCGGCGTCGATGCCGAAGTGGCGGTAGAGGTCCTCGACGTCGCCGGACTGTCCGAAGTCCTGGACACCGAGGCAGCTGATCGGCGTGTCGCGCACGGCACCGAGGAACGACAGGGTATGCGGGTGGCCGTCGAGCACGGTGACGAGCGGGCCCGCCGACGCCGCCGGGAACAGCGCGTCGAGCAGATCGCCGTCGCTCGCCCCGCCGCCCCCGCCATCCAGGCCCCGCCGCTCCTGCAGCGCGCGGAACACGAGATCGGCCGAGGTCAGGCACACCACCGCCGTCCCGATCCCGCGGCCGACAGCTCGTCGGCGGCGGCCAGCACCTCGGGCATCACGACCCCCATCCCGACGAGCGTCACCCGGGGCCGCCGGACCGAATCGCCGATCGCCCGCGCCGCCGCCCCCTCGCGCAGCCGGTAGCCCCCCGCCAGCGCCGCCCGCCGGCGCGCCTCGCGCGCCGGGCCCGCCGGCGGCACCGCGGCGAGCGCCTGGTCCACCGGCCGCGTCGACAGCCGCAGATACGCCGAGCTCCGCCCTCGCGGCCGAGCGCGCGACAGCGCGGCGAGCAGCACCCACTCGAGGTCCTGGCCGAACGCCGGCTCCCAGGCGACGCAGCGCGGCTGCTCCAGCCCGACCGAGGGGGTGATGATCGACTGGTGGGCGCCGCCCTCGGGCGCGAGCGTCACCCCGGCCGGGGTCCCGATCAGGATCGACTGGCCGCCCGCGTACATGCCGAACGACCACTGCTCGAGCGCGCGGTTGACGAACGGGTCGTAGATCGTGCCGATCGGCAGCAGCGGCTGTCCGTCGCGCGACCAGGTCGCGCCCAGCTCGGAGAGCAGGCCCACCAGGTTGCCCTCGGCGATCCCCAGCTCGATGTGCTGCCCGTGCGAGGACTCGCGCCAGCGCACGAGCGTGTCGGTGTCGTCGGCGAACCAGTCGACGCGGTCGCCGACGCTCCACACCCCGACGCGGTTGATCCAGCCGCCGAGGTTCGTCGAGGACGCGACGTCGGGCGAGACCGAGACGACGTGCGCGGCGACCTCGGGCGCCCCGTGCGCGAGGTCGGAGAAGAACCGCCCGAGCTCCTGCTGGGTGGACGCCCGGCCGGCGTGCTCGCGGCCGACGTCGGCCGGGACCGCCGGCGGCGAGCGGCGCTGCAGCGCCGGGCGCTCCAGGCGCGCCGCCGCGCGCGGCACAGCTCCCTCTCGGGCGAGCCGGGAGCGAACCGCGCCCAGGGATCGTCGCCGTCGGCGCCGAGCTCGCCGGCCAGCCCGCGCCACTGATCCTCGGACAGCAGCGCCGAGTGGTTGGCGGGGTGCCCCTCCGTCGGCAGTCCCCACGCCTTGATCGTGTAGGCGAAGATCACCGTCGGCCGGTCGCTCGCCTGGCCGGCCTGCGCGAACGCGTCGAGCAGGTCGGCGAGGTCGTGGCCGGCGAGGTCGCGGATCGCGGCGGCGAGCGTCGCGTCGTCGAGCTCACCGACGAGCCGGGCGAGCTCTCGCCGCCCGCGGCCGGCCCCGGGCAACCGCTCGCGCAGCTCGGCCGCTTCGGAGCGCAGCAGCCGCTGGAACTCCTCGTTGGGCATCTGGTCGATGCGCCGGCGCAGCGCCTCGCCGCCGTCGCGCTCGAAGATCGAGCGCAGCAGCCGGCCGTACTTGACGGTGATCGTCTGCCAGCCGGCGGCGCCGAACATCTTGCCGATTCGGCCCGCCGCGATGTCGGGCACGACGCGGTCCAGCGACTGGCGGTTGAGGTCGACGATCCACAGCACCTCGCCCAGCGAGGGCACCATCGGATCGACCAGCGCCTCCCAGATCGCGCCCTCGTCGAGCTCGGCGTCGCCGATCAGGGCGATCTCCCGGCCCGCCTGGGGCACCTTGAAATGACCGGCGACGTAGCGGTGGGCCAGCGCGCTCCACAGCGTCGCGGTCGCCCCGATCCCGACCGAGCCGGTGGAGAAGTCGACCGGGTCGGGATCCTTGGTGCGGCTCGGGTAGCTCTGCAGCCCGCCGAACGACCGCAGCTCGGTGAGATAGCGCTCGTCGAGCTGCTCCCAGCAGGTAGTTGATCGCGTGCAGCACCGGCGACGCGTGCGGCTTCACCGAGACCCGGTCGACGCCGCGCAGGTGCTCGAAGTAGAGCGCGGTCATGATCGAGACCATCGAGGCCGAGGAGGCCTGGTGGCCACCGACCTTCACGCCGGAGCGGTTCTCACGGACCCTGTTGGCGTGGTGGATGATCGAGGTCGCCAGCCACAGCACGCGGCGCTGCACCCGCTCGAGCGTGCGCAGCGACGCGGCGGCGTCGGAGGCGGGCGAGGCGATCTGGGTCACGACGTGGCACGGTACCCCACCCCGGTCCGTGGCGACTGGTATCCTCGTATCAATTGTTGCAAGCCAGCTGTGAACGGAGGGAGAGCCAATGCTCGTCCGCGAGGCGATGAATCCGGTGACCGTCACGGTCGGGCCGTCGCACACGATGCGCGAGGCCGCGCGGCGCATGATCGCCGGCTCCACCGGCGCCGCGATCGTGTTCGACCCGGACATGCCCGGCCCGGGGATCGTCACCGAGCGTGACGTGCTCGCCGTCGCCGGCGCCGGTCAGGACCTCGACGCCGAGCTGGTCAGCGACCACCTCACCTCCGAGCTCGTCTACGCCGAGCCGGACTGGCCGCTGCACCGCGCCGCGGAGGCGATGACCGCCGGGCGCTTCCGCCACATCGTCGTCATCGACGACGGCGAGGTGGTCGGGATCCTGTCGATGCGCGACATCGTCCGCCGTTGGGTCAAGGGCGGGCTTCGACCTGGCGGTCGCCTCGGGCGAGCGGCGCGTGGCCTGACCGCTCGGCCGGAGGCACCGTTGCGCAGGAAGCGGCTCGCCGCCTCCGCGTACACGCGCGCGTAGAGCCCGAGCTCGGCGACCTCGACGTACTCGTCGGCCTGGTGCGCGATCCACTTGCCGCCCGGGCCGTAGACGACGATCGGGATGGAGAGGTCGCGGACGAGGATCGTCCCGTCGGTCGCGCCCGGCACCCCGCCCAGCGGCGCGTCCTCGCCGGTGATCTGAGCGTGGGCCGCGCACACCGCCCGCACGACCGCCTCGCCGGGGTCGGTCTCGGTCGCCGGGCGGTCGTCGATGACCGACAACCGCAGATCGGTGGACGTGCCGGCGGCGATCTCGGCGGCGTCGGCGCCGAGCCGGCGCACGATCTCCGCGTGCTCGACGCCCGGCACCGTGCGCACGTCGACCGCGAGCCACGCGCGCCCCGGGATGACGTTGATCTGCTTGGGCTCGCCCGCCTGGATCACGGTCGGGGTCAGGTAGGTCGGCCCGAGCGTGCGGTGGGCCCCGTCGCGCTCCTGGATCTCCCGCTCGTAGCGCCCGACCGCGTCGACGAACCGGGCGAGCGCGGGCGCAGGGTTGATCCCGTGCTGGGGCATCGCGCCGTGCGCCATCCGGCCGGTGACGTCGAGGCGGAGCCGGAGCGCGCCCTTCGGAGACGCACCTCGCCGCCCTCGGGCTCGCACACGATCGCGGCGTCGACCGCGGCGCCGAGCTGCTGTCGTGCAGTGCTTGGCCCCAGCATCATGCCCTCCTCGTCGACCAGCGCGCCGACGACGATCCGCCCGGGGAACTCGCCGCCGCGCCGGACCGCGTCGGCGGCGAACAGCATCGAGGCCACGCCCGCCTTCATGTCGGCCGAGCCGCGGCCGTAGAGGCGGCCGTCGCGGACCTCGCCGCCGAACGGATCGACGGTCCATTCCTCGAGCGCTCCCGCGGTGACGACGTCGGTGTGGCCCTCGAACAGCAGCGTCGGCCCGGGCAGCCCGCCCTCGAGCACCGCGATCACGTTCGGCCGGCCGGGCGCGACCTCCTCGATCCGCGGCTCCCAGCCGAAGCGGCGCATCTGCGCGGCGACGAGCTCGGCGGCGCTCGCCTCGGTGCGCCCGTTGTCGGGGTCGTTGACGCTCGCCACCCGCACGAGCGCCTGCGTGAACTCCACCAGCGCCTGCTGATCGATCTCCCAGCTCATGGCCGGTCTCCCTCCGTCTCGGTGCGCGCCCAGGTCCGCCCGGCGCGCTCCATCGCATGTGCAGTCCGCAGGACCGTCGAGGGCA
>CAVPBY010000105.1:0-20190 GCA_963702225.1 uncultured Solirubrobacteraceae bacterium | reverse complement strand
CGAGGTAGGCCTCGGCGTCGGCCTTCAGCTTGCCGAGGATCATCGCGCTGATCTCGGGCGGGGTGTACTGCTTCTCCTGGGCCTCGACGCGCACGTCGCCTCCGGGCCCGGAGACCACCTTGTAGGGCACGATCGCCTCCTCGTCGCGCACCTCGGCCTCCTTGCGGCCCATGAAGCGCTTGATCGAGAAGATCGTGTTCTGGGGTTGGTCACCTGCTGGCGCTTGGCGACGGTCCCGACGAGACGCTCTCCGGACGCGGTGAACGCGACGACCGAGGGGGTCGTCCGGCCGCCCTCGGCGTTCTCGATGACCGTGGCTCGCCACCCTCGAGCACCGCCATACAGGAGTTGGTCGTGCCGAGGTCGATTCCGATCGTCTTTCCCATGTTCGTTGTCTGCCTTTGGTGGGGGTTGAAAATCTGCGCCTGACGTAGCAGATCTCAGTCTTCTGGTGTCAGATCTGAGCGCGCTCGACGGTGATGCGAGACTGGGCCCATGTCGCATATCGCGATGTCCGGACTCGCCTACGCCCACCCCGGCGGCGACCTCCTGTTCTCGGGGGTCTCGTTCCGCGTGGCGCCGGGCTGCCACGCCGGCCTGGTCGGCACCAACGGCGTCGGCAAATCGACGCTGCTGCGGATCCTCGCAGGCGAGCTCGAAGGGGCCGAGGGTGAGGCGGCGCACGGCGGGCGGCTGCTGCTCATGCGCCAGGACGTCGGCCTCGACATCGCCGGGCAGACGGTCCGCGCCCTGCTCACCGGGCTCGCGCCGCACGCGCTGCGCCATGCCGGCGAGCGGGTGGCCGAGTCCGAGCGGCGGCTGGCGGCGGGCGACGACGCCGCCGGGGCTCGCGCTCGGGGAGGCGATCGGCGACTGGTCGGCGCTGGGTGGCTACGAGCTCGAGGCGCAGTGGGACAGCGCGTGCCGGCGGATCGTCCGCGCGGCGTTCGCCGAGCTCGCCGACCGGCCCGCGGCGACGCTGTCGGGCGGCGAGCGCAAGCAGCTCGTGCTCGACCTGCTGCTGCGCTCCGACGCCGACGTGCTCGCGCTCGACGAGCCCGACAACTTCCTCGACGTCCCGGCCAAGCTCGCGCTCGAGCGGCGGATCGCCAGTCGCCCAAGACGGTCCTGATGATCTCGCACGACCGCGCGGTGCTCACCGGTGCGGCCGACTCGATCGTGACCCTCGAGGGCCATCGGGGCCTGGGTCCACGGCGAGGGATACTCGACCTATCCGGAGGCGCGCCGCGCCCGCCAGGAGCGGATGGGCGACGCGGTCAAGCGCTGGTACGAGGAGGAGAGCGGCTGCGCGAGCAGGTGCGGATCTGGAAGGAGCGCGCCAAGTACTCCGACGTGCTCGCCCCGCGCGCCAACGCGATGGAGACCCGCTGGAAGCGGTTCGTCGACGCCGGCCCGCCGCCCGCTCGGTCACCGACCAGGCGATCGGGGTGCGGATCCGCGGCGGCGACTCGGCGCGGATCGTGCTGCGCCTGAGTGGCCTCGGGATCCCGGCGCCCGGCGGGGACGGCTGGCTCGTGCGCCCGTTCGCCGACGAGATCCACTTCGGCGAGCGGGTCGGGGTGATCGGCCCAACGGCGGCGGCAAGACCGCGCTGATGCGCGCGCTCGCGTCGGCGCACGAGGACGGCGGCGAGCTGCGGCTCGGTCCGCGCGTCTCCACCGGCTTCTTCACCCAGCTGCAGACGCGCGCCGACTGGCGCGGCCGGCCGGTGCTGGAGATCGTGCTCGACCACGTCAACGGCGTCCAGGCGGGGATGGGCGCGCTCGCCCGCTACGGGCTCGCGGAGGCCTCGCGCCGTCCCTACGACGTGCTCTCCGGGGGCGAGAAGGCGCGGCTCGAGGTGCTCGTGCTCGAGCTCGAGGGCCACAACCTGCTGCTGCTCGACGAGCCGACCGACAACCTCGACATCGACTCCTCGGAGGCGCTGGAGGCGGCGCTCGACGGGTTCGCGGGGACGGTCGTCGCGCGTCTCCCACGACCGCGCGTTCCTGCGGGCGCTTGACCGCTTCCTGATGGTCCTGCATGACGGAACGGTGCTCGCGCTGCCCGAGTACGAGCCGGCGCTCGAGGCGCTGCTCGCGCCCGAGCGGGCCGCCGAGGTGCGTGCTGGCCAAGCTCCTCACCGACGCGCGGGCGGTCGGGGCGCGGGGCTGATCTTGGCCGCCGTCCTCGGTCGGTGGCGGTCGCGCTCGCCGCTGGACCCGAAAGCCGCGGTCGGCCGCCACCGGGGCAGCGTGCCGCCGGCGCTCCGCGACAGCGCGAACGCCCACAGCAGAAATCGGAGCGCGGTGTGCGTAGGACCGCTCAAGATGCCCTGTGTGCAGTTGGGCCAAATAGTCGGTGCCAACTGAACACAACAACTCTTCAGCAATGGGCGCCTGCCACCGGCGGGCCGGCCTGGCACGGATCGTGGTGCGGCGCCTACTCGACGCCGACCTTCGGGCACATCCGCGCCAGCGCGCAGTCGCCGCACGCGGGGCGCCGCGCGTGGCAGGTGCGGCGGCCGTGGCGCAGCAGGTTGAGGTGGAGCTCCAGCTCGGCGCCGCGCGGGGTGAGCGCGAGCATCTCGTCGTGCATCTCCTCGAAGCCGGCGCCGGGCCGGACAGGCCGAGCCGGGCGCCGACCGCGCGAGACGTGCGTGTCGACCGGGACGTCGCGCATGCCGAGCGCGAACAGCAGCACGCAGGCGGCGGTCTTGCGACCGACGCCGGGCAGCGCGCACAGGTACGCCTGGGCGTCCGGGACGGTGAGCGACTCCAGGGCGGGCAGCTCGACCGGCCCGGACGGGGAGATCGCGGCGAGGATGTCGCGGATCCGCGCCGACTGACCTTCGAGATGCCGCCGGGGCGAATCGCCTCCTCGACCGCGTCGACGGGCGCGTCGCGGACCTCGTCCCAGGTCTCGAACCGGTCCCGCAGCCGGAAATAGGCGACGTCGCGGTTGCGGTTGTTGGTCGACTGCGAGAGCACCGTGAGCAAGCTCGGCGAGCGGGTCGCCGTGGGGCTGGCGCCGGGGATCCCGTAGACGAGCCGCAACCGCTCACGCACCGCCCGCACGCGGCGCGCCGGCGGGCGCATCCAGGCCTCGCGCGGGAACCCGCGGAACCGGATGACACGAGAGCGGACGTTATCCGCGACCGGCGAACAGCGCCGCGACCTGCTCGTTGGGCAGGCCGGGGCTGCGGTGCCGTCGATCCCGACCGTCGTGTCGGCGGCGACGAGCGCGCTCACCACGGCCTCCTCGGTCGCCTGCACGACCGCCTCGTAGAAGGGGTCGATCAGGCCCCAGGGGATCCAACCGCATCGATGCGTACTCCGGCTCCCCGCGCACCAGCTCGGCCGGTGAGCGCCCCGTCGTTGGCGGTCGAGAAGGCGAGGAAGATGTCGCCCGAGAAATGCGACCCTGACGTGCCGGTGCGCGCGAGCCCGAGCGGCACCCGCCGCGCGAGCGCCTTGCACTGCCCGGGCAGCAGCGGCGCGTCGGTCGCCACCAGGCCGATCACGCTGCCTGGCGCCGGGCGGCGCGAGCCAGTCGGTCTCCTCCTGCGGGTTCTCCACCTCGAGCATGCGCCCGACCGGTCGCCCGGCCATCGTCAGCTCGCGCCGGGAGCCGAGTTCGCCTGCACGAACACGGCGACGCTGTACACGTCGTCGCCGACCCGACGCCGCGAGGCGGTCCCGATCCGCCCTTGAACCCGTACAGGTCATGCCCGTGCCGCCGCCGACCGCGCCCTCGCGATGGGGCCCGCCCCGGGCCGTCTCGATCGCCTGCACCGCATGGGCGGCGGTGACGTGCGCGCCGTTGATGTCGTTGAGGTAGCCGTCCCAGGTCTCGGCGACGACCGGCAGCATCCAGTGCCGGGCGACGTCGGGATGGCGGTCGATGAACCACGCGATCGCCCCCGCGTGGCAGGGCCCGACCGAGTGCGTGTTCGTGATGAGGATCGGCATCGCGAGCCCCCGCTCTCCTCGATCCACGTCGTGCCGGTCATCTCGCCGTTGCCGTTGAGGGCGTGCCAGCCGGCCGCGCAGGCGCGGCCCCTCCTTCCCGGGCGCGCGGCAGCACCGCCGTGACCCCGGTGCGGACCGGGCCGTCGCCGACCCGCAGCGCGCCGTCGCCGCGCACGAGCGTCGTGTAGCCGACCTCGACGCCGGGCACGTCGGTGATCGCGTTGAGCGGCCCGGGGGTCCCGTCGAACGGGATCCCCAGGTCGCGCGGGCGGGCATGGGTCACAGCGGGGCTCACACGATCTCCTCGTCGGCGGGGTCGGGCAGGGTCCAGCGCGTGTCGGGGTGTGGGCGGATCATGAACCAGTCATACGGGAACCCGGCGACCAAGATGCCTGGCGTGACCGCGACCGGGGTGCGGTCGGCCTTCACGCTCTCGTGCGTGACGACGATCATCGCGGCCACGAGCAGCGCCGGGATCTGGAGCCGCCGCTCGACATCGCCCGCAACCTCGTCGTGCTCGAGGACGCCTACCGGCTGCTCGACGATCCCGGTCGAGCCCACCTCCCAGCCCACCGGCGCGGGCCGGCGCGCGGTGGACCGGCCGAGCGTCTACTCTGTCGGGGTCGATGGTGCCGGAGCCGAGTTCCCGCGTGCGCACCCCCCGCGCCCGCCGTCCCCGTCAGCGCTCCGCCGAGCGCAACGGCAGGGGTGGGCGGGGCGTATTTCGGAGCTGATGCAGCAGCGCCTGATCGACTCGCGGCTGACGCCCAACGCGATCTCGCTCACCGGCTTCGTGCTCAACGTCGCGGCGGCCGTGCTGCTGTGGCAGCGCTGGTTCTTCCTGGCGGGGCTCGCGTTCATCATCGGCTCGATCATGGACACGCTCGACGGGCGCTACTCGCGCATGTCGGGCAAGGGCACGCCGTTCGGCGCGTTCCTGGACTCGACGCTCGACCGCCTCGAGGAGGGCTTCGTGCTCACCGCCGCCGGCGCCTACTTCGCCTCCAAGCACGACCAGGTTGCGGTCGCCGCGGTGGTGATGGCGGTGCTCGCGTCGCTGATGGTCTCCTACACGCGCGCCCGCGCCGAACGCTCGGCGTGGAGTGCAAGGTCGGGCTGGCCACGCGCCCGGTGCGCGTCGTCATCCTGTCGGTCGGGCTCGTGTTCGCCCGCGGCGCCGGGCTCGGGCACTTCTACCTGCTCGCGCCCGCGGTGTACGTGCTCGCGGTGCTCAGCCTGTTCACGGTCGCCCAGCGCATCTGGCACGTGCGCAAGGAAGCGCGGCTCAGGCGCGGACGGGCTGACCCGGCCGGCCGCGCCAGTGCCGCCCGCACCCGCTCGCTCGCTGGGCCGCGGCGCGCGGGAGCGGATCATGCGCACCGCGCGCGAGCTGTTCGCCGACCCTGGCATCAACGCGACCGGGATCGCGGAGATCGTGTCGCATGCGCGCGTGTCGCGGCGCACGCTCTACCAGCACTTCGCCTCGAAGGACGATCTGATCGTCGCCTACCTGCGCGGGCTCGCCGCCGACCCCGCGGCGGTGCCGCAGCGGTTGCTCACGCGCGAGGACCTGACTCCCCGGGCGCGGCTGCTCGAGATGTTCGGCGCGCTCGGCGAGGGCCCGGGACCGTTGCGCGGCGACCCGTTCGTCGCGGCCGCGGTCGAGCTGGCCGACCCCGCGCACCCGGGGCGCCGCGTGATCGCGCGCCGCCGACGGGCAGCTCGGCGAGCTGCTCGGCGCGGTCTGCCGCGAGGCCGGGGCGCGCCAGCCCGAGCGGCTGGGGCGGCGGCTGCTGGTGCTCTACGCCGGCGCCGCCGGGGCCGCGGTCGCGGCGAACGACTTCTCGCCCGTGGGCGACGCGACCGCGATCGCCCGGGCGCTGCTGGAGGCGGCACTCGACTGAACGCCCGCCCGACGCCTGCCGCAGCTCAGCGGCGGCCGATGAACCGGTCGGCCGATGGACCGGGCGACAGCGCGGGCCCGACGACGTTCTGGGTGGCGATCAGCCGCCACGGCGGCTTGAGCGCCGCGGATCTGCTCGGCGGGACGGCGGTGGATGTCGCGCTCGGTGCGGTACGCGAGCACCAGCTCGAGCGCGAGCGCCGGCCAGAGCAGCGCGCGGGCCCACGGCGGCAGACGACGATAGGCGTCGATCATCGGTTGCCGAGCGTTCGGGAGGCGCGTGCGACGGTCACCGCCACGCGGTCTATCACACATGCCTCCTCCTTAGGCGACGGTCCCGGCGTCGGGCACGACTCGGTCGCGGCGGCCGTTTCGTCGCGCGCGTCGCCGCACGTGGGGCCAGTGGCGCACAAGGGCCGCCGGCCGGCCGCAAGGTGACGACCGTCGCGAGCGGCCGGACGGTTGCGACGAAACGGCCCGCGTCCAGAGGTCGCACACGATGTAGACCGCCCGGTGTGCATAGGGCCACCGCGCAGCGCTCGGCCGCACCGCTGGGCACACCGGTCGGTGTGCATTTCGGCGTAACGAATCACAGGCGGCGAAGTAGATTCGGCGTACGCCTGGCGGCGACCGTCGCGCGGGCGCCTCGCAACACGTCGAAAGGGATGACTACACTCGTGAGCACCTCCACCAACGGATCCTCGCGCCACCAGTACGACAAGGTCCGCGTCGCGATCATCGGCGTCGGCAACTGCGCGCAGCTCGTTCGTCCAGGGCGTCCACTACTACCGCGACGCCGATCCGGACGAGCCGGTCCCGGGCCTGATGCACGTCGACCTCGGCGGCTACCACGTCCGTGACATCGAGTTCTCGGCGGCGTTCGACATCGACGTCGAGAAGGTCGGCAAGGACCTCGTCCGAGGCGATCTTCGCCGGCCAGAACAACACGCTGAAGTTCGACGCCGACGTCCCGGACCTCAGCGTGCGGTGATGCGCGGCATGACCCACGACGGCCTCGGCAAGTACCTCTCCCAGAAGATCACCAAGGCGCCCGGCAGACCGTCGACATCGTCGAGGTGCTCAAGTCGACCCGGACCGACGTGGTCGTCTCCTACCTGCCGGTCGGCTCCGAGCAGGCGACCAAGTGGTACGTCGAGCAGATCATCGAGGCCGGCTGCGGCTTCGTCAACTGCATCCCGGTGTTCATCGCCCGCGAGGACTACTGGAACCGGCGCTTCAAGAAGGCCGGGCTGCCGATCGTCGGCGACGACATCAAGTCCCAGGTCGGCGCGACGATCGTCCACCGCGGGCTCGCCCGCCTGTTCCACGACCGCGGCGTCAAGCTGCTGCGCACCTCGCAGCTGAACGTCGGCGGCAACATGGACTTCTACAACATGCTCGAGCGCGAGCGGCTGGAGTCCAAGAAGATCTCCAAGACGAACGCGGTCACGTCGATCATGGGCCACGAACTCCCCGCCGACGACGTCCACGTCGGCCCCTCGGACTACGTGCCGTGGCTGACCGACCGCAAGTGGGCCCACATCCGCGCTCGAGGGCCGGCGTTCGGCGACGTCCCGCTGACCGCCGAGCTCAAGCTCGAGGTGTGGGACTCGCCCAACTCGGCCGGGATCGTCACCGACGCGGTCCGCTGCTGCAAGCTCGCGCTCAACAACGGCCTCGCCGGCCAGCTCGACGGCCCCAGCTCGTACCTGATGAAGTCGCCGATGCACCAGCGGCCCGACGATGAGGCGCGCGAGCTGACCGAGAAGTTCATCGAGCCAAGTACGCCCGCAAGCCGGCGCTGGCCGCCGCCGCCGGGCAGGACGGGCCGGCGCGCACCACGCGCGCGACCGGGGCCGCCACGCCCGCCAAGCGCACCCGCGCGGCCGCCAAGCGCACCCGCGCGGCTGCGAAGGCGTGAGACGCTCGGCAGCTGGGCATCGAACGGCACCAGGAGTGCCGTTCGGTGCCCGGCGCCCACCCCGGCCGCCTGAACTCACCGGGAAGGATCGGCGAGGATCGGGGTCTTCATCGGTGACCGCCTCTCTCGACCGACAGGAGCGCCTCACCGATGACCCAGCTCACCACGATCCGGACGAAGAGCGCCGCGACGCTGGCCGCGCTCGGCGTCGCCTCGCTCGTCGCCGCGTGCGGCTCCAGCGGCCACCACGCGGCGGCCGCCAGCGCGACCCCGGCCTCCGACCACACGCTGCGGGTGTCCCTCACCTCCGGCCACCTGACCGGCGCCAACGGGCACGCGCTGTACATGTGGGACGCCGACCGCCACGACAAGTCCAACTGCAGCGGCGCGTGCGCCGCCGCGTGGCCGCCGCTGCTCAGCAGGTCCAAGCCCAGCGCGGGACGCGGGGTGAAGGCGAGCGACCTGTCCACGATCGCCCGCCGTGGCGGCGGGCGGCAGGTGGCCTACGACGGCCACCCGCTCTACTACTTCGCCGGCGACAGCCGCGGAGCACCCGGGGCCAGGGGAGCGACGGGTTCGGCGCGCGCTGGTGGCTCGTGAGCCTCGTCGGGGTCCGCGATCACCCACTCCTCGGGCAAGAGCAAGAGCACGTCGTCGGGGAGCTCGGGCGGCGGTGGCTGGTGAGCCCGGGGCGCGATGCGCGGCGGCGGCCCGAGCGGCCGCCGCCCGCGGGCGCCAGGCCGACGACGGTCCGCAGACGGTGATCTGTCGCCACTGATCTGAGGCCGGCTCGAGGCCGTACCATTCCCGTGAGAGCGTGGTCGATCGCCCTTCCGAGCGCCGCGGCCGTCGTCGTGGCGGCAATCGCGCTGATCCTGGCCGGTCCGTCGACGAGCACCGGCAAGAGCCGGTTGAGTCAGGTGCTCTCCAGCAGGACGGTGGGGCTCACGATCAAGAACTACGCCTACTCACCGGGCAGCATCACGGTCAGGGCGGGGACGACTCTCGTCGTCACCAACCGCGACATGACCCCGCACACGCTGACCGCCAACGACGGCGCGTTCGACACGGGGACCATCCAGCCCGGGCAGACCAGACGCGTCGGGCTGAGCAAGGCGGGCATGTACCCCTACCACTGCGCGTTCCACGCCTTCATGACCGGCACGATCGACGTGGTGAGCTGACATGCGCGAGCGGACCGGCGAGGTCGCCGCCGTCAATCTGGTGGCCGCGGTCCTGGTGGCGGTGATCGCGGGCGTGCACTTCCAGCAGTACGTCGACTTCATGAGCGTCATCCCCACGATCGGGGTGCTGTTCGTCCTGACCGCGGCCGGGGGGGCCGGGCTCGCCGTGGCGCTGCTGCAGCCCGATCGGCTGGTGAGGATCCTCGCCGCTCTCGGCGGCGTGGGGATGGCCATCGGGGCATCTGATCTCGATCATCATCGCCCTCAACGGCCATCTGTTCGGCTACCAGGAGCCGGGCCTGCGGTTCCCGATCGTGGTCGCGATCGTGGCCGAGGGCCTCGCGCTCCCCGCGCTCGCCCTGGTGCTGGCGCGCGAGCTGCGCGCCTGTGTTGCCTGACGGGCCGCGCCGCCGGCGACCGGCCCGGCCGCCGCCTGGCAGTGGCTCGTCGTGGGGGCCCGGCCGGGCCGCCGGCGGCCGAGGCCGGGCGGCCGGCCACGCCTGGCACGCGTCAGCGGGCTGTGGGCCGTGCAGCTCACGCTCGCCTGCTTCTGGGCGATCGACGCGTTGCTCCAGCTGCAGCCGGAGAACTTCATCAGCGGTCTGGTGTTCGGCACGATCCTCGGTAACGCCGAGCACCAGCCCCAGCCGATCTTCGGCTCGCTCGTCACCGCCTCGCACCTGCTCGCGCGATATCCGGTGGAGCTGAACGCGGCGATCATCACGGTCCAGCTCGCGCTCGCCGCCGGCCTGCTGTGGCGGCGCACCGTCACGCTCGCGCTGGCGGCGTCGATCCCGTGGGCGCTCGGAGTCTGGTGGCTCGGCGAGGGCCTGGGCGGCGTGTTCGCGGCAAGGCCACGCTCCTCGTGGGAGGACCGGGACCTGCCCTTGTGTACGCGCTGCTGGCGTTGGTGGCGTGGCCGCGCGAGCCCGCACGGTCACCGGACGGCGGCAGCACGATCGCGGCCTCGGGAGCGCTGGGCGAACGCGGGACGGCCTGGGTGTGGGCGGTGCTCTGGGTCGGCGAGGCCGTCCTCAGGGTCGTCCCGTTCTGGTTTGCGCCGGTGTACGCGCTCAGCGGCGACCTCCAGCTCGGCCTCGACGCGGAACCGCGCTGGATCCTGCGGCTGAACACCTGGCTGAGCCACCTCGCGGCCGGGGCCGGGCTGCCGCTCGTGATCGGGTTGGGCGGGGTGGAGGCCGTGATCGGGCTCGGGGTCCTCACCCGCCACCGCCGCGCCGCGCTCACGGCCGGCATCGCTCTGTCCGTCGTCTACTGGGTGGTCGGCCAGCAGTTCGCCGGCCTGCTGACCGGAAGCGCCACCGACATCTCCAGTGCACCGTTGTTCATCCTGATGGCGATCGCGCTGTGGCCGGGCCGGTCGGCGGTGTGGCGCCAGTCGTAGGCCCGTGGCAGGTCCTGCACTACGCGCAAGTTTGCATCCACTGCAAGTTTGCGTATACTGCACCAAATGGGCCCGATCCAGACACACCCGGCCGGCGGCGAGATCTCGGCCGGGTCGCTGCGAGAGCGCAAGAAGCGGGCGACTCGGGAGGCCCTGCGTCGCGCGGCGGTCGCCCTGGTGGCGGATCGCGGTCTCGCGGCCGTGACCGTGGAGGACATCGCCGCCGCGGCCGAGATGTCGCCTCGGACATTCTTCAACTACTTCCCCACCAAGGAGGACGCGGTCAGCGGCTGGGACCCGGCGGTGGTGGCGGAGATGATCGATCGGCTGCGGGGACGCCCGGCGAGCGAGGCAGCGCCGGTCGCGTTGCGGTCGATGCTGCTCGACGTGCTGTCGAGCTCCGACGCCGACCACCGAGAGCTGCTGGAGCGACTGCGGGTGATTCGCTCAGACCCTCGCCTGGTGGCCCACCACGCGTCGCGCTGGGGTGACCTCGAGCGACAGATGGTGAGCGCGCTCGCGCAGCGGCGCGGCACCGACGCCGCCCACGACCATTACGCCTCGCTCGTCGTCGCCACCATGCTGGCGGCCTGCCGGGTCGCGATGATGTCGTGGTGCGACCGGGAGGGACTGGTCCCGCTGGCCGACGAGCTGGCGGTGCACCTCGAGGTGCTGGGCAGCGGCCTGGCCGAGTCCGTGGGAGCCGTCGCATGAGCGCGGCGACCTCCACCCCGCCCCCCGCCGCGCCCGAGCTGGCGCCCGTCGGAGACATCGGCCGCCGGCGGGTGCTGATCGTCGTCGGCGCCCTGCTCTTGGGGATGCTGCTCGCCTCGCTGGATCAGACGATCGTGTCGACCGCCCTGCCGACGATCGTCGGCGACCTGGGCGGCGCGTCGCACATCGCCTGGATCGTCACCGCCTACCTGCTCGCCTCGACGGTGTCCACCCCGCTGTGGGGAAAGCTCGGAGACCTGTATGGCCGCAAGATGTTCTTCCAGTCGGCGATCGTCATCTTCCTCGTCGGCTCCGCCCTGTCAGGGCTGAGCGGCTCGCTGACCGCGCTGATCGCGTTCCGGGCCCTGCAGGGCCTCGGTGCGGGCGGGCTCATCGTCGGGGCTCAGGCGATCATCGGTGACGTCGTGCCTCCCCGCGAGCGAGGCAAGTACCAGGGACTGTTCGGAGCGGTGTTCGCGGTGTCCACGGTGATCGGCCCGCTGCTGGGCGGATTCCTGACCCAGAACGCCAGCTGGCGATGGGTGTTCTATGTCAACCTGCCGATCGGAGCGGTGGCCCTGGTCGTCACCACGCTCGTGCTTCCGAGCAACCTCACTCGGGTCCATCACGTGATCGACTACGCCGGAGCCGTGCTGCTGACGCTCGGTGTCACCGCTCTCGTGCTCCTGGCGAGCCTCGGTGGAAGCACCTACGCCTGGGGGTCGGCTCCGGTCATCATCCTCGGCGTCGGCGGCGTCGTGCTCCTGATCGGATGGGCGCTCGTCGAGCGCCGGGCCGCCGAGCCGATCCTCGCGCTGAAGCTGTTCGCCAACAAGGTGTTCTCCACCACCAGCGCGATCGGCTTCGTCGTCGGGTTCGCCCTGTTCGGCGTCGTCACGTTCCTGCCGGTGTTCCTGCAGGTGGCCAAGGGCGCGGACCCCACCGACGCCGGACTGCAGCTGGTGCCGCTGATGGCCGGCCTGCTGACCACCTCCACCATCTCCGGACTGCTGATCTCCAGGTGGGGGCGCTACAAGGTGTTTCCGGTGCTCGGCACCGCGGTGATGACCGTGGGGCTGTACCTGCTGTCCACGGTGAGCGCGGGCACCCCCGACCTGGTCATGTACGCCTACATGGTGGTACTCGGGCTCGGGCTCGGCGGGGTGATGCAGGTGCTGGTGATCGCCGTGCAGAACGCCGTGGGACATGCCGACCTGGGGGTCGCCACCGCCGGCGCGACGTTCTTTCGCTCCATCGGCGGGTCGTTCGGCACCGCCATCTTCGGCGCCATCTTCGCCAGCCTGCTGAGCAGTCGTCTCGCCAGCCACCTCAAGGGCCTGGCGATCCCCAAGGGCCTGGGAGCGTCCGTCAGTCCCTCGGAGCTGCGCCACCTCACCCCCGCCGTCCACCAGGGCGTCGCGGCCGCCTACTCCTCGACGATCGACACCGTGTTCCTCGTCGCCGTTCCGATCGCCGCGGTCGCGTTCGCCCTCACCTGGCTGCTGCCCGAGATCCGCCTGCGGCGCAGCATCGACGACCGTCCCGGCCCCGCCGAGACGACCTCCCCCGAGCGCGATCCGGCCGGCGACCGCCGGGCGACCGCCGGCGCCGGCCCGTCGCCCGCCCCGTCATCGGCGCGGCCCTGACCGCCGCTGCCGGCCGCGATCCGGCCAGCCCTCCCGCGACGGCGCGTCAGACCGAGTCCGCGAGCGCCGGTGCGAGGTCGCCCCGGCCCGCGACCTCCACCCCACCCGGGAGCTCGAGCCAGGCCGCCACCGTCGACAGCTCCGCCGCCAGCTCGGCGCTCACCCGCTCCGCGTCCGCGCCGTCCTCGGCGAACGCCCCCTGGACGCGGAGCACCCCCGCCCGCCGGTCGGACTTCAGGTCCACGCGCGCGACGAGCGCCCCGTCGAGCAGGAACGGCAGCACGTAGTAGCCGTGGACGCGCTGCGCGGCCGGGACGTAGATCTCGATCCGGTAGTGGAAGCGAAACAGCCGCTGGGCCCGGGGCCGGAACCAGATCAGCGGGTCGAACGGCGAGAGCAGCGCGCGGCCGCTCACCGGGCGCGGGCGCGGCGCCTGGTGCCACAGGTACGCCGGCGCCTCCCAGCCGCGCACCGTGACCGGCACGAGCTCGCCGGAGCCCACGAGCTCGGCGACCCGGGCCTTGGAGTCGGCGCGCGGCAGGCGGAAGTAGTCACCGATGTCGGGCTCGGTCGCGACGCCGAGCGCCGCCGCGGAGATCCGCGCAAGCTCGCGCTGGGCGTCCTCGCGGGCGGGCGTCGGCGCGCCCAGCACCGCGTCGGGAAGCACCCGCTCGGGCAGGTCGTAGTGGCGCTCGAAGTTGATCCGCCGCGCCGCCATCACCTGGCCGGTGTAGAACAGGTGCTCGAGCGCGACCTTGCCCTCATGCCAGTTCCACATGTGACCGGGTCGGGGCTCGCCGCGCGAGAAGCCGGTGTCGCCCGCCCGGATCGGCCCCTGCTCGCGGACGAGCGCGAGCGTGTCGTCGATCAGCGTCGGGTTCTCCTGCAGGATCCGCGCATCGAGCCCCAGGCGCCGTCGAGGCTGGCCATCCGCCAGCGCAGCAGCGGGTGGGTCTCGATCGGGATCAGCGAGGCCTCGTGCGCCCAGTACTCGACCAGCCGGCGGTTGAGACGCCCGCGCGTGTGGCCGGCGAGCCGGTCGAGCACGGCGGTGTCGTAGACCCCCAGGCGCGAGAAGACCGGCATGTAATGGGCGCGCTCAAAGACGTTGACCGAGTCGAGCTGCAGCAGCCCGAGCCGGCGCACGAGTGCGGTGATGCGCGCGGCGTCCGCCCGCGCGACACCCGCGCCGCCCGCGTCGCCCGCGTCGCGCCCGCGCGACACCCGCGCCGGCCCGTGGGCGCCCGAACCCCTGGGCGCGCAGCGCGACCCGCCGGGCGGCCAGCGCGCTCAGCCGCGCCGTGGCCGGATGAGCGGTTCTCGTTACAGGCCCCACGCGCGCTCCTCTCTGGACGGACGAGGCGATTCTACGAGCGGGGCGCATAAGATCAGGGGGTGCCCGTTCCGGTAGCGGCGTCCACCGAACCGCTCGCGATCGCGCAGGTCACGCCGTTCGCGTGGGAGGTCTCGGGCGAGGTCAACCATTACGTGGCGCGGATCTCCGACGAGCTCGCCGCGCTCGGCCACCGGGTGCTGGTGATCTCGCCCTCCGAGGACCAGCGAGCTCGTGCGCGAGTCACGCCGGCTGGTGCGCCAGGCGCCCGAGTCGCTCGTCGCCGAGCCCGGCGTCCGCGTGCTCGGCGTCGGCGAGGTGCTGCCGTTCTCGCCCAACCGGCGGCGCGCCGCCTCGCTGCCGGTCGATGTCGCGCGCACGATCGAGGACACGCTGAGCGCCGTCCCGCTCGACGTCGTCAACGTCCACGAGCCGTTCGCCCCGAGCGCCTCGAGCGTCGCGCTGCGCCACTCGCGCGCGCTCACCGTCGGCTCCTTCCACGCCCCGACCGAGCGGATCCTCTCCACCCAGCTCACGCGCCCACTCGTGCGGCTGCTGTTCAGCCGGATGGACGCGCGGACGGCGAGCTACGCCGCGACCCGCAACCTGCTGCAGACGTTCTTCCCGGGCGAGTACCGGGTGATCCCGCCCGGCAGCGACGAGCCGGCGGACGGCGAGGGCCCGCGGCGCGACCCGGACGGTGTCCCGGAGCTGGTGATGCTCGCCACCGAGGAGCGCGGCGCGCTGCGCATGTTCCTGCGGGCGCTGCGGGCGCTGGGAGACGACCGGCCGTGGCACGCGACGATCTGGTCCCCGCGCCCGCTGCCGCCTCCGGCGACGCTCACCCGCACGCTGCGCGAGCGCACCAC
The DNA here is from genome assembly GCA_963702225.1 of uncultured Solirubrobacteraceae bacterium. Classification (GTDB taxonomy): domain Bacteria; phylum Actinomycetota; class Thermoleophilia; order Solirubrobacterales; family Solirubrobacteraceae; genus Palsa-465. The sequence goes on along the minus strand of CAVPBY010000105.1, from coordinate 5,244 downwards.
GTTCCTCGACGCCGAGTCCGCGAGCTCGGCCGACGTGCTCGGCCGAGCCGACGTGTTCGTGCTCGCCTCCGAGGGGCTGCGCCCGACGCCGGGGACGCTGCTGCGCGCGCTCGGCGCCGGCACCGCGTGCCTCGCGCCGCGCCTGCCGGTCTACGAGGAGGTGATGGCCGACGGCGAGCGGGGGCTGCTGTTCGAGCCCGGCGAGGTGCAGACGCTCGCCGCGCAACTGCAGCGGCTGATCGCCGAGCCGGGCGCGCGCGACCGCGGCGCGGAGTTTCATGCCCGGCTCCGGCGCGAGCTCTCCTGGGAGCGGGTGGCCCGTGAGCACGAGGCGATCTACGCCGAGCTCGCCGCGCGCCGCCACACCACCGAGGGCAACCCGCAGCTGCGGCGTCGCCTGGCGGAGCGTCCGCTGATCGACGTCGACCTGCACATGCACACCGACCACTCCTCCGACTGCGCGACGCCCGTCGAGGTGCTGCTCGCCGAGGCCTCGCAGCGCGGCCTGGGCGCGATCGCGGTCACCGACCACAACGAGATCTCCGGCGCGCTGGAGGCGCGCGCGAAGGCGTCGGGGATCCAGGTGATCGTCGGCGAGGAGGTGAAGACCGCCGAGCAGGGCGAGGTGATCGGCCTGTTCATCGAGGAGAAGATCCCGCGCGGGATGACGATGCAGGACACGATCGCCGAGATCCGGCGCCAGGGCGGCGTCGTCTACGTCCCCCATCCGTTCGACCGCATGCACTCGGTCCCCGACTACGAGCACCTGCTCGACGTGCTCGACCAGGTCGACGCGATCGAGGTCTTCAACCCGCGGGTGGCGATCGCGGAGTTCAACGAGGAGGCGGTTCGCTTCGCCGCCAAGTACCGGATCATCGCGGGCGCGGGCTCCGATGCGCACGTCCCGCAGGGACTGGGGTCGGTGCGGATCCGGATGCACGCGTTCGACGGGCCCGAGGAGTTCCTGCAGTCGCTGCGCGATGCCGACATCATCCGCAACCCGGCCTCGCTGCTCTACGTCCAGGCGCTCAAGTTCCTGCAGACGAAGGCGATGCCGGCGGGCGCCCGGCGGGCCTCGCGCGAGCGACGCGTCCGGCGCGCGACGCATCGCAAGTCCTGATGCAGCGCCAAGGACAAGGACGCCGGACCGCCAATCAGGCCAGCGTGCCCGCGACCGACGACGAGATCCGCGAGAAGTACCTGGAGCGCGCGATCCGTGAGCTCAACTCCTTCGCCCATCGCCTGTCCGAGTGCGAGCACTGCCCCCGCGGGCAGCTGATGCCGGTGCTCGGCTCCGGCCACCCCCAGGCCGACATCCTGCTGCTCAAGCACTCCGCTCTCCCCTCCGAGGTCGAGGAGGGCGTCGCCTTCTACGGCCGCGGCGGCAACGCGCTGATGAAGTCGCTCAAGCGCCTCGGGATCGACCCGCTCGCCGTGTACGGGACGCTGTGCGTGAAGTGCCCGGTGGTCGAGGCGGAGACCGCCGACGTGGCGTGCGTCGGCCGACTGCTCGAGGAGCTCGCGATCGTGCGCCCGAAGCTCGTCGTCGTGATGGGCGAGGACGCGCTCGCGGTGCTCAACGAGCTCGGGGTCCCGCTCGCCCGCCCGCTCACCGCGACGCGGGGCGAGCTGCAGCGCCTCACCCCGTCGATCGAGGCGCTGTACGTGCCCAACATCGACGACTCGCTCGACGACGAGGGGGCCAAGCGCGAGTTCTGGTCGTCGTTCAAGGTGCTCGGCCAGTGGTGGGAGGACCTGCCGCCCTACTGAGCCGGCCCGCTCAGGCGGTGATCGGGACGTGCCCGGGCCGGCCGGCGACCCGGCCGATCCAGGCCCGGATCGCGGGGTAGGGCTCGAGCGCGAAGCCGCCCTCGGGGGCGACGTGGGTATAGGCGTACAGCGCGATGTCGGCGATCGTGTAGCGCTCGGCGACGAACCAGTCCCGGACCGAGAGGTGGCGCTCCATCGCCACGAGCGCCTCGCTGCCGCTGCGCAGCTTGGCGGCGCGCTCGTCGTCGCTCGGGGTGATTTCGGCGTGGGCCCAGAAGCGCGCGACCGCGATGTGGGGCTCGTGGCTGTACTGCTCGAAGAACAGCCACTGGAGCGTCTGCGCGTGCTCGTAGGGGTCGTCGGGCAGCAGCGCGGTCCCGCGCGCGAGGTAGCAGAGGATCGCGCCGGACTCGCCGAGCGGCCGGCCGTCGTCGAGCACGAGCGTCGGCACGCGCAGGCCGGGGTTCAGCTCGCCGAGCACGTCCCGGCGATCGGACCGGTCCAGCACGCTCAGCTCCCCGCGCTCATAGACGATCCCGAGCTGGGCGAGCAGCAGGCGGACCTTGTAGCAGTTGCCCGAGATCGCGTTGTCGTAGAGCAGCATCGCCCGGCCGCGGCCGATCGTACCAGCGAGGCCACCCGCACCGGCGGGTGCCATTGCCGATCCCGTGAATGGTTTGCGCGCGCCCGAGGGCGGGCACTCTCTGGTGTCGATGGCGGAGGAAGGCGACCGGGCCCGGCAGGGGCAGGACGCACCCGCGCGCGGCGGGCGCGGATGGCTGTGGCTGCTGCTGCTGCCGTTCGCGGCGCTGCTCGTGCCGCCGATCTACGCGCATGAGACCCCGCATTTGTGGGGGATCCCGTTCTTCTACTGGTACCAGGCGGTGTGGCTGCTCATCACCGCCGGGATCACCACGCTCGTCTACCGGCGGATGCGCTGATGGACGTCCATGCCGTCCATCCCGCCGCGATCGCGGTCTTCTGCGTGCTGTTCGGGATCGTCGCGATCAGCGGCTTCCTCGCCGCCCGGTGGCGGCGCGGCGACCTCTCGCTTCTGAACGAGTGGGGGCTCGCGGGCCGGCGATTCGGCACATGGCTGACGTGGTTTCTGATCGGCGGCGACATCTACACCGCCTACACGTTCATCGCGGTGCCCGCGGCGATGTTCGGCACCGGCGCGTCGGGCTTCTTCGCGTTCGCGTACACCACGCTCGTGTTCCCGGTGCTGTTCATCTTCGGGCCGCGGCTGTGGGCGGTGTGCAAGCGCCACGGCTACATCACCGCCGCGGACTTCGTGCGTGGTCGGTTCGACTCGGGCGGGCTGGCGCTCGCGACCGCGTTCACCGGGATCCTCGCGACGATGCCCTACATCGGGCTGCAGCTCGTCGGGCTCAAGACGGTGATCGCGGCGCTGGGGATCTCGGGCGACTGGCCGGTGATCATCGCGTTCGTCATCCTCGCCGTCTACACGTTCCAGAGCGGGCTGCGCGCTCCGGCCCTCACGGCGGTGATCAAGGACCTGATGATCTACGTGACCGTCGGGGTGGCGATCATCTACATCCCGATCAAGCTCGGCGGTTTCGGCCACATCTTCGGGGCCGCACACGCGGCGCTGCCCAAGGCGGCCAAGCCGGCGGTGACCGTGCCCGGGATGGACAGCTCCTATGAGACCTACGCGACGCTCGCGCTCGGCTCGGCGTTCGCGCTGTTCCTCTACCCGCACGCGCTCACCGGGGCGCTGTTCGGCCAAGCGGCAACACGATCCGGCGCAACGCGACGATGCTCACGACCTACTCGCTCGCGCTGGGCGCGATCGCCGTCATGGGCTACATGGCGATCGCCGCCGGGCTGAAGCCCGCGACCCCCAACTTCGCCGTGCCCGACCTGTTCATCAAGTACTTCCCGCCGTGGTTCCAGGGGTTCGGCTTCGCCGCGATCGGGGTCGGCGCGCTCGTGCCGGCGGCGATCATGTCGATCGCCGCCTCCAACCTGTTCAGCCGCAACATCTGGACCGCGTACATCCGGCCCGGCGCCGACGACCGCGAGCAGACGCTCGTGGCCAAGATCGTGTCGCTGCTCGTCAAGGCGGGGGCGCTCTGCTTCGCGCTGTTCGTCTCGACCAAGTCGGCGATCGACCTGCAGCTGCTCGGCGGCGTGTGGATCCTGCAGACGCTGCCCGCCGTGTTCCTCGGGCTCTACACCCGCTGGTTCGACCGCTGGGCGCTGCTGTGCGGCTGGGCGGTCGGGATGGGGATCGGGACCTGGATGGCAGCGTCGCAGTCGTTCGTCTCGGCCTACCCGCTCCACGTCGGGTCGCTGCACCTGACGATGTACGCGGCGTTCTTCGCGATCATCGCCAACCTCGTGGTGACCGCGGTGCTCACGCCGGTCACGCGCCGGCTCGATCCCCGGCCGCAGGTCGACGAGACCGTCGCCGGCGACTACGACGACCGTGCGGTCGAGGGCGACGGCGACGAGCCCGAGCTGATCCCCGCCTGAGCGCCGGCGGGGCGCCGGTCAGTCGTTGAGGAGCACGACCTTGCCGAGCTTGGAGCCGGCGCGGAAGCGGTCGTAGGCGTCGGCGACCCGCTCCAGCGCGAACGTGTCGGCCACCGGCACCGTGATCTCGCCGGCCGCGAGCGCGGGCAGCACGGAGCGCTCGACGGCGCGGGTCGCCAGCGCCTTCAGCTCCAGCGGCCGGGCGCGGAGCGTCGAGCCGTGGATGCGCGCGCGCTTGAGCATCAGCAGGCCGAGGTTGATCTCCGCCGTCGCGCCCGCTCCGGTGCCGATCACCGCGATGCGCCCGCCGGTCTGCAGCGCCATCAGGTTCTCGGCGAGGTTGATCGCGCCGACGAGCTCGAGCACGACGTCGTAGGGGCCGCTCTCGCCGAACCCCTCCGGCGCGATGACGGTGGCGCCCAGCGCGGCGACCTCGTCACGGTGGTCGGGGTTGCGGACCGTGGCGATCACGAGCGCACCGGCCGCGCGACCGATCTGGACGGCGGCGGTCCCGACCCCGCCGGCGGCGCCATGGACGAGCAGCCGCTCGCCGGCGACGAGGCCCGCCTGGGTGAAGACCGCGTCGTGGGCGGTGATGAACGTCTCCGGGAAGCCCCCCGCCTGTGGCCACTCCACGGGATCGGGCACCGCCATCAGCATCCGCTCGTGGACGACGCACAGCTCGGCCTGTGCGCCGCCGCCGACGATCGCCATCACCCGGTCGCCGACCGCGAAGCGCTCGGCGCGCGGGCCGCGGGCGACGACCTCGCCGGCGAGCTCCATCCCGGGGATGTCCTCGGGCACGCCGGGCGGAGGCGGATAACCGCCGGCGGCCTGCATGATGTCGGCGCCGTTGAGCCCGGCCGCCCGAACGCGGACGAGCACCTCGCCGTCGGCGGGGACGGGGTCGGGCCGCTCCTCGACGACGAGCTGCTCGTTGCTGATGACCGCGGCGCGCATCGACTGCGACCTTAG
>CAVPBY010000104.1:0-38628 GCA_963702225.1 uncultured Solirubrobacteraceae bacterium | reverse complement strand
GGCGACCACGAGCACGGCGGCGATCGCCGCCGCGATCACGGCCGCGGGCAGCAGGCGGGAGACGACGCCGCCGCGGGGAAGCGCGAGGGCGGGACGGGGCGTGGAGCGGGCCGGAATGGGACGGGACCGGGGCCGCCGGGTGAGAGACCGGGAGGACACCGCCACATCCTCGGTGCCGAACAGATCGGCGCCGTAAGAGAACCGTCGGAAGAACGTGAGAGCCGCGACGCGGGGGTTACGCGACCGCGGCGACCAGCTCCTCGAGCGTGCGCCGCGCTCCGTGCTCGTGCAGCGAGCGCAGCGTCTCGGTATACGGCTCGGCGAAGCGCGGATCGTCGGCGACGTCGCCGAACAGCTCCCGGTTGGCGATGAACGCGAGTGGCTCGTCGTGGGCGCGGGCCGCGAGCGCGATCACCTCGTCGCGACGGCGGTCGACGATCTCGATCGGCGCGCCGTGCTCGTCGACGCCCTCGGCGTAGCGCGCCCAGCTGGCGACGATCGCGGCCGACAGCCGCACCGGGCCGCCGCGCGCCAGCTGGATGCGCACCACCGGCATCAGCCACTTGGGGATGCGATCCGAGCTCTCGGCGCACAGCCGCGCGACCGTGTCGCGGATCTCGGGGTTACTGAAGCGCTCGATCAGCTCGGCCTTGTAGGCGGCGAGGTCGACTCCCGGCACCGGGTCCAGCGTTTCCGTCGCCTCCTGGTCCATGTAGCCGCGCAGGAACGCCCGGAACAGCGGGTCCTGCGCGGCCTCGTGCACGTAGGTGTAGTCGCACAACCGCCCGAAGTAGCCGAGCCCCTGGTGGCTGGCGTTGAGCAGCCGCAGCTTCATCAGCTCGTAGGGGGCGACGTCGGAGACGACCTGCACCCCGACGCGCTCCAGCGGCGGGCGGGCCCCGGCGAACGAGTCCTCCAGCACCCATTGGGTGAACGGCTCGCACACCACCGGCCAGCGGTCGTCCAGACCGAAGCGCTCGTGCAGCGCGCGGCGGTCCTCGTCGGTCGTCACCGGCGTGATCCGGTCGACCATCGAGTTGGGGAAGCGCACCTCGGCGTCGATCCACGCCCCGAGCTCCGGGTCGAGCAGCCGGGCGAACGACACGAACGCCTCACGCGCGAGCGCCCCGTTGCCGGGCAGGTTGTCGCATGAGACGATCGTGAACGGGCGCACCCCCGCATTGCGCCGGCGGGCCAGGCCGGCGACGACGAGGCCGAACACGCTGCGCGGCGTCACGCCGGGCTCCAGGTCGGGCGCGACCCCGGGCGCCTGCGGATCGAAGCGCCCGGTGACGTCGCTGATCGCGTAGCCGCCCTCGGTGATCGTGAGCGAGGCGATCTCGGTCGCCGGGTCGGCGAGCCGCGCGATCACCGCCTCGGGGTCGTCGGGCGCGTACAGGTAGTCGACGATCGACCCGATCACCCGCGCCTCGTAGGTCCCGTCGCTGTGCTTCTGCACGAGCGTGTACAGGTGGTCCTGCGCCGCGAGCGCGTCGCGCATCGCGCGGTCGGACTGCAGCACGCCGACGCCGCAGATCCCCCAGCGCAGATCACCGCCCGCCAGCACCCCATCGAGGTACATCGCCTGGTGGGCGCGGTGGAAGCCGCCGACGCCGAAGTGGACGACCGACGCGGTGACCGCCGAGCGGTCATAGCGCGGCAGCCCGACGTCCGCCGACCGCTCGTCGGCGGCGCCGCCGGTGAGCTCCGCGATCGCGACCGTCACGAGCTCCCGGACTCGCCGTGGCCAAGGCGCTCCTCGGTCTCGGCGTCGAAGCCGTAGATTCGACGCGGGTCGATCCGCACCCTCACGTTCGTTCCGGGCTGGCGCGAGTCGTATCCCTCGGTCCGAGCGACGAAGCTCGACTCGGTGCCGGCCAGTGAGGCGTGCACGTAGGAGTCGGCCCCGAGCGACTCGACCATGATCACCTCGGCCGCGATCCCCTCGCCGCTCGAGCCGTCGGCGACCGTGACGTGCTCGGGACGGATCCCGACGATGATCTCCTTCGCGCCACGCCTGCCGGCTTCCTGCGCGATCTCGGTCGGCAGGGCGAGGCGCTCGTCGCCGAGCGTCACGTGCCCGTCGTCGACCCCGAGCTGGATCAGGTTCATCTGCGGCAGCCCGATGAAGCCCGCGACGAACGCGTTGACCGGGTCGTCGTACAGGACGCGCGGCGGCGCGTACTGCTGCAGCGTCCCGTCCTTCAGAACCGCGACCCGGGAGCCGAGCGTCATCGCCTCGCCCTGGTCGTGGGTGACGTACACGGTCGTCGTCCCCAGCCGGCGCTGGAGCTCGGCGATCTGCACCCTGGTCTGCACGCGCAGCTTGGCGTCGAGGTTCGACAGCGGCTCGTCCATCAGGAACGCCTTCGGGCGGCGCACGATCGCGCGCCCCATCGCGACGCGCTGGCGCTGGCCGCCCGACAGCTGGCGCGGCTTGCGGTGAAGGAACTCCTCCAGGCCGAGCATCGACGCCGCGTCGTGCACGCGCTGCTCGCGCTCGGCCTTGTCGACGCCCTGCATCTTCAGCGCGAAGCCGATGTTCTCGCCAACCGTCTTGTTCGGGTACAGCGCGTAGTTCTGGAACACCATCGCGATGTCCCGGTCGCGCGCGTCGACGCCGGACACGTCACGGCCGTCGATCTCGATCCGGCCGTCCGAGAGCTCCTCCAGGCCGGCGAGCAGCCGCAGCGCGGTCGTCTTGCCCGAGCCCGAGGGGCCGACAAGCACCATGAACTCGCCGTCGGGGACCTCGAGGCTGAGGTCCGCCACCGACAGCGTGTCGCTGCCCGGATAGCGGCAGCTGACGTTCTCATAGCTCACCTCGGCCATCGCTGCCTCCTCCCGCGCTTCGTTGTCACTTGATCGCTCCCATCGACAGGCCGCGGACGAGCTGACGCTGGGCGACCCAGCCCGCGATCAGCACCGGCACCGAGGCGATCGTCGCCGCGGCCGCCAGCTTGGCGAAGAACAGCCCCTCGCTCGACACGAACCCGACCAGGAACACCGGCATCGTCGCCGCCCGGATCGAGGTGAGGTTCACGGCGAAGAAGAACTCGTTCCAGGCGAAGATCGCGCAGATGAGCGCCGTCGCGGCCAGGCCGGGCGCCACCATCGGCAGCACCACCTCGGTCAGCTCGTGGCGCAGGTCGGCGCCGTCGATGCGGGCCGCCTCGAGGGTCTCGCCCGGTACCTCAAGGAAGAACGAGCGCATCATCCAGACCGCGATCGGCAGGTTCATCGCGGTGTAGAGGATGATCAGCGTCGGGATCGAGTCGAGCAGATTGACCTCGCGGACGGCGAGGTAGATCGGGACGATCGCGGCCACGACCGGCAGCATCTTGGTCGAGATGAAGAAGAACAGCGCGTCGCGCCACTTGCCGACCGGCCGCAGCGACAGCGCGTATGCGGCGGGCGTCGCGAGCACGAGCACCAGCAGCACCGAGAGCACGGTCGCGATCGCCGAGTTGGCCAGGAACGGTCCCATGCCGGCGCTGAACACCTGCTTGTACTCGGAGAGCGTCGGCGAGAAGTCGAACTTCGGGTTGCTCGTGTAAGCCGCGGACTCCGGCTTGAACGACGTGATCACCATCCACAGCACCGGGAAGAAGAAGACGATCCCCGCAAACCACGCGAGGGTCCCCCAGGCGATCGAGCTCATCCGGGCACGGAGGCTGACCCGACGCGCGCGGCGCGGACGTCCACGGGTGGCGGCGACGGTGGCCATCAGGCTCGGGCGGTGTTGTCCTCGATGAAGATGGAGAACAGGACGCGCAACGCGACGCTCGCGACGATCAGCGTCCCGACCACGGTGACGACTCCGAGCGCGGCGGATTGCCCGACCTCGAAGCCCAGGAACGCCCGCTGGTAGATGTAGTAGGGCAGGTTCGTGGTCTCGGTGCCGGGGCCGCCCTGGGTGACCATGTAGATCGCGTCGAACGTGTTGACGACGTAGATCGCGCCCAGCAGGATCCCGAGCTCCAGGTACGAGCGCAGGTGGGGCAGCGTCAGCTCCCGGAAGCTCGCCAGCGCGCTCGCGCCATCGACGCGGGCGGCCTCGAGCACGTCGCGGGGCATGCTCTGCAGCCCGGCGAGCAGGATCAGCATCTCGAACGGCGTCCACTGCCACACGACGGTGGCGATCACCGACGCCATCGGCTGGGAGGTGACGAACGCCACCGGCCCGCCGCCGAACAGGCGGATGATCCAGTTGACGATCCCGTAGGTCGGGTCCAGCAGCGTCGTCTTCCAGATCAGGCCGGCGGCCGTCGGCAGGATGAGGAACGGCGAGATGAGCAGCGTGCGCACGATCGCGCGGCCGAAGAACGCGCGGTCGAGCAGGACCGCCAGCCCGAGGCCGAGCACCGCGGCAATCGCCACCGAGATGAACGTGATCTCGACGGTGTGCAGGATCGCCGAGAAGAACACCGGGTCGGTGAACACCGCGCCGTAGTTGGACAGCCCCACCCAGTGTGGCGAGCCCGGCTTGGCCAGGTCCCACGAGAACAGCGAATAGAACAGGGTGAGGATGAACGGGATCTGCGTGACGATGATCAGGAAGATCAGCGCCGGCAGCAGGGGCCCCCGGCGCGCCCAGCGCTCGCGTCGCTCGCGCGTCTTGGCCTCCGGGCGCGGCGGCACCCGCACTCCGGTCTCTGCCGTGGCCGCGCTCATGAGCGGTGGGCCTTGCCGACGTCCTGGGCGTACTGCTGCGAGGTCTGCAGGGCGCTCTTCACGGACTCCCCGCCCGAGATCGCCGCGGTTATCTGCTGACTGACCCGCGTGCCGAGGTCCTGGAACTCGGGAATGTCGAGGAACTGCACGCCGGTGTAGGGCACCGGCAGAACGGTCGGGCGCTCGGGGTTCGCGGTCTCGATCGCCCGCAGCGTCGGCGCAGCGAACGCCCTGGCCGCCTTCTGGTACTGCGGAATCCGGTAGGTCGACAGACGGCTGCCCGGCGGCAGGTTGGACCAGCCGAGCTTGCGCCCGACCAGCTTGATGTAGGCCTTGGAGGTCGCCCACGAGATGAACTGCCATGCCGCCTGCTTCACCGGCGAGGTCTTGGGGATCGCCAGCGACCACGTGTACAGCCAACCCGAGGACTTGGTGTGCACGACCGGCGCCGGCGCGTAGCCGTTCTTGCCGGCGACCGGGCTGCCCGCGGCCTCCAGCGTGCCGGCCGCCGAGGTCGCGTCGTACCACATCGCCGCGTTGCCCTGCTCGTAGTCGGTGGCGCACCCCGAGAAGCCGGCCTGGCCGGGGCCGGGCTCACCGTAGTTGCGCACGAGGTTCACGTAGAACGAGACCGCGCTCCTGACCGCCGGCGAGGTGAGCTGCGCCTGCCAGCTCGGATTGAACCAGCGTCCACCGAACGTGTTGATCACGGTGTCCAGCGGCGCGAGATCCTCGCCCCAGCCCGAGTCGCCACGCAGGCAGATGCCCGCGACGCCGGTCTTCTTGTTGTCGAGCTTGCGGGCGAACGCCGCGATCTGCGGCCACGTCGGATGGGCGGGCATCTTCAGCCCGGCCTTGGCGAACAGGTCCTTGCGGTAGGCCACGAACGACGACTCGCCGTAGAACGGAACCGAGTACATGTCGCCGCCCTGCGACAGCGACTTGCGGATCGTGGGGATGAAGTCGTTGCCGGCGTAGCCGGGAGTGCGGTCGATGTACGGCTGCAGGTTGGTCAGCCATCCGTAGCGCGCCCACATCGGCGTCTCGTAGTTGGAGATCATCACGACGTCGAACTCGTTCGAGTGGGTCGACACCGAGTCGGTGACCGTCGCGCGGGATTGGTTCTCGGGCAGCGTCACGAAGTTGACCTTGATGTTCGGATGCTCGCGCTCGAAGTACTTGGTGAGCAGCTCGACGTCCTGCATCTGCGGGTTGGAGACGATCGCGACCCGCAGCGCGACGCCGTGCGGTCCGCTGCCGGCGCCACCGCCGGCTCCCGCCACCGAGCAACCCGACAGCGCGAGCACACCCAGCGCGCACGCCAGGCCGCGCCGACAGAGGGACCTTCTCAACATTGCGTCCTCACCGTGAACACGTGCACCTCTCGCTCAGATGAGCGCCTCTGCGCTCATTGGCGCACCCACCCTATTCGCCTGCTATCGCGATGTCAATGCCTGAAACCTGCTTTAGACGCTCAGCGCCACGCCGCTCGGATGCACGGAGCCCGAGCTGGGCACAAAGCGCACGATCTTCGATACGCTGCTCAGATGAGCGGCTTGCCGGCCACCCGGAGCAGCGTCCGGTGAGCGCGATCCCGCCGTCGCTCACCGCCGGCCCGGCCGCGACGGTGCTCGCGGCCAGCGTCGCGCGCCGCTACTACCTGGACGGCGCGAGCAAGTCCGCGATCGCCGTCGAGTTCGGCCTGTCGCGATTCAAGGTGGCCCGTATGCTCGAGCAGGCACGCTCGAGCGGTCTGGTTCGGATCGAGCTGCATTACGACGGCGACATCGACCTCGACCTGTCGGCCCGCCTGGGAGACCGCTACGGGCTGCGCCGCTGCCTGGTCATCAATCCCGCCGCCGACGACGACCTGGCGCTGCGCGCGGCCCTGGGGCGGACCGCGGCGGGGCTGCTGTCGGAGATCGTGACCGCCACCGACGTCGTCGGGCTCGCGTGGTCCCGGACCCTGCTGGCGATGCGCTCGGCGCTGGGCCCGCTGGCCGCCTGCACCGTCGTGCAGCTGACCGGGGCGCTGTCACGGCCGGACGTCGACGAGAGCTCGATCGAGCTCGTCCGCGACGTCGCCCGGATCGCCGGTGGCCCCGCGTACTGGTTCTACGCGCCGATGATCCTGCCCGGGCCGGGCAGCGCCCAGTCGCTGCTCGTCCACTCCGAGGTCGCGCGCGCGTTCGAACGCTTCGGCGCCCTGACGGTGGCGATCCTCTCGATCGGGGCGTGGGAGCCGACGGAGTCGACGGTCGCGGACGCGATCAGCGCGGCCGAGTTCGCGGAGCTCGCGCGGCTCGGCGTCTGCTCCGAGATGGGCGGGATCCAGCTCGACTCCGACGGCCGCCCGGTGAGGACCGCGCTCTCGGAGCGGATCGTCGGGATCGACGCCGAGCAGCTCGGCGCCGTACCCGAGATCATCGCGACCGCCTACGGCCGCTCGAAGGCCCGCGCGGTGCGGGCGGTCATCCGCGGCGGGCTCGTCACCAGCCTGATCACCCACGCATCGCTCGCGCAGGCTCTCCTGCGGCTGGCGTGAACGGTCCGTGAGCGCTCGAGCGAACAGCCGGATCAGGATGAGGAGCCGCTGTACGGCGGGCTGACGAACATCGGGCTGACGACCCGCGTCGGCGAGACCGTCAGGCGACCGCTGCGCCCGACGAGCCCCGCCACTCCGGGCGCTGCTCGAGCACCTCGAGCGCGTCGGCTTCCAGGGCGCCCCGCGGTACCTCGGCGTCGACGACCGCGGCCGCGAGACCGTCTCCTACATCCGCGGCCGCGCGGTGCTGCCCCCGTATCCCGCGCTGGGCGCTGACCGACGCGGCGCTGGTCAGCGTCGCCGAGCTGGATGCGCAGCCTACCACGAATCCGTCCGGTCATTCGATCCGCGGGGCCACCGGTGGCCGGGCGCCGTCCCGCGCCGGTTCAACGACGGCCTGGTCAGCCACAACGACCCGAACCTCGACAACGTGATCTTCGACTCGGGGCGCGCGGTCGCGCTGATCGACTTCGACCTGGCGAGCCCCGGTCTCGGCCGTCTGGGACCTCGCCTGCTGCGCGCGGCTGTGGGTGCCGCTGCGAGAGAGACCGCGATTGCCCGGAGCCGCTGCGGGGCCGGACGCTCGAGCGCCTGTCGGTGTTCGCCGACGCCTACGGCGCGTCGCCCGGGCAGCGCGCCGGGATCGCCGACGCAGTGCCGCACACCCATGCGTGGTGCTACCGGATCGTGCGCGGGGCGGTCGGCGCCGGGCATGAGGCGTTCCGCCGCTACTGGCTCGCCGAGGGAGCCCAGCGCGCCGAGCGGACGCGCCGCTGGCTGGCGGGCCACGACGGCGAGATCCGCACCGCGCTGTCGGTCCGCTGACCGCACGTCGGCGGCGCTCCGCTCGCGCCCCCGTTCGCCCACGCTCCGCCCCCGTTCGCCCCCGCGCGCCCCGTTCAGTACGCGCGCGAGCACGGCGACGAGGTCGTCCTCGTCGGCGCTGTCGGGGATCGAGCCGCCGGGCCGCATCAGGCAGCGGACGGTGACCCCGGCCGCGTTGGCGCGGCGCTCGCCGTCCAGGCCGCACGCCGCCCACGCGATCCGCGCGAACCCGTCCCCGGCCGCCTCGATCGCCTGCTCGAGAGTCGACACCTCCGTCGTGCGGCGCTCGAGCTCCGCGCGGGCCTCGGCGAGGAGCGCGTCCTGGACGGCGCCGAGCCCGTCGCGGGCGGCCGCGGCGGCGGTGTCGAGCCCGACCGCCGTCCGCGCCGAGCCGTCGCGCCGCGCGAGCGACACCGTCTGCGCCGCGAGGTCGCGCGGACCGAGCTCCAGCCGGACCGGGATGCCCTTCAGCTCCCAGTCGGTGAGCCGGCGCCCGAGCCCAACATCGGTGCGCCGGTCGACGCGCGCGCGGACGCCGAGCTCGTCGAGCTCCCGCTTCAGCCGCGCCACCGCCGCGATCACCCAGGATCGTCGCCGACCGCGACGAGCACGACCTGGGCGGGCGCGACCGCGGGCGGCACACGCAGCCCGCGCTCGTCGCCGTGAGCCATGATGAGGCCCGCCGACCATCCGCGTCGAGCTGCCCCACGACGTCGTCCAGCATGCTGCGACCGTGCCCGCTCGCTCGTGTAGGTGATGTCGAACGCGCGGGCGAAGTTCTGGCCGAGCTCGTGGCTGGTGGCGAGCTGCAGCGCCTTGCCGTCGCGCATCATGCCCTCGCAGGTGAGCGTGGCAGTCGCACCCGCGAAGCGCTCGGACGGCGTCTTCAGGCCGGCGAGCACCGGGATCGCGAGCACGCCCTCCAGCACCGCGCGGTACACGTCGAGCATGGATCCGCCGCGCGTAGGCGGCGGCGTCGCCCGCCTGGCGTGCGCGGTGTGCCCCTCCTGCCACAGGAACTCGCTGGTGCGCAGGAACAGCCGCGGCCGCAGCTCCCAGCGCACGACGTTGGCCCATTGGTTCAGGCACATCGGCAGGTCGCGGTAGCTCTGGATCCAGCGGGCGAGCGACTCCCCGAACAGGGTCTCGCTCGTCGGCCGGATGACCGCCGGCTCCTCGAGCTCGCTTGCCGCCGGCGTGGGTCACGACCGCGAACTCGGGGCTGAACCCCTCGATGTGCTCGGCCTCGCGGCCCAGGTGGCCCTCGGGGATGAGCACCGGCAAGTACACGTTCTCGGCGCCCGGCGCGCTTGATCCGGGCGTCGAGCTCGGCCTGCAGCAGCTCCCAGATCGCGTAGCCCCACGGGCGGATGACCATCGTCCCGCGGACCGGGCCGTTGTCGGCCAGCTCGGCCTTGGCGACCACCTCCTGGTACCAGCGCGGGAAGTCGTCGGCCTGGGGGGTGAGGACGGCCACGCCACGATTATGCGGATCGGTTGGCGGCGGGAGCGCTGGGCATCTCCGGTAGCCACAGGCGACCGCAGATGCCCAGCGCTTCACAATCAGTCCATGGACGCGGCGGATTTCGCAGCCCGAGCGCGGGAGGGCCACGCGTCGCTGTGCGCCCGGTTCGAGCTCGGGGGCGGGGCGCTGCGGCGCGACGGGCGCTTTCACCCGGGGTGGGCGGGACCGTTGTCGGTCGCGCACCTGTGGCCGTTCGCGCGGGCGTTCGTGGCCACGCTCGACGTCGCCGGCATGCCCGCGCCGCTGCTCGCCGGCGCCGCGTTCGACGCGGACGCCGTGATCGCCCGGCGGCTGCGGGCGCTCGAGCGCTACTGGGACGAGCGCGGGCCCGCGTACGCCTCCGACCCGCCGTCGTGGCTCACCTCGCTGCTCGGCGGCGGCGACCTCTACCACGACGACAACGCCTGGGCGGGACTGGCGCTCGTGCAGCTCGCCCGCCAGCGGCCGGGCCACAGTCGCCTGGACCGCGCCGCGGCGCTGGCCGACTTCGCCCGGGCGGGCTGGGACCGCGACCCGAGCGCGCCCCACCCCGGCGGCGTGTTCTGGGTGCGGCAGGGCCGCGGCCTGGGCGCCCGCAACCACGACCGCAACACGATCTCGACGGCGCCCAACGGCGAGCTCATCCTGCACCTGGCCGCGCTCGGCGCAGCGCCCGCCGCCGGGGACGCGGAGCCGGCGGCGGCGGCTCCCGATCCGGGGGCGATGGCCGCATGGGTGACCGGCACGCTCGGCACCGGCGAGGACCTGTTCCGCGACAAGATCCGCGGCGACGGCACGATCGACCCGGCGCTGTGGAGCTACAACCAGGGCTCGATGCTCGGGCTGTACGCGCTGCTCGCCGATGGTGAGGATCCGGACGGCGCGCGCGGCCACCTGCGCCGAGCCGAGGCAATCGCCGAGGCCGCGCTGGACCACTACGAGCGCCGGCGCTACGACGGTGAGCCGCTCGAGTTCATCGCGATCTTCATCCGCAACCTGCTCGTGCTGTCGGCGCGGACCGACGACGAACCGCTCGCGCGCCGGATCGCCGGCGCGCTGCGAGAACGCGCGCAGGCGGCGTGGCCGATCGCACCCGGCGCGACCCTGCTGGCGCACAGCGCCGCGGTCACGCTCCAGGCGCTCGCCGCGTGGGATCCCGCCGACCACCGGCTGCTCGCCTGAGCCGGAGCCGGACCGCGAGCGCGAGCGCGATCGGGAACGCGATGCGGATGCGGGTGCTGCCGGCCGGGCCCCACGCCCTCCTCGTCGAGCTCGAGCGGCCGGCGGACGTGCTCGGGCTGCACGGGGAGATCGTGCGGCGCCTCGAGCGCCTCGAGCGCGACGACGCGTGGCCGTGGCCGCGTCCCACCGACGTCGTGCCGGCGGCGCGCACGGTGCTCATCGACGGGCTCGCCGACCCCGGGCCGGTCGCGGCCGCGCTCCCGACCTGGGACGTGGCCCCGGCCGACGCGCCGGAGGGCGAGACGGTGCGCTGCCCGGTCGTCTACGACGGTCCCGACCTCGACGCGGTCGCCGCCCACTGGGACCTCTCCCGGCGCGAGGCGATCGAGCTGCACACCGCGACCGAGTTCGTCGTCGCCTTCTGCGGCTTCGCGCCCGGGTTCGCCTACCTCACCGGCCTGCCCGCGGACCGCGGGGTCCCGCGACGCGAGACCCCGCGCACCCGGGTGCCCGCGGGCTCGGTCGCGCTCGCCGGGGAGTACAGCGCCGTCTATCCGGCCGCCTCGCCGGGCGGCTGGCAGCTGATCGGCCGCACCGAGCTTGAGTTGTGGGATCCCGATCGCGACCCGGCCGCGCTGCTCACCCCCGGGGCCCGCGTCCGCTTCGAGGAGACCGAGCGGTGAGCCCGCGACGTCTCGAGGTCGTCCGCGCGGGCGCGCTGACGACGGTCCAGGACGGGGGACGGCCGGGGCTCGCCCACCTCGGGGTCCCGCCGTCGGGCGCGCTGGACCAGGAGGCGCTCGCGCTCGCCAACCGGCTGCTCGGCAACCCACCGGGCGCGGCAGCGCTCGAGACGACGGTCGACGGCGTCGCGCTGCGGGCCGGTGAGCGCTGCCGGGTGATCGTCACCGGCGCTCCCGCCGCGGTGAGCGTCGACGGGCGGCCGGTCGCGTGGGGCGCGCCGGTCGACCTGCCCGCCGGCGCGCGCCTGGAGGTCGGCGCCGCGAGCGCCGGGCTGCGCTCCTACGTGGCCGTGTCGGGCGGCGTGGCCGCGGACGCGGTGCTCGGCAGCCGCTCCCACGACCTGCTCGCAGGGCTCGGGCCCCCGCCGCTGCGCGACGGCGACCGGCTCGCGCTTGGCGACCCGCCGGCCGCGCGCGCGCCGGCGGTCGACGTCGCCCCCCAGCCCGCGCCGCCCGGCGAGCTCGCGCTCACGTTGTGGGACGGCCCGCGCGGCGAGCGGCTCGGCGCCGACGGCGCGGCGACGCTGCGGACCGCACGCTGGACGGTCTCCTCGGCGAGCAACCGCATCGGCCTGCGGCTCGACGGGCCTGCGCTCGCGCTCGCCTCCCGCGAGGAGCTGCGCAGCGAGGGGCTGGTCACGGGCGCCGTCCAGGTCCCGCCCGACGGCCGCCCCGTCGTGTTCCTGCGTGACCACCCCACGACCGGCGGCTACCCGGTGATCGGGGTGGTCGATCCGGGCGAGCTGTCCGCCTGCGCCCAGGCCCGGCCGGGCACACCGGTGCGCTTCCACCCGCGGGCGGTCGGCTGGGCGGCGCGCCGACCCGCTTGCGGGGAAGGTTTCTTGTCCTGAGCGCGAGAAACCTTCCCCGCATCCCCCGATCGGGCGCCGTCAGCCGCTCGTCATCCCGCCCCGATGCGCGCCCAGATCTCCGCGAGCCGCCGCTCGTCCTCGCCGCTCAACCGCCCCAGGAACTCGCGGCGGACGCCCGCGAGGTGGGTGCGCCGCGCCGCCCGCATCGCCGCCAGCCCGTCGCGCGTGATCTCCGCGTACAGGCCGCGGCCGTCGGAGTCGGCGGCGGCGCGGACGACGTCGCCGCGGGCCGCGAGCCTGTCGACGAGCCGCGTGCAGCCCGAGCGGGTGAGCAGCACGCCGTCGGCGATCTCGGACATGCGCATCCGCCGGCCGGGCGCGCCGGCGAGCACGACCAGCACCTCGTAGGCCGAGACCGACAGGCCGTGAGCCGCCTGCAGCTCGGCGTCGAGCACGCGCACCACGCGGGCGTGGACGGCGAGCATGCCACGCCAGGCGGCGAGCTCGCCGGGGGTGAGAGAACCGTCGTCGTGGGGCATGGTGCAATCAAGGACGAAGTCGAGTGTGCTCGACGCAACGATAACGTGAATTGCGTCTGCAACTACATTGCGATATAGTTGCGCGATGCAATCTAGCTTTGCCGCCCGCCGAAGGAGATGCCGATGAAGCTCGACGGCCTGCACCACATCACGATGATCACCGGCGACGCGCAGCGCAACGTCGACTTCTACGCCGACTGCTCGGCCTGCGGATGGTGAAGAAGACGGTCAACTTCGACGCGCCGGAGGCCTACCACCTGTACTTCGGCGACGAGCAGGGCTCGCCCGGGCTCGATCCTCACCTGGTTCGAGTTCGCCGGCGCGCGCCGCGGCCGCGCCGGGCGCCGGCATGATCCACACGATCCAGCTCGGCGTCGCCTCGCGAGGATCGCTTGACTTCTGGGCCGAGCGCCTCGCCGCGCGGGCTACGAGAGCGAGCGCGGCGAGCGGTCGCTGCGCTTCGCCGACTACGACGGGCTGCGGCTCGAGCTCGTCGTCGCCGACGACGGCAACCCGCCGCTGCGCGCCGCGCATCCCGAGGTCCCGGCCGAGCACGCGATCCTGGGCGTCGAGGGCGCCCGCGCCTACATCGGCCGCGGCGCTCGAGGCCGACCGCGAGCTGCTGACCGAGACGCTCGGCTTCACCGAGCTCGGCGCCGGCGACTACCGCCTCGACGGCGACGACGCGCCACTTCCACTGGGGCTACGACCCGCCCGAGCGAGCGCGGGATCCAGGGCGCCGGCACCGTCCACCACATCGCCTGGCACTCGCGCGACGAGGATCACGTGGCGTGGCAGCAGCGCGTCGCCGAGGCCGGCGATGCACGTCACCCCGGTGATCGACCGCGACTACTTCCACTCGATCTACTTCCGCCAGCCGCAGGGCATCCTGTTCGAGATCGCGACGACGTCGCCCGGCTTCGCCGTCGACGAGGACCCCGACCACCTCGGCGAGGAGCTGCGCCTGCCCGAGCCAGCACGAGCATCTGCGCCCCCAGCTCGAGCGCTCGCTCACCCCGCTCGTCAACCCGCGCGCCGCCGGCGGCGACGCGAGGCCGCTCATGAGCGACCCCGCCGTCTATCGCGAGCGCCCGGCCGCCGGCGACCCGGCGGGCCTGCTCGTCCTGCACCACGGCCGCGGCGCCGACGAGCACGACCTGCTCGGCCTCGCCGACGTGCTCGACCCGCGAGCGCCGGCTGCACGTCGTCACCCCCCGCGCCCCGCTCACGCTCCCCGGCTCGCCCGGCTACCACTGGTACGTCGTGCCGCGCGTCGGCCACCCCGACCCGCGACACGTTCCACCGCGGCCTCGCCGCAGCTCGCCGCCTTCCACGACGAGCTGTGGGAGCGCACCGGCATCGCGCCCGAGCGGACCGTGCTCGGCGGCTTCTCGATGGGCTCGGTGATGAGCTACGCGCTCGGGCTGTCGCCGGCGACGCGCCCAGCGCCCGCCGGGCTCCTCGCGTTCTCCGGCTTCATCCCCACCGTCGAGGGCTGGGCAGCCCGATCCCGATCGCGCCCGCGGGCTGCCGCGTGTTCATCGCCCACGGCCGCCGGGACCCGGTCATCGAGGTCGACTTCGCCCGCGCGGCGCGCCGAGTCGCTCGCAGCGGCCGGGCTGCCGGTCGAGCTACCACGAGTCCGACGGCGGCCATCAGATCGCGCCGGTGGCGCTGGACGGTGCGCGCGCCTGGCTCGACGGCCGGCTGCTGCCGTCAGCTCTCCCGGAGCTCGGCGCTGACCGACTCCGCCAGCCCGCTGAGGAGGCGGACCTCGCGCATCCCGAAGCTCGGTCGGGCCTCGCACGCCAGGCAGCAGAGGACGTAGAGCTCGGCCTCGGAGGGCCGGATCGGGACCCCGAGGTAGGCGCGCGCGCCGAGCCGGCGGACGAGCTCGATCTCGGCGACCGCGGGCTCGGTGCTCGTGTCGCTGACGACGTTGCCGATCCGCCCCTCGAGCATCAGCCGGCAGAACGTCTCCTCGAGCGGCAGCGAGTCACCGCGCCGCAGCTTCACCTCGGCCACCGCCCGGCACAGACGCGCACGGTCTCCCGGCCGCCGGCGATCTCGGTGAGCAGCGCCAGGTCGACGTCGAGCAGGTCCCGGGTCATCCGCACGAGCGCGCCCAGGCGCTGCTCGGAGTCGGCCGAGTGGATGACGCGGTCGGGCCGGCGGAGCGGCCACGGGACGCCGCATTCGGGGCAGCTTCCATCGCCGCTCGCGGGGGCGTAGCTCACCACCCCGAAGCTGTTGCAGCGCAGGTGTGGCATCAGCGCCACCCCGGTCGGCCTGCGACTCCCTCACGCCTCCGACCCTACCAGCGAACGGCGCAGGAACCGCCCAACCGCTCACAGAGCCTTGACATCCCCGGCCGCGCCGGCGGCCGGGTCGCGGGCTCAGCCCTGCGGCGGCGCCGGCGCAGCCCGTCGAGCGCGATGTCGAGGATGCGGTCGATCTGCTCGGGCTCGGCGCCCTGGATCTTGGCGATGCCGCCGACCAGCTGGATCACCTCGGCGAAGTCGGTGTCGTCGCGGACCACCCCGGCGCGCCTGGGCGCGCTCGAGCAGCGGCCCGCCGGCGGTCGAACAGCGCGGCGCGGCAGCACGTGAACACCGGCGCGTCCCGGTCGACGTAGTCGAACAGCTCGTGCGCGAGCGCCATCTTGGTCGCCATGTAGTCGACCAACCTCTGCACCCAGGCGCGAACGCATCCCACGGCTCCAGCTCCGCGAGCTCCGAGCCGAGCTGCAGACCCGCTCGACCTCCTCGACGTAGACCGCCTCCAGCAGCGCCTGCCGGTTGGGGAAGTGGCGATAGAGCGTGCCGATGCCGACGCCCGGCGCGGCGGGCGATCCCCTCCAGCGAGGTCTCGGCGCCGCCCTCGGCGAACGCGCTCGCGCGCGGCCGCGATCACCTTGTCGTAGTTGCGCCGGGCGTCGGCGCGCTTGGGGCGGCTCGCGGACTCGAGTGGTGGGTTCGGTGGTCGTCATGTCGCTCCTCACCGGATCATTGACAAACCGGAGGGCGCCTCCGTATAGTTCTTCCGGAGGCATCCTCCACATAGTTTCGGAGGCTCCTCCAGTTTAGCACCAGCCCCTGCACGCCTCATCGTTGGGAACTCGCTCATGAACACCCTCACTCCTCGCCACCAGCGCCCGCCGACCGCCGGCGCTGGCTGGCGCTCGTCGTCGTCTGCCTCGCCCAGCTCATGATCGTGCTCGACACGACGATCGTCAACGTCGCGCTGCCGTCGATCCAGCACGACCTCCACTTCACCCAGGGCAACCTCACCTGGGTCATCAACGCCTTCCTCGTCACCTTCGGCAGCTTCCTGCTGCTCGCCGGCCGCCTCGGTGACCTGCTCGGCCGCAAGCGCGTGTTCCTGCCGGCGTGGCCATGTTCACGGTCGCCTCGGCGCTCTGCGGCGCCGCGCCCGACCAGGGCGCGCTGATCGCCGCCCGCTTCATCCAGGGCCTCGGCGCCGCGCTGTCAGGCCTCGGTGATCCTCGCGATCATCGTCACCGAGTTCCCGCGCGCCGCCGAGCGCGCCCGGGCGATGAGCGCCTACGTGTTCACCGCCGTCGCCGGCGGCTCGCTCGGGCTGCTCGCCGGCGGCATCCTCACCCAGGTGCTCGACTGGCACTGGATCTTCTTCGTCAACCTCCCGATCGGCGTCGTCGACGCTCGCCGCCGGCCGCGCGCTGATCCCCGCCGACCCCGGGCTCGGGCCTGGAGCACGGCGTCGACTGGCTCGGCTCGGTGCTCGTCACCGCTCGCGCTGATGACCGGCGTCTACGCGATCGTCGCAGGCGACCGGCCACGGCTGGGGCTCGGCGCAGGTGCTCGGCTTCGGCGCCGTCGCGGTCGCGCTGCTCGCCGCGTTCCTCGCGCTCGAGTCGCGGCATCGAGAACCCGATCATGCCGCTGCGGATCCTGCGCCTGCGCGGCCTGGTCGGCTCGAGCGTCGTGCGTGGCTTCCTGGTCACCGGGATGTACTCGACCTTCTTCCTCGGCACGCTCTACCTCGAGCACGTCCGCCACTACGGCGCGATCGAGACCGGGCTGGCCTTCCTGCCCTGGACGCTCACGGTCGCCGTCGCTGTCGCTCGGCATCACCGCCCGGCTGGTCGCCCGCTTCGGCGCCGATGCGGGTGCTGGTCGCCGGCATGGCTGCGGTGATCGTCGGCCTCGACGCTGATGCCACGCACCGGCCCGCACACGCGCGTTCTTCCCGACCCTGTTCCTCGCGTTCTTCGCGATCGGGCTCGGCATCGGGACCGCGTTCATGCCGCTGCTGCAGATCGCGATGGCGGACGTGCCCGCGCCGACGCGGGCCTCGGCTCGGGCATCATCAACGTCTCCCAGCAGGTCTCAGGCGCGCTCGGCCTGGCGGTGCTCGACACGATCGCGACCAACCACTCCCGGTCGCTGCTGGCGGCCGGCCATCCGCGCTCAGCTCGCTGATCGGCGGCTACCACCTCGCGTTCGTGTTCGGCGCCGCCTCGGTGGCGACCGGCCTGGCGCTGGCGCTGGCGCTGCTGCGGCAGAACCGCGGTGAGCGCGAGGGCGAGGTGACGGTGCGCGACGAGCGCCGTCCGGCGCCGGAGGGCGATCTCGACGCCGCCTACGAGTCGGGCGTCGAGGACCTCGTCGAGGTCGTCTGACCCCGGTCTGAACCTGGGGTGACCCGCTCGCGCGCGGCGGCTTCGAGGCCGCCGCGCGCGGGGCCGCCGCGCCTCGAGGCGCCGCCGGGCGCGGCGACTTGGGCGATAACCCGCGAGGTTGGCGGGTGATCGCCCAAGCGCCGGCCGCTCAGCGTCCGGTGTAGGTGTCGCCGGCGCTGTCGACCGCGACGCACTCCCCGTTCCGCGGGCACGCCACCGCGGTGAGCGCCGACGCCCCGTGCAGACGCGTCGAGCTCCACCGCGCGCCGCGCGCGGCGCCGGTCCAGATGCGGCCGGACGTGTCGCCGAGCACGCAGCGCCCGAGCGTCGGGCACGCCACCGTGGTCAGCGCGCTCCCGGAGGCGATCGCGTGCAGCCGGGCGCCGTGGCGCGAGCGCGGGTCGAAGGAGACGACGTCGCCGAGGGTGTCGACGGCGACGCACACCCTCGTCCCGCGACAGGCGATCCCGTCCAGCTCGTTGTCGGAGTTGCCCGACGGGGCGTCGAGACCGACGCGGCGATCGATCTTCGCCGACAGCAGGCGGCGGCCGGTGAGCGGGTCGAACGTCACCATCGTGCCGTTGTTGTCGGTCGCGGTGCATTGCGAGCGGGTCGGGCACGCGAGCGCGGTGAGCGCCTCGACCTCCTCGACGTTGATGTTGCGGCGCATGATCCGGCCGGTCCGCGGGTCGTAGGTGATTCCCGCCCCGTTGCTGTCGATCGCCACGCATTCGGTCCGGGACGGGCAGCGGACGGTGACGATCGTCCCGTCGCCGTTGTGGTCGGCGCGCCGCGCCCGCGGGTGGCCGAAGCGGCGCGGGTCGAACGAGACCTGGCTGTCGATTCGGACCGCGCTGCACAGCGTCAGCGACGGGCAGGCGACCGCCGACGCCGGCAGGGACGACCGTCCCGGCAGCCTGCGCAGATGCGACCCCGCCCGCGCCGACAACGGATCGAACGTCAGCTCATGTGACGCATCGACGGCCGTGCACTGCCCGGGACCCGGGCAGGCGAGACCGATCAGCGGCGTGCCCGCGTCGATCTCGGTCGCGACCGGCGCGGCCGTCGCGCCGGGGGTGAACGTGAGCGCGTGACCGCCGCCGTCGTCGGCGACGCAGCCGCTCGCGGTCGGGCAGGCGACGTCGTGAACGCCGGGGACCGCGGGGGACGCGACCGCCTGACCGGTCGCCGGGTCGAAGCTCGTGAGATGACCCGACAGGTCGGCCGCGACGCACAGCCCCGTCGACGGGCAGGCGACGCCGTTGAACTCGGTGTACGGGCTGGTGGCCAGCGACACCGACCCCTCGGTCGCGCCCGTCTGCGGGTCGAACGTCGTCTCGTGACCGGACTCGTCGACGGCGGTGCACTGGCCGGCCGTCGGGCAGGTGACGGCGCGGGCGAACCCCGCCGCGGTGTCGATCGTCACCGGCGCCGCCGCCGCGACGCCGCCCGCCACGGCGGGGTCGAACGTCCACTCCTTCGTCTGGCTGATCGCGGTGCACTGCGTGGTGGACACGCAGGTGACCGCGACCAGGCCGAAGTCCTCGCCGGGGTCGAGCGTGGTCGCGACCGCCGAGGACGCGTCGTCGGATCGAACACCACGACCTCGCCGGCACCGTCGGTGAGCACGCACTCGGTGCTCGACGGGCAGGTGACCGCCGAGGCCAGCGCGGAGCTCGAGGGCGCCGCAACCGCCGGGTCGACGGTCGTGAACGTGAGCGTGACCGGGGGCGAGCTCGGGGTCGAACGTCGCGACCCCGCCGCGCCGGTCGAGCAGCGTGCACTGCGTCGCCGACGCGCAGGCGAGATCCACGAGCGGCGCGGGCGCGACAATCTGCGTGCGGGTCGCCCAGCCCGGCGAGGCCGGGTCGAACTGCACGAGCCGGCTGTCGTCGTCGAACGCGTCGCATTGGCTCGCCGACGGGCAGGTGAGCGTCCTCAGCCCGACGCCCGCCGAGTGGTCGATCTGCCGTCCGGCCGACCAGCGCAGCGGCGACGCCGAGGCGACGCCGAGCAGAGCGCGATCACGGCCGCGAGCGTGGTGAGGAGTGTGGATGTGCGTCGCATGGTGCCCGAAGAACTCCCCACGGCCGCGGAAGTTGCGGCGGTCACCGCAGGCGGTAGCCGAGCCGCGCGAGCGCCTTGAACGCGCCGGCGAGCCGGCGCTGGGCGGTGGACAGCGTGTGCCGGGCGCGCTCGTACCCCGACTGGTCGTGGGACAGCGCCGCGTGGGCGAGCGAGTCGTAGCCGCTCGCGGCCTGACGCAGCGCGGCGACGAGCGTCGCGTTCGCGGCCACCGCGATCCCCGCCGGCAGCTTGCGGGCCGAGCCGGCCGCCTCGGACTCCGCGCGGGCCAGCCGCCGCGCCGCGTGGGCGCGCGTGGCGACGTCCCGCTTGAGCAGGTCCGGGCCGTTGGCCAGGCGCGCCTGGTTGAGCGTCGCGAGGATCTGGTTGAGCTCCAGCGCGTAGGCGGCGTCGACGCTCTCGGCGATCTTCACCCCGCGCGCGAGCCGCAGCGTGCGCAGCACCTGCTCGCACATCGCCGTGAACCGCGCGTCGCGGCCGGGGCTCGAGCAGGTCGCGATCACCGTCGCGCGCGTCGTGGCGAGCAGGTAGACCGAGACGACGGCGCCGGCGCCGCGCGGGCGCAGGTCGAGGTAGCGGTCGAAGCGGTAGGGGCCGAGCGCGACGACCTGCGGGGTCGGGCGGTGCGGCAGCGAGGCCAGGAACGCCGCGGGCAGCGTCCCCAGGCTCGTCGCGCGGGCGGTGCCGATCGCCATCCGCTCACCCTTGGGGCCCCGCGGCCCGATCGTCACCTGGTCGTCGAGCGCGAGCCCGTGCAGCGGCGCCGCCGGCCGCGCCGCCCAGTCGCCGGGGTAGTGCACGCCGACCAGCCGGGCGGACACGACCCGCGTGAGCGCGTCCGAGGGGCGCGAGGGCGTCTCGAGCGTGCGGGCGAGCACGAACCCGACCACGGCGGCGACGACGATCAGCCCCACCGGGCGCACGAGCCTCTGCACGGGCACCGAGGCTAACGGCCAGGGTCGCTCGATCGTGGGCGCGTCCGTGCGGCCCCGGGGACCCACCCGGCGCGCCCGGCGGCGGGTCAGCCGTCGTCGCGCCGCCGGCTCACGGCCGCGTGCCCTGCTGGATCACGTTGACCAGCGGCTCACCGGCACAGAAGCGGGCGAGCTGATCGCCCGCCAGCTCGGCCGACAGGCGGTTGCCGCGGGGGGAGTCGCCGCCGATGTGCGGCGTGATCGAGAGCACGCCCGCGGCGTCCCAGAGCGGGTGTCCGTCGGGCAGTGGCTCCGGGTCGGTGACGTCGAGCACCGCCCGCAGCCGGCCGCTCGCGGTCTCGGCGACGAGCGCGCCGGTGTCGACCACCGCGCCGCGTGCCGCGTTGACCAGGAGCGCGCCGTCGCGCATGCGCGCCAGCGCCCGGGCGTCGATCAGCCCGCGCGTCGCGTCGGTGAGCGGGGTGAGCAGCACGACCGCGTCGGCGCCGGCGAGCAGCGCGTCGAGCTCATCGATCCCGTGCAGGCCGTCCCGGGCGCGGGAGACGACGCCGACCGGGCGCGCGCCGAACGCGGAGACGACTCGGCGACCCGCCCCCCGATCGACCCCATGCCGACGATCAGCACCGTCGAACCGTGCAGGTCCTCGTCGCGCTCCACGCGGTCCCAGTGGCGCACACCGTGCTGCGCGACGATCCGGCTCGGGACGGAGAGCAGCGCGCCGAGCACCCATTCGGCGACGCTGTCGTCCCGCGCGCCCCGGGCGCTGCACAGCGTGACATGCGGCGGGACGCGCCCCGCCAGCGTGTCGACGCCCGCCGACAGCGTCTGTATCACCGCCAGGCGCTCCAGCCCCGCCAGCCGCTCGACGATCTGGCCCTGGCCGTCGGGCACCGGCACGATGAAGTCGAGCACGGAGAGGTCGGGCAGCGCCTCGATCTCGACCACCTCGGCGGCGGGCGCCCGCGCAGCAATCGTCTCGCGGTCCAGCTGCGGCACCGCGGCCCGCACCAGGGCGGGCGACCGCCCCGTCACAGCGACTGCAACGCGGCGTTGAGCGTCGGGCTCGGGCGCATCGCGGCCGCCGCACGCTCCGGGTCGGGCCGGTAGTAGCCGCCGACGTCGACCGGCGCGCCCTGCACCGCCGCCAGCTCGGAGACGATCGCCTCCTCGTCGGCCGCGAGGCGCTGCGCGAGCGGGGCGAAGCGCTCGGCGAGCTCCGCATCCTCGGTCTGGGCGGCGAGCTCGCGCGCCCAGTAGAGCGCGAGATAGAAGTGGCTGCCGCGGTTGTCGAGCTCACCGGCGCGCCGAGACGGCGAGCGGTTGTGCTCCAGCACCGAGCCGGTCGCCCGGTCCAGCGTCTCCCCGAGCAGCCGCGCCCGCGGGTTGGAGGTCTTCTCGGCGAGCATCTCGAACGAGACCGCGAGCGCCAGGAACTCGCCCAGGGAGTCCCACCGCAGGTGGTTCTCGCGCTCGAACTGCTGGACGTGCTTGGGCGCCGATCCCCCGGCGCCGGTCTCGAACAGCCCGCCGCCCTGCATGAGCGGCACGATCGAGAGCATCTTGGCGCTCGTGCCGAGCTCGAGGATCGGGAACAGATCGGTGAGGTAGTCGCGGAGCACGTTGCCGGTGACCGAGATCGTGTCCTCGCCGCGCCGCGCGCGGGCCAGCGTGTAGCGGGCGGCGTCGCCACGTCCATGACCTCGATCGTGAGGCCGTCGGTGTCCTGCTCGGCGAGCGCCGCGCGGACCTTGCGCAGCAGCTGCGCGTCGTGGGCGCGGGTCTCGTCCAGCCAGAACACGGCCGGCGCGCCGGTCGCCCGGGCCCGGCGCACCGCGAGCGCGACCCAGTCGAGGATCGGCGCGTGCTTGGTCTGGCAGGCACGCCAGACGTCGCCGGTGTCGACGATGTGCTCGATCAGCGTGGCGCCGGCCTGATCGACGATCCGCACCACGCCCGGATGGCGATCTCGAACGTCTTGTCGTGCGAGCCGTACTCCTCGGCCTTCTGCGCCATCAGCCCGACGTTCGGGGTCGTCCCCATCGTCGCGGGATCGAACGCGCCGTTGACCTGGCAGTCCTCGACGGTCGCCGCGTACAGCTCGGCGTAGGAGTGGTCGGGGATGACGAAGAGCGTGTCCTGCAGCTCGCCGTCGCGGTTCCACATCTGGCCCGAGCTGCGGATCGCCGCCGGCATCGACGCGTCGATGATCACGTCGGAGGGGACGTGCAGGTTGGTGATCCCGCGGTCGGAGTCGACCATCGCCAGGCCCGGGCCGGTCACGCGGGCGCCGTGGATCGCGTCGGCGATCGCGGCGCGCTCGGCCTCGGGCAGGGTGCCGATCGCCCGCCCAGCGCCCCGAGGCCGTCGTTGGCATTGACGCCCGCGCGGCGCAGCGCGTCCGCGTGGTCGGCGAACACGACCGGGAAGTAGGCCCGCACGGCATGCCCGAACAGGATCGGATCGGAGACCTTCATCATCGTCGCCTTGAGGTGGACCGAGAACAGGATCCCCTCGTCGCGGGCGGCCTGGACCTGGGCGGCCAGGAACTCCCGCAGGGCCCCGCGGCGCATGACCGCCGCGTCGAGGACCTCGCCCTCCTGGACGGGGATGTCGCCCTTGAGCACCATGACCGTGCCGTCGGCGGCGACGTGCTCGATCCGGATCGCGCCCGCGGCCGCGATCGTGGTGGACAGCTCGGTGGAGCGGAAGTCGCCGTCGTTCATCGTCACCACGCGCGAGCGCGAATCCGGCGGCCACACGCCCATCGAGTGCGGGTGCGAGCGCGCGTAGGCCTTCACCGAGGCGGGCGCGCGGCGGTCGGAGTTGCCCTCGCGCAGCACCGGATTGACGGCGGACCCCTTGACCCGGTCGTAGGCCGCGCGGACCGCTCGCTCGACGTCGCCGGCCGGCTCGTCCGGGTAGTCGGGCACGTCGTAGCCGTGGCCCTGCAGCTCGGCGATCGCGGCTTTCAGCTGCGGCAGCGACGCCGAGATGTTCGGCAGCTTGATGATGTTCGCCGCCGGCGTCTTCGGCGAGCTCGCCGAGCTCGAGAGCGCGTCGGCGATCCGCTGCCCGTCGGTGAGGCGGTCGGGGAACTGGGCGAGAATGCGCCCGGCCAGCGAGATGTCGCGCAGCTCGAGCTCGACGCCGGCCACCCCGGCGTAGGCGCGGACGATCGGCAGCAGCGACTGGGTGGCGAGCGCCGGCGCCTCGTCGGTGTGGGTGTAGACGATCTTCATGAGGCAGTGGAACTTAGTCAACGTGCGGTGGGAGCGCGGCGCCGGGATCCCGGTCGGCGAGGGTGGGCGGGATTCATGTCCGCGTACGATTCAGGGCATGGAGCAGCGGATCGTCTACCTCTCACGACTGACCAGGCTGCCCCTGCTCGGCGCCGACGGCGCCGACATCGGCCGGGTCGCCGATGCCGTCGTCGACCTCGGCTCCAAGCCCCCGCGCGTCAACGGCCTCGTCGTCGCGGTCCAGCGCCGCAAGGTGTTCGTCGGCATCGGGCGGATCGGGGAGATCGCCAGCGAGGGCGCGCGCCTGCGACGCGGCTCGGTCAACCTGCGCCACTTCGAGCTGAAGCCCGGCGAGCGGCTGCTCGTAGGCGAGGTCATCGACAAGCGGCTGAAGGGCGAGCGGGTGATCGACATCGGGCTCACGCCGACCCCCGAGCAGGGCGGCTGGGAGGTCGCCACGGTTGCACTCTCCCCGCGCCGCGTCCCGGGACTCGGTCCGCGCGGGGTGCCCGGGCTGCGCCGCGCCCCGGACATCCTCGACTGGTCGGAGGCGGGCGAGCTGTTCGCCTCCGAGCGCACGGTCGACCGCGAGGCCGCCGAGCTCGACCGCCTGCACCCCGCCGAGATGGCGGCGGCGATCCGTCAGCTGCCGCTCAGCCGGCGCCGGATCCTCGCCGACGAGCTCGAGGACGAGCGTTTCGCGGACCTGCTCGAGGAGCTCTCCGAGGACGAGCAGGTGCACCTCATCGAGGGGATGGACCTCGAACGGGTGGCCGGCGTTCTGGACGAGATGGAGGCCGACGATGCGGCCGATCTGATCGCCGAGCTCCCCGAGGGCCGGCGCGCCGAGCTGCTCACGGCGATGGATCCCGAGGAGGCCGAGCCGGTCCGCCGCCTGCTCACCTACCAACCCGACACGGCCGGCGGCCTGATGACCCCCGAGCCGCTCATCCTCTCCCCCGACGCGACGGTCGCCGAGGCGCTGGCGCGGGTGCGCGAGCGCGACTCCGGTGCCGCTCGCCTCCGCGGTGTTCGTCGCGCGCGCACCGCTCGAGACGCCGACCGGGCGCTATCTGGGCTATGTGGGGTTCCAGCGGCTGCTGCGCGAGACGCCGTCCAAGCCGCTCGGACGCTGCCTGGACGAGGACGTCGAGCCGGTCCACGAGTCCAGCTCCGACCGGGACGTCGCCGCCCAGCTGGCCGCCTACGACGTCGTCTCGCTCGCGGTCGTCGACGATGCCGGACGGCTCGTCGGCGCGGTGACGATCGACGACGTCCTCGACCGGGTCCTGCCCTCCAACTGGCGTGTCGCCATCACCCACGACTGATGGCCCGCCGCGACAACCTCAACACGCCGCGCGGGAGCCGGGGCGGCTCGCTCTACGACCCGGACGCGTTCGGGAGCATGGCCGAACGGCTCGCGCGGTTCTTTGGGACCCCGCGGTACCTCATCGTGCAGACCGCGATCGTCATCGTGTGGATCCTCGTCAACGCCGCGTGGGTCGCTCTGCGCTTCGACAAGTACCCGTTCATCCTGCTCAACCTGATGTTCTCGACGCAGGCCGCCTACGCCGCGCCGCTCATCCTGCTCGCCCAGAACCGGCAGGCCGACCGGGACAAGGCCGAGGTCGAACGCGACCGCGAGGTCAACGCCCGAGCGCTGGCCGAGACCGAGTACCTGGCCCGGGAGATCGCCGCGGTGCGGCTCGCGGTCGAGCAGAAGGCCGACCGCGACGATGTCATCGGGCCGCTCGAGCGGATCACCGCGATGCTCGAGCGTCTCGAGGCCTCTGACGCGGGGCAGATGCCCGGCGGGGACTGAGACGAGACCGGCAGCGGGCGCGCCCGAGAGAGACGCGCCCGCTGGTCCGGTCGATCGGGTGTCGCCGGCGGTCAGGCGGCGACGGGCGAGCGCACGGCCTGTTCGATCCGCGCTCCGACGTCCGGGTCGATGTTCTTCCAGTACCGGAAGGCGCGCGTCAGCACCGGCTCCGAGACGCCGTCGGACAGGTGGCCGGCGACGTTGCCGACGAGACGGTCGCGGGCCGCGTCGTCGAGCACCTCCCGCACCATCGTGCCGGGCTGGCCCCAGTCGTCGTCCTCGGCGTGGGACTTGTAGCCCTCGCGCACCATCTCGCCGCTCGTGGCCCACAGCCCCGCCTGGTCGGTCACCGACGGGTCGGCCTTCGGCCCGCCCTTGGAGTTGGGCGCGTAGACGGGATCCTTGACGTTGACCGTGCGTCCCTTCCCGTCCTTGGAGTAGGAGTGGACGGGCACGACCGGGGTATTGACCGGGATCTCCTTGTAGTTGACCCCGAGCCGCGCGCGGTGCGCGTCGGAGTAGGAGAAGCCACGGGCGAGCAGCATCCGGTCGGGGCTGAGTCCGACGCCCGCGACGAGGTTGTTGGGCTCGAACGCCGCCTGCTCCATCTCGGTGTGGAAATCCGTCAGGTTGCGGTTCAGCGTCATCGTCCCGACCCGGATCAGCGGATAGTCGCCGTGGGGCCAGATCTTCGTCAGGTCGAACGGGTTGAAGCGGTAGTCCCAGGCGTCGTCGAAGGGCATGATCTGCATGTACAGCGTCCAGCTCGGATGGTCGCCGTCGCGGATCGACTCGAACAGGTCCTGACGGTGGTAGTCGGCGTTCTCACCGGCGATCCGGTCGGCGTCGTCCTGGGTCAGGAACTCGACGCCCTGGTCGCTCTTGAAGTGGTACTTGACCCAGAACTTGTCACCGCCCGCGTTGACCCACATGTACGTGTGGCTGGAGTAGCCGTTCATGTGGCGCCAGGTGCGCGGGATCCCGCGATCGCCCATCAGCCAGGTGACCTGGTGGGCGGACTCGGGCGACAGCGTCCAGAAGTCCCACTGCATGTCGTTGTCACGCAGGCCGTTGTCGGCGCGGCGCTTCTGGGAGCGGATGAAGTGCTGGAACTTCATCGGGTCCTTCATGAAGAACACCGGCGTGTTGTTGCCGACCATGTCGTAGTTGCCCTCGGAGGTGTAGAACTTCAGCGCGAAGCCACGCGGATCACGCCACGTGTCCGGGCTGCCGCTCTCGCCCGCGACGGTCGAGAAGCGCGCCAGCATGTCGGTCTTCACGCCCGGCTGGAACAGCGCCGCGCGGGTGTAGGCGCTCACGTCCTCGGTCGTCTCGAAGGTGCCGAACGCGCCGGCTCCCTTGGCGTGCGGCTGGCGCTCGGCGATCCGTTCGCGGTTGAAGTTCGCCATCTGCTCGATCAGGTACTGGTCCTGGAGCAGGATCGGCCCGTCGGGCCCGACCGTCAGCGAGTGCTCGTCGCTGGCGACCGGAATGCCTGCGTCGTTGGTTGTGCGCGGTGCGTCGGTCATTCTCGGGGCGCTCCTGTTCTCGGCGGTTGTGCGACCGGTCCCAGCGGGAGGGGCCGGGCGTGGCGAGCCTCCGCTCTCTGACAGGCGTACCCCGGTCGTCCGGTGCTACACCGCGATCGGCCCCCATCACGCAGTCCTCACATCGTCTCGCCCGGTTCGCGGGTAGGCTGGCCGGGTGCTCGGTCTCCCCGACGACATCACCGCGCTGCTGTTCGATCTCGACGGGGTGCTCACCCCGACCGCGGCGATCCACTTCAAGGCGTGGAAGCAGACGTTCGACGAGTTCCTGAAGGCGCGCGACGGGGACTCGTTCAAGGCATTCACCCAGGACGACTACAACGACTACGTCGACGGGATGTCGCGCTTCGACGGCGTGCGCTCGTTCCTGAAGTCGCGGGACATCGAGCTGCCCGAGGGCGCCGACGACGATTCGGGCGCGGGCGACGAGCCGACCGTGCACGGGCTGGGTAACCGCAAGAACGACCTCGTGCTCGAGCTGATCGAGAAGGACGGCGTGGAGCCCTATGCGGGGTCGCTGCGGTTCGTCAAGGCCGCCCGCGACGCCGGGCTGGCGCGCGCGGTCGTCTCGGCGAGCGCCAACTGCCGGCCGGTGCTGCGCTCGGCCGG
Organism: uncultured Solirubrobacteraceae bacterium; assembly: GCA_963702225.1. Classification (GTDB taxonomy): domain Bacteria; phylum Actinomycetota; class Thermoleophilia; order Solirubrobacterales; family Solirubrobacteraceae; genus Palsa-465. Next base: position 10,904 of record CAVPBY010000104.1, on the reverse strand, counting down.
TATCGAGGACCTGTTCGACGCGATCATCGACGGCCAGGTCGCCGACGAGCAGCACCTGCAGGGCAAGCCCCACCCGGACACCTACCTGGCCGGCGCCCGCGCGCTCGGCGTCGACCCGTCGGTGGCCGCGGTGTTCGAGGACGCGACCGCCGGCGTGCAGGCCGGGCACGACGGGCACTTCGGCTATGTCGTCGGCGTCGACCGCGTCGATCACGCGGCGGCGCTGCGATCCCACGGGGCCGACGTGGTCGTCAAGGACCTGGCCGACCTGCTGTGATCGAGCATCCGGCCTATCCGGTCGAGCCGTGGACGATCCGTGAGACGTCGCTCCACCTCGACAAGCTCGCGCAGTCCGAGTCGGTGTTCGCGCTCTCCAACGGCCACATCGGCCTGCGCGGCAATCTTGACGAGGGCGAGCCCAACGGGCTGCCCGGCACCTACCTGAACGGGCTCTATGAGACCCGGCCGCTGCCCTACGCGGAGGCCGGCTACGGCTATCCCGAGGACGGCCAGACGGTCGTCAACGTCACGAACGGCAAGATCATCCGGCTGCTCGTCGAGGACGAGCCGTTCGACCTGCGCTACGGGGCGGTGGCGTCCCACGAGCGAGTGCTCGACCTCCGCGCGGGCACGCTGTCGCGCGAGGTCGTCTGGACGTCCCCGACCGGGCGCCAGGTCAGGGTGCGGTCCCGGCGCATGGTGTCCTTCACGCAGCGGGCGCTGGCGGTGATCGAGTACATCGTCGAGCCGGTCGAGGGCGAGTTCCCGATCGTCGTGCTGTCCGAGCTGGTCGCCAACGAGACGATGCCCTCCGCCAACGGTGACCCACGCGCGGCCGCGGCGCTCGCCGCGCCGTTGGAGTCCGAGATGCACGCCTGCCGCGACCAGGAGGCGATCCTCGTCCATCACACGCGGCAGAGCGGACTGCGGATCGCGGCCGCGATGAACCACGTCGTCGAGGGGCCGGACGGCACCGAGTGCGCGATCGAGTCGACCCCGGACCTGGCGCGCATGACGGTGTGCACCGATCTCGCGCCGGGGCGGGGCCTGCGGATCGCCAAGCTGATCGCCTATGGCTGGTCGGCCGAGCGCTCGGGGCCGGCGCTCCGCGACCAGGTCGCCGCCGCGGCCGCCGGCGCCCGGCACACCGGCCACGATGGGCTTGTGCGTCAGCAGCGCGAGTACATGGACCGCTTCTGGGACAGCTCGGACATCGAGCTCGAGGGCGACCCCGAGCTGCAGCAGGCGCTGCGCTTCGGGCTCTGGCACACACTGCAGGCGGGAGCGCGGGGCGAGCGACGCGCGATCGCCGCCAAGGGGCTCACCGGTCCCGGCTACGACGGCCACACGTTCTGGGACACCGAGATGTACGTGCTGCCGGTGCTCACCTACACCGCGCCCCAGGGGGCGGCCGACGCGCTGCGCTGGCGACATCAGACGCTGGAGCTCGCCCGCGAGCGGGCGCGGACGCTCGGGCTCGAGGGCGCGGCGTTCCCGTGGCGCACGATCGCCGGGCAGGAGTGCTCCTCCTACTGGCCGGCGGGCACCGCCGCGTTCCATATCAACGCCGATATCGCGGGCGCGGTCGTGCGCTACCAGACCGCCCACGACGACCCGGACTTCGAGCGCGAGGCCGGCGTCGAGCTGCTGGTGGAGACCGCCCGGCTGTGGCGCTCGCTCGGCCACCACGACGCGGCCGGCCACTTCCGCATCGACGGCGTCACCGGCCCCGACGAGTACAGCGCGGTCGCCGACAACAACGTGTTCACCAACCTGATGGCGCAGCTCAACCTGCGCGCCGCCGCCGACGCCGTCGAGCGCCACCCCGACCGCGGGCGCGACCTGTCGGTCGGCGAGGAGGAGGCCGCGAGCTGGCGCGACGCCGCCGACCAGATGCTCATCCCCTACGACGACGCGCTCGAGGTCCACCCTCAGTCGGAGGGGTTCACCTCCCACGCCCCCTGGGACTTCGACGCCACCGACGAGCACCAATATCCGCTGCTGCTGCACTTCCCCTACTTCGACCTGTATCGCAAGCAGGTCGTCAAGCAGGCCGACCTGGTGCTCGCGATGCTCAACCGCGGCGACGCCTTCACCGTCTCCGAGAAGGGGCGCAACTTCGAGTACTACGAGCGGCTGTGCGTGCGCGACTCCTCGCTGTCGGCGTGCATCCAGTCCGTGATCGCCGCCGAGGTCGGCCACCTCGACCTCGCCTACGACTACTTCGCCGAGGCGGCGCTGCTCGACCTGGAGGACCTCGAGCACAACACCCGTGACGGCATCCACATCGCCTCGGTGGCCGGCGCCTGGCTGGCCGCCGTGTGCGGCTTCGGCGGCATGCGCGACCACAGCGGCCGGCTCACGTTCGCCCCGCGCCTGCCGGGCGGCCTGGACCGCCTGCGCTTCAACCTCCAGTTCCAGGCCCGCAGCCTCCAGGTCGACTTCGACCGCGAGCGGGCCACCTACTCGCTCGCCGAGGGCGACGCGCCGCTCAGGATCTCCCACCACGGCGAGTCCCTCGAGGTGCGCGGGGACGCGCCGGCCTCCCGGCCGATCCCGGCCGTCGTCCCACGCGGCAGCCCGACGCAGCCGCCAGGGCGGGCGCCGGACCGGCGGCGCGCGGTGCGCTGAGGCGGTCCCGGGGCCGGGCGCCCGGCCGCCGCCCGCGGGGACTTGGAGCGCGTTTCGGTCGCATGACGACCGCGAGGCGCTCCGAGTCGGGCGTGCTCAGGGGCGGGCGTGCTCAGGGGCGGTCCCCGGGGCGGACGATGACGTGGAGCCAGTCGTCGCGGGTGCCGGCCAGGTGCTCCAGCGCGGATCAGCCCAGCAGCCGCACGATCGCGACGATCCCGACGACGACGACCACCGCCCGCAGCACGCGCGGGGACAGCCGGCGGCCGATCCGCGCCCCGAGCACGCCGCCGAGCAGTGAGCCTCCGGCGATCAGCCCCGCCGGCGCCCAGGCGACGTGGGCGGCGAACACGAACACGATCCCCGAGACGAGGTTGACGAGACCCGTCATCACGACCTTGAGCGCGTTGAGCCGCTGCAGCCGGTCCTCGATCGACAGCCCCAGGATGGCGAGCACCATGATCCCCTGGGCGGCGCCGAAGTACCCGCCATAGACGCCGCCGGCGAACACGCCCGCGAGCGCGAGCGGGCCCGCGTGCTCGCTGCGGGCCGTGCCGCGCGCCTCGAGGAAGCGGTTGATCCGCGACTGGAACACGATGAGCAGCAGCGCGATCACGATGAACCCGGGCACGATCGCCTTGAAGGCGGCGGCGGGCAGCGTGAGCAGCAGGATCGCGCCGAGGATGCCGCCGCCCACCGAGAAGCACGCCAGCAGCGCGAGCCGTCGCTCCTGGCCGACGAGCTCGTGGCGGTAGCCGAACGCCCCGGACGCCGATCCTGGTACCAGCCCGATCGTGTTCGACACGTTGGCGGTGACCGGCGCATACCCGAACGAGAGCAGCACCGGGAACGTGAACAGGGTGCCGCTGCCGACAACGGTGTTGATCGTCCCCGCGACGATCCCCGCAACGAAGATCGCCGCTGCTTCGAGAACGCTCATCCGTCCCGCGAATCTACTCGCCCGCGGGTGCGCCACGGCCCGCGGCGCCCGGCGACGGGGCGGGTTTCAGCCCCGCAGCGTGCGCAGCGCGCCGTCGAGCGCCAGCAGCTCGTCGAGCATCCCGTCCGCGGCCTGCAGCATCACGTCGTTTGCCTGCACGGTGCCCCCGTCGCCGAGGAATTGCTGCACGAACGGGAGGTTGACGGCGATCTGGCCGGGATACATCCCGACCGCTCCGACGACGGTCTTGAGCTGCTGGACCGCGCGGGTGCCCGCCGCGACACCACCGTAGGAGACGAACCCGACCGCCTTGTGGCGCCACTCGTGGTGCAGGTAGTCGATCGCGTTCTTCAGGGCCGCCGGATACCCGTAGTTGTATTCGCTGGTGACGAGCACGACGGCGTCGGCCGCAGCGACCGTGCGACTCCACGCGCGGGTGTGCTCCTTGGTGTACTCGCGCAGCCGCGGGTGCTTGGGCTCGTCGAGCAGCGGCAGCCCGAGCACGGCGAGGTCGACGAGCGTGCAGTCGAAGCCGCCGTGGGCGACGGCGCGTTCGTGGAACCACTCGCCGACGGGCAGCCCGACGCGGCCCGGCCGAGTGGAGGCGATGATCGTGAGGAGCGTGGGCATGGCGGCGCAGGCTATAACGTGCCGGGCGTGGCGCCGTCCGACCCGATCCCTCACCCGGTCCCCGGCGACCTCACTGTCCGGTTGACCGGCACCCGGGTGACGGTGCAGCCGCTTCAGGCCGGCGACCTCGACGGCCTGGGCGCGATCGCCACCGACGCCGACATGTTCCACTGGATGATGGGCCTCGACCTGTCCGAGCCGGCGACGCTGCAGCGGTGGCTCGCCGACAGCCTGCAGAGCGCCGCCGACGGCGTCGAGGTCCCGTTCGTGGTGCGCTCGGCGGCGAGCGGGGACGTGCTCGGCTCGACCCGGTTTCTGTCCCTTCAGCTCGACCAGCTCGTCGCCGAGATCGGCTGGACCTGGTACGCGCGGGCGGCGTGGGTGCCGGCGTCAACGTCGAGTGCAAGCTGCTGCTGCTCGGTCACGCGTTCGAGACGGTGGGCCTGCGCCGCGTCGAGTTCAAGACCGACTCGCGCAACGAGCGCTCGCGGGGCGCGCTGGTCGCGCTCGGCGCCACGTACGAAGGCACGTTCCGCAAGCACCGCGTGCTCCCCGATGGCGGGGTCCGCCACTCCGCCTACTACTCGGTGATCGACGACGAGTGGCCGGCGGTGCGCGCCGGCGCTGAAGCAGCGCTTGACCTCCTGTGCGCCGCGACCGGCTGGCCGCGTGAACGCATGCGACCGCTTCGATGTCGCTATTCTTGGCGCTGGGCCGGCCGGCGAGCACCCCGCCTACGCGCTGCACGCGGCCGGGCGCCGGGTGCCGCTGATCGAGCGCGAGCTGATCGGCGGCGAATGCGCGCAACTGGGCGTGCATCCCGACCAAGACGCGCTGCGGGCGGCCGAGCTGCGCGGCGAGACCGCACGCGCGACGCGGCGTAGGCGTCGCCGCCACCGAGGCGGTCGAGGATCTGGCCGCTCCGCGACTACATGACCTCGGCGGTGACGACTCGGCGCGAGTGCGCCCGCACGACGCCGCCGGGCGTGACCGTTCAAGGCGCGAGCCGGCTCGCCGGGCCGGCTCCCCCGACGTCGCCGGACGCCGCATAGCCGACCCGTCCTCATCGTGCACCGTCTCGGCCCCGGTGTCCCGCCGATCGACGGACCGTTCGACGTCGGCTTCTGGACCAACCGCGAGGCGACCGCGCTGCACGAGCTGCCGCGCTCGGCCGTCGTGCTCGGCGGCGGGCCGGTCGGTGTGGAGCTCGCCCAGTTCATGCGCCGCTTCGGGCTCGAGGTGACGATCGTGCAGGGCGCCTCACGACTCGCCGACCGCGAGGACGCCCACGTGTCCGAACTGCTCGCCGAGGCGCTGCGGCGCGACGGGATCGCGGTGCGCACGGGCGTGCGCGCGCAGCGCGTGTCGGTCGCGGGCGGCGAGCAGGTCGTCTCCGCTCGACGACGGCGGCGAGGTGCGCGGCGAGGCTGTCGTCGTCGCGGTCGGGCGCCGGCCGCGGGGACGGGACATCGGCCTGGAAACGGTGGGCGTGGAGCCGACCGCGGCCGGTGCCGTGCCGGTCGACAAGCGCTGCCGGGTGACCGACCGGATCTGGGCATGCGGGGACTGCACCGGGCAGGCGCTGTTCACGCACGTCGCCAAGTACCAGGCGCGGATCGCGGTCGCCGACATGGCCGGTCACGGGCGGCCCGCCGATTACCGCGCGATCCCGCGGGTGATCTTCACCGACCCCGAGGTCGCCGCCGTCGGGCTCACCGAGGAGCAGGCCCGAGAATTCGGCCCGCCCACCCTCGACATCGCGGTCGCCCACCTCGACCTGCCGAGCGGCGGCGTCGTGCGCAGCTACACCTACGAGCGCGACCCGCGTGGCGAGATGGCGCTGATCGCCGACCGCGCCTCCGGCACGCTCGTCGGCGCGTGGGCGGTCGCCCCGCAGGCCGGCGAGTGGATCCACGAGGCGGTGCTCGCGATCCGTGCGCGCGTGCCGCTTGACCTGCTGCTCGACACCGTGCCCCAGTTCCCCTCGTTCAGTGAGGGCTATCTGCTCGCATTGCAGCAGCTCGCGGGCTCAGCCGGCGCGGGCGCCTCAGACCGTCACCCGGGCGACGCAGGCGAGCGTGCGCATCGGCAGCGTGAACGCGCCGCCGTGCTCCTCGATGACGTCGCGCAACGAGGCCAGGAACGTCGCGCGAGCGGGCTCGTCGAGCAGCCGCATCTCCGAGTGCGTGGCGACCAGGCCCACGTACTGCTCGGCGGTGTAGTCGATCGACCAGTCGTACTCGCGCACCTCCGCCCCTCCGAGCCCGCTCACCGGGGCGATCTGCGCGGCCCACTTGTCGGCCATCGCTCGCCTCGACACAGTCGGCGAGGGCACCCAGGGCCCGCCACCGAGCTCGGCGGGCAGATGCGCGGTGTAGACCTCGTCGAGCGCGGCGCGCATGTCCGAGCGATCCCAGGCGGGCCGGTTCCAGAACGGGACGAGCCGCCCGCCGTCGATCGAGCGCCGCGCGCGCCAGCTCGTAGCCGCGCGGGACGGCGACCCAGTGCCACGCCTGCCCGGCGTAGATGAGCGGGAAGCGGCGGCCGCCGAGCTCGGCGTGCTCGAAGTCGGACTCGATCAGCTCGACCGCGCCGCCCTCGGCGCCCGCGACCCGGCGCGCCACCGCGGCCATCTCGGCACTCGGCTCGATCGCGGTCACCTCCACCCCACGCGCCGCCATCAGCCGCGTCGCCTTGCCGGTGCCGGCCCCGATCTCAAGCGCCGCCGGGCGGTCGACGCCGTCCGCCGCCCACGCGGCGAGATCGTCGACGAGCGCGTCCGGATAGCTCGGCCTCATCGCCTCGTACAGCTCGGCGACCTCACCGAAGACCAATCGCCGGGGCCGCTCGCTCACGCCCCACAGTCAACCATCGTGCGGGTGCCCCGGGTGAACTACCCTGCCTCACTCGATGAGACGGCGTAGCTCGATCGGCCGCGGCGCGGGGGCGCGGAGGCGCGGTCCACGCGGCGCTCGCGGCGTGCGCGATCTGGCCGGCCGCCCTCGCGGTCGCGCCCGCCGCGCGCGCGGGCCTGGACGCGGCGCCGCGGCGGGTGCACGTGACAGTGACGCTGCGCCCGCGCGACCCGGCCGGGCTCGCCCGCGAGGTCCGCGCCGTCTCGACCCCGGGGTCCCCGGCTACCGCCGCTACCTCGCCCCCGCGCGTTCGGCGCCCGCTACGGCGCGGGCCGGCGACGATCGATGCCATCACCGGGGCGCTGCGGGCCCGCGGCCTGGGCCCGGGCGCGCGAGCGCCGGCGGCCTGTCGATCCCGCTCACCGTCCCCGCCTCCGCGCTGCCGAGCGCGAGCGCAGCCGTGCAGGGCGCCGCCCGCACGCTCGTGATGGCCGCGCTGCCGCCGTCGCCCGGGCCGCGGTGAAGGCGGTGATCGCGTTCGGCCGCTCCTCCGCGGCGCGCCCGCTCGCGTTGCGCGACCCGTCCGGTGCTCGTTCCGGCTCACCGCCGCTGTCGGCGGGCCTCGCCGCGCGGCGCGCGACCGCGCCGGCGACCACCACCGGCCCGCAGCCGTGCGCCGCGGCGGCCGCCGCCGCGGCCTGGTCCACGCCGACACCGACCAGACGATCGCCGGCGCGTACGGGTTCGACTCGCTCTACGCCGCGGGCGACGAGGGCCAGGGCGTCACCGTCGCCATCTACGAGCTCGAGCCCGACGACCCGGCCGACATCGCGGCCTTCCAGTCCTGCTACGGCACCCACGCCGAGATCTCCTATGTCCACGTCGACGGGGGCGCCGGCTCGGGCGCGGGCAGCGACGAGGCCGCGCTCGACATCGAGAACCTGATCGGCTTCGCCCCGCGCGCGCACCTGCTCGTGTACCAGGGGCCCAATGCCCAGACCGGCCTGCCGGGGTCGGGCCCCTATGACATGTTCAGCGCGATCGTCAACCAGGATCGCGCCCAGGTCGTGTCCATCTCCTGGGGCCAGTGCGAGCCGCAGCTCGGACGCGGCCGCCGCGCAGGCCGAGCACGTGCTGTTCGAGCAGGCCGCCGTGCAGGGCCAGACGATCGTCTCCGCGGCCGGCGACAACGGCGCTCAGGACTGCGACACCGGCGGCGCGAACCCCAGCGCGCGCCTGGCGGTCGACGATCCGGCCGGCCAGCCGGACGTCGTCGGCGTCGGCGGCACGTCGCTCGCGGCGGGCGCGCCGCCGACCGAGACGGTCTGGAACGGCGGCGTCGGCGGGCCGGGCGCGGGCGGCGGCGGCGTGTCCGCGCCCTGGCCGATGGGCTCCGACCAGCTCGACGCGCCCGGCTTCCTGCACGTCCGGACCGCGGCGGCCAACGGCACGGCGTGCCGCCTCCCGCGCAACCGCTACTGCCGCGAGGTGCCGGACGTGAGCGCCGACGCGGACCCGGCGACCGGCTATGAGATCTACTGGAACGGCGCGGACCCGTGCCCGAGCCGTCCGGCTGGCAGGCGCTCGGCGGCACGAGCGCGGCCGCGCCGGTGTGGGCGGCGCTGTTCGCGCTCGCCGACGCGTCGCCCGCCTGCGCCTCCACGCCGCTGGGCTTCGCCGGCCCGGCGCTCTTGGGTGCTGAAATTGGTCAACATAAGAAGGACCATCGTTACCATTTTTTCGTAAGTGAGAGGACATTGAAAGAGTCTTGGTTGGATAAGGAGATTGTGATGGATTTTGTAGGATTCTGGAACCTTGGGGTTGTTCCCTGATAAGAAAGGGTCTTTGAGTCAAAGGTGGTCTGCCAAAGAGGAAATTCGATTATTGGATGCTATTGAGCAGTATGGGTTTGGAAACTGGCAAGATATCAGCAAACATATTGAGAACAAGACTCCTGCCGGTAAGAATAATCGTTAAGGTGTAGCGTATGCATAGGTAAAGTATCGAGTTGAGCTTGAAATGAACGTTACAGAAGCCAAAGAGGAATTTGTACGACGCTATGTTGATGGAAACATGGGGGAAGGTGTCCTGGGCTGAGGTCAATAATGTTGACATAAAATCTGGAGATTTGAAGCCAAGCGGAATATGTTTCCACAACCAATTGATCATACCATTCCATGTGATGAGGGTCCACTATCTCCTAGTCTAACTCAGAGATTGCCTCCGTTGGATATCAGCCCAGAGGAAACACTACAGTTGGGGTATATGCCTTTGAGAGATGATTATGAAAAGGTAAGAAAATTATTGGCAAAGAAAGCAAAACATTTTGCATTATTGGTTGAGAGAGAGATTGCTGCATTTGACAATAAATTATTGCAGGAATACGATAATGAAGCAGAAAAATTGGTGGCGCAGTTGAGTTTCGCTCATGATGATGATGAAACAGACATGGGAGTCAAGCTGGCCTTAGTGGATATGTATTCACGGCGCTGAAGAGAACGTGCTAGAAGGAAACGCGTGATCAGGGATTATCAGTTGGTTTGCAAGTTCTTTAAAGAAGGACAGAGCTAAAGCTGCAGGACAGGTTAACGGAGAGGATGTTACAGAAGGGACCAAAGACATGCCAAAGAGGTTTCAGAGCTACGAAAAGTAAGATCTTTGGTATTAATGTAACGTTACCTGCGAGCAATGGCTGTTCATGTTCCACCTTTTATGACTGTAGATATCTTCTGGATAAACTTCGCCCGTCTCGCAGTTTTACAATTGTCGCGAATTTGAAAATCTGATACAAAACCTTGTGAAAGAGAAAGATCTCAGGCACCGACTCCAAGAACTCACTAAATACCGTTCTGCTGGAATTACTCGTGCTGAAGAATGCGTTGATTATGAACGATCTCGAGTTGCGCCTCACTTCCGCAAGAGGACTTTGCTTGGAGCGTTGGAGGAAGAGGATGGGGACGAGGTATGGGTGTGGTGCGCCTTTGGGTGGATTTGTTTACGAGCTTCTAATCTACTGTCCCAAATGGGAAATTTTCTAGGGTAGAGTCTAAGAAGGCAATGATTCAGAGTCCGGCTCTGATTCAACAGCTTCTTCAACCGTAAGTATTAAGTCTTTTTGGTAGTTCTTTCTTGTTTTCTCCTGCATTTTTATGGTTTGGACATATAGAAACAAGACCGAAGCTTCCGTTCCGATGATGGTAGAGGGAAACGAAGAAAACGACGCTCAAGGTCGTGCCGCCCAAAAACCCACACCGCCGCAGTTCTCCAAAGGCGACTCCAGCTTAAGAAGCTTGGAATCAAACGCATTGGAACCTGTTTTATTGCCTCGACTGTTGGAAAAGGGAGTGGACGACTTGCAGGGCATTCTGGATCCGTCCGAGGGAGGCTTATTCCCACAAAGCGAAAAACGAAAGGCATGGGAAGACCAATATACTGCTAACATCGTGATTGGTGGTGACGTACTTACTGAAGAGGAATTGACTGTGAGTTTGTCTTATGTTGTACTATTGTTACTGTGTTTGTCTGATATTACATTGGCAAAAGATTAAGGAATGCTTAACTTAATCAATGAATGAACTCATAGGTTTGTAAAAAAGCTCAATTGTCACCGGACCAATTTCTGCTGCTAAGGATGGCGAACACGTTGGGGGTACGTTGTCCAATCCCTATTTTTGAGCGCACAACTTATAACGCTCAACTGATATCAATTCTCTACAGATGTTGACTGACCCTGGTATTGAAGGCGGGGAAGACACCAACAACTTGCGGCGCCCTGCTGTGATGAAACCCACCGAATGGATAGACCTAGTTCCATTCTTGGAAGCAAAACCAAATCTCAGTTAGGAATA
>CAVPBY010000103.1:0-53077 GCA_963702225.1 uncultured Solirubrobacteraceae bacterium | reverse complement strand
CCGCCGCGTTGCTGTACCAATCGGCGAACGTCACCTGCGTCGTCGAGGAGGTCCCGTCGCTGTAGATGACTGTCACCGGGCCGGTCGCGCTCCCGTTGTTGGAGGCGCCGAGCAGCCCGAGCGTCGAGCCGCTGCCCGAGACCGTGATCGCCTGGCCGTAGCCGATCACGTTGTCGGGTGAGCCGGCGGGCGCCGAAGGCCACGTGTAGGGCACGCCGTCGTGGGTGAACGTCGCCCCCGGACCGAAGCCCGCCGAGGTGAGCTCCTGCTCGGAGAAGCTGTCGCCTCCGGTGTCGAAGCTCGCCGACGACGGGGCGGAGTTGTCCGAGATCCCGGTGTTGTTGAAGGCGTCCGCCAGCGACGGGTAGGCGACGTTCACCGGCAGGCCGGTCGGCGATTCGGTGTACGTCTTACCGCCCACGGCCGCGGAGACGTCGAGCGGGATCGTCTGGTTGCCCGCTCCGGCGGCGGTCGCGGAGATCGTCAGCGACGCGTTCGCGGTGCCGTTCGCGGGGACGGTGACCACGTCGGGATTCGGGGTCACGGTGATGCCGGCCGGGGCCTGTGGCGTGAGCGTGACCTGGATCGGCTGGTCGAGGTGGTTGGTGAGCCCGACCGTCTCGGTCACGCTCTGACCGGGGTTGACGAGCGGCGCCGTCGAGGGCGCCTGGGTCCCGGCGATGGGCTCGACGCTCACCTGCTGGGACTGGGCGGCCACGGTCCCGACCCGCCCGCCCGAGCCGCCGCCGGTCGAGCCGACGAACCGTGCCGTCAGCGTCGCGGTCATGTTCTGAGCGCGAGCAGGTGGCGTCACCGTCCAGGCGACCGTCACCGATTGGCCGGCGGCAACCGTCGCGGGAGCCTGTGACTGGGCGCTCACCGCCCACCCGGCGGGCGCGTCGAGTGCCGCGCGCGCGCCGTCGAGCGCGTAGTCGCCCGCGTTGTGGAACGTGGCCGCGACGGTGAACGCAGCGGCAGGGGCCACGCTCGAGGGTGCGTCGAGCGCCACCGTCCGCGCGCCGATCGTCCGGCTCACATGGAACGACTGCTGCAACGGCAGATCCGCGAGCCCCGAGGAATCGCCGACGTAGGCGGTGAACGTGCCGTCGGGCACCACCCAGCCATCCGCCGCGGTGTCGAAGTACGACAGCTCGTGACCGGTCAGGCGGAAGGTCACCCGCTTGGCCTGTCCGGGCCGCAGCGAGACGCGCTCGTAGCCCTCGAGCTGGCGGGCCGGCTCGCCGGCCGAGGCGGGGTCGCCGAGGTACAGCTGAGCGACATCCGCGCCCGCGCGCGAGCCGGTGTTCGTCACCGTCGCCGACGCAGTGAGCTCGGTCGCGTTCTGGCCGACGTCAGGCCCGGAGGCGGTGTTCTGAACGCTCGCCGTCGACAGATGCAGGTTCGAGTAGCGGAAGCTCGTGTACGACAGCCCGTAGCCGAACGGGAACAGCGGCGTCACGTTGTTGGTGTCGTAGTAGCGGTAGCCGACGAGCAGCTTGTCGCTGTAGTGCACCTCACCGTTCTGGCCGGGGAAGCGCGCCGGGTCGTGGGTCGGCGCCTGCGCGAGCGAGACCGGGAAGGTCTCGGGCAGGTGGCCGACGGGTCGGTGTCGCCGAACAGGATCGACGCGATCGCGGCACCGTCCTGCTGCCCGGGATACCAGGCCTCGAGCACCCCCGCGACCTGGGAGATCCACGGCATCGTGACCGGGCCGCCGGTGTTGAGCACGACGATCGTGTTCGGGTTGGCCTTCGCGACCGCGCTGATCATCGCGTTCTGGTCGTTCTGGAGCGTGATGTTCGCCAGGTCGGAGCCCTCGCTCTCGAAGTTGTTGGCGAACACGATCGCCACCTGCGCCTGGCGCGCGGCCACGGCCGCGGCCGACGGACTGGTCCCCGAGTAGCTCGACACGTCGACGTTCGAGCCGGCGCGGGCGGTGATTCCCGAAGCGGCGAGATCACCGGGCCGGTCGGGTTGACCGCGGCGCTCCCGCCGCCGGCCGACTCCGGATCGGTCGTGCCGTCGGGCCCGATCACCGCGATCGACGCGGTCGTCGCGGTGAGCGGCAGAACCTGACCGGCGTCTTTGAGCAGCACCGTCCCGCGCTCGGAGTTCTGCTGGGCGAAGGCCACGTGCGCCGGGGTGGAGGCGTTGACCGACTCGTTGCCGGTCGCGGGGTCATCGAACAGGTTGAAGCGGAACATCTCGGTGAGGATCCGCGTGGCCGCCTCGTCGATCGTCGCCATGCTGACCTGGCCGCTCTGCACGGCGGCGAGCAGCGCCGGCCCGAAGTAGTTGGAGGCCTGCTCCTGGTCGAGGCCCGCGTTCGCGGAGGCGACCGTCGAGTGCACCGCGCCGTAGTCGGAGCCGACGAACCCCTTGAACCCCCAGCGCTGCTCGAGGATCGAGAGCAGCGGCGGGTTCTGGCAGGCGAACACCCCGTTCGGGACTGGAGTAGCTGCACATCACCGAACCGGCCTTGCCCCTCGTGACGGCGTCGTAGAACGCCGGCAGGTAGATCTCGTGCAGCGTGCGCTGGTCGATGATGTCGTTGTCGAGCGGCGTGTTGCGATTCGTCTCGACGTTGTAGACGGCGTAGTGCTTGACCTGGGCGATCGGGCCCTGGGACTGGATCCCCTGGATCTCCGCGCTGCCGAGCGTGCCGGTGAGCAGCGGGTCCTCACTGAGGGACTCGAAGTTGCGGCCCCAGCGCGGGTCCCGGTCGATGTTGATCGTCGGCGCGTAGACGACCTCGTTGCCCTTCGCCCATTCCTCGTTGCCGAGGATCGCCCCGTATCGACGGGCCTGTGAGCGGTCCCAGGTGGCGGCGTCGTTCACCGGCGCCGGCAGCTGGGTGGCGCCGCTCACGCCGTCGGCGACCCCGGCGGGGCCGTCCTCCTGGGTCACCTGGGGCACGCACAGGCTGGGGATCGCGTGGGTGTCGCCGATCGCGCCGTTGGAGGCGTCGCCGTTGTGACCCTCCATCAGGTCGAGCTTGTCGGCGAGCGTCATCTGCGAGAGCAGCATCGACACGCGCGCGCCCACCGAGAGGCTGTCGTTGAGCCACGGGCACTGGGCGGTCGAGCGGCGCCGGGCGGCAGGCGCCCGGCGCGCGCCCACCGTGGTCCCGGGATGGGCATAGAGCAGGTGCGGCGAAATCGCTGCGCGCTGCGCCGGCGACAACGCGCGCAGGGCCAGGTTCGGATGCGAGGCGGTGGCCGCCCGCGACGGCCCGGCGTCCGCGCCGACGCTCACGCCGACCATGATCGAGCCCAGCACCACAACGCCACTCATCGCAGGCGCCAACCACCGTGCAAGCCGCATCGCCATCTCCCTGTCTGTCGTGATCCCGCGGCCTCCCAGCGCGCGGCGGCAGGAGGTCTACCACGGGCGCTCGGGCGCGGTCAAGTCCCACGCGCGCTCATGACAGGTTCAGTCCCGCGAACCGACCGAAAGCGCAGGCGGACGGTCGGTGCAGCAGAGCGCCGCTCGGTGCGGCAGGCAGCCGCTCAGTGCGGCACCCGCCCGCCGCCCGCGCCCGGCTCGCTCGCCGGCCCGCGCGGCGCCGCGATCCCGAGCACCCGCATCGCCTTCAGGCCGAGCGACAGCTTCTCGCGCCCGTCGGTGGAGGAGACGTCGAGGCCGGTGAGCTCGCGCACGCGCTCGAAGCGGTAGCGGATCGTGTGGCGGTGTGTGATGAGCCGCGCGGCGGTCGCGTTGACGTTCGCGTCGCAGTCCAGGAACGCGGCAAGCGTGCCCATCAGGTCGGTGTCGTACTGCTCGTCATAGATCACGAGCGGTCGCACGGTCTCGCGGTAGAAGCGCTGCAGCTCGGCGGGGTCGCGCATGTAGGGCAGCAGCAGCTGGTAGGTGCCGGTCTCCTCGTAGGCGAGCTCGCGGCGCTCCGGGTCGCCCTCGACGACGTTGAGCGCGAGCAGCGCCTCGTCGTGGGCACGCTGCAGGTCGAGCGGGTCCTGCGGCGCGGCGGCTGCGGCCCAGGCGCACGGTGAACCCGGACAGGCCGGACTCGAGCTCGCGCAGCACCGCGCCCGCGACCCGGCGGCCGCGCTCGCCGTCCGGGTCGGGGACGAGCACGACGACCGCGCCGTCGGCGCCCTCGGTCGGAGCGGTGATCGCGCCCGAGACGATCGACCGCGCGCCGCGGGCCGCGACCGCGACCAGCCGCCGGCGCCAGTCATCCTCGGTCGGCGCGCGGGCGTGCGCGCGCGTGACGAGCACCGCGCCGCCGCCGCTCAGGTCGGTGCCGAGCTCGCAGCCCGCGCGCGACGAGGTCGTCACGGTTCTCGATCCGCCGCGCGAGCACGTCGCGCAGGAATCCCGTGGCGGCCTGCTCCGACGCGCGGGCGGGGGCACGGACCCGCTCCACCTCGGAGGCGATGAGCGTCGTCACCAGCCGCAGCAGCGCACGGCCCCCGCCGAGCGGGCGCCTGTTCCCGGGCGCGCATCCGCAGTTGGCCGACGGACGCGTCGGCGACCTTCAGATCGAGCGTGACGACGTCGCTGCCGTCGCGCATCAACGAGCGCTCGTCGGCGGGCGAGCGCGCCGCCACCGCGAGCACGCTCCCGGAGCGGTCGATCAGGATGAGGCTCGCGTCCAGCGCGCGGGCGGCGCCGCGCAGGATCTCCGGCAGGCCCGCGCCCGCCTCGACCGCGTCCGTGATCGCCGCGAACGCGCCGAGGTCCGCCACGCCGGCCACCTCACCCCACCGGGAGCCGCCAGCGCCCCCGCCCGCGCGCCCGAAGCGCCGGAGCTAGAACCACGTCGGCCACTGGACGATGATGTATGCGCCGGCGACCACCCCGACGCCGATGAACGCGGCGAGCACATAGAGCGAGAGCAGGAACGCGCCGACCCGCCCCACCACCCCGCGGTAGGAGGTGATGACGGGCACGAGAACGAGCGTCGTGAACGCGATCAGGGCGATGCCGGCGCAGCCGGCGGCCACGAGGTAGGTGATCGTCTGGTTGCTCATGCGCGGAGCCTTGATTGTGCCGAATGGACCGGCGCGGCGGCGATGGCGCGTGGGAAGCGGCCCCGGAGCGCCTCGTCGGCGGCCGCGCGGCGGGCGCGGTCGCCCGCGTCACGGCCGGTGAACAGGCCGATCACGGTCGGTCCCGAGCCGCACACGACCGCATGGTCGGCCCCGGCCTCGAGCGCCGCCGCCAGCACCTCGGCCAGCTGCGGGGCGAGCGACAGCGCCGCCGGCTGCAGATCGTTGACGCACAGCTCGGACGGGAGCGCGGCGGGCTCGGCGACCCGATCGCCGGCCCCCGGCAGCGTCTCGCGCAGACGGGCGCGGAGCGCGGCGAGCTCCGGCGACGAGCGGCCGAGGCCGAGCCGGTCGGCCTCGCGGTAGACGTCGGGCGTCGAGAGCTCGAACGACTGGGGCAGCACGAGGACTCCGTAGGACTCGAGCGTCGCGAGCGGCTCGATCCGCTCGCCCGCGCCCGTGCCCAGCGACGGCCCCGGGCGCAGCTGGCCGGGGACGTCGGCGCCGAGCGAGGCGGCGATCCGCGCCACCGCGACCTCGTCGGCCGGCGACAGCCGCCGCGCGCAGCGGAGCATCGCGGCCGCGTCGGCCGAGCCGCCGCCCATGCCGGCGGCGACCGGGATCCGCTTCCAGATCTCGACCCGGACCGGAGGCGCTGCCCACCCGGCCGCCCGCAGCCCGCGCAGCGCGCCGGAGACGAGGTTCGGCCCTTCGACCCCCTCGCACACGACCTCGTCGGCGCCGGACCCGGATTCGCCGACGACCAGGTCGTCGGCGAGGCGGACCGAGTCGAACACGGTGACGAGCTCGTGGCGGCCATCCTCGCGGCTCGGGCCGAGCAACAGGCACAGGTTGACCTTCGCGTAGGCCTGCTCGATCACGGTGAGACTCACGCGCGCTGCCCCTCCAGCGCCCGCGCGAGCGCGATGAAGTCCTGCGGCTCCAAGCGCTCGGCGCGGGCGTCGGCGGGATGGCCGAGCGCGACGAGCGCCTCGCGCGCCCGCTCGCGCACCCCCGGACCGGCCGCCGGGCGCGGCAGCGCCAGCGCGAGCGAGCCGGCGAGCGCCTTGCGGCGGTGCGCGAACGCGCCGTGGACGACCGTCGCGACCGTCGGCGCAACGCCCACGCCGCCCACGCCGGGGACGGGCTCTCCCGTGCGCCGGCGCATCCCGAGCAGCACCGAGTCGACGTTCGGCACCGGCCGGAACACCTGCCGGGAGACGGGCCGCAGCACCTTGACCTCGCAGCTGAGCTGGGCGAGCACCGACGGCACGCCGTAGGCGGCGGTCCCGGGCGCGGCCGCGAACCGCTCCCCCACCTCGCGCTGAACCATCACCACCCAGCGGCCGATCGACTCGAGCTCCTCGACCGTGCGCAACAGCAGCGTGGCGGCGATCCCGTAGGGCAGGTTCGCGATCATCGCGGTCGGCGCGGGCGCGAGCGCGCGCAGGTCGATCGCGAGCGCGTCGCCGAACACGACGTCGACGTTCGCGCGATCCCCGACCGCGCCGAGCAGCGTGTCCCGCAGCCGCTCGTCCTTCTCGATCACGTGGACGTGGCCCGCGGCCGCGGCGAGCCGCTCGGAGAGCACGCCCTGGCCGCCGCCGACCTCGAGCACGACGTCCGCCTCGGTCGGCTCGGCGAGCCGCTCGATCACGTCGAGGATGTTGCGATCGACGAGGAAGTTCTGCCCGAGCTCGCGCTGGCGTGCGGACCGCGCCGGGCCGCGCCGGACTCGCCGGACTCGTCGGCCTCACCCCGTCCGCCCGGCGGCCCACCGCGCTCACCACCCGAACACGTCGGCGGCGCTCGCGTCGGCCGCGCGCTCGAGCTCGTCGTAGGCGACCCGCCGCGCGAGCGCCACCGCCCGGGCGGTGATCGCCACCTGGGCGGGCGCGTTGGGCCGCCCCCGCAGCCCCTGCGGCGCCAGGTACGGGGCGTCGGTCTCGACGAGCAGCCGCCCGGGCGGAACCCGCAACGTGGCGTCCATCAGCGGCCGGTTGCGGGGGTACGTGCAGTTGCCCGCGAACGACAGCCACCAGTCCGGATGGGCGAGGCACTCGACGACCCGGTCGGCCATCGAGAAGCAGTGCAGGATGACGCGCACCCCGCTGGCGTGCTCGTCGAGCAGCGCGAGCGTCTCGTCGTCGGCGGCGCGCGTGTGGATGACGACCGGCTTACCCAGGCGCCGGGCGAGCTCGATCTGGGCGACGAACGCGCGCCGCTGGTCCTCGGCCGGCGCGCCCTCTCGATAGAAGTCCAGCCCGGTCTCGCCGATCGCGACGCAGCGCTCGTGGGCGGCGAGCGCCTCCAGCTCCGCGAGGTCTGACTCGCCGAAGCCGGCGGCCGCGTTCGGGTGGCGGCCGATCGCCGCGTAGACCTGCGGAAACGCCTCGGCGGCGGCGAGCGCGGCGCGGCACGACTCGCCGTCGGTGCCGACGGTCACGATCCGGGTCACGCCCTCGGCGAGCGCCGCCTCGACGAGCTGTGAGTCGGGCGGCTCGCACAGGTGCAGGTGGGTGTGGCTGTCGATCATCGGGCCACCGTCGGCCTGAGGCTAGTGGCGGGGGGCGCGACGCGTCTCGGCCGCTCGCAGGTACCTTCGGCGGCGCGATGTCCGCGACCTCGACCCCGACCTCGACGCTCACCGCGGCAGCACGCGACGCGGTCCAGTTCAACCGCGCGGCGGTCTCGCCGTCGGGCGGCGCGCTCGCCGCGATCCCGGTCGTCGCGCTGCTCGGAGGGCTGATCGCCGCCGGCCAGCCGGTGGCCGGGATCACGACCGCCGTCGGCGCGATGTTCGTCGGGATCGCCTGGCGGGTCAACGGCGGCCGGCCGCCGTTCGCGGTGATGGCGACCGACGCGGTGCTGATGGCGATCGCGACCTTCGCGGGCTGCCTGTCGGGCGAGATCCTGTGGCTGCACCTGGTGGTGCTCGCGGCGTTCTCGCTCGCCGGCGGGCTCCTGGTCGGGCTCGGCCGTCAGGCGGGGATCGTCGGCTTCCAGTCGATCCTCGCGGTCGTCGTGTTCGGTCGCTTCACCGAGCCGCTCGGACCGGCCGCGGGCATCGCCGGTCTGGTCGCCGCGGGCGGGCTGACCCAGGTCGCGTTCCTGGCCGTCGTGCGCTGGCCGCCGCCGCTGATCATGCAGCGCCGGGCGACCGCCGCGGCCTACCGGGAGCTCGCCGAGCTGGCCGCCGGGGACGACCTCACCTCGGCGGTGGGGGCCGCGACCGCGCTCGACGAGGCCCGCACGACGCTCGCGGGCGGCACGCTGTTCGGCGCCAGCGCGATCGCGCCGCTGCGAAGCCTGGTCAACGAGGGCCACCGGCTGCGGGTCGCGCTCGCCGCGCTCAACGGCCTCGCCGGGCGGATCGCCGACAGCCCGGACGCGGTCGGCGACGTGCACGCGATCGGCATCGACACGCGGCTGGCGCTGCAGAGCGCCGCCGACGGGATCGCCGGATCGGCGCACGGCGCCGAGGTGCTCGACCGGCTCGTCTCCGAGGTCACCCGGGCGGTCGGCCGCCTGCAGGACTCCGCGGTCCCCGAGGGCGCTTCGGACACGGTGTGGACGGTGCTGCTGCGCCGGCTGGCGGCGCTCGCCGGACAGCTGCGCGCGGTCGCCGGCCTGGTTGCAGCCGCGGCGGCCGGCTCTGGTCTGCGCGATCGCGGGCCGCACCGTCGCACCGCTCGCCCGCTGGCGCAGCTCCGCACCGACCTCACCGAGCTGCGGGCGAACGTCTCACTCGACTCGCCGGCGACCCGCCACGCATTGCGGCTGGCGGTGATCGTCCCGGGCGCCGAGCTGCTCGCCCGCGTGCTCCCGGTCCAGCGCGGCTACTGGATCGTCGTCGCCGCCGCCGCGACGATCCGCCCCGAGTTCGGCGCGACGTTCACGCGCGGGATCGAGCGGGTCGGCGGCACCGCGCTCGGGGTGGCGCTCGCCGGGCTGATCGCCGCGGTGCTGCACCCCGGCGAGGTGGCGACCGTCGCGCTCGTGGGGGTCTTCTGCTGGGCGGGGATGTCGTCGTTCGCGGCCAGCTACGCGCTCGGGTTCTCCTGCATCTCCGCGCTCGTGGTGTTCCTGCTCAACACGATCTCGCCGGACACGTTCGCCACCGCCGGCGCGCGGCTGGTGGACACGCTGATCGGCGGCGCCGTCGGCCTCGCGGTGTTCGCCGCGTGGCCGACCTGGTCCCGGCGCCCCGCACAGGAGCTGCTCTCCGAGCTCGCCGACGCGCTCCGTCGCTACGTCGCGCTGGTGCTCGGGGCGCTGATCGACGGCGCCCCGATCCCCGACGAGGCCCGCGCGCTCGCCCGCCGGGCGCGGCTCACGCGCACCCAGGCCGCGTCGGCGGTCGGCCGCTCGCTGTCGGAGCCCGCGCGGCACCGGATCGACGCGCGCGTGAGCTCCGGCGTGCTCGACGAGATGCTCCGCCTGGTCCACGCGGTGCACGCGCTGCGCCTGGAGGGGCAGGACGAGCCCGACCGCGCGCCCGTCCCGCAGTTGCAGCCGTTCGCCCGCGCGCTCGACGTGCAGCTCGCCGCGATCGCCCGCGGGCTGCTGTCCGACGATCTGCGGCTGAGCTCGGAGTACGTCGACCTGCGCTCGCTGTCGGACCGCTTGGCGCATGACGCCGCCTCCGAGCCCGAGCAGGCGCTCACCGCGATCATCGACGAGCTCGCCGACGCGACCAACGCGATCGACGAGCTGATCGCTCGGGGCTGAGCGGCGCCGCCGCGCTCAGCGCCGCGGGAACAGCGGCTCGATCGCCTCGACCAGCGATCCCGAGCCGCGTTCCGCGAACGCCGCCTGGCCGATCGAGGCCAGCGGCGCGCCCAGCGCCTGCAGCAGCGTCGCGGTCGTCTGCGGCAGATACGGCGTGAGCAGCACGCTGATCACCCGCACCGCCTCGGTCAGCGAGGCGAGCACCACGTTGAGCTCGTGGTGGGCCTCGGGGTGATCCTGCTTGGCCAGCGCCCACGGCGCGCGCTCCTCGACGTAGCGGTTGCAGCGGCGCACGCGCTGCCAGACGAGATCCAGCGCGGCCGTCACCTCGGCGCCGTCGATCAGGTCGCAGACCTCGTCGGCGAGGGTGTCGAACTCGCCGCGCAGCGCCGGGTCGAGCTCGACCTCGGGCACGACGCCGTCGCGGTAGCGGCGGACCATCGCGATCGTGCGGCTGGCCAGGTTGCCGTACTCGTTGGCGAGCTCTGAGTCATAGCGTGCCTTGAGCGCGTCCATCCCCACCGGGCCGTCGGCGCCGAACTGGACCTCGCGCATCAGGTAGAAGCGCAGCGCGTCGACGCCGAACACGTCGAGCGCCTCGGCCGGGTCGAAGCCGTTGCCCAGCGACTTGGACATCTTGCGCCCGTCGGCGCCGAGCAGCATCCCGTGAACGAACACGTGCTCGGGCAGCGGCAGGCCGGCCGCCATCAGCATCGCCGGCCAGAAGACGGTGTGGAACTTGAGGATGTCCTTGCCGATGACGTGGAACGTCGCCGGCCAGAACAGCTCGGTGAGGTCCTCTCCGGGGCGGGCGTAGGAGAGCGCCGTGTAGTAGTTGAGCAGCGCGTCGAACCACACGTAGAAGACGTGCGCGGGGTCCCAGGGGACGGTGATCCCCCACTTCAGATGCGCGCGGCTCAGCGACACGTCCTGCAGCCCGGACTGGATGAACGACAGCGCCTCGTTGTAGCGCGCGAGCGGCATCACGAACGACGGGTGATCGGCGTACAGCGCCTCGAGCTCGACCTGGAAGTCCGAGAGCTTGAAGAACCAGTTCTCCTCGGTCTCGCGGATGAGCGCGATCTCGTGGATCGGGCAGCGGTTGCCCTCGAGGATCTCGTTCTCGACCTTGAAGTCCGCGCAGCGCGGGCAGTACCAGCCCTCGTACAGCCCCTTGTACGTGTAGCCGTTGTCGTGGATGCGCTGCATCACCTCCTGGACGCGGCGCTGGTGCCCCTCGTCGGTGGTGCGCACGTAGAAGTCGTTGGAGATGTCGAGCGCCAGCAGCAGCGCCTTGAAGCTGGCGACGCTGCGATCAACGAGCTCCTGGGGGGTGATCCCCTCCGCGGCGGCGGTGTCGGCGATCGGCTCGCCGTGTTCGTCGGCGCCGGTGAGGAAGAACACGTCGCCGCCGCGCTGGCGCATGTGCCGCGCGATCACGTCGGTGGCGATCTTCTCGTAGGCGTGCCCGAGATGCGGGGAGCCGTTGACGTAGTCGATCGCGGTGGTGATGAGGAAGGGCATCGCTGAGCGAACAGGCTATTGCCTGCGCAACGCCGAGCGCACGTCCTCGATCCGGATCGGCACGTCGCGGAAGCGGTGGCCGGTCACGTGCGAGAGCGCGTTGGCGATGGCGGCCGCGCCGCCCATCATCGCGAGCTCGCCGATCCCCTTGACCCCGACCGGATGTCCGGAGCGGTCGCGCTCGTCGAGCATCACCACCTCGAGGTCGCCGATGTCGGCGTGCGCGGGCACGTGGTAGCTGGCGAGGTCGTGGTTGGCGAAATCGCCGTCGGCGGGGTCGATCTCGGTGCGCTCGAGCAGCGCCTGCCCGTGGGCCATGATCATCCCGCCGTAGAACTGCGAGCGCGCGGTGCGGGCGTTGACGATCGTGCCCGCGGCGAACACGCCGAGCATCCGCCGCACCCGCACCTCGCCGGTGCGCACGTCGACGGCGACCTCCGCGAACTGGGCGCCGAACGTGTGCCGGGCGAGCGCGCCGGCCGCCGACACCGCCTCCGCGGAGTCGGCGAGCACCTCGATCCCGTCGCGCGGGATCTCCTCCCGCGCGATCCGGGCGGCGAGCTCGCGGCAGGCCATGTCGACCGGCCAGGTCCACGACGAGGTCCCCATCGACCCGCCGGCCATCATCGCCTGCCCGCTCGCGCTGTGGCCGATCGTGAGCGCGATCCGATCCGAGGCGACGCCGAGCGCGTCGGCGGCGACCTGCAGCAGCACGGTGCGCGCGCCGGTGCCGATGTCCGAGGCCGCGATCCGGACCTCGAAGCGCCCGTCCGGCAGCGCCCGGGCGCGCGCGGTCGAGCCGAAGCGGTAGTCGGGGTGGTGGGCGGCCGCGACCCCGGTGCCGACGATCCAGCCGTGCTCGCGCCGCGGCGCCTGGGCGCCGCCCGCGCCGGCGCCGCGCGGGGCCCAGCCGAAGCGCTCGGCACCGGTCTGCAGCGCCTGGACGAGCGAGCGGCTGGAGAACTCCCGCCCGCTCCATGGCTCGACGTCGGTGTCGTTCGTGATCCGCAGCGCGATCGGGTCGACGCCGAGACGGTCGGCGAGCTCGTCGACGGCGACCTCGAGCGCGAACATCCCCGACGCGTGGCCGGGGCCGCGCATGAACCCGGGCGTCGGGACGTCGAGACGCACCACCCGGTGCACGACCCGGCGGTGCGGGGCCGCATAGACGATCCGGGTCGAGGCGCCGATCTGGTCGACGTACTCGTGGATGCGCGAGGTCTGCGTGATCGCCTCGTGGTCGATCGCGACCAGCCGCCCGGCGGGGTCGGCGCCGAGCCGCACGCGCTGGATCGACGGCGGCCGGTAGGAGATGAGCGCGAACATCTGCTGGCGGGTGAGCGCGAGCTTCACCGGGCGGCCGACCACCTTGGCCGCCATCGCCGCGAGGATCGCCGGCGGCCGTGACATCGTCGCCTTGGAGCCGAAGCCGCCGCCGATGTACTCGGCGACGACCCGGACCTGCTCGGGCGCCAGCCCGAACAGCCCGGCGATCGCGCCGGCGGTCATGTACGGCCCCTGGTCGGAGTTGTAGAGCGTGAGCCCGTCGTGCTCCCACACCGCGGTGCAGGCGTGGGGCTCCATCGGGTTGTGGTGCTCGGTCGCGGTCGTGTAGGTCGCGTCGACGACCGCGGCGGCGCCCGACAGCGCCCGCTCGACGTCGCCGTCGGACCACGCGCCGGGCACGCCCGCGTTCGCGTTCTCGGGCACGTACAGGTCGGGGTGATCGGCGCGCAGCTGCACGTCGTGCGCATGCGTCTCATACTCGATCTCGACGAGCGTGGCCGCCTCGCGAGCCGCCTCCAGCGTGGTGGCGACGACGGCGGCGACGATCTGCCCGCGGTAGGCGACCTCCGGGCTCTGCAGCACGAGCAGCTCGCCGTGGGTGCCGTCGGGCCGCTCCAGCCGCGGCGCCGACTCGGCGCCGAGCACCGCGAGCACGCCCGGCTGGGCGAGCGCGCGACCGGGATCGATCTCGCGCACCCGCCCGCGCGCGACCGTGGACTGGACGGGGACGACGTAGGCGAGGTCGGGCAGCCGGCGCTCGAACGAGTAACGCGCGCTGCCGGTCACCTTGTCGACGCCGTCGGCGCGCTCGATCCCGGCGCCGACCGTCCGGTTCGCGGTCGCGGTCACGGGGTCACGCAGCCCACAGCAGATCGGCGACGACGGCGGCGGCGGTGTCGGCGGCGAGTTCGGCCTTGAACGCGTTGCCGGGGAGCGGGCGGGCGTCGTCGAACTCGGCGAGCACCGCCGCGCGGACCGTGCCGGCTCCCGGATCGGGGCGCGCGCCCGCCAGCAGCGCCTCGGCGCGGCGCGCCCGCCACGGCCGCGAGCCGACCCCGCCGAGCGCGATCCGCGTCTCGCGCAGCCGGCCGTCCTCGTCGGCGACGACGAGCGCGGCGACGGACACGAGCGCGAACGCGTAGGACCAGCGGTCGCGCACCTTGCGGTACGCCATGCGCGCGCCGGCCGGCGGCGCCGGCAGCTCGACCGCGGTGATCAGGTCGCCGGGCGCAAGCGTCGTGTCGCGGCGCGGGTCGTCGCCCGGCTCGCGGTAGAGGGCGTCGAGCGCGTCCAGCGCGTCCTCGCCGCCGTCGGCGCGGACGAGCTGAACCCGGGCGTCGAGCGCGGCGAGCGCGACCGCCATGTCGGAGGGGTGCGAGGCGACGCATGCGTCGCTCGTGCCGAGCAGCGCGAGGTCGCGGTGCGCGCCCTCCAGCGCCGGGCAGCCGCTGCCCGGCCGGCGCTTGTTGCATCCCTTGGTCGTGTCCTGGAAGTACACGCAGCGCGTGCGCTGCAGCAGGTTGCCGGCCGTCGTCGCGAGGTTGCGCAGCTGGCCGGAGGCGCCCGACAGCAGCGCCGCGCTGAGAGCGGGGAAGCGGTCGCGGATCCCCGGGTCGGCGGCGAGCGTCGCGTTGCGCACGGTGGCGCCGATCCGCGCGCTGCCGTCGGCGCGGTGCTCGATCGCGTCGAGCGCCAACCCGCTGATGTCGATCAGGCGGTCGGGGCGCTCGACGCCGAGCTTCATCAGGTCGACGAGGTTCGTGCCGCCGGCGAGGAACATCGTGTCGGGCTCGGCGGCGACCGCGCGCTGGGCGGCTCGGGCGTCGGACGCCCGCTCATAGGCGAGCGCCCTCACGCCTCACCCGCGCCGTCGCGGGGCGGCGCGCCGGCGGCCTGCAGGATCGCGTCGACGATGCCGACATACGCGCCGCAGCGGCACAGGTTCCCGCTCATCCGCTCGGCGACCTCGGCCGGGTCGAGCGCGTGGGCGCCGGCCGGCCCGCCGGCGACGTCCGCGGTGACGCGGCTCGGCCAGCCGCGGTCGGCCTCGGCGAGCATCCCGACCGCCGAGCAGATCTGCCCGGGCGTGCAGTACCCGCATTGCAGGCCGTCGTGATCGAGGAACGCGCGCTGCACCGGGTGCAGGCCGGCGCGGTCGGGGGCCTGGTGGGCGGGGTGGCTGGGGGGCGGGTGGGCGGGAGGCGAGTCCGGCTCGGCGCCGAGGCCGGCGACGCCCTCGATCGTCGTCACCGCATGGCCGTCGGCGACGGCGGCGAGCAGCAGGCAGCTGTTCACGCGCTCGCCGTCGAGCAGGACGGTGCAGGCGCCGCACTGGCCGTGGTCACAGCCCTTCTTGGTGCCGGTGAGGTCGAGGTGCTCGCGCAGCGCGTCGAGCAGCGTCGTGCGGTTGTCGAGCTCGAGCACGCACGGCTCGCCGTTGACGGTGAGCGTCACCTCGCTGGAGATCGGGCGTTCGGTCGCGGAGCTCATGTCGCTGCGCCGAACATAGCGCGAGCGGAGGGCCCCTCCGCTCAGCCGGACCCCCTCAGCCGGTGATCGTGATCGTCACCCTCGCCGCTCGCCCGTGGCGCCTGCCCGCACGGGGCACGAGCGTCAGGCGGTAGGTCCCCGGCCGCAGCGGGTGCCCGCGAAGCTCCGCGACGAAGCGGAAGCGGTGGGTGCCGGCGCGGAGGTGAAGCGTGGCGTGACCGCGCACGGACCGCCGCCGCGTGCAGCGGCCGTCGTGGCGGTTGCGCCGGCGCGGCGCGACGCAGCGCATCACCAGGCCGTGGCGGACCCGCCGCCCCGCGAGCAGCCGCGTGGCGGTGATCCGCACCGTCGCGGCCATGTTGAGATGGGCGCGCAGCGTGAACCGTGCGGCGCGCAGGCAGTGGCGATGATGGCGGTCGCGCCGGGTGATCGCCTCGCAGCGGCGCCCGACCCGCCGTCCGGCGGCCGAGGCCCGCCGCGGGCGCACCGTGAGATGGCTGATCCGCGGCCCCGGCGCGCCGGTCGTGGAGACCGCGATCGCCAGCGGTGCGCTCGCCGTCTGAGCGGGCGGTCCGGCGTCGGAGACGGTGACGGTGAACGCGGTCCGCTGCACGAACCGCGGCGTGCCGGAGATCACCCCGGTCGCGCGGTCGAGCGTGAGCCCGACCGGCAGCGTCCCGGCGGTGACCGACCAGGTCGCGGCCCCGGCGCCCCCGCTCGCGGTGAGCTGCGCCGCGTAGGGCCGGCCGGGCGCAGCGCGCGGGAGCGTGGTCGTCGCCACGCCGAGCACCGGGACGGAGACCGCGAGCATCGGCACCCGCGCGCCGGAGGCGGTCGCATACTCGCCCACGCCCTCGCACCAGCCGGCCCCCGGACAGCTCAGCGAGTGCACGGTCGACACGCCGGAGGTCGCGGGCGACGCGTCGCTCGGCGACTGCAGTGGCTGCGGCGCCGACCAGAGCCCGCCGCCCTCGACCGCCGTCATCGCGGCCGCGTCGGGCTGGGCCGGCGTTCCGGCCGTCGGATAGCCGCCGGCGGCGGCGCAGTCCCCGGGGTCCGCGCAGCCGACCGCGTCGAGGCCCAGGTCCGAACGGCTGGTGAGGAAGCCCGCCGTGCCCGCCGGGTAGGAGAGGCTGACCTCGGTGAAGCTCCCGCCCGCGTCGATGAGCGCGAAGCCGGAGGCGCCGGCCGCGGTCTGGTCGTTGCCGACCGCGCTGCACTGGCCGACCGCGGCGCAGTCGACCGCGCCCAGCGAGATGACCTGGTCGGGGTCGGCGAGCGAGCCGCCG
The DNA here is from genome assembly GCA_963702225.1 of uncultured Solirubrobacteraceae bacterium. GTDB lineage: Bacteria > Actinomycetota > Thermoleophilia > Solirubrobacterales > Solirubrobacteraceae > Palsa-465. Next base: position 36,744 of record CAVPBY010000103.1, on the reverse strand, counting down.
AGCGGCCCGAGCGTCTGGGGCGCCTGCCAGTGCCCGCCGGTCTCCACGATCACGAGCGGCAGCTGGGGTCCCGAGGCGGGGTAGTCGGTGCCGGCGACGACGCACTCGCCGATCGCGGGGCAGCTCACCGACAGCGAGGTGGGCGCCGTCGTCTGGTCGCCGGGGGGCAGCGTCGGCAGCGTCGGCTTGGTCCACGCCCCACCGGTGGCGGTGTCGATCGCCGGCCTGATGTCGCCGTGGGTGGTCCTGATCGTGCCGACGGCGGTGCACTGGCCGAGCGCCGGGCAGGACACCGAGTCGAGCGCGCCGCCGTCCGTGGCCTGGCCCGACACCGACCCGAGCGCCGTCGCGGTCGACCAGGTGCCGCCGGACTCGGTCGCGACGAGCATGCCGCTGCCCGAGCCGCGGTAGGACCCGACGGCGACGCAGAACCCCTGGGCCGGGCACGACACCGACGCGATCGTCGCGCTCGGGTTCTTCGTCGACGCGACGGCCGGTGGCGCGATCCGCTGCGGCGCCCCCCAGCTCCCCCCGGTCTCGGTCTCGACCATCGCCTGCACGCCGCCCGCCGCGGTGGCGTAGCTGCCGCCCGCGACGCAGTCGCCCGGCGCGGTGCACGCGATCGAGTTCAGAGTGGCCGACTCCGAGGCGCCGACGGCGCCCCCGGCGGGGACAGCCGGCTGGGTGGCCGCCGCGAACAGCGGGACCGGCGCGGCGAGCGCCGTGGAGGCACCGAGCAGCGCGCCCGTCGCCACGGTGGCGACCGCGATCATTGCCGCCATCGGGGCCATGCGCCTGTCCAACCTCGTCATCTCAAGGCTCCATGTTGATGTTCCCATGTCACATCGTCCGGCGGCGTCGAGGTTGTTGAGACGGGTCGCCCACCGACGGCGACAACCTGCGATCTAACGTCTCGGGGGCTACCACCACATCAACGTCATCGACCGCGCGAGGAGAGTCTTGAGGCCATGACCACCACCGCCGCCCGACTGCTCGACAACTACATCGCCGGAAACTGGACGGCGCCGACCGCCGCCACCGGCGAGCTCGACGTCGTCAACCCGGCCTCGGCCGAGGTGCTCGCGCGGGTGCCGCTGTCCGGCGCGGCGGACCTCGACGCGGCCGTCTCGGCGGCCCGGGCGGCGCTGCCGGAGTGGCGGGCGGTGTCGACGATCGCCCGCGCGCGCAAGCTGTTCGAGCTGCGCGAGCGGCTCGCCGCGCGGTCGGAGGACCTGGCGCGCTCGGTGACCGCCGAGATGGGCAAGACGATCGGCGACGCGCGCGCGGAGGTCGGGCGCATGGTCGAGATGGTCGAGGCCGCGTGCGCGATCCCGACGACGATGCAGGGGCGGATCCTGGAGGACGTCTCGCGCGGGATCGATGCCGAGACGATCCGCCAGCCGGTCGGGGTGTGCGCGGCGATCGTGCCGTTCAACTTCCCGGCGATGGTGCCGTTCTGGTTTCTGCCGTTCGCGATCGCGTGCGGCAACACGTTCGTGCTCAAGCCGTCCGAGCAGGTGCCGCTGACGATGCAGATCGCCTACGAGGAGCTCGACGCGCTCGGCCTGCCCGCCGGCGTCGTCAACCTCGTCAACGGCAGTCGCGAGGTGGTGGAGGGGATCCTCTCCCACCCGGGGATCGACGCGGTGTCGTTCGTCGGCTCCGCGCCGGTGGCTCGACTTGTCTATGAACGCGCGGCCAAGCACGGCAAGCGGGTGCAGGCGCTCGGCGGCGCCAAGAACCACATGGTCGTGATGCCCGACGCGGTGATCGACAAGACCGTCGACGGGCTGATCGGTTCGGCGTTCGGCGCCGCCGGGCAGCGCTGCATGGCCGGCTCGGTCGTGGTCACGGTCGGCGACGCCCACGAGCAGCTGATGGGACCGCTGGTCCAGGCGGCGCGGGGCCTGTCGGTCGGCGACGGGATCGTCGAGAGCTCGGACGTCGGTCCCGTCATCTCGTGCAGCGCGCGCGACCGGATCGCGGACTGGATCGCGCGCGGCGAGGCCGGCGGCGCCAAGCTCGTGCTCGACGGCCGCGGCGTCGCGGGCGCGCAGGGCAGCGACCTGAACCCCGACGGCGCCTACCTGGGCCCGACGATCCTCGACGACGTCTCACCCGAGATGGAGATCGCCCAGGAGGAGGTGTTCGGCCCGGTGCTGTGCGTGATCCGCGCCGCCTCGCTGGACGAGGCGATCGAGATCGTCAACGGATCGCGCTTCGGCAACGGCACATCGATCTTCACCGAGTCCGGCGCGTCGGTGCGGCGCTACCGCCACGAGGTGCAGGCGGGCATGATCGGCGTCAACATCGGCGTCGCGGCCCCGGTCGCGTTCTTCCCGTTCAGCGGCTGGAAGGACTCGTTCCTCGGCGACCTGCACGCCCACGGCGCCGACGGCGTCGAGTTCTACACGCGCAAGAAGACCGTCACCACCCGCTACTTCTCCAGCGGCCAGGGGTCGGGCTCGTACTTCGTCGAGCGCTGACGGGGCCCCGCGCGCCCGTTTCGTCGCGGCCGATGCCCGACCTGGTCGGCCCGGTGCTCGATCCGGCGGTGTTCTTCGCCGGCGCGCAGCCGGTGCTGCGCGGGGAGGGGCTCGTGCTGCGCGCCTGGCGTCCGGGCGACTGGCGGGCGGTGAGCCGCGCCTACGCCGACCCGGAGATCCAGCGCTGGCACGTCCGCGCCCTTGACGAGCGCGAGGCGCGCGGCTGGCCGACCATGCGCGCGCACCAATGGCACAGCCGGACCGCCGTCGACTGGGCGATCACCGACGAGACCGACGCGGTGCTCGGCCGGCTCGGGATCCGGCGCTTCGAGTTCGAGAAGGGACTCGGGGAGGTCGCCTACTGGGTGCTGCCCGAGGCCCGCGGCCGCCGGGTCACGCCGCGCGCGCTCGCGGTGCTGTGCGAGTGGGCGTTCGAGCGCCAGTCCATGCACCGCCTCGAGCTCGCCCACTCGGTCCACAACGAGCCCTCCTGCCGGGTCGCCGAGCGCGCGGGCTTCGCGCTGGAGGCCGTCAAGCGCTCCGAGATGCACCACGCCGACGGCTGGCACGACATGCACCTGCACGCCCGGCTCGCCGGCGACCCGCCACCCGCTCCTGTCGGCTGAGCACCAGGAGCGCTGGGCATCTGCGGTAGCGCTGGACGACCGCGGATGCCCAGCGCCACCGAACCGCCTGCTCGCGCGCTCAGCGGGCGCTGAGCGTCCGCCGGCCGAGCCCCACGCCGAGCGAGGCGTAGGAGCGGAACAGGTGGTCCTGCGCGTCGGCGAGCACCGCGTCGAGCGCCGCCGCGAACCGCCGCAGCTCCGCTCGGCGATCACAGCGGCGGCAGCGCCTTGATCACGTTCATGTGATGGCCGGCGACCTGGGTGAGGATCCGATGCTCGTGGAACAGCGGCACGGTGACCATCTGGGCGAACATGCCCGGCTGGCGGCGCTCGATCGCCTCCCACAGCCGCCGCGTGGCGCGGCCCGCCGGCGGCCCGAGCTCGATCCCCCACATCAGCCCGCGGCCGCGGACCTCCCGCACGATCTCGAACTTGTCCACCAGCGGCGCGGTGAGCGACATCAGCAGCTCGCCCATCGCGCGGGCCCGCTCGACCAGTCGCTCGTCGCTCGATCACCCGTCAGCGTCGCCAGCCCCGCGGCGGCGGCGAAGTCGTTGTTGCCGAACGTCGAGCCGTGCACGACGCAGTGCTCCATCGAGTCGAACGTCGCGTCGAACACGGCGCGCGGCAAGCAGTCGCCCCGACCGGGACGAACCGCCCGACAGCGCCTTGGAGAGCGTCACCATGTCGGGCCGCACGCCCGGGAATGCTCAAGGCACAGGAAGGAGCCGGTGCGCCCGAGCCCGGTCTGCACCTCGTCGACGACAGCAGCGAACCGGCGGCGCGGCACAGCTCGCCCGCCGCGGCCAGGTAGCCGTCGGGGGCGACGAACACGCCCTTGCCCTGGATCGGCTCGACGATGAAGGCCGCGACGTCGCCGGCGGCGAGCGCCTCCTCGAGCGCCTCCAGATCGCCGAACGGCACCGTGGCGAAGCCGGGCAGCAGCTCGCCGAAGCGGTCGCGGAACTCCGCGTTGCCGTTGACCGACAGCGAGCCGAGCGTGAGCCCGTGGAAGGCGCGCTCGCAGTAAACGACGCGCGAGCGGCCCGTGCTGGCGCGAGCGAGCTTCAGCGCCGTCTCGACGGCCTCGGTTCCGCTCGAGTTGAGCACGCAGGCGTCGATCGGGTCGGCCCGCCCGCCGGACAAGCTCCTCGGCGAGCACGCCCGCGAGCGTCGTCACCCCGATCTGCGGCAGGTTCGCGGGCTCGGCGGCCATCACGCTCATCAACTGCTCACGGACGGCCGGGTGGTTGCGCCCCAGCGAGAACACGCCGTAGCCCCCGTACAGGTCCAGGTACTCTTCGCCGGCCGCGTCGATCAGGAACGCGCCCCGCCCGTGGACCCACTCGCGGTCGAAGCCGAGCGTCTTGACCACCCGTCCGAGCTGGCGGTTGAGATACCGCTGGTTGAGCTCCATCGCCTCGCCCGCGCGAGCCGCGATCAGGTCACCGAGGTCGGGGCGGGACGCGGAGGACATCGACACATCCTGACGCTTCGGCCAGCGGAGCGGCCGCATCATCGCCGTCGCGGGTGGGTGGGACCGGATCGCGGCCACGCGGGCGGCGGGTTGACTGCGCAACGTGTTTGAATGCAGAGTTAAGGACGAGATGAGCGATACGCGAGAGGACATCGAGCCGGTTGCGGCGGAGGCGACCGGCTCGCGGGCCGGGACGCCCCCGCCCTCGACGGCGACGGACACGCTCGCGCTTGCCCGCGACCACCTGCTGTCGCTGCAGAGCCCGGCGGGCTGGTGGAAGGGCGAGCTGGAGACGAACGTCACGATGGACGCGGAGGACATGCTGCTGCGGGAGTTCCTCGGGATCCGCTCCGACGAGGTATCCGCGCGCCAGGCCGCCTGGATCCGCTCCCAGCAGCGCGCCGACGGGACGTGGGCGAACTTCGCCGGCGGCCCGGGCGACCTCTCGACGACGATCGAGTCCTACGTCGCGCTCAGGCTCGCCGGCGACGACCCCGCGGCCGGCACATGCGCCGCGCGTCGGCGTTCGTGCGCGGCGCCGGCGGTCTGCAGAAGGCGCGCGTGTTCACCCGGATCTGGATGGCGCTGTTCGGCGCCTGGAGCTGGAACGACGTCCCCGCGCTGCTGCCCGAGCAGATCCTGCTGCCGCAGTGGTTCCCGCTCAACGTCTACGACTTCGCCTGCTGGGCGCGCCAGACCGTCGTCGCCCTCTCGGCCGTGCTCGCGTTGCGCCCGGTGCGGCCGCTGCCGTTCTCGATCTCCGAGCTCGACGGGCCAGACCCGTTCTCGCCGCCGGCCGGCGAGACGCCGCTGGCCAAGGCGATCATCGCGCTCGACGCGGTGCTCCAGCGCTATCAGCGCTTCCCGCTCGACCACCTGCGGCAGTTGTCGCTGCAGCGCGTCGGGGGCTGGATCGTCGACCGCCAAGAGGTCGACGGCGGCTGGGGCGGCATCCAGCCGCCGTGGGTCTACTCGCTGATCGCGCTGCACCTGCTCGGCTATGACCTCGACCATCCGGTGATGCGCCGCGGGATCGCGGGCCTGGAGACGTTCACGATCGAGCAGGACGGGGTGCGCCGGCTGGAGGCCTGCCAGTCGCCGGTGTGGGACACCTGCCTGTCGCTGATCGCGCTCACCGACGCCGGCGTGCCCGGCGATGATCCGGCGATCCTGCGCGCCGCCGACTGGCTGCTCGACGAGCAGATCCTCGCCCGCGGCGACTGGGCGGTGCGCCGCCCGGATCTCGCCCCCGGCGGCTGGGCGTTCGAGTTCGCCAACGGCAACTATCCCGACGTCGACGACACCGCCGAGGTGATCATGGCGCTGCAGGCCGTGCGCCACCCGGACCCGGCGCGCGTGCAGGCGGCGATCGACCGCGGTGTCGTCTGGCTGGAGGGCATGCAGAGCTCGGATGGCGGCTGGGCGCGCGTTCGACGTCGACAACACCCGGGCGCTGGTGCGCGACCTGCCGTTCTGCGACTTCGGCGAGGTGATCGACCCGCCGAGCGCGGACGTGACCGCCCATGTCGTCGAGATGTTCGCGCTGCTCGGGCGCGCCGGCGAGGCGGCGCCGCAGCGCGGCCTGCGGTGGCTGCTCGACCACCAGGAGCCGGGCGGCTCGTGGTTCGGCCGCTGGGGCGCCAACCACGTCTACGGCACCGGCGCGGTCGTGCCCGCGCTCGTCGCCGCCGGCATCTCGACGGGCCATGCGGCGGTCCGCCGCGCGGTCGCCTTCCTGGAGTCGGTGCAGAACGCGGACGGCGGCTGGGGCGAGGACATGCGCTCCTACGACGACGAGGCCTGGATCGGCCGCGGCGTCTCGACCGCCTCCCAGACCGCCTGGGCGCTGCTCGCGCTCCACGCCGCGGGCGAGCGCTCGCCGGCGCTGCGGCGCGGGATCCGGTGGCTGGCCGACACGCAGCGGGAGGACGGCAGCTGGGACGAGCCGTTTCACACCGGCACCGGGTTCCCGGGCGACTTCTACATCAACTACCACCTGTATCGGCAGATCTTCCCGGTGATGGCACTCGGGCGGTGTGAGTCAAGCCGGACGACTCACGCCGCCGGCATGACAGAGTCGGGATGGGTGGGACCCGATCCCGAGCGGAGGCGACCGGCGTGAGCACGCTCCCGCGGACGCTCACCGCGGACGACCTCCCCGCGAGCGAGCAGCTGCTCCGCCAGGCCTCCAGTGAGAACTTCACCGTCGCCAACCGGCTGCTCGGAGCCGACACGTGCCGCCACCTGATGGCGATCTACGGCTACGCGCGTCTCGTGGACGACGTCGGCGACGAGGCCCCCGGGGACCGCGACGCGCTGCTCGACGTGATCGAGGACGAGCTCGCGGCGGTGTACGGGGGCGGCAAGGCGCGCCATCCGGTGATGCGCGAGCTCGCCGCCACGGTCCGCGCCTGCTCGCTGCCCGACGGCCCGCTGCGGCGGCTGCTCGCGGCCAACCGCATGGACCAGACGGTCACCGGTTACGAGACCTGGGGGCAGCTGATGGAGTACTGCGCGCTGTCGGCGACCCCCGTCGGCGAGCTCGTGCTGCACGTGTTCGGAGCGGCGACACCCGAGCGGATCGCGCTGTCGGACCGCGTCTGCGCCGGGCTGCAGGTCGCCGAGCACCTCCAGGACATCGCCGAGGACCACGGGCGCGGGCGGGTGTACCTGCCCGCCGAGGACCGGCGCCGCTACGCGGTCGACGACGCGTCGCTTCAGAGCGCGAGCGCCCCGGACGGCCCGCTGCTCGCGCTCATCGGGTTCGAGGCCGAGCGCGCCCGGCGGCTGCTCGCGGCCGGCGCGCCGCTCGCACGCACGCTGCCGCTGCGCCCGCGGATCGCCGTCGCCGGGTTCGTCGCCGGCGGCCGCGCTGCGCTCGACGGCCTGCCGGGCGCCGGCCGTGGCGACGGCGGGGCCTCGCCGCGGCGGCGGACCCGGGCCCTGACGGCGGGCTTCGTCCGGGCGGTGTTCGGGCGATGAGCGCTCCGGCGATCGAGGTCGAACGCTGCTGCCGGCGCTGTGAGGAGATCACGCGTGCCGAGGCGGCGAACTTCTACTACGGGATCCGCCTGCTCCCCCGCGACAAGCGCGCGGCGATGTGCGCGGTCTACGCGTTCGCGCGGCGGGTGGACGACATCGGCGACGACGGCTCGCTCGACTCCGGGCAGCAGCTCGACGCGCTCGCCGCCGAGCGGGCGATGCTCCAGAGCTTCGGCGGGTCAGGGTCGGGCGCGGGCCGGTTCGTCGACGACCCGGTGCGGATCGCCCTGGAGTGGGCCTGCACGCGCTACACGCTGCCCGTCGACGCGCTCGAGTTCCTGGTGGAGGGCGTCGAGTTCGACGTGCGCGGCACCCGCTACCAGACGTTCGGGGATCTCGTCGCCTACTGCCGGCGCGTCGCTGGCGCGGTCGGGCGCCTGTGCGTGGCGATCTTCACCGACGGACACGTCACCGACGAGGTCGACGCGCTCGCCGACGATCTCGGAATCGCGATGCAGCTCACCAACATCATCCGGGACGTGCGCGAGGATCGGGAGATGGGACGCGTCTATCTCCCCTCCGAGGATCTCGAGCGGTTCGGCTGCCGGCTCGACGCCGGCGTCCCGTGCGGCGTCTCGGCGGACGACCCGTGCGCCGAGCTGATCCGCTTCCAGGCGGCGCGCGCGTCGGAGTGGTTCGACCGCGGCCTGCAGCTCACCGACCACCTCGACGGCCGCAGCGCCGCCTGCGTGCGGGCGATGACCGGGATCTACCGCGAGATCCTCGACCGGATCGTCGCTGACCCCATACAGGTGATGCGCACGCGCGTGTCGCTCGCGACATGGGAGAAGGCGTGGGTCGCGGCCCGCAGCCTCGCGACCTCGACGGGGGTGCTCGCGCGATGAGCTCGCAGCAGCGCGTGATCGTCGTCGGCGGCGGCCTGGCGGGCATCACCGCCGCGCTCGACTGCGCGGCCGCGGGGCATGCGGTGACGCTGCTGGAGTCGCGCGGGCGGCTCGGCGGGCAGGCGTACTCGTTCACCCGCGAGGGGATCACGGCCGACAACGGCCAGCACGTGTTCCTGCGCTGCTGCACCGAGTACCGGGCGCTCGTGGAGCGGATCGGCGCCGGCGAGAAGGTCACCCTGCAGGACCGGCTCGACATCACCGTGCTCGGGCCCGGACGGCGCGGGAGGCTGTACCGCAGCGGGCTGCCGGCGCCGCTGCACCTCGCGGGGGCGCTGCTGCGCTACCCGTTCCTCGGCCCGCGCGAGCGGCTGTCGGCCGCGATGGCGATGGCCGCGCTGTCGCGCGTCGACGTCGAGGACCCGGTCAACGACCGGCGCACGTTCGGCGAATGGCTGCGCGAGCACCGCCAGGGCGCGGCCGCCACCGAGGCGCTGTGGGACCTGATCACCCGCCCGACGGTGAACCTCGCCGCCGCGCACGCGTCGCTCGCCCAGGCCGCCTACGTCTTCCAGGAGGGGCTGCTGTCGAGCGCCGCGGCGGGCGACCTCGGCCACGCGCGCGTCCCGCTGTCCGAGATCCACGACGTCGCCGCCGGCGCCGCGCTGCGGCGCGCCGGGGTGCAGGTGCGACTGCGGGCGGGCGTCGCCGCGATCGAGCCGCCGGGTTCGCCGTCCGGCTGGGCGGACCCTCCCCGAGGCGCTGTCCGCCGCCGGAGTCGTGCTCGCGACGGGGCCCGAGCGGATGGCGCGCCTGATCCCCGACGGCGCGGGCGTCGCGCCGGAGTCGGTGCGGGCGCTCGGCGCCTCGGCGATCGTCAACGTCCACGTCGTCTACGACCGCCCGGTGCTCGACGTCCCGTTCGCGGCCGGGGTCGGCACGCCGGTGCAGTGGGTGTTCGACCGCACGCGGGCGCGGGCCTCGGCGACGGCCAGTACCTGGCGGTGTCGCTGTCGGCCGCCGAGCGTGAGCTCGCGATGACCGGCGAGCGGTGCTCGAGCGGTATCGTGCCGGCGCTCGCCGCGCTGCTGCCGGTCGCCGACGCGGCGCCTCGGTGGTGCGATCTTCGTCACCCGCGACCACGCCGCCACGTTCCGTGCTGCCCCGGGGCAGCGCGCGCTGCGTCCCGCCGCGCGGACGGCGCTGCCCGGGCTCGCGCTCGCGGGAGCCCACACCGACACCGGCTGGCCGGCGACGATGGAGGGCGCGGTGCGCAGCGGGCACGCGGCCAGTGAGGTGCTCGCGGCGCTGAGCGTCCACCGGTCCGCCGGGACGCCGCCCGGCCCCGGCCTGCCGGAAACAACGGGCGCCGCTCGCGCGCGAGCCCGGCGGCGACGGCCGACCTGCTCGTGCTCGCGCCGCTGTCGCTCGAGGCCGCGCGCCGTGCGCGCGGGCGCGCCATGGGCGCGACGTCGAGCGGATCGGGATGGGGCCGCGCCGCGCCGCCGCGCTCGGCGGCCGGCGCCGCCGCGGCCGGGCGGTCTGATGGCGGGCTTCTGCGGCGCACTCGACCCGTCGCTTCAGCCCGGCGACGTCGTGCTCGCCACCGAGCTGCGCGGCCCGGCCGGGACGCGGTCCCCACCGCCGACCCGACGATCCTCGCCGGCGTGCTGCGCCGCGGCGGCCTGCGCGTCCACGTCGGCCCGATCGCCTCCAGCGCGCGACTGGTCGCGGCGAGCGCCGCCGCGGCTCTCGCGTACGGGCGCGCTGGCGGTCGACATGGAGTCCGCGTGGCTCGCGCCCGCGGTCCGCGGCCGGCCGTTCCTCACCCTCCGCGTCGTGCTCGACACCGCCGGCCGCGAGCTGCACCGGCCGCTGCAGACGCTCGCCGGCTCCGCCACCGCCTACCGGTCGCTGCGCCGCGCCTGCGCGCTGGCCGAGGAGTGGGCGTGCGCTCGGCCACCGCGACGTCATGCTCGCCTCGCCGCGGGCCTCATGCGCGGGCGTCGACCGGGCGATCGAGATCGTCGAGGCGCGCGCTCGACGAGCGCGGCGCGCCGGTGTACGTGCGCAAGCAGATCGTGCACAACGCACACGTCGTCGGCCGGCTGGAGGCGCTCGGCGCCGTCTTCGTCGACGAGCTCGACGCGGTCCCCGACGGCGCCACCGTCGTGTTCTCCGCCCACGGTGTCTCCCCGCGGTCCGCGCCGTCGCCGCGGACCGCGGCCTGGACGTGATCGATGCGACCTGCCCGCTCGTGAGCAAGGTGCACGCCGAGGCCCGGCGGTTCGCCGCAGCGGGGTTCGACATCGTGCTCGTCGGCCACGAGGGCCACGAGGAGATCGAGGGCACGCTCGGCGAGGCCCCCGAGCGCACGCGGGTGGTCGCCACCGCCGAGGCCGAGGTCGCAGAGCTCGAGGTGAGGACCCTGGAGGGTCGCGTACCTCACGCCAGACGACGCTCGCCGTCGACGAGACCGGCGCGGTCGTGATGCGCTGCGCGCCCGCTTCCCCGACGCGGTCGGCCCCGCCTCGACGACATCTGCTACGCGACCCAGAACCGCCAGGACGCGGTCCGCGCGCTCGCCGCCGAGTGCGATCTCGTGCTCGTCGTCGGCTCCGAGAACTCGTCGAACTCACGCCGGCTCGTCGAGGTCGCCGAGCGCGCCGGTTGCCCCGCGCGCTCGTCGAGGACGCCGCGCAGATCCCGCCGTCGACGCTCCGGGCGTGCGCCGGATCGGCGTGACCGCGGGCGCTTCCGCGCCCGAGGCGCTCGTCGAGCGCGTCGTCGACGCGCTGGGCGGGCTGGGCGCTGTCACCGTCGAGCGAACGCCGGTGGCGCACCGAGAACATGCACTTCAAGCTTCCGCCGGAGGTCAAGGGCGTGAGAGCCAAGAGGAGTCGTGAATGCCCGTCCCGATCAGACAGGCCGCGCGCATGGGCGCGTATCTCATGGAGCAGCGGCTGCGCGCGCAACGAGAAGTTTCCCGCTGATCGTCGAGCTCGAGCCGCTCTTCCAGTGCAATCTCGCCTGCGAGGGCTGCGGCAAGATCCAGCACCCGGAGCACGAGCTGCGCCGGCGGATGCCCGTCGACCAGGCGGTGGCCGCGATCGAGGAGTGCGGCGCGCCGATGGTCTCGATCGCCGGCGGCGAGCCGCTCATCCACCCCGAGATCGACGAGATCGTCCGCCGAGCTGGTCGCAGCGCAAGAAGTTCGTCTACCTGTGCACGAACGCGCTGCTGCTCGAGAAGAAGCTGGACCTGTTCAAGCCCTCGCCGTACTTCGCGTGGGCGGTCCACATCGACGGCCTGCGCGAGCGCCACGACGAGTCGGTCTCCCGTGAGGGCGTGTTCGACAAGGCCGTCGCGGCGATCCGCGCCGCCAAGGCCGCGCGGCTTCCGCGTGACGACGAACACGACGTTCTTCACCCACGACACGCCGGAGACCGTCCGCTCGGTGCTCGACTTCCTCAACGACGACCTCGAGGTCGATCAGATGATGATCTCGCCGGCCTACGCCTACGAGAAGGCACCTGACCAGGAGCACTTCCTCGGCGTGCGCCAGACGCGCGAGCTGTTCAGCGAGGCGTTCTCCGGCGGGCGGCGCAAGCGCTGGCGGCTGAACCACTCGCCGGTGTTCCTCGACTTCCTCGAGGGCAAGATCGACCTGCAGTGCACCGCCTGGGGCATCCCCAGCTACTCGCTGTTCGGCTGGCAGAAGCCCTGCTACCTGATGAGCGACGGCTACGTCTCGACCTACAAGGAGCTGATCGAGACGACCGACTGGGAGGCGTACGGCCGCGGCCGGGATCCCCGCTGCGAGAACTGCATGGCCCACTGCGGCTATGAGCCGACCGCCGTCCTGAAGTCGACGGCGTCGCTCAAGGAGTCGCTGCGGGCCGCGTTCAACTGACGCCGCCCGGCAGCGACTCAGAGCCTCAGGCCTCAGGGCACGAACAGCAGCCCCGCCGGGTTGATCGTCGGCGTGGTGACCGGGAACTTCGTGACCTTCCCGGTCGTCATGTTGGCGATGCCCAGGTAGTTGTTGGGGAACCTCGCGTTGGGACACGACTGCGGGGCGTTGCCGGCGTCGCACGGCGTGACGCCGACGATCTCCTCGCCCTTCTTGAACGGTCCGGTGATCTTGTAGATCAGATCGGCGCTGCCGTCGCTGACGTACAGCGTGCTCGACGGGCTGGTCGCCCACTGGGTGTCGTCGACCGACTGGGACAACTTGAGCACCGACAGGCGCTTTCCGTTCGTCCCCGAGGCGAAGATGTCCTCGTAGTCGCCCTGGCTGGTGAGCATGAACTGCCCGCCGAAGCGCGGAGCGGCGCTGGGGACGACGAAGTTGGAGTCCGGGTCGGTCAACGCGAGCCGGGTCGTGCCGGACATGCCGGGGTCAGCCCGCCTCGCGCTCGCCTCGTCGCCGAACATCGGGCGCAGGCTCGCCGTGCGCTGGGACGCGTTCAGGGTGACGACATAGACGGCGGGGTAGCTCCCCTGCGGAGGCGCCTTTCCGCCGATCGTGCCGGGCGCCGAGCCGGAGACGAGCACCATCCCGTGATAGATCGTGACCGCGTCGAGGCCGCCGTGAGAGGGCAGCGACGGGACCTGGTACGTGACGAGTTGGCGGTTGGCCGGGTCGACCGTGTAGAGATGGGGGTTGGCGTCCTCGTTGGTGGTCGCGATCACCTTCCCGGCCCCGGGGTCGGCGGTGAGGCCGTCGATGTGTCCGAGGACCTGCCATTTGGCGACGGTCGAGCCGGTGCTGGAGAACTCGACGATCGTCGATTGGCGGTTGCCCGCTCCCGGGGAGCCCGCCGGGACCGGCTCGCCCTGGGGACCGACGTTGTTCTGGAAGCCGACGAAGATGTCGGAGCCGAGCTTGGTGATGTCGTCGGGCTGGTTGACCGACGTCTTCGCGGTCCCGGAGCCGAACGTGATCGTGACGCCGGTCGCGAACGCCTGCGTCGTGAACCCTCCGGACGTGATCTTTCTCGCGGCGACCGCCGCGGCGTTCGCGGTGGTGGCCGATCCGGAGCTGATCGACTTGTGGTGCGAACTGCTCGAGCCGCATCCGGTGACGGCGACGGCGGCGAGCGCGCCGAGCGCCGCGGTCCACGGACGTGCGCGCATGGAACAGAGCGGTGACATGGTCGGGGGGAACCTCCTGGTGGTGGGGGTGGGCGGTCCGAGACCGCGTCCGCCTCGCACGACGCGGGTCGTGCCCAACCCCACCGTTGGTACGCCCTGCGCCGCGCCCGCTCGTGAACAGCTCGTGAACGGGAGAGATCTCTCATGTGGAGCGCTCGGCTTGCGCGGCGGACCCACCGGCGGGATGCTTCGCCGATGACGACCGCCACCGCGCCCCCCCTGAGCGCCACCAACACCGAACTGGTCCGCTGGGCATTCGACGTGCTCAACATCCACGATGTGACGCCGCTGCGCGAGCTGTGGACGGCGACGACGGTCGAGCGCTTCCCGACCGAGACATGCGTCGGCAGCGACGACATCGCCGCCTACTTCGAGGCCGCGTTCGCCGCGCTGCCCGACTTCCACATCGAGATCCAGGCGATCGCCGAGACCGGCGACGACGTGATGGTCCGCTGGCGCATCACCGGCACCCACTCGGGCGCCGCCTGGCAGGGCGTCGTCCCCACCGGCCGGGCGGTCGCGCTGGACGGCATCGATCACTTCGTGATCCGCGACGGCACGGTCGTCTCCAACTTCGTCGTCTTCGACCAGATGCAGTTCGCGCGCTCGGTCGGGCTGATTCCCCCCGACGGCTCACCGGCCGAGCGGGCGATGAAGGCGGCGTTCGCCGCCAAGACGCGGCTGCTCGCGCGGCTCAGCCGGCGCTCATGAGCGCCCGGTAGAGCGCGTTGGCGCTCGTTCCGGTGAGCTCGGCGACGACCGAGGCCGCCACGCGCGGCTTGGCGCCCGCGTCGACGAGCCGGCCCAGCGCCGCCACCGGCGCCGCCATCGACACCTCGACCGCGGTCGCGGGCCCGAGCACGAGCACGATCTCGCCGCGGGGCGCCTCGGCGCCGTAACGCGTCGCCAGCTCGGCGGCGGTGCCGCGGACGACCTCCTCATGGAGCTTGGTGAGCTCCCGGCAGACCGCCACCTCGCGGGCGGGGTCGCGCTCGGCGAGCACCGCGAGCGTCGCCCCCAGCCGCCGCGGCGACTCGAAGCAGACGAGCGTTTCGGGAGCGGCGAGCGCCGCCGCCAGCTCGCCCCGCTTGCGCGGCAGGAAGCCCAAGAACCGCCAGTGGTCGGCCGGCAGCGCACTCGCCACCAGCGCGCTGAGCGCCGCCGAGGGCCCCGGCAGCACCTCAACCCCGAGCCCGGCGGCGACGCACGCCTGCACGAGCACCAGCCCCGGGTCCGAGACGAGCGGCATCCCCGCGTCGCTCACCAGCGCCACCGTCGCGCCGCCCTCCATCCGCTGCACGAGCTCCCCGGCGCGGGCGCGCTCGTTGTGTTCGTGATAGCTGACCAGCCGCCCGTCGACCCCGTAGCGCTGCAGCAGCGTGCCCGTCCGGCGCGTGTCCTCGCAGGCGATCACGTCCGCCTCGCGGAGCGCCGCAAGCACCCGCAGCGTCACGTCCTCGAGGTTGCCGATCGGAGTCGGGCAGACGACCAGCCGTCCGCGGCGGGCGGGCGACGCGCTCACCCGCGGCCCCGCGCCGGCTCGGGCGCGCCCCGGGCGAGCTCGTCGTAGGCGAGCGCCGCCGCGCCGACCATGCCGGCCTCCATGCCGAAGCGGGCCGCCACCAGCGGTACCGACTCGCGCACGAAGGGCAGCACCCGCTCGGTGACGACCGCCCGCGCGGGAGCGAGCAGCAGCTCGCCGGCGGCGATCACGCCGCCGCCGATGACGACGATCTCGGGGTTGAAGATGTTCAACACGTTCGCCACCACGATCCCGAGCCGCTCGCCGATCAGCCTGACCGCCTCGCGGGCCGCCTCGTCACCGTCGTAGGCGAGCTCGGTGACGAGCGGCCCGGCGAGCGTCGCGTTGCGCAGCAGCCGCTCCAGGCCGGAACCGGGGCGGATCGCACCGAGCCGTCGCGCCTCCTCGACGAGCGCGGTGCCGCTGCAGTACACCTCGGCGCAGCCATGGTTGGGGCAGTTGCCGTGGCAGCGCGGGCCGTCCATCTCGATCACCATGTGCCCGAGCTCGCCGGCGGCGCCGAACGCCCCTCGGTACAGCTCGCCGCGCAGGATGAGCCCGCCCGCGATCCCCGTCCCGAGCGTGATCACGATCGCCTCGGAGGTGCCGCGCGCCGCGCCCGCGCGGTGCTCGGCGAGCGCCGAGGTATTGCCGTCGTTGTCGATGAACACCGGCAGCCCGAGCCGCTCGGCCATCACGTCGGCGAACGCGAGATCGCGCATCGGGGTGTTGACCCCGACGACCGCGGTGGGCGCGCCGCCGCGGCGGTCGATCAGCACCGGCACTCCGAATCCGAGCGCCTCGATCGCGATCCCGCCGGTCGCTCCGCGCAGCCTTCGGAGACCGCATCGAGCGCGACCTCGATCAGCGCCCGCTGGTCGAGCCCGACGACCGTGCGCTGTGTGCGATGGTGCACGCCGAGCTCGGGATCGACCACCCCGGCCAGTAGTTTGGTTCCCCCGAGGTCGACGCCGATGACGCGTCGCGCCGCCATGTCGTCACTATATGCAGAGCCGTATGTCGAACGAGTCCGGCAATCCGTCCCGTCCGCCGGATGACCGCGCTGACCCGCCCTACCGGGTGTACCGTTCCGGCGGGAAGTCCCGCCAGGGCGGCGGGCGCGGCGCGCCATCCGCAGGCGAGGAGCGGCCATACACCACCTACCGGTCCGCGCCCCGCGGGCTGCGCGAGCGCCTGCGCGACCCCCAGGACTCGGTCGAGGACGAGGCGCAGCGCGGGGGCGGACGCCCGTCCCGCGAGACCCGCGCCCGTGAGCGCGACCAGGAGCCGGGCCCAGCCGGCGCGCGGCGGCGGCGCTGGTGGCCGGGTGGACGGGGCCGTCGCCGTCCGATCACCCCGTGGCGCGTCGTGCGCTGGGTGGTGGGGCTCGTCGTCGCCTGGGTGCTGCTGTCGGTCGTGCTGTTCTTCATCTCCGCTCAGAGCCGCACCGGCTCGCTGCCGGCCGGCGCCCAGTCGCAGCTGGCGGGCGGCTCGACGATGCTCGTCTCTCCCGAGACGGTCCTGATCGTCGGGCTCGACAACCGCCCGACGAGCGGCGCGGGCTCCAAGGAGGGCGGCCTCACCGCCTCCCAACGCCAGGAGAAGTACGCCCACACCGACTCGATCATGCTCTGGCGGGTCGGCGGCGGCGTCTCCCGGCGGCTGTCGATCCCGCGCGACACGCTCGTGAACATCCCCGGCTGCGGCGAGCAGAAGATCAACGCCGCCTGGTCCTGCGGCGGCCCCGGGCTCACGCTCAAGGTGATCAAGCGCTTCACCGGGATCCACACGATCAACCACCTCGTCGTCATCGACCTGGGCAACTTCCCGAAGTTCATCGACGACATCGGCGGCGTCAACGTGAAGACCGGCCGGATCTGCTCGCAGATCTCCGGCGGCAAGGCCAACGGCGGCTTCACCCTGAACCTCAAGCCGGGGGTCCACCACCTCACCGGCGTGCAGGCGCTCACGCTCGCCCGCACCCGCGACAACACCTGCAACCCGGCGTACACCGACCTCAACCGCGAGGCCGCCCAGCAGCAGATCCTCAACTCGATCAAGTCCCAGCTGCTCACCGCGCACACGTTCTTCCACCTGCCGTGGGTCGCCTGGGACGCGCCCGGGGTGATCCAGACCGACATGGGCGGTTTCTCGCTGATGCAGCTGTTCCTGTCCGCCGAGATCGGCGGCACCGCCAAGCCGCACCTGCTCAGCGAGTCGAGCTCGGTCTACAACGGCGCGGACGTGCTCATCCCCCACGCGGCGAACGTCCGCGCCGAGGTCCACCGGTTGATGACCGGACGGTGACGCGGCGCCGGCGCGGGACCGGCCGGGCGCCCGGGCGACTCGTCTGACAAACTCCCTTGCTGATATGGCAACGCCAGAGCCGATCGAAGCGCGCGTGCGGCGCCGCCTGCGGGAGCTGCGGACCGAGCAGGGACTGACGCTCGCGGAGGTCGCCGCGCGGGGCGCGATCGGCGTCTCGACGCTCAGCCGCCTGGAGTCGGGCAAGCGGCGGATCGCGCTCGACCACGTGCCGGCTCTCGCCGCCGCGCTCGGGGTGACCGCCGACGACCTGCTCGGCGTGCGGCCGGCCACCGACCCGCGCGTCCGCGAGCGGCCCCAGCGCCACGGCGGGCTGACGATCTGGCCGCTCACCCGGCGCACCGCCGCCGGCCTGCACGCCTACCGGGTGCGGATCGCCGCGCGACGCCACACGCCGCCGCCCGCGCCGCTGCCGGTCCACGAGGGCCACGACTGGATCTACGTGCTGGAGGGCCGCATGCGGCTGTGCCTCGACGAGTAGGACCTCACGATCGACCCGGGCGAGGCGGTCGAGTTCTCGACCTGGACGCCACACTGGTTCGGCGTCGTGCGGGAGCCGGCTGAGATCATCCTGATCGTCGGCGCCGAGGGCGCCCGCGAGCACCTCCACCGCTGAGCGAAAGGACCCGAGCGTTGCCGATCACCGACCTGTACCGCCTCGACGACCGGGTGGCGATCGTCACCGGCGCCTCGAGCGGCCTCGGCGTCGCCATCGCCCGCGGACTGGCCGAGGCGGGCGCGGACGTCGTGCTCGGCGCCCGCCGCGCCGACCGGTTGGCCGACACGGCGGCGCTCGTGGAGGCGGCGGGCCGGGCGGCGCTCGTCGTGCAGACCGACGTCGCCAGCCCCGAGGAGTGCGATCGGCTCGTCGCCGCGGCGGTCGAGCGGTTCGGCCGCGTCGACGTGCTCGTCAACAACGCCGGGGTCGGCACCGCCGTGCCCGCGACCCGCGAGCGCCCCGAGCAGTTCCGCCGGGTGATCGACGTCAACCTCAACGGCAGCTACTGGATGGCGCAGGCGTGCGGCCGGGTGATGGAGCCGGGCTCGAGCATCGTCAACATCGCCTCGGTGCTCGGCATCACGACCGCCGCGCTGCCCCAGGCCGCCTACACCGCCTCCAAGGCCGGGCTGATCGGCCTCACCCGCGACCTCGCCCAGCAGTGGACCGGTCGCAAGGGGATCCGCGTCAACGCGATCGCGCCCGGCTTCTTCCCGACCGAGATGACCGACGCGTACCCGCCCGGCTATCTCGACGCGATGATGGTCCGTGTCCCCGCCGGCCGGGCCGGTGCCGGCGAGGAGCTCGCGGCCACGGCGGTGTTCCTCGCGTCGCGCGCCGCGGGCTACATCACCGGTCAGACGCTCGCCGTCGACGGCGGGATGACGATCACCTGACCGCGCCCGCGACGGTTCAGTCGGCGGCCTTCTCCTTGCTCTTGGAGGGCGAGGAGTCCGGCTTGGAGGAGCCCGAGCCGTTCGTGCTGGAGTCCCCCGAGGTGGACTTGGACTCGGACTTGGACTCCGACGAGGAGCTCTCGCTCTTGCCGGCGCCCTCCTTCTCCTTCATCTCACGCGAGCGGTTGCGCGTCCCGTAGTCCGTGTTGTAGAAGCCCGATCCCTTGAAGTGGACCGCGGGCGCGTGCATCACGCGCTGGGCCGGTGCCCCGCACACCTCGCACGTGTCGAGCGCGTCGTCTGAGAAACGCTGCATGACATCGAAGGTGTGACCCTTCTTGCAGCGGTATTCGTAGATCGGCATGCTCCCAGAAAGTATAGCTTTCGCCCTGGCACTCCCGGCCCGAGAGTGCCAAGCCCTGCGAATACGGAGAGACCGCATGCCCGCACCGGTGACCGTCGTCTCACTCGACGACCTCCCGCACATCCCCGGTCCTGGATCGCTCACGTGGCTGCCCGTCCGCCACGCCCTCGGACTCCGGGCGTTCGGCGCCAACGCCTATGTCGCCACCGACGCCGGCGAGGACGTCGTCGAGCCCCACCATGAGGGCGAGGACCCCGAGCGAGATCATCAGGAGCTGTACTTCGTCGCCCGCGGCAGCGCCCGCTTCACGATCGACGACGCCGACCACGACGCACCCGCCGGCACATACGTGTTCATCCCCGACCCACGCTCGCACCGCTACGCGGTCGCGCTGGAGGCGGGCACCACCGTGCTGAGCTTCGGCGGCCCGCCCACGTTCGAGCCGAGCGCCTGGGAGTGGAACTTCCGCGCCGCGCCGCTGATGGCCGACCCGGCGACCCGCGGCCAGGCCCGCGAGGTCATGGAGGACGCGCTCGCGCGCTTCCCCGACGCCGGCAACGTGCGCTACAACGCGGCCTGCCTGGAGGCGCTCGACGGCAACGCCGAGGCGGCGCTCGACCATCTCGCCCGCGCGATCGAGGCGCGCCCCGAGTGCGCGCAGTGGGCGCGCACCGACGACGACCTCACGTCGCTGCGCGCAGAGCCGCGCTTCGCCGAGCTCACGTCGGGCGCCTGACCGCCCCGGATAGCATCCCGCCGATGCAGACCGACCTCGTGACCATGGACAAGATCGTCTCGCTGTGCAAGCGGCGGGGCTTCGTCTTCCAGAGCTCGGAGATCTACGGCGGGATCTCCTCCTCCTACGACTACGGCCACTACGGCGTGCTGCTCAAGAACAACGTCAAGGCACAGTGGTGGCGCTCGATGCTGCAGGAGCGCGACGACGTGGTGGCGCTCGACTCGGCGATCATCCAGCACCCGCGGACCTGGGAGGCCTCGGGCCATCTGGCGGGCTTCACCGATCCGCTCGTCGACTGCCGCACCTGCAAGTTGCGCTTCCGCGAGGACCATCTCGGCGTCTCGGCCTGCGGTCGCCGGCCATCCAAGCACCCCGGCGAGGACGAGCAGTGCGACCTCACCGCGGCGCGCGACTTCAACCTGATGTTCGAGACGACGATGGGCCCGGTGAAGGAGGAGGGCGCGACCGTCTACCTGCGTCCCGAGACCGCCCAGGGCATCTTCCTCAACTTCAAGAACTACCTGCAGTTCAGCCGCAAGAAGCCGCCCTTCGGGATCGCGCAGATCGGCAAGTCGTTCCGCAACGAGATCACGCCCGGCAACTTCATCTTCCGCACCCGCGAGTTCGAGCAGATGGAGATGGAGTTCTTCGTGCCGCCGGCCGAGGCCGGGCAGTGGTACGAGCACTGGCTCGCCCAGCGACTGGACTGGTACCGGACGCTCGGGATCCGCGCCGACCACCTCAAGCTGCGCCCGCACGACGCCGATGAGCTCAGTCACTACTCGAGCGCCACCAGCGACGTCGAGTACCTGTTCCCGATCGGCTGGTCCGAGCTGGAGGGCATCGCCAACCGCGGCGACTTCGACCTCAGCCGCCACATCGAGTACTCGGGGCAGAAGCTCGAGTACCACGACGGCAACAGCGGCGAGCGCTACGTCCCGCACGTGATCGAGCCGGCCGCCGGCGTCGATCGCGCGATGCTGGCGTTCCTGTGCGACGCCTACGACGAGGACGAGATCGACGGCGAGACCCGGACCGTGCTGCGCCTGCACCCCCAGCTGGCGCCGGTCAAGGCCGCGGTGCTGCCGCTCGTGCGCAAGGACGGCCAGCCGGAGCTCGCGACCGAGATCCACCACGCGCTGCGCGGCGGCATGCAGGTCGAGTACGACGCGGGCGGGGCGATCGGCCGCCGCTACCGCCGCCAGGACGAGATCGGCACGCCGTGGGCGATCACCGTCGACCACCAGTCGCTGGAGGACCGCACCGTCACCGTCCGTGATCGCGACACGCTCGCGCAGGACCGGATCGCGATCGACGAGCTCGGCGACGAGCTCGAGCGGCGGCTGCGCGCTCCCTGGAGCTCCCCCAAGGCCTGAGCGCTCCGCCGGTCGCCGCGCGCAGCCGGTCGCCGCGCTCAGCCGGTCGCCGCGCGCAGCGACTTGACGCCGAGCACGTTCGAGACCGCGGCGGGCGCCGGCGTGCGGACCACCCGCACGAGCAGGCCGGCGCGGGCGGGCAGCGAGAACTGAAAGCTCCGTCCGCGGCGGTGGCGAGGGTCAAGAGCGTCCGGGTCGCGCCCGCGCGGCCGACGACCGCCTGCAGTTCGACGGTCGCGGCGGCGAGCGGCGCGCCCTGCTGGGTGAGCACGCCGGATCCGAACACGACGGGGCCGTCGGCGAGCAGGTCGATCTGGCCGGTGAGCACGATCCGCGCCTCGGCGCCGAGCAGCGCCTGCACGCGCGGGCGCATCGCACCGAGCCGGCCGAACAGCGCCTCCCGGGCAGTCGGTCGTGTCGACCTGGCGGTGCCCGGCGATCCGCGGGAAGCGCACGTGCTGGCCGGCGTGGAACCGGGTGTAGGAGATGTCGGACCCGCTCGCCACCGCGCTGATCTCGCCCACCGCGGGCAGGCCGTTGAGCGCGAGCTTCCAGGCGAGCAGCCGCTCGAGCGCCGCCATCGCCGCGGGCGAGGGCACCACCGAGGTGTACGTGCCGAGCAGCGAGACGCCGAACGAGATCTCGTTCCAGTCGCCGGCCTGGGCGCCGATCACCGGCAGGTCGATCCCGCCCTGCCGCGCCTCCCAGATCCGCCCGAAGCGGTCGATCACGAAGTTGTAGCCGATGTCGAACCAGCCGCGGCCGTGGACGTGGAACACGTAGATCGCCCGCAGCATCGCCGGCACCTCGCCGGGCGAGTACCCGTTCGGGTTCTCGGTGTGGTGGACGATCCCCATCTCGATGCCGCCGTAGTAGGGGCCGCCGACCGGTCGGTGGTTGCGTCCGGCCCAGGCCGCGCGGGCGATGATCGGCGGCGCGCCGGGGCCGGCTGCAAGCCGCGGGCCGGCGAGCGGGAGAGCGGCGTGGGCGGCGTCGGGGCGGACCACAGCGTCCGGGCGGAGTCCGGCGGACAGCGTCCGGGTGGGCCGCCGCGCCGGGGTCGCCGTGGCCGCGGCCGGGATGCGGCTCGGCGGCGACGAGCAGGACCGTCACGTCCCGCGCGCCGTGGCCGGCGTGGACCTGCAGCTCGGTCGCGCGCCCGACCCACACGCCCTCGCCGACGCGCTCGGGCGTGCGGACCCCGTCGCCGTCGTGCCCGGCGGTGGACGCGATCGCCCACGGCCCCCGGCGCCCCCCGTCGCGCCGGCTGCGCAGCGTCAGCGTGGCGTCCTCGGGGCCCTTCCAGCGCACGGCGGCCAGACAGACCGGCGCCCGCAGCCCGACGGTGCGCACCTCGTCGGCGGCGAGCCCCCCGAGGTGGCGCGCGAACACCCGGCCGCCCGAGTGCGCGCCGACCGCCGGCGTCCCTCTACGCTCGCCGGCCGCGTGAGCCGCCGCGGCAGGGCCGAGCGGCGCCCCGGCGCCGACCGCCACGGCTCCGGACAGCGCATCACGGCGCGTCAGACGGCGACCCTCTGCCACCGTCCCATTGTGGGCAGCGGCCCGGTAGTCCGCGCCGCCCTTAGGAAACGTTTGCCGCCCGCCTCGGGCCGCCGACTCGGAGCGCCTTTTGGTCGTTATCGGACCGCGATACGCTCCAGTGCGCCGGGGGGCCGGGTGGGGGGCGCCGGGCGCCGGGCGCGGGCGAGGGCGGCCGGGGTCGGTCGGGTCGGCGGAGCGCCGGTCCGGTCGGCTACGGCCGCCGGGAGCGCCAGGCGATCCGCACGAGCACCAGCGCCGCAGCCGCCGCGAAGATCGTGACGTCGCCGCCCGCCGCCACCAGGCGGTCGTGGTGGGTGACCGCGCGGCCGAGCAGCGCGACGGCGCCGGTGAGGATCAGGCCGCTCACGATCAGCCAGGGCGCGAGCACGATCACGAGCGCCGCCCCGAACGCCGGGCTCGACGGGTCGACGATCGCCAGCCGGCCCATCACATCGCCGTCGATCCGGCCGCCGCGCCGGGTGGCGAGCGCCGCGCCGAGCACCGCGACGGCCGACGCCGCGGGCAGCAGCGTCGGGATCATGAGCAGCGCCAGCGGCCCCGCGACGCCGGCCGCGACGAGCACGCCGAGCGTCACCGCGCCGCTCGCGGCGAGCACCGCCATCGGCACCACGCAATGCCCGAGCAACAGCGACGCGAACCGACGGGAGAGCAGCACCGCGCCGCGGTCGGGGCGGTCGACCTCGTCGCGCAGCGGCTCGCAGAGCAGCGCCGCCGCGACGTACAGGCCGACGGCGCACACCGCCGCCGGCAGCCCGCGGCCGGGATGGGTCGCCGCCTCGGTGATCGCGGCTGCGGTGACGAGCGCGGCCGCCCCGGCCCGCGCCGGGGCGCGGATCGCGGTGAGCGCGTCGCGCCACGGGATCGCCAGCCGCGCCGAGCGCGGGCGGAGCACCGTGAGCGGCCTCCGCGCCGACCGCCGGCCGCCCACCGCGCCGGACGGTCCCTCGCGACCACCCGCACCGCGCCGGTGCAGCGCGACGCCGCGGTAGTCGAGCACGAACGCGGCGGTCGCCATCCCGCTGCGCACCTCGGCGCGCTCCAGGAACACGAGCGCGCCGGCCGCGCCGACGCGGCGCCGGGCCGTGACGACCGCGGCGACCGCCGTCGCGAGCAGCAGCGCGGTCGCGCCCGGCCAGCCGGCGCGCCCGGTGAACGGCGCAAGCGCCCACCCCCACGGCCCCGACCATGCGACCACGGCTGCGCCGACGTGGCCGGCGGCCGCCGCCAGCGGCGCGAGCGCGGCGGCCGCGAGCAACGGGGCGGTCCGGGCGACCGTGCGGGTCAGCTGAGGCGACGCCTCCACCAGCCAGCTCAGCGAGATCGCCAGCGCGGCCGTCGCCGCCAGGCCGGCCGCGAGCGCGACCGCACGGCCCGCCCCGAGCGCGGACACCCCGCCCGCCGCGAGCAGTGCGGCGGCGGCGCCCACGACCGCACCCGCCGCGGCGGCGACGGCAAGCGCGTGGTCAAGCCGCGTACGGACGAGCGAGGCGACCGAGAGCGGCGCGAGCAGCACGAGCACGACGTCCGGGACGCGGAACGACACCGGGCCCTGCCACACCCCGAACCGCACCGCGGCGAGCAGCAGCAGGGCCAGCGCCGCCGGTCCGAACTGCTGCACCGAGTGCGGCGCGAGCCCGCCGCCGACGATCGCCGCGAGCACGCTCTCGCCGAGCGCGCCGAAGATCGCCGCCGTGAGCACGACGACGTAGACGACGAACAGGCTCGGTCGCCGCCGGCGACGGTGCTCGGTGAGATAGCGCCGGACCGCCTCGGCGCGGACCAGGCCCGGCGCGACGGCGGACGGGCCGTGCGGTCCGGCCGCCTCGGTCACACGAGGCCTCGCGCGCGCACGAGCTCTCCGTCGATCACGGCGTCGTAGGGCCCGTCGGCGATCACCTCGCCGTCGGCGAGCACCACGGCGCGGGCGGCGATCCCGCGCGCGAAATCAATTTGGTGGGTGGTGAGCAGCACCGCCGCGCCCGCGCGCACCGCCTCGGCGATCAGGTCCTGGAGCGTGCGCTGGGACGCCGGGTCCAGGCCGACGACCGGCTCGTCCATCACCAGCAGCGAGTAGGGCCGGATGAGCGCGCAGGCGAGCGAGACCTTCTGCCGCATGCCGCGGGAGAGCGCCGTCGGGCGGCTGTCGCGCTTGGCGGCGAGCCCGAGCCGCGTGAGCAGGTCCTCGGCGCGGTCGTCGAGGTCGTCGGAGATCGCGCCATGCGCGAGCGCGACGAGCTCCAGGTGCTCCAGGACGGTGAGGTCGTCGTAGAGCGAGGGCGCGTCGAGCACGACCGCCGTGGCCGCCCGCGCCCGCTCCGCGCCGACCGGGTCGCCGGCGACGTCGATCTCCCCGGAGGAGATCTCGAGCAGGCCGGCGATCATCCGCACCGCCGTCGTCTTGCCCGAGCCGTTGTGCCCGATCAGCGCGACGCACTCGCCCGCCTGCAGCGACAGCGTGAGGTCGCGCAGCGCCTCGAACTCGCCGTAGCGGTGGCCGAGGTTGCGCAGCTGCAGCACGGGGTCGCCCATCGGTCGCGATTATCGGCTCTCGCCGGGACAGTTGGCCGTTTTCATCGAGGGGTGCGATGAAAACGGCCTCGCACTACGTCCAATCGAAATTGTGCGGAAGTGGATGAGGGCGAAGGGTCAGCGCCGGCGGGCGGTGACGCGGGCGGTGAAGCCGCCCCGGACGCCCGCGGCGCTCACGCCGGTGACCCGCACCGCGCGCGCCGAGAAGGCGGTCACCGTCGCCAGGCCGGCCACGTCGACCACGAGCGCCCCGCCCGCGGCCCGGACGGTCGCGTCGACCGAGCCGCCGACGAGGCCGAGCACCGAGGCCGTGCCGCGCAGCACGAGCCTCCCGCCGGCGCTCGTCACCGGCACGACGGAGCGCAGGAACGGCACCGCGGCGCGCAGGTCGGCCTCGCGCACCGTCCCCTCCCCCATGATCCGCCCGCCGGCCGACACGAGTAAGGCGTGATGGACGACGAGCGCGCCGACGTGTGCCACGCCGACGGTCGCGTGCAGCGTTCCTACGTCGCCCAGCTGCGCCAGCTCGCCGTCGAGCCGGCCCGAGGCGCCTCCAGACCCCGACCAGGAGCGCATCGACACGGTCACCGAGTCGGCGTGATGCCACAGCAGCTCGACCGCCGGCCAGGCCGAGACCGACACCGAGCGCACCGGCCCCGAGCGCGCGAGCATCGCCCGCAGCCGCCGGACGGCGATCCCGGGCAGCACGAGCTGGCAGGCAGCGAGAAAGGCGAGCACGCCCGCCACCACGACGAGCGCTGCGACACCCCACCGACGGTGCCCCGCGACGACGCGAGGGCGCCCGTCACGGACGCCCTCGCTCACGACGAATGGACCGCCTGGCTCAGGCGGCGGTCACCGGGCTGGCCGGCGGCGTCTCGGCGGCCGGGGCCGGCGGCGTGTACTCGAACTCCTCCTCGGCGCCGAACAGCAGGTCGAGCAGCTTGGAGCGCAGCGACTCCGACGCGGCGACCGCGGCCCCGCCGCCAAGCAGCAGCAGCATCAGCTTGCGGCCGAAACCGCCGCGCTTCTTCTTCGGCTTGGAGTGCTTGGGGGCCTCGCCGAGCGCCATCATGGCGTCGCGGGCGGCCTCGGCCGCACTGGTCACGTCCTTGTGCAGCTTCTTGTCGTCGAGCGCCGCCTTGTGCGGAGCCTTCGAGGACAGCAGGCGGCGGTACGCGCTGCGGCCGGAGTCGATCGCGGTCGTCAGGTTGTCGCGCAGCTCAGCATCCTCGATCAGCCGCTGCACGTAGGGATTCGCCTTCTGGATGTTCTGAAGGTCCGAGGCGCTGAACGGCACCGCCTTGGCCACCTTCTTACGTCGAGATGCCATGAGACTCCCTCGTGATTGGTTTCGCTTCCGGGTGAGCTTTTGGGGTCGTCGGAGAGCTTGCCCCGCGACTGTCAGGATACGCGATAGCCCCGGGCCCGCCGGGTCGCGAGCGCGGCCTCCAGGGCCTCGCCGACGGCCGAGACGAACACGAAACGCAGGGTCTCACGCAGGTGCGCGGGGATCTCCTCGATGTCTGCCTCGTTCTGGCGGGGCGCAATCACAGTGCGGATCCCGCCGCGCTGCGCCGCGAGCGCCTTCTCCTTCAGACCGCCGATCGGGAGCACCAGCCCGGTGAGCGTGATCTCGCCGGTCATCGCGACGTCGGCGCGGACCGCGCGGCCGGTGAGCAGCGAGCACAGCGCGGTCACCATCGCCACGCCGGCGCTCGGCCCGTCCTTGGGGATCGCGCCCGCCGGCACGTGCAGGTGGATGTCGTGGGTGGCGAACCAGTGCTCGGGCAGCGTGCCCACGACCTCGTCGACGTTCGAGCGCACGAAGGTGAGCGCCGCCTGCGCGGACTCGCGCATCACGTCGCCGAGCTGCCCGGTGATCTGCAGGTGGCCCGAGCCCTCCATCGCCGAGGCCTCGATGAACAGGATCTCGCCGCCGACCGGCGTCCAGGCCAGCCCGGTCGCCACCCCCGGGCGCGAGGTGCGCCGGCGCGACTCGGAGTGGAAGCGCGGGGTGCCGAGCAGCTCACGCACGCGCGGCTCGGACACGCTCACCTTGCGGGTCACCTCGCCCTCGGCGACGCGCAGCGCGACCTTGCGCACGACCGCGCCGATCTCCCGCTCGAGCTGGCGGACCCCCGCCTCGCGCGTGTAGCCGGAGATGATCGCTCCGAGCCCGCGGTCGGTGAACGCGATCCGCCGCGCCGACAGGCCGCCGCGCTCGATCTGGCGAGGCACCAGGTAGCGCCGCGCGATCTGGAGCTTCTCGCCCTCGGTGTAGCCGGCAAGCTGGATCACCTCCATGCGGTCGCGCAGCGGGGAGGGGATCGTGTCGAGCGTGTTCGCGGTGCACACGAACATCACGTGCGAGAGGTCGAACGGCAGGTCGAGGTAGTGGTCGCGGAAGGTCGGGTTCTGCTCGGGGTCGAGCACCTCGAGCATCGACGACTCGATCCCGCCCGCCCCGCCGAAGCCGGCGCCCATCTTGTCGATCTCGTCGATCATGAACAGCGGGTTGTTCGCGCCCGCGTCACGCAGCGCGCGGATGATCACGCCGGGCATCGCCCCGATGTACGTGCGGCGGTGGCCGCGGATCTCGGACTCGTCGCGCACGCCGCCGATGCTGATCCGCTCGAACGTCCGGCCGAGCGCGCGGGCGATCGAGCGCCCGAGCGAGGTCTTGCCGACGCCCGGCGGGCCGACGAAGGTGAGGATCGACCCGCCCGCGACCTGCCCACCGCCCTCCGCGCCCCGCAGCGCCTTGACCGCGAGGAACTCGAGGATCCGCTCCTTGACCTGCTCGATGTCGTAGTGGTCCTCGTCGAGCACCTTGCGGGCACGGCCGAGCCGCAGGTCGTCCTCGGTCGACTCGGACCACGGCAGCGCCGCGATCCACTCCAGGTACGTGCGCACGACCCCGTACTCGGCCATCGCCGAGTACGGGGTGTGGCACTACCTGGAGTGGATCGCGGCGCTGCCGTGGTCCGAGTCGACCGAGGAGACCTGCGGCTCGGCCGTGCCCGCAAGGTGCTCGACGAGGCCCGCTCGACATCGAGCACGTCAAGGAGCGGATCCTCGAGTTCCTCGCGGTCAAGGCGCTGCGGGGCGCAGAGGGCGGTGGGGAGGTCGCGGGCGGGTCGATCCTCACCTTCGTCGGCCCGCCGGGCGTCGGCAAGACCTCGCCGGGCGCTCGATCGCCCGCGCGCTCGGCCGGACGTTCGAGCGGATCAGCATCGGCGGCGTGCGCGACGAGTCCGAGATCCGCGGCCACCGCCGCACGTACATCGGGGCGATGCCCGGCGTGATCATCCGCGCGCTGCGTGACGCGGGCGCGAACAACCCGCTGTTCATGATCGACGAGATCGACAAGATGGGCGCCGGCTTCGGCGGGGCGGGGGGATCGAGTCGTCGATGCTCGAGGTGCTCGACCCCGAGCAGAACCCGACCTTCCGCGACCACTACCTCGACCTGCCGTTCGACCTCTCGCACGTGATGTTCGTGTGCACCGCGAACACGCTCGACACGATCCCCTCCCCGCTGCGCGACCGCATGGAGGTGATCCAGCTTGCCGGCTACACCGAGGGCGAGAAGCTCCAGATCGCGCGGCGCTACCTGGTGCCTCGCCAGATCGAGCGCGGCGGCCTGTCGGCGCGGCGGATCGCGTTCACCGACCGCGGGCTCGGAGCGATCATCTCCGGCTACACGCGCGAGGCGGGGGTCCGCCAGCTCGAGCGGGAGATCGGCGCGGTCGTGCGCAAGGTCGCGCTGCGCGTCGCCGAGGGCGAGGTGACCCGCAAGGTGAGCGTGTCCGAGCCGCGCGTGCGTGAGCTGCTCGGCACCCCGCGCTTCCACTCCGAGTCGCGCCGGCGCACCTCGCGCCCGGGGGTGGCGACCGGGCTGGCCTGGACGCCGGTCGGCGGCGAGATCCTGTTCATCGAGGCCTCGGCGATGGAGGGCTCGGGCCACCTGCAGATCACCGGGCAGCTCGGCGACGTGATGCGCGAGTCCGCGCAGGCGGCGCTCACCTTCGTGCGCTCGAACGTCGACGAGGTCGTGGGCACGCTGCCCGAGCACTGGTTCGCCACCCACGACATCCACCTGCACGTGCCGGCGGGCGCGATCCCCAAGGACGGGCCGAGCGCCGGCGTGGCGATGGTGACCGCGCTGTGCTCGCTGCTCACCGGCCGCGCGGTCCGCGCCGACGTCGCGATGACCGGCGAGATCTCGCTCACCGGGCTGGTGCTCCCGATCGGCGGTCTGAAGGAGAAGGCGCTCGCGGCGCAGCGCGGCGGGATCCGCACTGTGATTGCGCCCCGCCAGAACGAGGCAGACATCGAGGAGATCCCCGCGCACCTGCGTGAGACCCTGCGTTTCGTGTTCGTCTCGGCCGTCGGCGAGGCCCTGGAGGCCGCGCTCGCGACCCGGCGGGCCCGGGGCATCGCGTATCCTGACAGTCGCGGGGCAAGCTCTCCGACGACCCCCAAAAGCTCACCCGGAAGCGAAACCAATCACGAGGGAGTCTCATGGCATCTCGACGTAAGAAGGTGGCCAAGGCGGTGCCGTTCAGCGCCTCGGACCTTCAGAACATCCAGAAGGCGAATCCCTACGTGCAGCGGCTGATCGAGGATGCTGAGCTGCGCGACAACCTGACGACCGCGATCGACTCCGGCCGCAGCGCGTACCGCCGCCTGCTGTCCTCGAAGGCTCCGCACAAGGCGGCGCTCGACGACAAGAAGCTGCACAAGGACGTGACCAGTGCGGCCGAGGCCGCCCGCGACGCCATGATGGCGCTCGGCGAGGCCCCCAAGCACTCCAAGCCGAAGAAGAAGCGCGGCGGTTTCGGCCGCAAGCTGATGCTGCTGCTGCTTGGCGGCGGGGCCGCGGTCGCCGCGTCGGAGTCGCTGCGCTCCAAGCTGCTCGACCTGCTGTTCGGCGCCGAGGAGGAGTTCGAGTACACGCCGCCGGCCCCGGCCGCCGAGACGCCGCCGGCCAGCCCGGTGACCGCCGCCTGAGCCAGGCGGTCCATTCGTCGTGAGCGAGGGCGTCCGTGACGGGCGCCCTCGCGTCGTCGCGGGGCACCGTCGGTGGGGTGTCGCAGCGCTCGTCGTGGTGGCGGGCGTGCTCGCCTTTCTCGCTGCCTGCCAGCTCGTGCTGCCCGGGATCGCCGTCCGGCGGCTGCGGCGATGCTCGCGCGCTCGGGGCCGGTGCGCTCGGTGTCGGTCTTGGCCTGGCCGGCGGTCGAGCTGCTGTGGCATCACGCCGACTCGGTGACCGTGTCGATGCGCTCCTGGTCGGGGTCTGGAGGCGCCTCGGGCCGGCTCGACGGCGAGCTGGCGCAGCTGGGCGACGTAGGAACGCTGCACGCGACCGTCGGCGTGGCACACGTCGGCGCGCTCGTCGTCCATCACGCCTTACTCGTGTCGGCCGGCGGGCGGATCATGGGGGAGGGGACGGTGCGCGAGGCCGACCTGCGCGCCGCGGTGCCGTTCCTGCGCTCCGTCGTGCCGGTGACGAGCGCCGGCGGGAGGCTCGTGCTGCGCGGCACGGCCTCGGTGCTCGGCCTCTTCGGCGGCTGGTCGACGCGACCGTCCGGGCCCGGGCGGGGGCTCGTGGTCGACGTGGCCGGCCTGGCGACGGTGACCGCCTTCCTGGCGCGCGCGGTTCTTTTTTCCGCCGTGAGCGCACAGGCATGCGGGGCAGCTTCACCGCCCCCGACGTCACCCACCAGCACTGACCTTGCGCCGGCGCCCCGATGCCCCGCCGGCCCCGATGTCCCGCCGGGCCGGGTGTCTCGCCCGGCCGGGCTGCCCCCGGAGGCCCGGTGTCCCGCCAGGCCCGCTGGGCCGCCAGAGCCATCTAAGCCGCCACTTCACAGCAATTTCGATTGGACGTAGTGCGAGTCCGTTTTCATCGCACCCCGGGCTGCGAAACGGCCAGCTGTTCCGGCGAGAGCCGATAATCACGAGCGATGGGCGATGCCATTGTGCCGCTGCGCAACCTCGGCCGCCGCTACGGCGAGTTCGAGGCGCTGCGCGATGTCACGCTGTCGCTGCAGGCGGGCGAGTGCGTCGCGCTGACAGACTTTTGCTCACTTTTTTGGCGGTGCGGATGATCGCCGGCCTGCTTTTTTTTTTTTTTGGGAAGCTCGCGTCACCCACCCCCCGGTCAGAGCCCAGAAAAAACGGCGGTCGTGCTCGACGCGCCCTCGCTCTACGACGACCCTCACCGTCCTGGAGCACCTGGAGCTCGTCGCGCTCGCGCATGCGGCGCAATCTCCGACGACCTCGACGACCGGCGCCGAAGAGATGCTCACGCGGCTCGGGCTCGCCGCCAAGCGCGACAGCCGCCCGACAGCACTCCGCCGCGGCATGCGGGCGGAAGGTCTGGCTCCGCCTGCGCGCTCATCGGCCCCTGTCAGCCTAAAGGTGATGGACGAGCCAGTCCACGGCCTGGACCCGGCGTCCCAGCGCACGCTCCAGGACCTGATCGCCGAGGCAGTGCGCACGCGCGAGGCGCTGGTGATCCGCCGCCCGCCGACTTGATTTCGCGCGCGGGATCCACCGCCCACGCCGTGGTGCTCGCCGACGGCGAGGTGATCGCCCGAAGCGGCCCTGCGACACCGTGATCGACGGAGGGCTCGTGCGCGCGCCGAAGGCCTCGGTGCCTGACCGAGGTTGGGGGACCGCGCGGCCCGTCCGCCGAGGCGCCGGGCCTGGGTCCGCGCCGAGGCGGTGCCGGCGCTATCTCACCGAGCACCCTCTGGCGGCGACCGAGCCTGCCTCCGGTCTACGTCGTCGTGCTCACGGCGGGACATGCTTGCCGGCGCGCTTGGCGAGAGCCTGCTCGCGGCGATCGTTGAGCAGCAGGGTCCGCGCCCCAAACCCCCCCATTCTTTTGGCGGCGCTGGCCCTGCTGCTGCTCGCCGCGGTGCGGTTTGGTGCTGTGGGCGGGGCCCCGTGACCTTCCGCGTACCCCGGGACCTCGTGCTCTGCTGCTCCGCGCCGCTCTCCGGCTGGCCTCGCTCGTCCGTTACGCGGCTTGACCACGCGCTTGCCGGTCGCAGTTGTGCGGTCGTGGGTGGCGCCGCCGCCGTGGCCCGCTGCAGTCAGTTTAACTGCGTTGGCGGGCCCTGCAGTCACGCTCACAGCCACCTGCACGTTTGCTGGCGAATGTCGCTGAGCTGGTTGGTGGAGGCGTCAGGGTCAGCTGACCCACTCAGCCCGGCAGCCCCCCCTTTGGCCGCCGCGCTCGCGCCGCTGGCAGTCAGCCGCCCGCCCCTAGTTGGCACAGCCGTGGTCTTTATTTTAGGCCGTGGGGGTGGGGGCTTGCGCCGTTCACCGTGCGCCGGCTAGGCCGGGCCTAACCGCGCTGCTGCTCGCGACAGCAGTAACCGCGGTCGTCACGGCCCGGCGCCGCGTCGGCGCGGCCGGCGCACTCGTGTTCCTGGAGCACGCCGAGGGGTCCGCAGCGGGAGGGCAACCGCCGCATTCGTGCTCAACTACCGCGGCGTCGCGTTGCGCCCGCGCCCCCCCCGGTAACTCTTAGACACCTTCCAGCACGGTGGGCAGCCAACAGGCAGCACAGAGGCCGCTCACAGTACCACCCCCCGCGCTCAGCGAGGCTGGCGATCCCGTGGCGCGACGCGCTCACCGCGATCCGCGCCCCGGCGCGGGCCGGGGCGGCCGCGCTCGCTCACCGCAGCCGCCATTTCTCAGGCGGCGACCCATCCCGGCCGCGGGCTACCGCTCGGTGTGCGCCGTCGGCCTACTAAGTCTCGCAGCAGCACTGCTCTCGCGAGCCGCTGCGCGACGAGGTCGACCGCCCCGACCGCGGCCCCAGAGTACTCTCCCGTCGGTTCGCGTCGCTGTTGCTCCAGGGTATTGCGTCGGTGCCGATGGGGCATGCACCTCACAAGCGGCGCGGTGACGCTCGGCGTGCTCGTCCGCGGCTCCAGGCGTCGCGGGGCCGCTGGCGCTGCTCCTGATCCCGACGCTCCTTCCCGCCGGCGTCGGCCCTGCGCGGTGCTCATTATTTGTCACGCCACTCGGCGCGGCAGCCGCGTCGACGGCGATTGTGATGGGCCGGAGGGCGATCGTCGACCCGTCGAGCCCCAGGGCTCGGGGCAGGCGCTCCGTGTCCTGCTCACGCCCTGGGCTGATCAGTGAGCGGCCTGATCCTCACCGGCGCCGTCGCGCTGTTCGGCCGCGCGGTCACCCACCACGACCGCCTGGTGGCGGCGGGCGGCAACGTCACGATCTTCCGCAGCGGCTGCGGCCTTTTTTTTTTTGGCGCTCCCGGCGGCCGTAGGCGACGGACCCGCGCTCCGCCGACCCAACCGGCTGGCCGCCCTCGCCCGCGCCCCCTCACCGGCGCGCCCCACCCCGCCCCCCCGCGTTTGGAGCGCGTTGCGGTCCGATAACGACCAAAAGGCGCTCCGAGAGGGCAGCCCGAGGCGGGAGACATAAGAGGCTCCTGAAGGGCGGCGCGGACGACAGGGCCGCTGCCCAAGATGGGACGGTGGCAGAGGGTCGCCGTCTGACACGCCGTGATGCGCTGTCCGGAGCCGTGGCAGTCGACGCTTTTTGCAGGGGCCTCGGCCCTGCCGCGGCCGCTCCACGCAGCCAGCAACGAGTAGAGGGACGCCCGGCGGTCAGCGCGCGCTGGGGCGGCCGGGTGTTCGCGCGCCACCTCGGCGGGCTCGCCGCGGGCGAGGTGCGCACCGTCGGGCTTTTTCCGGTCTGTCTGGCCGCCGTGCGCTGGACGAGGACGCCACGCTCCACGCTGCGCAGCCGGCGCGCGCCGGCGGGCGCTGAGAAACGTGGGCGATCGCGTCCACCGCCGGGCAGCAAGAACAGCGACGGGGTCCGCACGCCCGAGCGCGTCCGGCGAGGGCGTGTGGGTTAGGCGCGCGACCGAGCTGCAGGTCCACGCCGGCCACGGCGCGCCGGTCAGTGACGGTCCTGCTCGTCGCCGCCGAGCCCGCATCCCCCTTCGGCCACGGCGACCCCGGCGCGGCGGCCCACCCCGGACGAGGCTGGTCCGCCCCAGACGCTTTTTTCCGCCCGGACGCTGTGGGCCGCCCGGACGCCGCCCACGCCGCTCTCCCCGCTCGCCCGCCCGCGGCTTGCAGCCGGGCCCCCTTTTTCATCGCCCGCGCGGCCTAGGCCTGGGGCGCCTTTTTTTTTTTGGCCGCCCCTCCTACGGCGGCGGTCCCCGTGGGGATCGTCCACCACACCGAGAACCCGAACGGGTACTCACCCGGCGAGGTGCCGGCAGTGCTCTTTGGTATGTACGCGTTCCACGTCCACGGCCGCACTGGCTCGACATCGGCTACAACTTCGTGATCGACCGCTTCGGGCGGATCTGGGAGGCGAGGCAGGGCGGGTCGACCTGCCGGTGATCGGCGCCCAGGCGGGCGACTGGAACGAGATCCTCGTTCGGCGCTCTCGCTGCTCGGCACGTTGTACACCTCGGTGGTGCCCTCGCCCCGCGGCGATGGCGGCGCTCGAGCGGCTGCTCGCCTGGAAGCTCACGCTCGAACAGCCTGCCCGCGGTGGGCGAGTCAGCGAGTGGCGAGCGGGTCCGACATCTCCTACACCCGGTTCCACGCCGGCCAGCGCGTGCGCTTCCCGCGGTGGCCCGGCACACGCCAGGTCGACACGACCCCAAACTCCTCAGACCGTGTTGCCGGCCGGCTCGGTGCGATGCGCCCGCGCGTGCAGCCGGGCTGCTTGAGCACCCAGGCGCGGATCGGGCTCACCGGCCCGGTCGACCTGCTCGCCGAGCGGCCCCCGTCACGTCTCGGATCCAGCATGTCCCACCCAGCAGGGCGCGCCGCTCCACCGCCGCAACCGTCGAACTCCAGGCCGTCGTCGGCCGCGCGGGCGCGACCCGGACGCTCTTGACCCTCGCCACCGCCGCGGACGGAGCTTTCACTCTCGCTGCCCGCCCGCGCCGGCCTGCTCCTGCGCGGGTCGTGAGCACGCCACGGCGCCCGCCGCGGTTTCAAACGTGCTCGCGCGTCAAGTCGCTGCGCGCGGCGACCGGCTGAGCGCGGCGACCGGCTGCGCGCGGCGACCGGCTGCGCGCGTTGACCGGATTTTAGCTCAGGCCTTGGGGGAGCTGCCAGGGAGCGCGCAGGCCCGGCCGCTCGAGCTCGTCGCCGAGCTTGATCAATCGCGATCCGGTCCTGCGCGAGCGTGTCGCCGTCGCGGACGGTGACGGTGCGCTGCCCTCTCGAACTGGTGGTCAACGAGTGAATTATCCACGGCGTGCCGATCTCAGTCCTGGCGGGGGGGGGGCGGCCGATCGCCCCGCCCGACGTCGTACTGCGACAGTGCCGCCGCGCGGCAGCGTCGTGGATCTCGTGTCGCGAGCTCCGGCTGGCCGTCCTTTCACACGGCGTTTCGCGGCCTTGACCGGCGCCGGCTGGGGGTGCAGGCGCAGCACGGTCCGGGTCTCGCCGTCCAACTCGTCCTCGTCGTAGGCGTCGGCGCAGGGAACGCCAGCATCGCGCGATCGACGCCAGCGGCCCAGGCTCAATTACGCAGTTGCAGGGACGTAGCGCTCGCCGCTGTTGTGGTACTCGAGCTTCTGCCGATTTTTGTGGCGGCTGAGGTCGAAGTCAGCCGCGGTTGGTTGGGGGGTTGGGCTCGAGCCAGCCCCTCGGGAACAGGTACTCGACGTCGCTGGTGGCGCTGTCGAGTAGTGACTGAGCTCATCGGCCTCGTGCGGGCGCAGCTTGAAGTGGTCGGCGCGGAACCCGACCGTCCGGTACCAGTCCAGATAGCTTGGGCGAGCCAGTGATCCTACCACTGCCCGGCCTCGGCGGGCGGCACACGAAGAACTCCATCGGGATCTGCTCAAAATAGCGGGCTGCGGAAAATGAAGTTGCCGGGCGCTAATCTCGTTACCCTACGACTTGCCGATCTGCGCGATCCCGAAGGGCAGCTTCCTTGCGGCTGAACTGCAGGTAGTTCTTAAGAAGTTGAGGAACATACACTTTACGGACCAGGCACCTAGATAAACGGTCACACCCTGTCCTTCACCGGGCCCATCGTCGTCTCGAACGTCAGGGTTGAAGTCGCGCGCCGCGGTGAGGTCGCACTGCTCCATCTGCCTCCGCCGGCGTGCTTGGATGGCCGGCGACCCCTAGCGGAGGAGCGGATGGTCCTCGGCGACGCAACTTGCAGGTGCGGCAGTCGACGAGCGGTGCGGTGAAGCCCGCCATAGCCGAGGCCTCCCAGGCTGGCGGTTGAACGGCACCAACCGTGGTCGCGCTCCTGCACTGTGCCT
>CAVPBY010000102.1:0-35917 GCA_963702225.1 uncultured Solirubrobacteraceae bacterium | reverse complement strand
CGCGTGCGATCGCCGGGACGCTGATCTTCAGCAAGCGGCGCCGGACATCCTGTGGGGTCTTGGGCGCAACCTGCGGCTGCTCGGGGCGCTGCCGGAGAAGTTGGTGTAACGCTCAGTGAAGAAGACCGTGATCGAGCGCCTCGGCCAGCTCGACTTGTGCACGCGCGCGAGAACGTAATCCTGCTGGCCCGCCCGGTCTTGTTTCACACTGCACCTCCGCAGTCACTCGTTGATCAGTCGGTCCAACCGCGCGGCGGGAACCTCGATTCTGAGGCCTTTTCGCTGCCCGGCGGTGACATGGATGGCGCGCAGTTCTCCACGTTGGACCTTGTGCAACACGGTCTGGCGGGCGCAGCCCGAGCAGTCGGGCTGCATCTGCGAGCTTGATGAACCCGTCGGGGACCTCGGGCACGAACCGGGCGCGGAGGCCTCGTCATCGAGCCGGATCCGCCATGGCGCGCTCGGGGTGGTCTGCTCGCCTGGGAGCAGCCCGTCGCGCAGCCACCGTCGGATCGTGAACTGTAGACGCCGAGCTCGCTGGCGGCTTGTTGGATGGTGACGAGGTTCGATTCTGGGTCCGGTGGCGGGGCGACGGGGATTCCGGCGCGTTGACGGGCTGCCTTGACGCGGGGCTCGGTGAACGGCAGGCCGGTTCCGCTGCGGTGTCCTTGGCGGGAGAGGATCGCGGCGATCTGTTGGTCAGGATGGTGTTCGGCGAGGCGACGGATCAGCTCGATGCGCGCGTTCTACCAGCGCGTCAGCCACCGTCGCGGCAAGGCAATCGCGATCGTCGCGGTCGCGCGGAAACTGGCGGTGCTGTTCTGGCACCTGCTGACTGCTCAGAAGGACTACGCATTCGCGCGGCCGTCGCTCACCGCCCACAAGCTGCGCGAGCTTGAACTCCGCGCTGGCGCCGAACGTCTGGGCCGGCAGCCGCAGCCTGGAGCACAAGAGCGGCTATCACCAGCAGCACAACCGAGACCGCGAACGAGAGATCGCCGCCCAGGCCGAGCTCGGCTACCGACACCTCGTCGCCGACTGACAGCGCGCGAACCCAGAAAAGAGTTCGGTTGTGACTCGACTTTCATCCGTCTTGAAGCTCCACAGCCACTGGACCGCGGCCACCACCTCACACCGCGGTGGCCGGCAGCTGCCGGCGGATCCTTCGCAACAACCCACCGCAGACCCAGACGCTCGCTCACTCCGCATTTTCCGACGGCCCCTGGGGAAGCGTGGCGCGCGTCTGGCCCTCGGCGGCGAGCAGGAGCTTGAAGTCCTGCGGGCTCGAGCAGAGGGCGAGCGCCGCCTCGCGGCTCACGCGCTCGCTGCGTACGAACTCGAACAGTGCCTGGTCGAACGTCTGCATCCCGTAGTACCCGCCCTCCGAGATGATCTCGGAGAGATCGCCGGCCGCGCCGGTGCCGAGGATCGCGTCACGGACGCGTCCGGTGGCACGCAGCACCTCCAACGCGGCGACGCGGCCGCCGCCGATCTGGGGCACGAGCCGCTGGGAGATGACGCCGCGCAGCGTGCTGGCGAGCATCGAGCGGATCTGTCCCTGCTGATGGGGCGGGCAGAAGTCGATCATGCGGTTGATCGCCTCGGCGGCGTCGGCGGTGTGAAGCGTCGAGAACACGAGGTGGCCGGTCTCGGCCGCCGAGAGGGCGGTGGCGACGGTCTCCTCGTCGCGCATCTCGCCGATCAGGATGACGTCGGGGTCCTGGCGCAGGACGCGGCGCAGGGCGCTGCCGAACGAGCCCGCTGTCGGCGCCGATCTCCCGCTGGTTGATTGATCGAGCGTTGTCGAGTGTGCAGGAACTCGATCGGATCCTCGATCGTGACGATGTGGCGGGGCTGCCTGGCGGTTGATGTGGTCGACCATCGCGGCGAGCATCGTCGACTTGCCCGAGCCGGTGGTGCCGGTCACGATGACCATCCCGCGAGGTCTCCTCGGCGATCTCGCGGACGACCCCATCGGGCAGCCCGGGCTCCTCGATCGTGGGTCACGCCGTACGGGATCCGCCGGCAGACGATCGACATCGAGCCGCGCTGGCGGAAGACGTTGACGCGGAAGCGGGCCAGGCCCGGCACGCTGAAGCCGAAGTCCAGTTCGCCGTCGCGCCCGCAGGTCCTCCAGGCGCGAAGGGGTCGTTTGGAGGATCTCGCTGACGAGCCGTCTCGGTGTCGGCGGGCTTCAGCGAGGGGGCGTCCGGAATCGGCTCCAGTTCGCCGTCGATGCGGATCATCGGGGGCGAGCCGACCTTCATGTGGAGGTCGGAGCCCTCGCGCGCCGTCGAGGTACTCGAGCGCCTCGAGCGCCGGCCGGATCTCGACGCTCATCCGCGCACGCTCGAGCCGGAGCCGAGGGAGCCGGGGAACGGAACGGCGCGTTTGTCACGCCGGCACGCCCCCGGTGGAGGGGAGCTTCACGCTCTCGTCGGCCGGGTCGAAGAACCCGATCGGATCGCCGAGCTTGAGCTCGCACAGGCCGACGGCCGAGATGTGGGCGCGGGCCGCCCGCACGACCGACCGGGATCGGGTGAGCCGCTCGGTGATGCGGCTCGGCCGCAGCGCGAGCGTGCGCAGCGTGCCCGTCGAGCTGACGTAGCGCAGCGCGATGCTCACGCCGGCGGGGATCACGACCAGGGCACAGTCGACGCGGCTCGGGGCGCATACCGCCCCGGGAGAGCGATGCGAGCCGATCGCGCGCACCTCGACGCCGGCGCCGAGCGCGAACACCGCGCGCCGCCCGTGATCGGCCACGCCCATGTACATGGCCTGGGGAGCGCGCTCGCTGGGCAGCGGGGTGAGGCGGGCGATGTCGCGGTGCATGACCGGGCTGCCGGGCGCCCCGATGCGGACGTCGACCGAATAGACGTCCCAGCTCCTGGTCTCAGCGGTGCGGCGCTTCGTCGTGCCGGGCCTCGTGGTGGCGGGGGTGGTGACGACCGGGGGCGTCGAGACGACGGGCGGCGTCGTGGCGGGGGCGGTCGTGGCGGGCGCCGTCGTCGTCGGAGGCGTCGTGGAGACGGGCGGCGTCGACGGGCTCTGGGACGCGGCGATCCCCTGGTCGTCGTGCTCGTCGTCGACGTGGTGGGGTGATGCGCGGGCGCCTTCTCCCCGCCCTGCTGGAAGGGGTCACGGGTTCGGCTGGTGGGCGTCGTCGGGCGGCGCGGGTCGACCGCGCTGTGGCGCGTGCCGGAGACCGCGGCCGGCGGGTCCCGCTCGCGCCGGGCGGCGGCGCGATCGCGGCGTTCCCGGGATGGCTGTGCAGCGGACGGGACGGCGGCGGCGATCATCGCGACGATGACGATCGCGAGCGGCCACAGGCGACGCTCGAACAGGTCACGCTTGAGAGATCTCATCCGGTTGCCCCCGTCGTCGCTGAGCGCTGATAGATGGTCGCGGTGAGCTGGATGCTCAGCGTCGAGGAACCCGCGCCGCTTGACGCCGGAGCCACGTTGATGTTGCCGATCCCGATGAGCGGGCCGCGGGAGCGGATGCTGCGGCGAGAGGTCGTCACCAGCGCGTCGAGCCGATCGACGAGCCGGTTGAGCGCCTGGTAACCCCCCTGGAAGGTGAGCGCCACCGGGATCGTCGTCGCTCCGGCGACGGAGGACGGCGCCGCCGTGACGGTGCTCGAGCTGCTGGAGCTCGCTCCCGAGCCGGCAAGACCGATGCTCTGCATGGACACGTGCGCGGCGTGAGCGCTGCTCGTGAGCACCTTGAGCAGCGCGGGGACGTCCGCGGTCTGCGGCACCGCGCGCTGCGTCGCGCGCTCCAGTCGGCCTGGGACGCCTTCAGGGCAGCCTCGGCGGCGTGGCCCACCGCTTCGCGCCGCTGAGCGCGGGCGAGCGTGGTGCGCTCGGCTCCGATCTTGGTCTGAAGGTGGGCGGCCTGGTGGCGTTCGGGCGTGATCACGAGCACGTAGAAGGCGGCACACAGCGCCAGCGCCGCGACGACGCCGAGCAGCGCCCGATCTCGAGCGGTGAGCTTCATCGGGCCGCTCCCGTCGGGGCGGCGCTCGCGGCCAGCTGGGCCGTGGTCGGCGCCTGGCCCGAGGTGGCGGAGCGCGCCACGTCGGGCAGCGGCAGCGAGGCCACGCCCGATGAGAACTGGAGCGAGAGGCTGAACTGGACGGGCAGCGCGCACGAGCTCGAACCACCGGTCGCCCCGCCCTGGAGCGAGCTGCTCGACAGGCTCACCGAGGACACTCCCGACAGGCGGCGCAGGGCGACCATCGTGTCGGCGACGACGGGCTGCGACACCGCGCACCCGCTGATGGTGATCGCCGAACCCGTCGCGGCGGCTGTCGTGGCCGCGGGCGCCGCGGTGGTCGCGGTCGAAGTGGTGGTCGTGGTGGAGGTGGTCGAGGTACCGCTGCCGGTTGCCGGCGTCCCGGTGCTCGCGGGTGCCGGCGCCTGAATCGGCGTCGCCGCGGCCAGCGAGGCGAGCTGCGCGTCCGCGGGCATCACCCCCGCGATCTGCCCGAGCAGCACCGACCAGTCGTAACGCTCGCCGAGCAACACGCCCAGCCGCACGAAGCCCTTGGCCCGCTGCGACAGCGCCGTCACCGCGGGCGTATAGCGCGCGACCGCAGCGGACCACTGCGCGGTCCTTGCTTGCAACTGCGAGAGCTCATGCTGGCGCGCCGAGACCGTATCGTGCACCTCGACGTACGCGACGGTGCCGGCGAGCGACAGCACGAGCGCGCCGAGCAGGCCGAGGAACGGCAGGCCGGGCATCCGCTGCGCCTCGGCGTGGCGGCGTCCGAGCGGGATGAGGTTGACGGCGTTCATCGCGGCAGCTCTCCGATCGCGAGCCCGACGGCGACCGCGGCGACGCGCGGGTCGGTCGCGCCGAGCGCGTCCCCGTCGGCGGCCTGCACGGCGCCGCCGCGCAGCTCGAGTCCCGAGGCGTCGCCAAGGGCCTCGGCGAACCCGCGGAGGGGAGCGAGCGGGCCAGTGATGACCCCGGCGCTCACGGTCTCGCCCGACTGCGTGCTGAAGAACTCGGCGGCCGCCCGCAGCTCGGAGCCGAGCTCGTCGGCGATCCGGCCGAGGACCACGCCGACTTCGCGAGCGTCCTCGCGGCCGGACTCGCCGGCCACGTCGTCGGTCGCGGCTCGGAGCAGCGCCAGCGCGTCCTCGGTCGTGCAGCCGCGCTGCTCGACGAGACGCTCCAGCACGAGCGCGAGACCCTGCGGCGCCTGCCGGGTGAACTGGCAAATGCCGTCGTCGGCGACGGCGATGTTGACGAGGTCGCCGAGCTGAGCGTGGAGGACCGGGCCCTCGGAGGGCTCAGCGGTCGCGACGGCGCGCATCGCGGCGAACACGGAGAGGTCGATGCCCTCGGGCCGCAGCCCGGCGTTGCGCAGGGTGTCGAGGAGCGCGTCGACGCCCGTGCGCTCGGTGGCGACGACGACGACGCGCAGCCGCTGACCCTCCGGCGTGTCGACGAGGCCGATCGTCTGATGGTCGAGGACCGCGCTCTCCAATGGCATCGGAATGCGATCGCGGGCCTGCATCGGCAGGAGGAGGCGCACGTCGGACTCGTCGAGCGGGGGCAGGTCGATGACGCGCAGGATCGTGCGCGGCGTCGCCAGGCCGACGCGCACGCGGCGACCGAGCTTGTGCTCGGCGAACAGCGCCCGGAGCTCGCGGCCGAGTGCCTCCGGCTCGGTGACGAGCCCGTCGTGGACAAGACCGGCGGGGAGCGGACGGGCCGCGACGCGGCGCGCGACGATCACCCCGTCGCTGACGAACGCCTCGGCGGCGACCACCTGGGTGGCCCCGATCTCCACGCCGGTGACCGCCGCGCCACGGGCGGCCGCGGTGACGCCGGCACGCGAGCGGCGGCCCGGGAGCCTGGGCGCCCGCAGCTGGGGCGCGCGCAGCTGGGGGAGCGTGAGCTCCTTGGTCAGGAAGCTCACAGCCCCACCACCCGCAGATAGCCGTGGACGATTGCCTGGCCGACGAACAGGCCGACGAGCCCGCCGAGCGCGAGGAACGGCCCGAACGGGATCGCGGTCTTGCGGCCCGCCGCGACACCCCGGCGCGCCATGATCGCGATGCCGGCGAGCGAGCCGGCGAGCAGGGCGATGAGCAGCGCCGGGCCGAGCGCCGGGCCGAGCACGAGGCCCATCACCGCGGCGAGCTTCACGTCGCCCATACCCATGCCGCCCGGGTAGGCGAGCGCCGCGGCGAGCAGCAGGCCGCCGCCCGCGGCGGCCGCGATCAGCCGGGCGAGCAGCTCGCCCGGCGCGAACGCCGCGGTGAGACCGAGGGCGAGCGCCGCGAGCAGGACCAGGATCGCGTTGGGGATGATCCGGTGCTCCAGGTCGATGCGGGTGATCGCGACGAGCGCCGCGACGAAGCAGAGGTCAAGCCACACCTGCACGTGGGCGCGGGTGGCGAAGACGACGGCGGCGAACAGCGCGCCCGTCGCCGCCTCGGTGAGCGGATAGCGGGCCGAGATCTCGGTGTCGCAGGCGCGGCAGTGTCCGCGCAGCGCCAGCCAGGAGATCACCGGAACGTTGTCGTAGGGCCGGATCGCGGCGCCGCAGCCGGGGCAGGCCGAGCCAGGGGAGACGAGCGAGACGCCCGCGGGCAGCCGGTGGGCGACGACGTTCAGGAACGAGCCGATGCACAGGCCGGCCAGGGCGGCGAAGCAGATGACGGGGATCAGGGCGGTCATGGTCAGCTCCCCCAGTGCCCGTTCGCGTCGCACGCACCCTGGCTGGCCGCCGAGTCCCCGTTCGCGAGCTTGCAGGTCCGGGTGACGACGGCGTTGGAATCGTGCAGGGTGTAAGTGATGTTGTCCACAGGATCGGTCGCTGAGATGGTGAAGTCGGTGTCCGAGTTGCCGTTGGTGCTCATGCCGAACCCGGCCGGCGACGCGCCGGTGTCGGCGAACGCGTGGGTCAGCGTCGGCTCGATCGCGGTGAGCGGATTCCCGCTCGTCCCGCTCGTCGTCGCGTAGTGCCCGTTATCGGTCAGATACGCCTTCTCAGCGGTCTGAGCGGTTCCGATCGCCGCCTCGACGTTCGAATCGTTCGCCTTCGCGGTCTGCGAGAGGAACATCGGGATCGCCGCCGCGGCGAGGATGCCGATGATCAGGATCACGACGAGCAGCTCGATCAGCGTGAAGCCGTGCTGACGCTGAAGGCGATAGGTGGAGGGATCATGCAGGGTGTGTGGGCAGAGCGGGCGGGCGGTCAATGACGAAGGCGGAGCCGGGTCGCCGGAGCACGCTCCGGCGACCCGATCCGTGATCAGCTACCAGCTATTGCTGGCGTTGCAGCCACCGACGTTGGCGTGGTCGCAGTACTTCGTGACCTGCCCGGTGTCCGCGTTGTAGTACAGGGAGAACGTGACGTTCGGGTTGTCAGTAGTCGAGACGTCGGACACGACGAATCCGTTCGTGATCGAACCAGCCGCCGCCCGGGACGGTGAGGGCCGCGGCGGTCGTCGCGGCGGTCGCCGAGAGCTGGGGCGCCGAGCTGAGCGTCGGCTCGATCTTGGCGAGGCCAGTCGCGCAGCACTCACGTCGGAGGTGTACGAGTTGTTGCTCGTCTGCCACGTCGACTCGGCCGTCTGAGCCGAGTTGAGGTAGGCCGTGGCGTTCGAGTCCTTCGCCTTGTTGGTCTGCGACAGGAACGTCGGGATGGCAACCGCGGCGAGGATGCCGATGATGAGGATCACGACCAGCAGCTCGATAAGGGTGAAACCCTCCTGGCCCCGGGCGCGATTACGAAGACGCTGAAGCATCTAGGTGTTCACTCCTTGTGTGTTGGTTTGCTGGCGGAACCCCACACTCGGCACTGACCGTCCTGGCGTTGTGCTTCGTTCCGTGCCGCGTCATCGGCCCAGCGCCGCCGCCGACTTGAGCGTTTCGGCCAATGTCCAGCCGGCGGAACGCCGGGGTTGCGATCCGGCGCTATACCTCGGGGCTGTCCGGCCGATAACCAGAGCGTGATCACCGATGACGCACTCGACGGACTCCGAGCGCGACCGCTCGCACGCCGAC
The DNA here is from genome assembly GCA_963702225.1 of uncultured Solirubrobacteraceae bacterium. Classification (GTDB taxonomy): domain Bacteria; phylum Actinomycetota; class Thermoleophilia; order Solirubrobacterales; family Solirubrobacteraceae; genus Palsa-465. The sequence goes on along the minus strand of CAVPBY010000102.1, from coordinate 27,889 downwards.
CTCACGCCACGGCCTCCCGTGCGCGGCGCGGGCGGCTCCGGCGCCTGATCGACGTCATCGTCGACGAGGGCTTTGCCACGCGCGAGCAGGTCGACGAGGTCGTCCCCGCCGCGCGCGACGCGGGCAGGAGCCCCGAGCAGCTGCTCGTCGAGCGCGGGGTGATCACCGCCGAGCAGCGCGCACTGGCGGTCGCCGAGCGGCTCGGCCTGGAGTTCGCCGACCTGTCGAGCCGGCGGGTCGATCTCGCCGCCGTCAATCTTCTGTCCGGCGACATCGCGACGCGCCTGGAGCTCGTCCCGATCGCCCGCGAGGATGAGCGCACGCTCGTCGTCGCGATGGCCGACCCGACCAACGTCGTCGCGATCGACGACGTCGAGATCCACACCGGGTACGGCGTCCGTGTCGTCGTGGCCACCCCCGAGGACGTCCACGCCGTCATCGCCAACGCCACCCGCATGGACGGGACGGTGACGCAGGTGATCGAGCAGGAGGCCGAGGATCATCCCGCGGAGGAGCTCGGGATCAGCGATCGCGCCGAGCTGCAGGAGGCCGCGAGCGAGACGCCGGTCGTCAAGCTCGTCAACTCGCTGCTCTCCCAGGCGGTCTCCCAGAAGGCCTCCGACATCCATTTCGACGCCGCCGCGGGCGAGATGCGCGTGCGCCTGCGCGTCGACGGCGTGCTGGAGGAGATCGCGCGGGTGCCCGCGCGCATGGTGCCGGCGCTCGTCTCGCGCATCAAGATCATGTGCGAGCTCGACATCTCCGAGAAGCGGCTGCCCCAGGACGGCCGGCTCGGGCTCACCGTCGACGGCGCTCCGATCGACGTCCGCGCGGTGACGATCCCCACCGTGCACGGCGAATCGGTCGTCATGCGGCTGCTCGACCGCTCGGCCGCCCTGATCGACCTCGACCGCCTCGGCCTGGAGACCGGCGCCCGTGCGCGCCTGGATGAGGCGATCGGGCTCGCGCACGGCTCGGTGCTCGTGACCGGACCGACCGGATCGGGCAAGTCGACGACGCTCTACGCGATCATCAACCGGCTCAACGCGCCCGACCGCAACATCGTGACGATCGAGGACCCGGTCGAGTACCAGCTCGACGGCATCATGCAGATGGGGGTCAACCGCGGCGGGGCTCACCTTCGCCGCCGGCCTGCGCTCGATGATGCGCGCCGACCCCGACATCATCATGGTCGGCGAGATCCGCGATCGCGAGACCGCGCAGATCAGCATCGAGGCCGCGCTCACCGGCCATCTGCTCTTCTCCACGCTCCACACCAACGACGCCGCGAGCGCGGTCACGCGCCTGGTCGAGATGGGGATCGAGCCGTTCCTGGTCGCCTCCTCGGTCCGCTGCATCATCGCCCAGCGGCTCACCGCGCACGCTGTGCACGAGCTGCCGGCGACCGGTGACGCTGCGCGCCGACGCGCTGCAGCGCGCGGGCTTCGACTGCGACGAGGACGTCGAGGCGTTCGAGGCGGTCGGCTGCGCCCGCTGCGCAGGCGGCGGCTACCGCGGCCGCATCGGCATCTACGAGATCATGCCCGTCTCCCCGGCGATCCGCCAGCTCGCGCTCGACAGCGCCCGCCAGTGACACGATCGCCGACACCGCCCGCCGCGAGGGCATGCGCACGCTGCGCCACGACGCCCTCGCAAGGTGCGCGAGGGCCTCACCGCGATCGACGAGGTCATCCGCGTCCTGGGCAGCTGAGCGTCCAGTGCCCCTCAAGACCAACGCCTGAGCTGCCGACCCCCTTTCCATGGCCATCGACTTCGCCGACATCGTCCTCGCCGCGCTTGCGCGGACGCGTCGGACATCCACATCACCGCGGGTGCGCCCCCGAGCCTGCGGATCCGCGGCCGGCTGACCGCGCTGCCGGACACCCCCAAGCTCGGTCCCCAGGACACCCGCGAGATCGTCTACTCGATCCTCTCGGATTCCCAGCGCCAGCAGTTCGAGTCCGACCACCAGGTCGACTTCAGCTGGTCGATCCCGCGCGTCGCGCGCATGCGCGTCAACGCCTACCTGCAGCGCGGCGCGGTGAGCGCCGCCTTCCGCATGACGCCCTCGAGACATCTCGTCGCTGGAGAGGCTCGGGATGCCGCAGTCGGTGCGCGCGATGGCCGGGCTGCCGCGCGGCATCGTGCTCGTGACCGGCCCGACCGGCTCGGGCAAGTCGACGACGCTGGCGGCGCTCATCGACGAGATCAACCGCACGCGCGACGACCACATCCTCACGATCGAGGACCCGATCGAGGTCCTGCATCAGCACAAGCGCTGCCTCGTCAACCAGCGCGAGCTCGGCGCCGGACGCGCACGGCTTCGCCAAGGCGCTGCGCGCCGCGCTGCGCCAGGACCCGGACGTCATCCTCGTCGGCGAGATGCGCGACCTGGAGACGATCTCCACCGCGCTCACCGCCGCCGAGACCGGCCACCTCGTCTTCGCCACGCTGCACACCCAGGACGCGCCGCAGACGATCGACCGCATGATCGACGTGTTCCCGCCCCACCAGCAGCAGCATGTGCGGGTGATGCTCTCCGCCGCGCTGCAGGGCGTCGTCGCCCAGCAGCTGCTGCCGACCGCCGACGGCCGCGGTCGCGTCGCCGCCGTCGAGGTCCTGCTGCCCACGCCGGCGGTGCGCAACCTCATCCGCGAGGGCAAGACCCACCAGCTCTACTCGGCGATCCAGACCGGCGGCGACCACGGGATGCAGACGATGGACGCGGCGCTCGTCGACCTCGTGCAGCGCGGCCGGATCACGGTCGACGTCGCCCGCCGCCGCGCGAGCATGGTCGCCGAGTTCGAGCGGCTGCTCGCCGGCGACCAGCCGGCGCTGCGCTCCGCCGCGCCGCTCGCGGCCTCCAGCGCCAACGAGTCCTCGCTCGCCAACGGGTACCTGCAGTGAGCCAGGCCTCCACATTCTCGTTCCGGGCGGTCGACCCGTCCGGCGCAAAGGTCGTCGGCGAGCTCGAGTCCGACAGCCGCGAGGGCGTGATCGAGGCGCTGCGCGGCCGCGGCCTGCTCGCGCTGGAGGTCAAGCAGAAGGTCAAGTCGGTCGAGCTGAAGGCCGAGCTCTTCTCCCGCGTCAAGATCGAGGATCTCTCGCTCGCCACCCGGCAGCTGTCGACGATGATCAGCTCGGGGCTCGCGCTCATGCGCGCGCTCACCGTGCTCGAGGCGCAGACCGAGAGCACGAAGCTCAAGGAGACCCTGGTCACCGTCCGCTCCGACATCCAGGCCGGCGCCTCGCTGTCAGGCGCGCTCGCCCGGCACCCGAAGATCTTCTCGGAGCTGTACGTCGCGATGATCCGCGCCGGCGAGACCGGCGGCTTCCTCGAGGACGCGCTCGTCCGCGTCGCCAACCAGCTCGAGTCCCAGGACCGCCTGCGGCGCCAGGTGAAGGGCGCGATGGTCTACCCGATCGTCGTCTTCACCGTCGCGATCGGAGTCATGGTCGGGATGCTCGCGTTCATCATCCCGGTGTTCGCGGGCATCTTCAAATCGTTCGGTGGCAAGCTGCCCACGCTCACGCTCGTCATCATGCAGGCGTCGAACTTCGTCCGCGGCTACTGGTTCGTTCTCGTCTTCGGGATCCCAGCGCTCATCTTCGCGTTCTTCAAATGGAAGGGCTCTGCGCGCGGCCGTCCCGTCTGGGATCGGTTGCGCCTGCGGGCCCCGGCGAAGATCGGCACGGTCGTTCAGAAGGTCGCGCTCGCGCGGTGGGCACGCACGCTCTCCTCGCTCACCACCGCCGGCGTGCCCACGCTGGAGGCGATCGACGTCACCGGGCGCACCGCGGGCAACACCGTGGTCGAGACGGCGATGCAGACCGTGCACGACTCGGTCCAGGGCGGCGGCACGATCGCCTCCGCGCTCGGGCGCGAGCCCATCTTCCCGGCGCTGGTGACGAACATGGTGCGGGTCGGCGAGGAGACCGGCGCGCTGGACTCGACGCTGGCCAAGGTCGCCGACTTCTACGAGGAGCAGGTCGACATCGCCGTGAAGTCGCTCACCTCGATCCTCGAGCCGATCATGATCGTGTTCATCGGGTCGATCGTCGGCTTCATGATCATCGCGATGTACCTGCCGATGTTCGACGTCTACAACCAGATCCACTGACCCGAAACCGCAGGCCGCGCAGCCACCCGCGAGCGGCGACAATGGGATCGTGGACGCACCCGACGCATCCGGGCACGAGCACACGGATCGGCGCGCGAGCGCCCTGGAGCGCCACCTGAGCCGGCTGCGCTTCGACCTGCACGACGGTCCCCAGCAGGAGGTCCACCTGCTCGCCCAGGACCTGCGGCTGTTCCGCGAGCAGCTGCAGCCGATGATCGGCGACCACCCCGACTCCGAGCGCGCGCTCGGGCGCCTGGACGACCTCGAGGCCCAGGTGATCGCACTCGACGACGAGCTCCGGCGGCTGTCGACGACGGCCCGCTCGCCGCTCGTCGAGGAGTCGCTCGCCGACGCGCTCGCGCAGCTCACCGACGCCTTCCGCGGCCGTACGGGGATCGTGCCCCGCACCGAGGTCTCCGGCGACCTCGACGCGCTCACCGACTCCCAGCAGATCGCCGTGCTGTCGGTGGTGCGAGAGGCGCTGTCCAACGTGCGGCGCCACTCGGGGGCCGAGCGGGTCGAGATCGCGATCGCCGCCGGCGACGAGTCGATCGCGGTCGAGGTGCGCGACGACGGCGGAGGGTTCGCGCCCGAACTCGCCGGCCCCGAGGCGGCGCGGAGCGGGCGGCTCGGCATGGTCGGGATGCGCGAGCGCACCGAGATGCTCGGCGGCCGCACGGAGATCCGGTCCGCGCCGGGCGGACCGACGGTCGTCTCCGCCTCGCTACCGCGTTGGCCGGCCTGAGCCGGCCCGCACGGTCAGGCGATGTGGTGCTCCAGCGCGTAGCGGATCGCGCCCGCGCGGTTGGGCACCCCGAGCTTGCGATAGATGTTCGTGAGGTGGAACTTGATCGTGTGCTCGGAGATCCACAGCTCGCGGCTGATCGCCGCGGTCGTCATGCCGGTGGCGACGGCCTCCAGGATCGAGCGCTCGCGCGCGGTGAGCCCAGAGTCGGCGACCGCGACCAAGTCCACGACCGCGACCGGTGACGTCGTGACCGGCGCCGCGGCCGCGTGCGGATGGAGCACCATCCCGGCGGCGGCCTGCCGGATGACCGAGGCGACGTCGAGCGCGTGGGCGGACTTCAGCACGTAGCCGCTGGCCCCGGCCGCGAGCACGTCGTCGATGGTCGCCGTCTCGTCACAGGCGGAGAGCACGACGATCTTCACCTCCGGCCGCTCGTGGCGGATCCGGCGGATCGCCTCCACGCCGGTCATTCCTGGCATCCTGAGGTCCATGAGCACGATGTCGGGCCGGCGACGCTGGACGAGCTCGAGCAGCTCGGCGGCGGTTCGGGCCTCCCCGACGAGCGCGATGTCGTCCAGATGCTCGACCGTGCGCCGGAGCCCGGCGATGATGAGCGGGTGGTCGTCGGCGATCAGGATCTTGATCTGCACGCTGCTGCTCAGATCGGCATCGCGCGACCTTGACTTGAACGCCGCGCGCGCCGCCACGCGATGACCTCCGCGGACTCCACCGAGCTCACGGTCGGCGGCCGGACGGTCGTCGTCAGCCACCCCTCCAAGGCGCTGTTCACCGAGCCGGAGGTGACCAAGCTGGCGGTCGCGCGCTACTACGACCAGGTCGGCGAGGCGATGGTCCCCACCTGCGCGGGCGGCCGCTCGCGCTCGAGGTCTTCCCCGGCGGAATCGAGGGCACGAGCTTCTTCATCAAGTCGGCGCAACCGCACTTCCCGGAGTGGATCACGCGCGCCACGGTACCCAAGCGCGGGGGCACGATCACCCAGGTGGTCGCCGACCAGGCCGCGACGCTCGTCTTCCTCGCCGGCCAGAACGTGATCACGCCTCACGTGTGGCTGTCGCGGGCCGACCGACCGCGTGAGCCGGACCGCCTGATCGTCGACCTCGACCCCGCGCCCGGGGTGCGCTTCGCCGAGGTCCGCGCGGTCGCGCGCGCGGTCGGCGCGCGGCTGCGCGACGCGGGGCTGGCCACCTACGCGATGGCGACCGGGTCGCGCGGGATCCACGTCGACTGCCCGCTGCGGCGCGGGCCGGACTTCACCGACGTCCACCGCTTCACGCGCTCGCTCGCGGAGGCGATGGTCGCCGACGATCCCGAGACGCTGACGCTCGAGTGGCATCGCGACGAGCGCGGCCGGCGCATCTATCTCGACGTCAACCGCAACGCCTACGCCCAGCACGCGGTCGCGCCCTACGGCATCCGCCCGCGACCGGGCGCCCCGGTCGCGATGCCGCTGCACTGGGAGGAGCTCGACGACCGCCGCCTCGTCCCCGACCGCTGGACCGTGCGCACCGCACCGCGCCGGCTCGCCGCCGAGGGCGACCCGTGGCGCGGGATCGGGCGCCACGCGCGCGCCCTGCCCCGGTGAGCGACAAGGGCGACCACAGCGCCCATAGCGCGCGATCGGCGATACCGTGAGGTCATGGACGCTCCCGAGAGCCAGCGCCCGATCCTCGCCTCCGACGCGGAGCGTGAGCAGACGGTCACCCAGCTGCGCGACGCGGTCGGCGAGGGACGGCTGACGCTCGAGGAGTTCACCGAGCGCGTCGGCGCCGTCCAGCTGGCCCGCACCGACCGGGAGCTCGCCACGCTCTCGGGCGACCTGCCGGCCGCGCCGGCCCCGACGGCGCTCGCGACCACGCCGGAGACGCATCGCGCGTTCTGCTCGCACCTGGTGCGCCAGGGGCCGTGGTCGCTGGCCGCGCGCTCGCGCTGGCGCTCGTGGTTCGGCACGATCGACCTCGACCTGCGCCAGGCGCGCCTGTCGGCCAACGACACCGAGATCGCGGTCCAGAACGTGTTCGGCACGGTCACGGTGATCGTGCCCGAGGGCCTCGAGGTCGTCGTCCGCGGCGGCGGCCTGTTCGCGAGCCAGAAGATCGAGTCGCCGCCGAGCCCGCCGAGCCCGGGCGGGCCGCGGCTCGTCATCGACGCGAGCGGCCCGGGCGGCACGCTCTACGTCCGCAGTCGCCCGCCGCGGCAGCCGAGCCTCAAGGCGCTGCTGCGCGGGGAGTGACATCGGCGGCGTGCTCGTCGCCGTCACCGACCACGCCGCCAGCGCTTCCGCCAGCGGGTCCGTGACCAGACCGCGCGGGACTAGTCTCGTCGCGATGAGCGAGATCACCATGACCACCCGCCCGCTCGGCGACTCCGGGATCGATGCCTCGGTCGTCGGACTGGGCTGCAACAACTTCGGCCGCCGCGTCGACCTCGCGGGGACCCGCGCGGTGATCGACGCCGCGATCGACGACGGCGTGACGTTCCTCGACACGGCCGACATCTACGGCCCGTCCGGGGCCAGCGAGGAACTGATGGGCGAGGCGCTGCAGGGCCGGCGCGACGAGATCGTGCTCGCCACCAAGTTCGGCAAGGAGATGCACGATCAGAACACGCTGCCCCGCGGATCGCGCGAGTACATCCTGCACGCGGCCGAGGCCTCGCTGCGGCGGCTGCGCACCGACGTGATCGACTACTACTGGATGCACGAGCCCGACGACGCGACGCCGATCGCCGAGTCGCTCGGCGCGCTGCAGGAGCTGATCGACGCGGGCAAGGTGCGGGCGATCGGCGCCTCGAACTTCGACGGGGCCCAGCTGCGCGAGGCCGACGCCGCCGCGCGAGCCGGCGGGCTGACCCGGTTCACCGCCGTCCAGAACCATTACAGCCTGCTCGAGCGCACCGACGCCGAGCGCGACGGGCTGCCCGCCTGCCGCGAGCTGGGAATCGGCTTCGTGCCCTTCTTCCCGCTCGCCTCCGGGCTGCTCACCGGCAAGTACCGTCCCGGGCAGCCGGCGCCGGCGGGCAGCCGCCTCCCGACCGCGGGGATGCCCCGGCGACCGAGGCGCAGTTCGCCCTGATCGCCGCGCTCGAGCGCTACGCCGGCGAGCGCGGGGTGACGATCCTCGCGTCGCCATCGGCGCGCTGCTCGCCGAGGACCCCGTGGTGAGCGTGATCGCGGGCGCAACCCGGCCCGAGCAGGTGCATTCCAACGCGGCCGCGGGCCGATGGACGCCTGATGCGGGAGACCGGGCGACGCTGCGCGAGCTGCTCGAGGGACACCCCGTGCCCTAGTTCCGGCATCCACCGGCGGCGGGCGGCCTCGCGGCCTTCCGGTCAGCACATCCTTCACCAAACGACCAAAAAGCGGGAGAATTGGGCATTCCAGCCTGCGCATCTATATGAAATCGGTCCGCGCGCGGTCTCCGCGCGCGGAGCGCCGGCCGATATTCGTACCAGTGATGTCCTCCGCCGAGCCAGATCCGATCGACGCCATCTCCCCGCTCGAAGCGCTGCTCGAGCTGCCTCGCAGCGCCGGCGAGGACACCCTCGACGACTTCCTGGTCACCGTCGCCGACACCGTCTGCCGCAGTGCCGGCTTCGCGTCGGTGGTCATCAACCTCTACCGGCCGGCGTGGGACGACTACGAGGCGGTGCTCGTGATCGGCGACGGCGCCGAGGAGCTGTTCGGCAAGACGACCGAGAGCGCGTGCTTCCGCCGCATCTTCGTCGAGGCGGCGCAACCGCTGCCCGGGGTGTTCTTCCTCACCGAGGAGTCGGGCTTCTGGGAGGACCTGCCCGAGGTGTTCACGCCTGACCTGCAACCGGCCGACGCCCCGAACGCCTGGCGGCCGGGCGACGGGCTGCTCGTGTTCCTGTCGGACCCGTCGGGGGCGCCGCTGGCGATGTTCTCGATGGACGAGCCGCTGTCCGGGCTGCGTCCCGGCGACGACGAGCTGCGGCTGATCAGCGCGATCTGCGCGCACGCCGAGAGCGCGATCACGGTCGCCCGCCGCACCGAGACGGCCACCGAGCACGCGCGCGTCCTGTCGCTCCTGCTGGAGACGTTCCCGGCACTCTCCGGCGCGCAGACGCTGGACGGGCTGCTCGACCTCGCCGCGCGGACGATCGTCCCGGGGCTCGGGTTCGGGCGCTGCGCGGCGTACGCGGCCGACGGCTCGGCGCTCGTGCTACGCGCGACCGCCGGCTGGGATGACCGGCGGCTGCTCCCCGGACGGTTGCGGCTCGCCGAGATCGAGCCCCTGATCGACCCGGCCCGGGAACAGGCCGGCTGCTTTCTGGGCAGCGCCCGCGAGCTGTTCGGCGCCCACGACGGGGAGCGGTCGCGGCGCAACGGCCGCGGGATGACCGCCTGGTCGGACCACTGCCTGATCGCGCCCTGCCTCGGACTCGAGGGCGCGCTGCGCGGCGTCGTCGTCGTCGAGGATCCGCTCGACCGGCTGCTGCCCACCGCGGACCGTCGCCGCGCGGTGCGGCTGCTCGTCGACCAGGTGGCGGCGGCGCTGCGCGCACTCGACCGCCCCACCCCCCGGCTCGTCGTCGACGATCCGTCGGATCGCTGACCGGCCGCGGCGGCCGACGACCGTGATCGGCGCGGCCCGGCGCGTACGCTTCGTCGGGTGCCGTTCGAATCGCAATGGTCGCGCATCCCGCTCGCGCTGCGCTGGATCGTCTGCCTGGTCGTCGGGATCGCGCTGGTCGTCCTGCTCGTCGCGTTCGTCAGCCACAACAACGGCAACGGCGAGGCGACGATCTCCAAGACCAAGCTCAAGCAGGAGCTGGCCCAGGACACGATCCTCGTGCATCAGGAGCAGGCGCCGCACACGCTCCACGCCGGCTCCCCGGCCGCCGCACAGGCGCAGCTCGTGCTCGGCGTCGGCCGGCTCATGCGCCGGCAGGTGACCGCGAACATCCTGCCGGGTCCCGTGCAGCGCGTGCGCTGCTGGGAGCACGCGCGCCATGGCGCACAAATCGGCTATCACTGCAGCGCCGAGGCGGACCACATCTCCTATCCGTTCCTCGCCGTGTACACCCCGAGCGCCCGTCGCGCGGTGTTCTGCAAGAAGGTGTACGCGCCGGTCGCCTCCGAGAACATCCCGGTCTCCCGGCGCTGCCGGCTGTAGCGTCCGGGCGGCGTCAGCCGGTGCGCCAGGTGAGCATCCCGCGGCGGCGCGAGTGCGGCGAGAACCGCACCCCGAGCACCCGCGCGCGGCGAGGGACGGAGAACGCGACGCAGCCGCTGCGCACGCTCCCCGCCGAGACGATCGACTCGAAGTCGGCCAGCGGCGTCTCGCACGGGCCGCGGCGGACGTCGAGCGGCTCGCTGCCGCCGGTGGAGAGCACCAGCGAGACATCGCCCGAGGCGGTCGAGTCGTACGTGGCCCCCCGCTGGTTGGCGATCCGCAGCTCGACGCCCACCTGACGCGTCCCCGGCAGCCGGGGCGAGCCGGTGCCGGTGAGCGCGAGGACGCGGAGGATCGTCACCGTCAGGTAGGTCCCGTCGAGATGCACCCCCTGGCGCGCGCCCACCCGCGGGCCGTGCACCGCCGCGCGTGCGCGATGACGGTGGTGGGCCGGGCGGGCGCGGGTCGTCGACGCCGCGGTCGTCGTCTCGGGCCCGGTGGCGCCCCCGGTCGTCGAGGTGCTCGACCCGCCCGAGCCGCCACAGCCGCCGAGGCCCAGCCCGACCGCCGCCGTCGCCACGACCGTGCCGAGCCTCGTGACCCGGTCGGTCGCCCTCACCTGGGCGCGCAGTCACGCCCGGGGCGCGGAGCACCATCAACAGCCGACATGAGCGGAACGTTACCGGCTTGCGCCGGCGGCTCGGCGATCCGGGTCGCTCCCGGTCACGGGCATGAGTCGCCCCATAACAACCGGGTAACGACAACCAGAACGCCGAAACAAAACGGGAGGACCAACCATGTCAGAGCAGCTGAAGGGCAAGCGGATCGCGATGATCGCCACCGACGGCGTCGAGCAGGTCGAGCTCGAGCGCCCGCGCGAGGCCGCGCGGGAGGCGGGCGCAACGGTCGAGCTGCTGTCGCTCGGCGCGGATCCGATCCAGGCGATGAACTCAGACATCGAACCAGCCGGCCGCTTCGACGTCGACGGGCGCGTCGCCGACGCCGACCCGAACGAGTACGACGGGCTGATCCTGCCCGGCGGGACCGTCAACGCCGACCGGCTGCGCCTGGACGAGGATGTCCGCGCGTTCGTGCGCTCCACGTTTGCCGCCGGCACGCCGGTTGCGGTCATCTGCCACGGGCCGTGGACGCTCGTGTCCGCCGATCTGGTCCGCGGGCGCACGCTCACCTCTTATCCCAGCCTGCGCTGCGACATCCGCAACGCCGGCGGCAACGCGGTCGACGAGGAGGTCGTCGTCGACAACGGCCTCGTCTCCTCCCGCGACCCGGATGACCTGCCGGCGTTCTGCGCCAAGCTCGTCGAGGAGTTCGCGGAGGGCCGCCACCAGGTCGCGTCGGCCGGCGCCGCCTGATCAGCGGGACGGAGACGGGCTCCGGCAGGTCCCTGCGCCTGCCGGAGCTCCCTGTGTCTCCTGGACAGGGCCCCCACTTCGGCCTCTGGACGGCTTCCCCGGGGGTTGTTCGTTCGTTTACCAGGATTCCGGACCGATAAGCAGGGAACCCCCGCGGGCGCGAGCCGCACCGACGGCGTTGCCGCTCGCGCGGACGACGGATAATGTCGCGAGGATGCCCGATTGGGAGGACGTGCGGCGGGTCGTCGCCGAGCTGCCGGAGGTGACCGAATCGACCACGCGCGGCAATCTGTTCTGGCGGGTGCACGGCAGGGGGTTCGTGTGGGAGCGCCCGCTCGGAATCAAGGACCGCGCCGAGCTCGGCGCCGACGCACCCGAGGGCCCGATCCTCGGCGCGCGCACCGACAGCCTGGAGGCCAAGGACGCGCTGATCGCCGCCGAGCCGGAGATCTACTTCACGATCACGCACTTCGACGGCTACTCCGCCGTCCTGGCGCGTCTCGACGTCATCGGAGCCGACGAGCTGCGTGAGCTGATCGTCGAGGCGTGGCTGGCCAAGGCCCCGCCCAGGCTCGCGCGGGAGTACGCCGCGGCCCACCTGCCCGGCGATTAGTGTGTCGGTGCGATGGAGCGGGGAGAGTTGAGCGATCCGGGGCCCCAGCCGCCCGAGCGCCGCCCGGCGCTGCGTGCCTCCGACGCAGACCGCGAGCGAGTCGTCGACATCCTGCGCCACGCGGCGGGCGAGGGACGGCTCGATGTCGAGGAGCTCGCCGAGCGCGTGAACGCCGCCTACGCGATCCGCACCCTGGCCGAGCTCGAGGGCTGACGCTCGACCTCGTGCCGGCCGCGCACAGCCCGCCCCGCTCCGCCGAGGGCGGGGTCGTCGTCCGTCCCGGCGAGGGCGGCACCGAGCGGATCATCTCGATCATGGGCGGCCACGACCGCCGCGGCCGCTGGCGCGTAGGCGCGACCTGCTCGTGCTGTCGATCATGGGCGGCGCGGATCTCGACTTCCAGCACGCCGAGGTCGCGGATCGCACGACGACGATCCGGGTGTTCACGATCATGGGCGGCGCCGAGCTGCGCTTCCCGCCCGGCGTCGACGTCCGGGTGAGCAAGTTCGCATTGATGGGCGGCCATGACGTGAAGCTCGACGAGCGTCCGCCACCTCCCGGAGCGCCCGTCTTCCACGTGCGCCTGTTCTCGCTGATGGGCGGCGCCGAGATCCGGCAGGGACCGAAGCCCCCAACTGGATCGAACGCAAGCTCGACCAGCGCCGGCTCGACCGCTCCGCCCCGCGCGATCACGAGCCCGAATGACCGCGGTCGCGGTCGACGCCGACGGCCGGAGCGCGGACCCTCCGGTCGTCGACCGCACGACCCAGAACGTCGTGTTCGCGACGGTCGTGCTCGGGATGCTGCTCGCCGCGCTCGACCAGACGATCGTCTCCACGGCGCTGCCGACGATCGTCGGCGACCTCGGCTCGGCCGGGCACCAGTCGTGGGTGGTCACCTCCTACCTGCTCGCCGAGACCGTGGTCACGGCGGTCGTCGGCAAGTTCGGCGACCTGTTCGGCCGCAAGATCGTCTTCCAGGTGTCGATCGTCGTGTTCGTGGTCGGCTCGGCGCTGAGCGGCGCCGCTCAGTCGATGGAGTGGCTGATCGCCGCGCGCGCGATCCAGGGGCTCGGCGCCGGCGGCCTCACCGTCACCGCCACGGCGCTGATCGGCGACGTGATCCCGCTGCGCGAGCGCGGCCGCTACCAGGGGATGCTCGGCGCGGTGTTCGGCGTCACCACGGTGCTCGGGCCGTTGCTCGGCGGAATCTTCACCGACGATCTCACCTGGCGCTGGGCGTTCTACGTCAACGTGCCGATCGCCGTCGTCGTGATCGCGATGTCGGCCCGCACGATCCCGGCGCTGCGGTCCGGGGCCCGGCCGCGGATCGACGGTCTGGGGATCCTGTTCGTCGGGCTCGGCGCCGCCGGGCTGACCCTCGCCACCAGCTGGGGCGGCACGACCTATCCGTGGATCTCGGCTCAGATCCTGGGTCTCGCCGGCGTGTCGGTGGTCTCGCTGGCAGTGTTCGTGTGGGTCGAGTCCCGTGCGGCCGAGCCGGTGCTGCCGCTGCGCCTGTTCCGCAGCTCGGTGTTCTCCACCTGCTGCGCGCTCAGCTTCATCGTCGGCTTCGCGATGCTCGGGGCGATCACGTTCCTGCCCACCTTCCAGCAGTACGTCGACGGCGTCTCGGCGACGATCTCCGGGCTGCGGCTGCTGCCGCTCGTGATCGGCCTGCTGGGGACGTCGGTGACCGCCGGCACGCTCGTCGGCAGGACGGGCCGCTACAAGGTGTTCCCGCTCGTCGGCACGGTCGTGATCGGGATCGGGCTGTTCCTGCTCAGCCGCATGGACGAGCACACCTCGACGGTCCTCTCCTCGCTGTACATGCTCGTGCTCGGGGCGGGGATCGGGTGCTGCATGCAGGTGCTCACGCTGATCGTCCAGAACACCTCGCGCTACGAGGATCTCGGCGTGGCGACCTCGGGGGTGACGTTCTTCCGCACGCTCGGCGGCTCGTTCGGCGCCTCGGTGTTCGGCTCGCTGTACTCCAACTTCCTGCACGGGCGGCTCCCTCACGCGCTGGCCGCGGCCCGGGTCCCGCCGAGCGCGGTCGACACGCCGGCGGCGCTGCACCGCCTGCCCGACGCACGGATCGCGCCGCTGCTGCACGCCTACGCGCAGGCGCTCGACCACGTCTTCATCTGGGCGGTGCCGGTGGCGGCGATCGGCTTCGCGGTCGCGCTCGCGCTGCGCGAGGTCCCGCTGCGCGGCACCTCCCAGGCGGCCGCGCGCGACATCGGCGACGGGTTCGCGATGCCGACCCAGGAGAGCTCGCAGCAGCGGCTGGAGCGCGCGATCGCGGGGATCCTGCACTCCCGCGGCCGTGAGGCGCTGCCCACGGTGATCGCCCAGTCCGGCACGCCGCTCACCCCGGCCGGATCGTGGGGCGTGGTCGAGATCATCCGTTACCGCCAGGCGTTCGGCCACGCCGACCTGTCCGAGATGGCCCACCGCCATCACCTGCCGGCGGTCGTGCTCGAGCCGACCTTCTCCGAGCTGTCGGCGCAGCACATGATCACGCGGGAGGGCGACGGGCTGGAGCTCACGGACGCCGGCGAGCGCGAGGTCGGCCGGCTGATCGCCGCGCTCCGCGGCTGGCTGGCCGCGCAGCTCGCCGACTGGGAGGACGGTCCGGACTCCGCGCAGATCGCCCCCGCGCTGTCGGACATCAGTCGCAAGCTGCTGCAGCATCACGACGAGCACCGCGTGCCGCCGTCGCTGGCGCCCGCGACCTGAGGGGCGGGTCCTGCGCGCGCCCCCGGGATCGCGGGCTCGACTGTCTAGCATCGATCGCAGCCCGCGCGGATGCCGTCTGCACCCCGGCGGGCCCACCATGACCGATCCGATCGAGCTGTCCTACGCCATCGATCTGCTCCCGGCGGGGCGCTTCCCGTTTCGGCGCTGGCGATGGGAGCTGTGGAACGGCGGGCAGCTGCTCGCCGTCGGCTGGCGCCTGCATCCGCTGCACGCCCAGGGCGCGCTGCGCATGCGCGCGCTGCGCCACGCGCATCGCGTCCACGGGCTGCATCCGCTGCGCCTGGAGAGCGGCCAGCCGCCCGAGACCTCCTGGCGCGGCGGGCCGGTGACGATCGACTGGGGCGAGTTGCAGGTCGTGCTCACCCCGCGCGCCCTCGTCGCCGAGGGCCCGGTCCGGCTGGCTCCCGCGTCGGGCTGATGGACGCATCGAACGTCACGACCGTCCGCCGGCTGATGGCCGACGCGGCGACCGCGCACGACGAGATGCTCAGCCGGCTTCCCGCCGAGCTGCAGATGTCGCTGCCGGTCGACGCCCAGGGGCTCACCCAGGCGATCGACCACCTCGCCGTCGCCGCCGGGCTCACGCAGTCCGAGCGTCTGGAGCTGATCAAGCCGCATGCGGTCAACCCGGCGGTGCTGCACGCCCGCGTGTTCGGCCGCGCGCCGCTCGCGCGGGAGACCGTGATCGGCTCCTTCGTCGACGGCGCCCGCGTGCGCGCCGACACGCTCGGCGAGCTGGCCGACCTCGTCGGCGGCGCCGAGCTCGGGGCCGAGGTGCGCGGCGTGCTCGTGGAGAACCCGCCGCCGGCGCAGGCCCTTGGCCCAGAGGTCATCACGGCGCTGCGGGCGACCTACGCCGCCCAGGAGCGCGCGGCGGTGCTGATCGCGGCCCGCCTGGACCGCGGCGCGGCGCGCTGAGCGCGACCGCCGCGAGGCCGGCATGCGCGCCGCCGGTCAGCGGCCCGCCGTGGGCTCACGCGAGGCCTCCAGCGCCGCCAGGTCGATCACCTGCTCGCGGCGGTTGCGCGCCACCAGCGACCACAGCCAGCGTGTGATCGTGCCCGCCCGGTTGCCCCAGCCGACGAGATAGAAGAGGTGCACGAACGCCCACAGCAGGAAGGCGACCGGCCCGCCGAACCGCAGCCCCTTGATGTCGGCGACCGCGCGCAGGCGACCGATCGTCGCGAGCGTCCCCTTGTCGACGTAGTGGAACGGTCGCGGCGCGGGACGGCCCTGCAACCGGGCGGCGATCACACGGGCGGCATAGACGCCCTGCTGGATCGCGGCGGGCGCGAGCCCCGGCACGCCCTCGAGGTCCGCGATGTCGCCGACGACGAACACCTCGGGGTGGTCGGCCAGCGTGAGCTCCGGCCCGACCGGGACGCGGCCGCCGGCGCCGAGCGTGACCCCCGCGGCGTCACGCAGGACCTCGGCCAGGCCCGCCGCGCGCACGCCCGCCGACCAGATGATCGTGCGGGCGGGGATGCGGACCCGGCCCTCCGGACCGTCGGCGTCCACCCCCTCGCCGTCGACGCCGACGACCGAGTGGTGGACGCGCACGTCGACGCCGAGATGCTCCAGGTCGCGGCGGGCGCGGCGCCGCAGCGAGGGCGCGAACGACGGGAGCACCTCGTCGACGGCGTCGAGCAGGACGATCCGCCGGCCGGCCGGGTCGAAGGAGCGGTACTCGTCGCGCAGGACCCGGTGGGTGAGCACGCTCAGCTGCCCGGCGAGCTCGACCCCCGTCGGCCCGGCGCCGACGACCGCGTACGTCAGCCATGCGTCCCGCTCGGGTCCGGGCCCGACCTGCTCGGCCATCTCGAACGCGCCCAGGATGCGGCTGCGGATGCGGGCGGCGTCGTCGAGCGACTTCATCGGCATCGCCCACCGCGCCCAGTCGTCGTGGCCGAAGTAGGAGTCCTGCGAACCCGCGGCGATCACCAGCGTGTCATACGGGAGCTCCAGCCCCTCCAGCGACCGCCCGCGCACCACCCGGCGCTCGAGGTCGATCTCGTCGATCTCACCCATCAGCGTCCGCACCGACGGGGAGGAGCGGAACATCGAGCGCAGCGCGGGGGCGACCTGCCCCTCGGACAGCAGCCCGGTCGCGACCTGGTAGAGCAATGGCTGGAACAGGTGGTGGTTGACGCGATCGACGAGCGTGATCTCGGCGCCGGAGCTCGCCAGGCGACCCGCGACGCGCACGCCGGCGAACCCGCCGCCGACGATCACCACGCGGTGTGGCGCGGGTCCGCCGTCCGGGCGGCTCACCGTCATCGCGGGCCGCCCGACCAGCGCTCGTAGCGGATCACCTCGGCGGCCGGCCGCCGCCGCACCTCGCCGAACCGTCCCGTCGGCCACCCGACGGGGATCATGCAGAACGTCTTCACCCGCTTGGGGATCTGGAGGATCGCCTTGAACTCCTGCTCCTGCTCCAGGTGCCAGGTGGTGAGCACCGCTCCGAGGCCGTGGGCGCGCGCGGCGAGCAGCAGGTTCTGGGCGCCGGGGAACACGCAGCCCGCCTCGGTGACGGCGACCGCCCGGCGGCTGTTGCGGATGAGCGCGAGCGTGCGGCGGACACCCAGCCCGGCCAGCCCCCGGGCCACGCCGGAGACGTTGCGCTCGACCTGGCGCTGCCACGGCCCGAGCTCGTAGCAGGGGACGATCAGCGCCGGCACCTCGGCGAACCGGTCGGCCTGATGCCGGGAGGCGGCGAGCATCCTGGTGAACCGGTCCCGGTCCATCCCCGCGGGAGGCACCGCGGTGCGCTGGTAGAAGTCGACGCACGCCCGCCACGGGCCCGCGAGCGCCTGCATCTGGTCGCGGTCGGTGACGATCACGTACGTGAACGCCTGGGTGTTGCTCGCGCTCGGCGCCCAGGTGGCCGCCTGGACGATCTGCTCGAGCAGCGGCCGGGGCACAGGATCCGGCTTGAGCCGGCGCATCGCGCGCATCGTCCGCATCACCTCGAGGATCGGCGCGTCGGGGCCCTGCGGGGTCTCAGCGGGAGGCGGGATCATCGTCTCGTCCAACGATATTCGTCCGGTCGGGTGGTCGCTCGACCGGTCCCAGCTCGAACCCGGCGACCGCCGACTCACCGGCGTAGACGACGCGCCCGCGGCGGCGCAGCACGAGCCGCAGCCGGGTCGCGAGGTACTCGCCGGCGGCCGGCCGGCTGCGGCGGGCGGCGAGGTCGGGCACCGGCAGCAGGTGGGCGGGCTCGGGTCCGCACGCGCCGTCGAGCGCCACCGACCACACCGGCCCCCGGGCCCGCACCCGCCAGCGGCCGCTCCCGGCATCCACGCGTGCGGGCGCGAGCACGGGGTTGCCGAGCCTCACGCACCGGTCGCCGAGCGCGACCACGATCGCCGTCGCCTCGATCCGGCCCGGGCCCAGCCGCACCTCGCCGCCCGCGAACGCGACGCACACGTCGGGGCGCGGGAATCCCTGCGCCTGGCCCCACCACCACCGGGCCGGGAAGCCCCCGCGCCCCCAGTTCTTCTCGGCGTACGCGTGGAAGCCGTCGAGGTCGACGGTCTCGGCGCCGAGCACCGCCCGGCCGCGCACCTCCGCCGCGAGCAGATGCGGATGCCAGTACTGGCCGAGCGCGGGGATCAGGTGGGCGGCGCCCGAGCCCGCGAGCATCGCCCGCCCGGCGGGCCGCCCGCCGGTGAGCGAGACCGACAGCCGGGCGCGGTCACCGAGCTCGACCTCGAGCCCGTCCGCGTCGCCGCGCAGCGAGCCCGCATCACCGTCCGCCCACACCCCGAGCGTGTCCGGGTCCGCCCCCGCTCGCGGCAGGTCCGCCTGCCACAGCAGGCCGCCGGGGTGCGCGGCGAGCGCGACCGTCGCCCACGCGGGCCCGGACGCGGGCCCGGACACCGGCCCGGACGCGGGCCCGCCGCCGCGGCAGACGCCGCAGAGCGCGATCACCACCCGCCCGGAGCGCGGATCGGAGAACCGCCAGAAGTATCCCTCCATCGCGACCCCGTGGTCGCGGCGCGGATCGCCGAACGGGGGATCGGCGCCGAGCGCGCGGTAGCGGCGCAGGATCGTGTCAGCGCCGGGCATACCGGGCATCAGTGAAGGACATGTCGGGGAGGATCCCATGACCGAGCCGGCGGTCCTCGCCGGTGATCAGGCTCCGGCGCCGCCGCACGGCGGCGACCGGCGGCTGCGCCTGTGGTACCGGTCGCTGCGCGCGCCGACGCTGCTCACCTCGGTCGTACCCGCCGCGGCCGGCGGCCTGACCGCGATCGGCGCGCGCCACGCCGACTGGGCGCTGCTCGCGGTGGCGCTCGTCGCGCTCCTGTCCGTGCACGCGGGCACGAACATCTCCAACGACGTCGAGGACGCGGCGCGCGGCGTCGATCCGCCCGACAAGGTGCGCCGCAACTCGCAGGTGTTCAACACCGGGCGGCTGACGATCACCGAGGGCCGGCTCATGTACGGCGGCTGCTTCGGCGCGGGCCTGCTGCTCGGGGTCGTCATCGCGCTCGTGCAGGGCCCCGCGATCCTCGTGATCGGCGTGATCGGGCTGCTCGGTGGCCTGCTCTACACCGCGGGCCCGCGCCCCTACAAGAACCTCGGCCTCGGCGAGGCGGCGATCGTGCTGCTCATGGGGCCGCTCATGACCCAGGGCACCGCCACCGCGGTGACCGGCGACGCGTTCGCGGCGCAACCGTTCTGGGCCGGAGTGGGGCCCGGGCTGCTCATCACGTGCGTGCTCGCCTCCAACAACCTCGACGACATCGACGGCGACCGGGATGCGGGGGCGCGCACGCTCGCGGTGCGGCTCGGCTTCGCCCGGTACCGGTTGGTGTACGTGGCGGCGATGCTCGCGGTCGTCCCGGCGCAGCTGGCGCTGTGGGCGAGCGGCCTGTTCGACGCCTGGATCCTGCTGCCGCTGGTCGCGGCGCCGCTGCTGCTCGCGCGTGCCCGGGAGGTGCTCGCGCTGCGGCGGGCCGATCAGCCGGCGCTGGCGACGCTCACCCCGCGCACCGGGCAGGTCCATCTGCTGTTCGGCGCGCTGCTGTGCGTGGCGGTCGCGCTCGCGCGGGCGCTGTGATCCGCGGCGCCGCGTCTGTGGTCGTGCCGTGATCCGCAGTCCAGCTGGCTAGTCCCAGCGGACCTGGATCGCGGCGCGCTCGCGGAGCGGCATCGCCGCCGCCTCGGCCTCGATCGCGTTGCGCTCGGCGGGCGACGGCGTCCGCCACATCGCGACCGCGACGACGTGCCGGGAGCGGCGCCACGTGCCCCGGACCTCGCCGCCGAGCAGCACCGCCCCCGGCCAGACCCGTGACGGCCAGAGCCGCGAGCGATGCGCCGGGTCGGGGACGAGCAACTCGCGGTCGCGGCCCTGCAGCAGGAACAGGGCGTCCCCGCTGGGGAGCAGGCGGGCGGCGCCGGTTCCGTCCGCCTCCGGCGCGGCCGGGCGGCGCAGCTCCGGCTCATCGGCGCTGAGGATCCAGGCGTCGCCGACCGGGGTGGCGGCGGCGGTGAGCGACCGCCCCAGCGCGTCGAACGTGGCGCCCGCGCCCGGCGCGCGCAGCCCCGCCCTCGCCGAACCCCTCGACCGTCCCGGGACCGAACACGTGCAGGTAGCGTCGCGCCAGCTCCAGCCGCGCCTCGGACGGGTCGAGATCGGGGGCGGCGACGCTGCGGATGAGCGGCCGCCGCGCGCCCTCCCAGCGGATCAGCAGCGTCCCGGTCGGCGTCGCGTAGCGGAGCAGGTTGGGGTGCACGCCGAGCGCGGCGCCGACCTCGTCGTAGGGGCGCGCCTCGTCGCCGAGATGGTCGCGCAACCGCTCGGCGAGCGTCTCCGCGCGCCGCCGGCTCGCCGCTTCGATGGGGTGGCGCGGCCGAGCGTGAACACGCCGCGGTCGCGCTCGGCCACGGCGTAGGCGCTGAACCGCGGTCCCCACACCTGCACGAGCGGCGGCTCCTCCCAGCCGGAGGGCCCGACGTCCCGCACCCGGGCCGACAGCGACAGCAGCGCCGCCCGGGGCATGCTGTCCTGCAGTCCGGCGAACGCCGCGGTCTGGACCGAGCGCGACCCGGCGGGCAGCCGCGCGTCGAGCGCGCCGACGCGCCGGCGGAACGCGAGGATCTGGTCGCGCTCGAGCGTCAGCACGGAGCTCGTCCCCATACGCTTGAGCAGTATGCGCTACGAGCCCACCGCCCGGCACCTGCTGCGCGCGCGCGACCTCGCCGACGCGCGCTACACCGAGCCGCTCACCGTCGACGACCTGGCGGCCGCGGCCGGCCTGTCGCGCGCGCACTTCAGCCGCCAGTTCCGCCGGGCGTTCGGTGAGTCGCCGCACGGCTACCTGCTCGCGCGCCGGCTCGAGCGCGCCGCCGCGCTGTTGCGCAACACCGACCAGTCGGTCGCGGAGATCTGCTTCTCGGTGGGGCTGTGCAGCGTCGGCTCGTTCACGTCGAGCTTCACGCGCGCGTACGGCAGGCCGCCGACCGCCTACCGCGCGTCGTTCCCGCCGGCGACCAACCTCGCGCTCGTCCCGACCTGCGTGCTCCGCGCCTACGTCCGGCCGCAACGGCGCACGTTTGGAGAAGACAGCGCGCCGGTGCCCGGTTAGCGTGGCCTCGTCCGTTGAATCACGTCCCCGGAGGATGAGAAAGATGAAGATCGCCAGCGCACAGATCTGGGTCACCGACCAGCAGCAGGCGCTCGAGTTCTACACGCAGAAGGTCGGGCTGGAGGTCCGCGTCGACGTCACCGTGCCCGAGCTGGGCAACTTCCGCTGGCTGACCGTGGCGCCTCCCGGCCAGCAGGACGTCGCGATCGTCCTGATGGCGATCCCACCGGAGCCGGTGTTCGAAGCCGAGACGATCGAGCTGATCCAGGCGACGATGAACCGCGGCGTGGCCGGCGGCGTGTTCCTCACGACCGATGACATCCAGACCGACTTCGAGCGCATGAAGGCGGCCGGCGTCGAGTTCGTCGAGGAGCCCGAGGAGCGCCCGTACGGGATCGACTGCGGCTTCCGCGACCCGTTCGGCAACCACCTGCGCCTCTCCCAGCTCAACGACCTCGCGCGTCCGTCCTGACCTTCCGCGCCGCCCGCGGTGTTCGCGGCGCCGCCCGGGATGCGGATGAGCGATCGGCGTCGCGGAGTTGCCCTACGGAATCCCGGTCGAGGTCGAGGCGGTGGTGCGGGTCGCGGCCGGCGCGCCGGCCGACTTGGAGCGCCTTGTGGTCGTATATGGACCCCGACCCGCTCCAAGTGGCGCCGGCGGATCGCGCGCCGGCCGACTTGGAGCGCCTCGTGGTCGTATATGGACAACAACCCGCTCCAAGTCCAAGTGGCGCCGCTGGGCGGCCGCCGGGCGGCCGCGGGGGGTGCGACGGGCGGCCGCGGGGGCGCGCGACCGGCGGCCGCCGGGTGCGACGGGGCCGCGGGGCGCTACGGGCGGCGGCGGGCGAACAGGGTCGAGTCGTCGATCTCGACCGTTGTGCCGTTGCGGGTCACCGTGCGCGGGCGCTGCTCGACGGCGAGCGGGTCGAAGCCGTCCGGGAGGGCGGGCAGCAGGTCCTCGGCGTGAAACATCGCGCGGCGGTGAGCGTCGGTGAGATGGGTGAAGGCGTCCGAGGGCGCGTGGCCGACGACAAGCAGATGCCCGCCGGGGGCGACGGCCCGAGCGAGCCGCCGGGTCACGTCGACCATCGAGCCGTCGGGCGTGTGCAGGAAGTGGCTGGTGACCAGGTCCCAGGTGCGGCCGCCGGCGTCGAAGCGGCGGGCGTCGACCCGCCACCAGTCGATGCGATCGGCGACCCCGGTCTGATCGGCGTGCCGGGCGGCGCGGGCCAGGCCGTTGTCGGAGAAGTCGGCGCCGGTGACCGCCCAGCCGCGGCCGGCCAGCCAGATCGCGTCGCCGCCCTCGCCGCAGCCGACGTCCAGGGCGGTGCCCGGCTCCAGCGCCGAGGCCTCGGCGACGAGTTGCGCGTTGGGGTTGCCGCTCCAGATCTGCTCCTCGCCGGAGTAGCGCTCGTTCCAGCTCTCGGGCTCGAACATCTCGGTCGGGGCGCCGTGCCGGTGGCTGCTCGTGGTCATGCGCTCCAGCATGCCCGGCCGGCCCACGGATGGCAAGTCCACGTGCTGATTTGGCAAAGCCACCGCCGCTGTTCCTGCGCGGAGCTCAGCCGGCGATGCGCGTCGCCGAGTCGAACACGCCCGCGATCTCCCGCGCGTAAGCGTCGATGTCGAACTCGGGGTCGGAGCGCAGCCGCCACGGCGCCGCATCGATGGCCGCCCGGAGGGCGATCGCCACCGCGTGCGGATCGAAGTCGGCGCGCATCTCGTCGGCGGCCTGGAAGCTGGCGAGCAGGTTGGCGAGCTCCTGCACCGCCCGCTCGACGTCGGGGTGGGCGCCGACGGGGCGCCGTCCGTCCGCGGTGGCGCCGTCGCGGACGATCTCGACGATCGCGAGCATGCGGTTGGGGTGCTCGCGCATGTACGCGAGGTTGGACTCGACGTAGGCGCGCAGCATCCCGGCGGCGGTGGGCTGGGCGAGGATACGCGGCTGCATGTAGGCGACGCCCTCCGCCACCACCAGCCGCACGATCTCGGTGATGAGCTCGTCCCTGCCTGCGAAGTGGTAGCTGATCAGCCCGCGGCTGATCCCGATCCGCTCGGCGATGCGCCCGAGCGACGCGCGCGCGTACCCGAGCTCGGCGATCGTGTCGATCGCGGCGTCGACGATCTGCGCTCGCCGGGCGGTCTCGATGAACGTCCGCTCCGCGTCGGCGGTGCGTACTGGCTGCATGGCCGAGAAACTATCAAGAAGGCCAGATCGCTGGTAGGATCGGCGCGTGGACGCGGCGCTGGTGGTCGAGCACCTGAGCAAGCACTTCGGGAGCGCGTCGCGTTCGACGACGTGTCGTTCGAGGTCGGCTACGGCGAGGTGTTCGGCTTCCTCGGGCCCAACGGCGCCGGCAAGACGACGACCGTGAGGACGCTCGGCACGCTGATCGCGCCCACCGCGGGGTCGGCCATCGTGGCCGGGATCCCGCTGAGCGCGGCGAACGGGCCGGCGATCCGCAGCCGCATCTCGATCATGCCCGAGTCCCCCGGCTGTACCTGCGGCTCACGGTGACCGAGAACCTGCGCTGCTTCGCCGGCCTCTATGAGCTCGACGACATCCCCGCGCGGATCGAGCGGTCGCTGCGCGCGGTCAAGCTCGTCGACCGCGCGGGCGATCCATGCGGATCGCTGTCGAAGGGCTTGCGGCAGCGGGTCGCGCTCGCCCGCGCGCTGCTCAACGACCCGGCGGTGCTGTTCCTCGACGAGCCCACGTCGGGCCTCGACCCCGTCGCCGCGCACGACGTGCACGAGCTGATCGTCTCGCTGCGGGAGCGGGGCGTGACGATCTTCCTCACCACCCACCGGCTCGAGGAGGCCGAACGCCTCTGTCACCGGGTCGCGATCCTCAACACGACACTGCGGCTCGATCGGGCGGCCCGACGAGCTGCGCGAGCAGCTGTTCAACCGGGCCCTGGAGATCCGGCTGAGCGGAGAGCTCGCCGACCCCGGCACCGTCTTCGGGGGACTCGCCGGCGTCGACGGGTGGCGGGCGCCGGCGCGCCGGTGAGTACGAGCTGGCGGTCTCGGATCCGGACGTCGCCGCGCCCGCGGTGGCGCGCGCGCTCGTCGGCGCGGGCGCCGACATCCGCTCGCTCGCCGACTCCCGTCACTCGCTGGAGGACGTGTACCTCGAGCTGATCGACGAGGACGTAGAGGCGACGCGGCGATGAGCCTCAGCTGGACGCGCATCCGGGCGATCGTCGTCAAGGAGCTCAGCGACCTCCGGCGCAACCGGTTCGTGATGGTGTTCACGATGACGATCCTGCCGCTCATCTTCATCGCGGCGCCGACGATCCAACTGCTCGCCGCGCCGGCTGCGCTGCCGAGCTCCAAGCTGGACGCCCGGGTCGGGCTCTCGCTGCTGTACCTGCTGCTGATCCCGGCGATCGTCCCCTCGACGGTGTCCGCCTACTCGGTCGTCGGCGAGCGTGAGCAGGGCACGCTCGAGCCGATCCTGATCACCCCCATCCGCCGTGAGGAGCTGCTCATCGGCAAGGCGCTCGCGGTCGCCATCCCGACGCTCGCGGTCGCCTACACGATCTTCGGGATCTTCCTCGCCCTCGCGGCGCTCGTCGCCCATCCCGCATGGAGCCGCGATCTTCTCCGGCTCGCACGTCCCGGTCCAGCTCGCCTTCACGCCGCTGCTCGCGGGCTGGTCGATCTGGGTCGGGATCGCCATCTCCGCGCGCGCGACCGACGTCCGCGTCGCCCAGCAGCTCAGCGTGTTCGCCAGCCTGCCCCCGCTCGCGATCGTGGCGCTGATGGGCTTCGACGTGATCACGCCCTCGACCGGCCTCGCGCTCGCCCTCGCCGCCGCGCTGCTCGCCGTCGACGTGCTCGGCTGGCGGGCGGTGGCGGCGATGTTCGACCGCGAGCGGCTCATCATCGGGACGCGGGGCTGACGCGGGCGGCGCGGCGGCGCAGATCAACGAACAAGGAGAGCGACGATGTCGGCAACGCTTGCGATGACGCGACGGAGCGCCGCCCTGGAGCTCCGGCGGGCGCCGTTCCAGATCGAGCTCGACGGGGCCACGGTCGGCTCGATCGACCACCTCGGCGCGTTCGACACGGAGATCGAGCCCGGGCGCCACACGCTCCTGGTCCGCATGGGCCGCTACACCAGCAGCGTCGAGTCCTTCAACGCCGCCGACGGCGACACCGTCAGCTTCCGCTGCCACGGAGCCAGGCTCTGGCCGGTCTACCTCGTCTCGATCGTCGTGCCGAGCCTGGCGCTCGTGCTCCGGCGCGAATAGCTCCGCCGGCCAGCGCGAGCAGCGTCGCGAGCGCGAGCCCGGCCGCGACGAGCATCGGCACCACGTCGTCGGTCGCCTGCGCGAGCCGGCCGCCGCCCGCCGAGCCCGCGATCTGGCCTCCCGACCAGGCGAGGTTGATGAGCGCACCGGCGAGCGCGGCCGCGTCGCCGCGGCGCTCCAGGACGTCGGAGAGCCACGCCATCGCGGGCGCCCAGAGCAGCTCGAGCGCGACGCCGACGCCGACCACGAGCGCGGCCGCGGGCAGGGCGGCGCGCGGGACGCCGAACCCGGCGAGCAGCACGGTCGCCGCGGCGAGCCCGATGCAGACCGGCAACCGCCGGCCGTGGCGGTCGACGCCCGTCCGGAGAGCGGCCCGACGCCGGCCTCGATCGCGGCGGCGGTGAGGAAGGTGAGGCCGATCGCGGTCGCGCCCGCGCCGAGGTGATGCAGTCGCAGCGACCCGAGCACGCTGAGCGCGCCGGAGATGAGCGCCGGCAGCGCGGTCAGCCACATCGTGCCGAGCACGCGGCGGTCACGCAGCGCGCCGGCGAGCGCGTGGGTCGCTCGGGTCGCCGCGGGCGAGCCCCCGCCCGGGGCCGGGACGCGCCGGCAGGCGAGCGTCATCGCGGCCGCCACGACCGCCACCAGCCCGAACGCGGGTCCTCGCCCGACCGCGCCGGCGAGCGCGCCGACCGCAGGCCCGACGAGTGCCCCGGCGGTGGCGGCCGCGAGCACCTGTCCCATGACCGCGCCGCGACGCCGCGGCGCGCTGCCGGCCGCGAGCCACGCGAGACCGCCGACCAGGCGCCGGCGCCGCCCAGC
Organism: uncultured Solirubrobacteraceae bacterium; assembly: GCA_963702225.1. Lineage (GTDB taxonomy): Bacteria > Actinomycetota > Thermoleophilia > Solirubrobacterales > Solirubrobacteraceae > Palsa-465. The sequence goes on along the minus strand of CAVPBY010000102.1, from coordinate 1,439 downwards.
CCCTCCAGCAGGCGCGCGAGGTCGAGCAGCACCGGGGTGTCGACGACCGCGAACGCCGCGGTCGAGACCGAGACCAGCGTGAGCCGCCCAGCAGCGTCGACCGCGGGCCGATACGGGCGGCGATGAGCCCCGCCGGGATGGTGCCGGCGAGCGCCCCGATCGCGTAGCAGGCGGTGAGCAGCCCGGCCGCGCCGGCCGACATCCGCAGGTGGTGCACGAACTGCGGCAGCAGCGGCGTGAGCGCGGTGTAGAAGATCGTGTCGACGAGCAGCGTGCCGCCGACGACCGCGACGATCCGCCGCTCGGCGCGGGCGGTCGGGTGGGCGGGGTCGTGTCCGTCGTGCGCGGCGCTCACCGGCCCCACCGTACGTGCTCGAGCGCGCTTGAGGTCAAGTGCCGTGGGCGCGCATGCGAGGATGTCGCGGTGAGCCGACCTGGAGCAGACGAGGTGAGCCGACCCGGAGCAGACGACGCCGCCCCCGCGCGCCCGCCGCGGCTTGCGCAGGGGTCGCGGGTCGGGGTGATCGCTCCGCGAGCGGGCTGCTCGAGCCCTCGCGCCTGGCCCGCGGCATCGCGGAGCTCGAGCGGATGGGCCTGGAGGTCGTGCTCGGCGCGCACGTGCGGGAGATCCGCGGCTACCTGGCCGGCGAGGACCGCGCCCGGGCCGAGGATCTGCTGTGGGCGCTCGGGGACCCGACGCTCGACGCGGTCTGGTGCGCCCGCGGCGGCTACGGCGCCCAGCGAACGGTCGCGGCGCTCGCCGAGGGCGAGATCGAGGCGCTCGCCGGACGGCCCGCGAAGGTGTTCATCGGCTTCTCGGACATCACGGTGCTGCACGCGCTGATCGCGCGCCACCTGCACTGGGTCACGTTCTACGGCCCGGTCGTCACCCGCCTCGCCGACCGCGACGAGTTCACGCTCGACGGCGTGCGCCGGGCGCTGTTCGATGCCCAGCCCTTCGCGGTGAGCGCCCAGCCCGACGACCCATGGGTGAGCACGCTGCGTCCCGGCGTCGCCGAGGGGCCGCTGGCCGGCGGTTGCCTGTCGCTGCTGGCCGCGCTGGCGGGGACTCCGCTCCAGGCCGACTTCGCCGGGCGGATCTGCTTCTTCGAGGACGTCCATGAGAGACCGGACACCGTCGACCGCGCGCTCAGCCAGCTGCTCGCCGCCGGCTGCTTCGACGGGTGCCGCGGCATCGCGATCGGTGACCACACCGACGTCGACGCCGACGGCCCGACGCTCGGGCTCGAGCAGGTGTTCGAGGATCTGCTCGGCCCGCTCGGGATCCCGGTCTGCTTCTACCTGCCGCTCGGGCACGGCGAGCACCTGGCGACGGTCCCGCTCGGGGCCCGAGTGCACCTCGACGCGCAGGCGGGCACGCTGTCGGTGCTCGACTCGCCGGTGCGCTGAGGGGCCCGGGCTCGGCGCTCAGGAGGGCG
>CAVPBY010000101.1:0-10126 GCA_963702225.1 uncultured Solirubrobacteraceae bacterium | reverse complement strand
CCGCAACCACGCCCGACCCGTTAGCCAATGACGACGCGCCGTTGGGCGCCGCAGGTCTCCACCTCAAGGCGGGCCCCGCCTGGGGCGCGTCGGGGCGGCGCCGCAGCGCCTGGACGCGGCGCGGGCGGGGGCCTGGCCGCCGGGCAGGACGCCTATCCCTCCAAGGCGACCTCGACGATGCTCATTACGGGGCTGCCCGCCAGATTCCAGGACGGCGGACCGGTGATGCTCGAGCGCCTCGACGACCGAAGTCGCTCGCCCGGGCGAACGAGTTGGCGGCCGACGACGGCGTCGTCTGGGACGCGATCATGATCGCGAGCACCGCCGGCCACGCGTACGAGGGCATCACGCTGCCGCGGCTCGCCGCGCAGATCGGCGGCGAGCCGTTCGACGCGCTTGTCTGCGTGCTCCGCTCCGAGCGGCTGCGCGTGTCGATGGTCCGCTTCGCGATGACCGAGGAGGACGTCGAGACGGTGCTCGCCCACCCGCAGACGATGATCGGCGCCGACGGGCTGTCGCCCGGCATTGGGGGGAGGCCGCATCCGCGCATGTTCGGGACGTTCCCGCGGGTGCTCGGCCGTTACGTCCAGGAGCGCGTGCTCTCGCTGCCGGAGGCGATCGCGCGCATGACCGGCCTGCCCTTTAGGGCGTCGGGTTGCGTGGCCGGGGGCGAATCGCGCCCGGTAGATGGCCGATCTCGTGGTGCTGGCGCCCGACCGGGTCGCCGAGGGTGGCGACTACCACGACCCGATCCATCCGCGCTGGGCGTCGCCGCCGTCATCCAGGGCGGTCACGTCGTCGTGCGCCACGGCCGGTGGCTCGGGGTACGGCGCGGCCGCCGGCTGACGCCCTCCTGAGAGGCCGGCCGTGGTGAGCCTGCGGGCGGCGACGTTCGGGAGTGCGGGCGGCGAGGTTGACGTCTTGCCACGATGGGGGGCGCATCCGCTGTCGACGAGGGAGCATCCTTGGTCCCCGTCATCAAGCAGCCGGCAGGTCTGGGACCCGCGGCCGACGAGCGCGCGGTGGCCGACTAGGTCGCCCGCATCTCGCGCGCCCACGGCGACGCCGAGCAGCCCCGCGGTGGACTCGCTGCCGGTCCGGGTGAACCGCTACGGTGTCGAGGCCTAGCGCCAGCTGTTCGGCGAGGTGCGCGTTGTCGATTGCCCGAGGAGGCGGCGCAGGTCGCCGACGAGCTCGCCTTCGAGCACGTGGAGGTCTTCACCCACGAGCCGCGCTGGTTCCTCGAGCGCCTGCGCAACTACGGGGCGCTGTTCCTCGGCGCGGCGACGGCGGTGGCCTACGACGACAAGACGATCGGCACCAACCAGATGGTCTTGAGGAACTTGTCGACCCACAGGCCGGCCGTGAACCGGGACCCGCCGGCGGTCGGGAGGATCACCCATCAGGAGCGCGATCCGGAGGCGAGCGGGTTGATCGGCGAGGTGTGCTCGCCAGTGCCGGATCGAGAACTTCGAGGCCCACGCCCGCACCTGCGACCGGCGTGTCGCACAGTACCGCACGACCGCGGCGTGACCGCGATTGTCGGCGCTCCGGCACCCGCGGCCCCGTGGTAGCTTTGCTTCCGATCCGAGGAGCGTCACTGACGAGCTTCACTTAATATCCGCTCGGAGAACCCGGCGACGCCGGGCGTCCGGGGGCACGACCGATTGAGGGGAAGCTGGGCATGAGCGACAGGCGATGGGAGTCCGAGGGGCGGTTCTTCACCCGCCCGTGGAACTACATGGATGGCGCCCGCGCGGCGCTCGCCTGCCCTGACGGCGTCGTCTTCCACGACGTGACGCTGCGCGACGGCGAGCAGCAGGCGGGCGTCGGCTTCGCGGCCGCCGACAAGCTGGAGATCGCGCGGTGCCTGGACGCCAACGGCGTCCACGGCTAGGCCGTCGGCTCAGGCCCACGCGAACGGTCGCGGAGGACGACGATGCACGACCGGCCTGACCTCGGACGGTCCGCGCTCGGCCAGGTCGCCGTCGACTACGAGCAGCGGATCGACTGGGAGGCGCTGCGCGAGCTGCGGGTGAGCCGCGCCCGGGAAGCGATGCGGGCGGCGGGTGCCGACGCACTGCTGGTCTTCAGGGACGAGAACGTGCGCTTCTTGTCAGGGCTGCGCTCCCAGCTGATCCAGGGCAAGAGCGCCCTGCTCAACGGGTGCCTGGTTCGCGCCGACGGGGCGATGACGCTGTTTCTCTCCGGGGGCGAGATCGACCGCGTGCGCGTGACGATGCCGTGGATCGCCGACGCGCGGCCGATCCCAATCATGCAGGCGCGCGGCCTGATCCGGGGAGCGTATGAGACCGCGATCGCCCCCGCGATCCGAGAGCGGGGGCTCGACCGGGCGCGGATCGGCATCGACGAGATCGCCTACGCCCAGGTGGAGGAGCTCGCCCGGGCGCTACCCGGCGTGACGCTGAGCGACGGCGACGCGCCGATGCAGTCGGCGCGGATGGTCAAGGCGCCCGCCGAGCTGGCGGCGATGCAGGAGGCGAGCACGATCGCCGAGGCGGTGACCGACACCGCGATCCGATCGATTCGGCCCGGCGTCCGCGAGCAGGAGGTGGTCGCGGAGGCGATGCGGACGCTGTATCGCCTCGGCGGCGAGATGCCCCACGTCGCGACGCCGTTCGTCGCCTCGGGCGAGCACATGAGCCCGCCGCACCGATTCGCGTCGGACAAGGTCATCCGCGAGGGCGATCTCGTGTTCATCGACATCGGGGCGATGTGGAACGGCTACTACTCCGACTTGGGGCGCACCGTCGTCTGCGGGCGTCCGTCGCGCATTCAGCAGGAGATCTACACCGCGGTGCACGCCGCGCTGGGGGCAGCGCGCGCGGCGATGCGGGTCGGGGCCACCAACGACGACGTAGCCCGGGCGGCGGTAGCCGAGGGCGCCGCACGCGGATTCGGCGACCGCTTCCTGTCGCTGTTCATCGGCCACGGGGTGGGGATGGGCGCCAACGAGCCGCCCTACATCGGGGAGTCGATGGATGGCGCGGAAACGATCGAGCTCCAGCGCGGAATGACGATGGCGATCGAGCCGCTGATCTGGGTGGATGGCGTGGCCGGCGGCGGTGGCGTCCGCCTCGAGGACACGATCGCCGTCGGCGCGGAAGAAGGCACCTCGCTCACGCGCACGGCGTTCGACGAGCGTTTGCTGCTCGAGTGAGATCCCGTTCAGCGTGACTGCAAAGGACCCGCAAACCCAACGTAGCGTTGCTAATCTGTCCGCCGGAAACTGCCGGCCGACGAGAGGGAGGAGTGTGGTGACCGTGAGTCCGATGCGCTGGGGGCTGGTCGGGGCCCGAGGCCTAGCGGCACACTCCTGCGCGCCCGCCATCGCCCAGACCGCAGGCGCGGAGCTGGTCGCGGTTATGAGCAGCGACGCCAAGCGCGCCCGGTCCTTCGCCGACGAGCACGGCGTGCAAACGGCGACGACCGAGCTCGACGAGCTGCTGTCGGCGCCGGGCCTCGAGGCGGTGTGGATCGCCTCGCCCACGTTCCTGCACCACCGGCACGCCCGGACCGCGCTGCAGGCCGGCAAGCACGTGCTGCTCGAGAAGCCGCTGGCGATGAGCGCGAGCGAGGGCTGGGAGCTCGTGCAGGCCGCCCGCGAGGCCAACGTCGTGCTCGCGACCGGCTACCAGGCACGCTACATCCCCGGCCACGAGGAGATGCGACGGCTGCTGAGCGAGGGGGCGATCGGACAGGTGTCGGTCGCGCGCACTTACTACGGCGTTCACCGCCCCGGCCCGCCGCCCGAGTGGCGCCAGCATCGCGACAGCGCCCACTGGGGTGCGCTCGCCGACATCGGCACCCATCACATTGACCTGCTGCGGATGCTGCTCGGCGAGGTCGCCGAGGCGAAGGGGATCTCCGCGCACCAGCTCGGCTTCGAGACCGACGACGTCGACGTCGCCGCGTTGCGCTTCGAGGCGGGCACGTTGGCGACGCTCGCGGTGAGCACGAACGTGTGGAGCCCGCACACCCGGGTCGAGCTGGTTGGGACTGAGGGCGCGCTGGTCGCCGAGGACACCTCGCCCAACGGCCAGGGGTCGGTGACGCTGCTCAGACCCGACGCCGAGCCGCTCGACCTCTCCGGCGATCGCCCCGAGGCCTTCCCGCGGCAGGTCGACGTCATCACCCGCGTCGCGTCCGGGGAGGACCTGCCCTACGCCACCGGCGAGGACGGAGCCCGCAACCTCGAGATCCTCGAGCAGATCGCTCCCTAGACCGTATGGGGCCGGACGCGGGTGGTTGTTGGCCGCCGACGAGCTTTCTTTCGCGTTTGTCCCGAATGTCGCTGATGAAGCGTTCCGAGACCTGATCCGCTGCATCGAGGATGTCCGCGGTGATCTGATGCGCGCGCCATCGACTCTCGAAGTCCTATTGCGGCGCGGGTGGCGATACGCCGAGGGGGATGCCCGGACTGTCAAGGCACGTCCAATGGTTGCGCTCGCTGTCCTTCGATGGATGTGCGCAGGCGAGGCTTGCTGACTACTGCTCACCGCAGCTGGCTTGCGCCGGAGTCGGCCCTTGATCCGTGGGACCCGGCCACCGACAGACCGGTGGGCCCTTACGGTGACGCAGCAGGAGGCGGCGCCGTGCGCAGCCAGCGCGGCTGCGGTCCGGACGATCTCGTTGAGCGTGTCTCGACCGCCCGACCCGTTGTCACGGCGTGGCTGATGTTCATGATCGCCCGCAGCCGATCGCCGAGCGGGTCGCCTCGCTCCGGCGCCTCCGAGACGCGCATTGCAGATCCTTGACACTCATCGCCGCCTCCTACTCACTCTCTCGCCTGGGTGGCATTCGGTTGCCGCACGTGGCATTTCGGTTGCCGCACTCCTGGAAGCGCTGGACCACCAATTGAGCGCATGAACCGCTGTGCCGTGTGACCAGGCCCAAAGCCTCGATCCGATGAACCACCGCGCGATCGTCATCGGGGGCTCGTTGGGCGGCCTGACGGCGGCCCTGCTCCTGCGTGACCTGGGCTGGAGCGTCGACGTCATGGAGCGCTCGCGACGTCCGTTGATGGGCCGCGGAGCCGGGATCGTCGCGCATCCCTCCACCGTTCGTTACCTGGTCGAGCGGACTGCCAGCAGTCTCGACGCGATGAGCGCCTCGTCGCGGTCGGTGCGATACCTCGCCTCGTCCGGCGCGGTCGTGCACGAGCAGGACTCCGCCTACCGCTTCACGTCGTTCTTCGCGCTCTACCATGAGCTGCTCGCCGCGTTCGACCCCGGCCGCTACCACCTCGGGCACCGGGTGACCGGCTTCGAGCAGGACGGCGACGAGGTCCGGGTGGTCCTGGCCGACGGTGGGCGCGAGCGCTGCGACCTGCTCGTGTGCGCCGACGGCATCCATTCGACCGCACGGCGGCTGCTGCTGCCGAACCTGCCCCGCGAGTACGCCGGCTACGTCGCCTGGCGCGGGATCGTAAGCGAGGAGGCGCTGTCGCGCGAGACGTTCGCCACTTTCCGCGAGGCCATCGTGTACTACCTCATGCCCCGCAGCCACATCCTCACCTATCCGATCCCGAGCGTGGACGGGTCGGTCAAGCCCGGTCGCCGGCTGGTCAACTGGATCTGGTACCGCAACGTGCCTCCCGGCCAAGCGCTTGAGCGCGTCATGACCGGCGCCGACGGCCGGGTCTACGACGTCTCGGTGCCCGCCGGAGCCGCCAAGCAGCTCCAGGTCGACGAGCTGCGCCTGCACGGGGAGCGAATGCTCGCCCCGCAGCTGGCCGAGATGGTCTCCAAGACCCCCGAGCCGTTCGTCCAGGCCGTCTACGACATCACCGCGCCGCGCCTGACGTTCGGCCGCGCGTGCCTGATCGGCGACGCGGCTTCGCTGCTACGGCCACACGTCGCCGTCGGCACGGCCAAGGCGGCGGAGGCGGCCTGGCGGCTAGCGGCAGCGATCGAGGCCGCCAGCGACGATGTGCTGACGGCGCTGGCCGCGTGGGAGCCGGGCCAACTCGCGCTCGAGGAGAGCGCGCTCGCTCGTACGCAGGAGGCCGGCCGGCGATCGCAGTTCGACAACGCGTGGTCGGTCGGCGACCCACTGCCGTTCGGCCTCTACGCCGAGGGCGACAGCGCGATCACGGCCTGACACCCGCTCGGCGCTCAGGCGGAAGAGCGTCGCGCGCAGGTTGTCGCCCTCCTGGGGATGGTCGTCAGCCAGGCGGTGCATGTCGGCGCGGATCTCGTCGGGAAGATCGGAGGCGCGCGGCGCGTCGACCTTCGAGCAGGTTGCCGGCCGGGTCGCGCAGGTAGAGCTGAGCGATGTCTCCGGGCAGCTCAAGAGGTGGTAACGAAACGCATGCCGGTCGAACGCGCCGAGATCCCGTGCGTCCGTGTAGAGCGCCGGAAGTCGTCAACGCCAGGTGGTGGTAGGTCGGCGGGGAGTCCGACCGTTCGAAGAGATGCAGTTGTAGTAGGTCGCCGACGCGCAGCCATTGGACCGGGAAGCCGAAGTTGGGCGTCGGCAGGCGCTCGAGCGCGAAAACCGCTGGTAGAAGCCCATCGACGTTTCGAGGTCGTGCGCAACCACGTTAACGTGGTTAAGTGAGACTGTTGGCACGTGGATACCGTAGATGACAGCCGACAGGCAGTGAAATTAGAACGTGACCAGAACCGGAACCCCGGGAGGTGGGCGAGGCTGGACGTCTTGTATCCCCAGCCCTGCGCCAGCACATCGCGGCGGGGACTGCCAAGGCGGCCGAGCACGAGCTCACGCTTGCCGCCGCTGTCGGGGTCTCGCCCGAGGAGAGCCGCGCGCTGCGCCGCTGGGAGCCCGCGCGGCCACCCCTTGGCCGGGCGGGGGACGGCAAGGGCGCGCGACGCCAGGGCCCGCTCGCAGTTTGAGAACAACTGGCGCGTCGGCGACCCGCTGCCTTTCGGCCGCAAGCGGCGGGCGACAGCCGGCTGTCCTGACCGCTTCGGCCGGCAGTTGTCGTCCCGGGCCGCCGCCTCTACCGCGGACGCGGCGACCGGTCTTCGCGCTCACCGATCCACGGCGCCGCCCCGGGCCGTGGGCCGCGAGAAACCGACCGGCGCCCGGTTCGACGAGCACGTCCCCGCCGGCCGCGACCACCCGCCCGCGCAGCACCGTGTGGCGCGCGCGGCCGCCAGAGTCGTGCCGGCGAACGGCGACCCCGCCGCCGCGAGAGGATGTCCTCGTCGCGAACCGTCCAGCGCTCCTCGGGGTCGACGACGACCAGGTCGGCGTCGGCGCCCGGCGCGAGGCGCCCCTTGCGGGGCCACAGCCCGTAGAGCCGCGCGGGCGCCTCGGAGTAGACCTCGGCGACGCGCTCGTAGGAGATCCGCCCGGCATGGGCGCCGTCGAGCAGCACCGAGAGCGTCGTGTCGATGCCGGGCAGGCCGAAGTGGACGTCCCAGATCGAGCCCTCACGCTTCTGCTCGAGCGTCGAGGGTGAGTGGTCGCTGGAGAGGTAGTCGATGCGCCTGTCGGCGAGCGCGCGCCACATCTCGTCGAGGTCGTGGACGGGGCGCGCGCCCGCGCCGGCGGGGTGAACTTGCGCAGCGCGCCCCGCTCGAGGACCTCGCGCTCGAGCAGCCGCAGGTACTGCGGGCAGCTCTCTACGAGCAGGCCGCGGGCGGCTGCCAGGGCGCCCGGATGGCTGACGTGCGCGGCGACGACGCGCGCCCGGGTGTGGTTGGCGAGGAGCCGCACGACCGTCAGCGCGGTGCGCTCGGCCTCGCGGCTGCGCCACGCGGGGATCACCCCGCCGTCCTCGCGTCCGGACAGCTCGCAGATCGCGCTCGGCCGCGCGCGTGAGCGCGTCGTCCTCGCAGTGGACCAGGCAGGTGGCGTCACAGCGGGCGATGCTCGCGAATAGGTCGCGCAGCGTGGCGGCGTCGAACGCGGGCAGGCCATGGGTGGCACATGTGAACGCCTTGACGAACACCGCGCCGGCGGCCCACACGCCCGGAACCTCCTCGAGCCGGTCCGGCCAGGCGTGGGCGGCGAGCGCGAAGTCGACGCGGGATCGGGCGCGCAGGTGCTCGCGCTTGGCGGTAAGGTCGTCCGCCGAGATGACGGGCGCTCCGTGGGTGTGCTCGACGATCGTTGTGACCCCGGCGCGGGCCGCCGCCGCGGTGCCCGATGGAAAGTCCTCGCGCGTCGGATCGCCGGGGTCCATGAGATGCACGTGGGCGTCGACCATTCCGGGCATCACGAGCAGACCGGTCGCGTCCACCGTCTCGCGCGCCTCGCGGTGCTCGCTCGAGATCTCCGCGATGCGTTCCTCCGCGCAGTAGACGTGCAGGCGCGCTCTCCCCGCCGGGGTGACGATCTTCCCGCCGGTGACGCCCAGGTCGTAGGTCATCGTCGCCTCCCGGCGGTCTGCCGATAGGCGTCCAGGCGCGCGGCGACCTGCGCGCCGCGGGCGCCGTCTTCGAGGGTCACCCCGAGCAGGATCCGCGCCTTGCGCGCGTTCAGCCAGCCGGCGCTGAGCACGCCGCACTCGCGCAGGTCCGCTCGGAACTCGGAAATCCGTAGCGCGCCTGAAGGACCTCCCCGGCCTGCATGAGCGAGGCGAGCACCACGGGCACGGCGGCCGCCGCGACGTCGGTCGCGCCGAGCATCGCGGCGGGGACGTGGCCGCCGCCCAGCGCCTCAGGGACGATCCCGTCCTCGAGCGTCAGGTGCGCGCCCGGGAGCCGGCAGACCTGCGCACGCACAGCCCGACGCCGTTGGTCGCCGCCAGGCCGGAGAGGAGATCGTCGGCGTCGAGCGTCGGCACCGCGCCGTCCGTCATCGCGATCGTCCCGCCGAGCGCGAGCACGGCGACGCGAGGGCGACCTTCCGGTCGGCGGCGGTCACCCGCCGACTCGCTCGGTGCTCACCGTCTCGGTGCAAGGACTGACGCGTGCCGTGAGTGACACTGGACGAGCCGAAATATACCTCGCCGATGCCGTCATGCTCGCACAGGCGCACGCGCTCATCGCATTGCGCAGTCCCTTGCCGCCGACGATGGGCCTGCGCGTGACCGTCGTGGTCGTCGACGAGGGCGGGATGTTGCAATCGCTCAGCCGCACGGACGGTGCGCCGCACCTCCGTGCCCAGATCGGGGAGGCGAAGACGGTCGGCGTGGCCGTATGGGACAGGGACGACAGGGGCTAGGCGGTGGTGAGGGTCACGCGGGGGCAGATGCAGCGACGGTGCGTCCACCGCCACGAACGTAACTAGGATGAACCGAAGGCACCGAGCGCCCGAGGACCGGCAGCGCAGTCAGACCGCGAACGCGCCCAACACTACTCCCGGCTGCCAGTGCTGCTAAAAGAATTGCGTTCATTCGACCCTGAACGGGTCGATTTGGCGGGCCCCGGGGAGCAGATGGTGTAGCATTGTCAAAGGCCATCGGGCGAAGCCATTGACGGCGTTCATCATCTCGACGAGGAAAGGGAGTCTGTGGCCAGTCGTACATCTGCGACGAAGAGCGCTGACCGAGCGCCGAGGGATCAGCGTCAGAGGTCGGTAAGCGCGTGGCCGCGCATCGCACCGAGCGCGGCTTCCGGGTGTCGGAGCTGGCGCGGCTGGTGGGGGTGTCGCAAGGTCCCATCAGCCAGATCGAGCGGGGGCAGTCGCGGCCCTCGGTGAACACCCTGTTCGCGCTGGCCGAGGCGCTGGAGGCGCCAGTCGATGCCTTCTTCCGCGCTCAGCCTGAGACTCAGGGCGCGCGCACGACCGGCCGCGGCCGAAAGACCCACGCCTGCGAGACCGCGAGGGCGACGGGGAGCCGCCTGCCGGCCGACTGCGGTCGCCCGCGACAAGCGGGCAACGATCGATATCGAGGGGGGCGTGCGCTGGGAGCGGCTGACGCCGAGGACTGAACAGCGACAGCCTCGACTTCCTGGAGTTGATCTACGCGCCGCACGCGGAGTCCAACGAGAGCCTCTATCGGCATCCGGGCACCGAGATGGTGCTGATGCTCAGCGGGCGCATCGACATCGTGGTCGGCTTCGAGCGGTACGAGCTGTCGGCGGGGGACAGCGCTTCCACTTCCCCCTGGTCGATGCCCCACCGCTACGTCAACCCGACGGACGAGGAGGCGCGGGCGGTCACGGTCATCGTGCGCGACGACGTCAGC